>NZ_JALIGG010000054.1:0-433482 GCF_024764965.1 Scandinavium tedordense | reverse complement strand
TGGAGCTGAAATCAGTCGAAGATACCAGCTGGCTGCAACTGTTTATTAAAAACACAGCACTGTGCAAACACGAAAGTGGACGTATACGGTGTGACGCCTGCCCGGTGCCGGAAGGTTAATTGATGGGGTTATCCTTAGGGAGAAGCTCTTGATCGAAGCCCCGGTAAACGGCGGCCGTAACTATAACGGTCCTAAGGTAGCGAAATTCCTTGTCGGGTAAGTTCCGACCTGCACGAATGGCGTAATGATGGCCAGGCTGTCTCCACCCGAGACTCAGTGAAATTGAACTCGCTGTGAAGATGCAGTGTACCCGCGGCAAGACGGAAAGACCCCGTGAACCTTTACTATAGCTTGACACTGAACACTGGTCCTTGATGTGTAGGATAGGTGGGAGGCTTTGAAGCGAGGACGCCAGTTCTTGTGGAGCCAACCTTGAAATACCACCCTTTAATGGCTGGTGTTCTAACGTAGACCCGTAATCCGGGTTGCGGACAGTGTCTGGTGGGTAGTTTGACTGGGGCGGTCTCCTCCCAAAGAGTAACGGAGGAGCACGAAGGTTAGCTAATCCTGGTCGGACATCAGGAGGTTAGTGCAATGGCATAAGCTAGCTTGACTGCGAGAGTGACGGCTCGAGCAGGTGCGAAAGCAGGTCATAGTGATCCGGTGGTTCTGAATGGAAGGGCCATCGCTCAACGGATAAAAGGTACTCCGGGGATAACAGGCTGATACCGCCCAAGAGTTCATATCGACGGCGGTGTTTGGCACCTCGATGTCGGCTCATCACATCCTGGGGCTGAAGTAGGTCCCAAGGGTATGGCTGTTCGCCATTTAAAGTGGTACGCGAGCTGGGTTTAGAACGTCGTGAGACAGTTCGGTCCCTATCTGCCGTGGGCGCTGGAGAATTGAGGGGGGCTGCTCCTAGTACGAGAGGACCGGAGTGGACGCATCACTGGTGTTCGGGTTGTCATGCCAATGGCATTGCCCGGTAGCTAAATGCGGAAAAGATAAGTGCTGAAAGCATCTAAGCACGAAACTTGCCCCGAGATGAGTTCTCCCTGACTCCTTGAGAGTCCTGAAGGAACGTTGAAGACTACGACGTTGATAGGCTGGGTGTGTAAGCGTAGCGATACGTTGAGCTAACCAGTACTAATGAACCGTGAGGCTTAACCTTACAACGCCGAAGCTGTTTTGGCGTAAGAGACGACAATTTTTAGCTTGATAACAGATTAACTGGAGTGCTTTTAAGCGTTCCGGAAACAGAATTTGCCTGGCGGCAACAGCGCGGTGGTCCCACCTGACCCCATGCCGAACTCAGAAGTGAAACGCCGTAGCGCCGATGGTAGTGTGGGGTCTCCCCATGCGAGAGTAGGGAACTGCCAGGCATCAAATAAGCGGAAAAGCTCCACACGAAAGTGTGGGGCTTTTTTGTTTACATAATATCTGGTGGATATCACTTCACGCGCATGCATATGCGACAAAATTGTCGGGAACAATTTTGAACGCCGCTGGCGGCGGCCCTATAGGGGCGAGTATCAGGATGATACGAGTATTGTGGGAACGGCCAGGCATCAAATAAGCAACAAAGCCCTGTGTGAAAACACAGGGCTTTGTTGCGTTTATACGTCATAACATCCACCCAGCAATGCACCCACCTTAATCTCTTGCGACAATTCCTGATTACTGATCCTGCTAACTGAATTTGTGCTTTTGATCACAAAGCATGTTATAACAATTATGTAACATTTAAATTGCTAATTGTTCTGCCTGAGCGATGCTCAATATCAGCGTCAGGTGCAGACTGGTTTTTTGCTGGAGTATAATAACAATGACCGAGAATACGTATTCATCCCGAGAATCCCTGATGGGCAGTGATTCGCGGCGTCGGATCTGGGCTATCGTGGGTGCTTCATCTGGTAACCTTGTTGAGTGGTTTGATTTTTACGTCTATTCGTTTTGCTCACTCTATTTTGCACATATCTTCTTCCCCTCGGACAATACCACCACACAGCTACTGCAAACCGCCGGCATTTTTGCTGCTGGTTTTTTGATGCGACCGATTGGCGGCTGGCTGTTTGGACGAATTGCCGATCGCCACGGGCGGAAAAAGTCGATGTTGGTTTCTGTCTGCATGATGTGTTTTGGCTCGTTGGTGATTGCCTGTCTGCCGGGATACGCGGCGATTGGAACCTGGGCTCCGGCATTGCTGCTGCTGGCAAGATTGTTCCAGGGGCTTTCCGTCGGGGGAGAATATGGCACCAGCGCAACCTACATGAGTGAAGTCGCTATCGAAGGTCGGAAGGGGTTCTTTGCCTCATTCCAGTACGTAACACTGATCGGCGGCCAGCTTTTGGCTTTGCTTGTGGTCGTTGTTCTTCAGCAAGTGCTGAGCAGCGAGGATTTGCATACATGGGGCTGGCGTATTCCCTTTGCGCTGGGTGCTGTACTGGCATTAGTTGCGCTTTGGTTGCGCCGTCAGCTGGATGAAACGTCACAGCAGGAAACGCGCGCCTTGAAGGAAGCCGGATCGCTCAAAGGCCTGTGGCGCAATCGCAAAGCGTTTTTGATGGTACTCGGCTTCACCGCCGGTGGCTCTTTGGTGTTTTATACCTTTACAACCTATATGCAAAAGTATCTGGTGAATACGACGGGTATGAGCGCCAGCGTGGCCAGCATCGTGATGACGGCTGCGCTTTTTTGCTATATGGCGGTGCAGCCTTTGTTCGGTGCTCTGTCCGACATAATTGGTCGTCGTACGTCGATGCTGTGTTTTGGTGGACTGGCTACACTGTTTACCGTCCCGATTCTCAGCGCACTCCAGCATGTGCATTCACCGTATGCCGCGTTTGCATTAGTGATGTGCGCCTTGCTGATCGCCAGTTTTTACACGTCGATAAGCGGGATCCTGAAAGCTGAAATGTTCCCCGCTCAGGTGCGTGCGCTTGGCGTTGGGTTATCTTACGCCGTCGCCAACGCGCTGTTCGGTGGCTCGGCAGAGTATGTCGCCTTGTCGCTGAAATCTATAGGCTTTGAGAGTGCGTTTTTCTGGTATGTCACTCTGCTGAGTGCGGTGGCATTTGTCGTGTCGCTGATGTTGCACAGCAAAGGGAAGGGGTTACGTCTGTAGTTTATTAATGCGCCATATGCCACACCGCATAGCCGGTTGTGGCCCCGGCGACATCCCATGCAAAATCTTTCCAACTCCAGCCGCTGCCTGATGGGCGGCTGTCCCATCCTTCCTTCCCTGCACCAAGACTGAGAGAGAACATCAGGCCATAGGCTGCACTTCTGTCCTGACTGAATCCTTGATGCTGGGCGTATTCGTTGCCTGCGGCGGAGAGAATGGCGGACGCAATAAAGTGTTGTGCCTTGTCTTGTCCGGTCCAGGCATCATTGGCCATATGGCTGCAACCGCAAAGCCACAGTGAAGACAGCAGAACCAGAATACGCATAGCAGGCTCCCTGTAAAAAAGCCCCGACGATGCGGGGCTTGAGGATCACAGAATGCGGCTGATGAGTCTGTCGATTCGAATTCGACGTAGACGGCGAATCAGCTTACGGACTTTAACCGGATAGTCGGCGATACTTTGCAGATCGCGATAATGATTCACTACGGTGGTATGTTTGCGGATCAGTTCCAGCTCTTTATCCCGGGACTCGGCCAACTGCTGTTTTGGATCGTGAATGAGAATTGCGTTCTCTAGATCCAGTCGCCATGCGCGTGGGTTCAGGTTGTTGCCGGTCAGCAGCATCCATTCATCATCGACCCACATGCCTTTCAGATGGTAGCTGTTGTCTTCATCTTTCCACAGGCGAACCACCAACTGATCTGTATTCACATAATACTGCAGGCGGCTAAGGAAACGGCGCAGATTGATTTCATACAAATAAGGCAGCGCACCAATGATCTTAAACGGCTGATCTTCTGGAATATAAAAGTCATTGGCCGTTTTATCACCAACAATGATTTCAACCTTTTTCCCTTGGCGCAGCAGATGGATAATGTTTCGCACTAATACTGCAGGGAGGTTGAAATAAGGCGTGCAGATAGTCAATTTATCTTCGGCGCACGGCATCAAATGGAAAATCGTCTTATTGAGCACGCTCGATTTTCCGAGCCCAACCAATGGGGTGACGGAGAGCTGCTCGTTATCAGCATCGCCCTGGAAATGATAACCGGTGTCACGCAGTTCCTGGCGATAGAGACGAATATCGTTTTTGATCTCCGGGCTTTTCGGGCGCTCGTTGTCATCGAGACGATTTACGCCGCGGCCCTGCACCAGATTCTGAACCACCCAGTCAAACATGATATCGGCCATCTGCGCATTACCAATCGCCTGGTAGCGATCATAGCGATATTTATCATGCTGATGCAGGTAAACGTCGTTGATGCTCGCGCCGCTGTAGAGCACGCAGTCATCGATAATAAAGCCTTTATAGTGCAGAACACCTAACGCCTCGCGGGTATTAACCGGCACGCCGAAAACAGGCACATCCACGCCAGGGTTTTCCTGAGCCATGCGGGTGTACCAATCGGCGTTGGTGTTTGATGCAGCGGCACCAATGCGTCCGCGCTGGGCACGGTGCCAGTCTACCAGGATTCGGACATCGAGTTCAGGGCGCTGACGCTTGGCGTCATAAATAGCCTGCAAAACCGCTTTACCGCCATCATCTTGTTCCAGATAAAGGGCGATAATGCAGATGCGGCGAGTCGCGTTGGCGATTTTAGCCAACAGCGCTTGCCGAAAATCCGCAGGGGCGTAAAAGAACTCGACATCATCAACTGACTGAGAAAGCTTAGGTAGTTGAGCAAGGTGTTGTTGATGCTTGTTGCGCTTAAATTTTGACAACATCACAGTGCGATTCTTCTCTGATTAATCAAGGGGCCTCTGTACCATGCAGACGACAGAAGCGAGCAATAATACCATCAGTGCCAGCTAAAGTGGTCAACATTTCCAGCAGCTTAGTTACGATGACGATGAGGATAGTCTTAATGTCAACCCGACAATGCCATCTTCAAGCTGGATATCGACGTCAAAACCCAGCTTACGGGCCAGCGCAATCATTCCCTGATTATTGGGCATGGTAATACCATTTAAGCGCGATAGCCCATGTTCACGCGTATAGTTGATGAGTTTTTCCAGTAGACGACGCCCCAGGCCAAGGCCTTTTAAATCGGATCGCACCAGTACGGCAAACTCAGCATCAATATTGTCCGGGTCCGAAATCGCCCGCGTAACGCCCAGGATCTCAATCCCTGTCTCCGTGGAATGCACGGCGACAAAAGCCATTTCACGATCGTAGTCGATCTGCGTCATATTGGCTAAATCGTCATGGGTAAATTCATTGATTTCACTGAAGTAGCGGTAATAGAGATCTTCTTTTGTGACTTGGGCGATAAACTTCTGCAACAGCGGCTCATCCTCCGGCAGGATAGGGCGAAACAGGCAGCGTTCACCGTTCTTCAGCTCGACCCACTCTTCAAATTGCTGTGGATACGGACGCACCGTTAAACGGCTTTCGCTATCCCCTTCAAACGGTCCGATCTCAAGCGTCACATCCAGCGCGGTGAATTCGTTCCCGGAAGCCAGCAAAGGATGAATATCCAGGCGTTGGATCTCCGGACAGTCGACAATCAGATTCGAAACCTGGACTAGCACCTGGCTGAGCCCAACGACATCCAGTGGACGCAGCGCGCTTCTGCCACGGATCTTTTTACTTTTAATCGCCTGAATCACCAAATATCGGGCGAGATTCATGTTCAGCGGTGGCAACGCCACGGCGACCTGATCTTCTGCGCGCCACTCAATGCCGCCTTCACCCAGCATGATGAGCGGGCCAAACAGCGGATCGTGTTCGACGACGATCCGCAGCTCCTGAGCACCCGCGCGGTTCGCCATACTCTGAACTAACAACCCGTGGATCCGCGCCTGAGGCCAGGTCATTTTCACGCGATCGAGGATAGCATCAGCCGCCAGCTGCACTTCTGCGGGGGTGCGCAGATACAACATCACGCCCTGAACTTCTGACTTATGCGGGATATCAGGCGAACGCAGTTTCAACGCCACCGGATAGCCAATCTGTTCAGCGATATGCACCGCTTCGGCACTGTCTGCCGCTATCCACGTCGGCAACGTATGCATGCCGTAAGCCTGGAGGATTGGCTGCACTTCGTGAGTGTCGAGCGATGTGGCACCTTCCGCAATGGCGTGTTGGAGCAACGCGTGGGCGTCGGTGGTATTGGCGGTCAGGTTGTCCGGTAATACCGGGGTTTCACGCAGCTGCTTCTGGTTGCGGCGGTATTCCACCATATGCATAAATGCGGTGATGGTACCTTCCGGTGTGCGGTAAGTGGGAATACCGGCATCGCTAAATAAGCGGCGTGCTTCCTGTGAGGAATATTCCCCGCACCAGTTGGTTAACACGGTGACGTATTTGCCACGGGCGTGATGACTGAGGGTATCAATTAACGCCTGGGCGCTTTCTGTTCCCGGCGCGGCTGCGCTCGGGGAATGGATGACCAACAGGGCATCATAATCCTGGCTGTCGAGCAGAATACTCAGCGCTTTTTGATAGTGGTCACTGCAGGCGTCATCGCGCAGGTCGAGCGGGTTCGCCGCCTCTACGCTACCCGGCAGCGCACCTCGAAGACGGCTCAGCGTCTCGTCGCTGAGCGTTGCCAGTTTTCCATTGCGAAGCCAGAGTTCGTCCAGTGCCAGTGCCGCCGGGGCTGCGCCGTTGCTGACAATCATCAGGCGCTCACCGCGCAACGGCCGCATATGGCTCAGCGTTTCGACGGCGGAAAACAGTTCATGCGTATCCTGCACGCGCAATAAACCAGCTCGCTGAATGGCGGCATCCCAGGCCGGATCCATCCCTGAATTCACATGCAGCAGACGTTGGGCTGCCGGACTACGTCCACTCTTAATGACCAGAATCGGTTTATTGCGCGAGGCGCTACGGGCAGCCGAAACGAAACGCCGGGCGTCGCTGAGGTGCTCCAGATAGAGCAGAATGGCGCTGGTTTTGCTGTCGCGGGCGAGAAAGTCGAGTAGGTCATCAACGTCAATATCGAGACTGTCACCCAAGGCGATAAAATAGGAAAAGCCCATTTCGCGCTGTTGCGCCCAGTCAAGAATGGTATTAGACACCGCCGCAGATTGCGAAATGAAAGCCAGCTTTCCGCGACGGATCGGTACAGGCGAGAAACTGGCGTTTAGCCCTTGCCAAGGGGCTAATAATCCAAGGCTATTGGGGCCGAGAAGGCGCATCTGATAACGGGCGGCGCAGGTTTTCAGTTCGCTGAACTGTTCCGGCGGAGCGGAAAGAATGATGCAAGTTTTACAGCCTTTCTGACCGAGCGCTTCCAGCAGTTCCAGATTGCGTTTCGCATGGGTGCAGATAACGGCCAGGTCCGGCGTGAACGGCAGGCTGTCGATATCAGGCCAGGCCAGCACCCCCAGCACCGCTTTCCAGGCAGGCGTCACCGGCAAAACCGGCCCGCTAAAACCGCCTGCCAGTAGATTGCGCATCATCAGATAGCCCGCACGTTGCGGCTTCATTGATGCGCCAATGACGGCTATTGATTTGGGTCTCAGTAACGCTTCCAGTCCCCGTTGGCTCATCGCACTCTCTCCTGGACGATCGTTCCTGAATGATTTTAAACGCTTTCTGGCTCCGTCACTGTGATGTTTCCCTTATGCTGAGGTTTTCCTGCCAGATAACGGGTGCGAAAACACTGAAAATGGTTGCCCAGTGCGCCAGCGGCTTCGGTGTCATTCGCTAAATCTAGCAGTGCGATCGCCACTTCTGCTGTGCAGTACTGACCTTCAGCATGCGCTTCCCGCAGCTGATAGGCAGAAACGCGTGATAAATCGACAGAAATCACTGGCAGGCCATCGAGATAAGGGCTTTTGCGGAACATCTTCCGCGCTTCGGCCCAAGTGCCATCGAGCATAATAAACAGCGGCGGTTTACCTGACGGGGGCGCGGTAATGACTTCACGTTCAGCCCCGGCATAAGACGCCGGAAAGACAACCATCGGCAGATAATCCGGATTGCGGACTAAATCGAGTAGCGCCTGAGGCGGCTCGGTGCGCGACCATTGAAAGGCTTCGGTATCGGGAAGAATATCGGCAATCAGGCGGCCAGTATTGCTCGGCTTCATCGGCTCGGTATCAAACATCACCAGACAAAAACGACTCCGGGCAGCAGAGGGCATGAGGGTTTCGCACAGGCACTGTTTCAGCGGTAAAAGACAGCGCTGGCATCGGCGAATACGATTTCCACGGGCAAGAAATGGGCGAGTGGCGCGGGTGAGGCGTTCGGCGCGCAGGCGGAGGACGGCGTTTTCAGTCATTTGGCGTTGTGCTGGAAAAACGCCATTGTCGCAGAGGGGAAAGCGGGGCACAAGACGTGCCCCGGCAGATCAGGCTTCGATAGCTTCGTTCAGCCAGCTGTCGAACGGAGCTTTGGGCACTGCACCGTTGAGCATGTCCAGCACTTCGCCTTTATGGAAAATCATAATGGTTGGGATGCTGCGAATACGGAAACGTGCGCTAAGTTCACGCTCAACTTCGGTATTTACTTTCACGAAACGCATTTGACCGCTGCGCTCTTCCGCGACGTCTTCGAAAATTGGCGCAAAGTTACGACATGGGCCGCACCACGGGGCCCAGAAATCAACCACGACAGGCAAATCGTCTTTCAACAATTTATCCAGCATTTCACCGGTAGCATTGATGACATCGCCATCAAACAGCTCGTGACCGCAGCGACCACACTTAGCGGAGTCGTTAATACGATCGTCGGGGATACGGTTAAGCGCCTGGCAACTGGCACAAACGGTATTCATAGCTAACCTCTGGGTAATCAGGTTGAGTCAATGGCCTGAGTGGCCGAAATGTTTCTTTAATGTTACGTATTATCGATGAGACTGTTTTAAAGGACAATGTGATTTATTCGATGAATATAATAGTCGCAGTCTTTGGTACGAAATCATGGCGAAGCTCGGACACATCGGGTAATCTTCGCGCTTCGCGCAGCGCAGGTGGAGAAAAAAGATGAACGACGAACTGAAAAATAAAAGCGGCAAGGTCAAAGTGATGTACGTCCGCAGTGATGATGACTCGGATAAACGCACGGAAAACCCGCGCACCGGTAAAGGCGCAGGTCGCAGCGGCCCGTCCCGTACCGAAGGTGGTCGTCGTCCTGCGCGCGATAGTCGTGATGGAAAGTCTCGCGATAGCAAACCGCGTGGCGGTGACCGGTTCCGCGATCGTGATAACTCACGTGACAGCGGACCGCGCGACGATAACCCATGGCGCACCGTTTCTCGCGCACCGGGCGCAGTCGTTGCAGACAAACCCGATCACGGTGGGATCAGCGGCAAGAGCTTTGTTGACCCAGAAGTTATCCGTCGTCAGCGCGCAGAAGAAACCCGTGTTTACGGTGAAAATGCCTGTCAGGCGTTGTTCCTGAGCCGTCCGGACTGCATCGTTCGCGCCTGGTTCATTCAGAGCGTGACCCCACGTTTCAAAGAAGCCCTGCGCTGGATGGCGGCAAACCGTAAAGCCTATCACGTGGTAGACGAAGCGGAGCTGGAGAAAGCTTCTGGCACCGAACACCACGGTGGCGTTTGCTTCCTGATTAAAAAGCGTAATGGCACCAGCGTTAAGCAGTGGGTAAGTGAAGCTGCTGCTGAAGACTGCGTACTGGCACTGGAAGATGTGGGTAACCCACACAACCTCGGCGCAATTATGCGTAGCTGCGCGCACTTCGGTGTGAAAGGTGTCGTGGTTCAGGATGCGGCAGTACTTGAATCCGGTGCTGCAATCCGTACCGCAGAAGGTGGCGCAGAGCACGTGCAGCCGATCACCGCTGACAGCTTTATTGACGCGTTGGATCAGTTCCGCAAAGCGGGCTACGCGATTGTGACCACTTCCAGCCATACAGGCACTCCGCTGTTCAAAGCGACAATGCCGAAGAAAATGGTACTGGTACTGGGTCAGGAACGTGATGGTTTGTCCGATGCCGCTCTTGAGTCTTCCGACCTGAGCGTCGCTATCAACGGAACCGGCAATGTAGAAAGCCTGAACGTTTCCGTCGCAACCGGCGTTCTGCTGGCCGAATGGTGGCGCCAGAACAAAGGCTGATGCTTCGGCCTTGCTAAAATGAAAATGCCAGCGTGATGCTGGCATTTTTTTATTCGCTTTCAGCCGGCAGCACCGGCATCCAGTCAATTGGCGGCTCGCCGCGTTGCGCCAGCCATTCGTTGGCCTGCACAAAGTGATTTGAGCCAAAGAAGCCACGATGGGCTGACAGCGGCGAAGGATGCGGTGCTTTCAGCACGTAATGACGCTCGCGGTCGATAATCGCGCCTTTCTTCTGCGCATGCGCACCCCACAGTAAAAAGACCACGCCTTCGCAATGTTCATTGATAAGGGCAATCACTTTATCGGTAAAGGTTTCCCAACCAAGGCTGGCGTGCGAATGTGCCTGGCCTGCGCGAACTGTCAGTACCGTGTTGAGCAACAGCACGCCCTGGTGCGCCCAGCTTTCCAGATAACCATGCGTCGGGCGAGTAAAGCCCGGAATGGTACCTTCCAGCTCTTTGTACATGTTTAACAAAGAAGGTGGCGTTGCAACACCTGGGAGAACGGAAAATGCCAGTCCATGTGCCTGGCCCGGGCCGTGATACGGATCCTGTCCGAGGATCACAACCTTCACATCTCGCAGTTCGGTATAGCGAAACGCATTGAACACATCTTTTTGCGCTGGATAAATTGTGGTTCCTGCCTGACGTTCCTCGGCAACGGTTGCCAGGGTATTGATGAAGTAGGGCAGTTCTTTTTCACTGGCTAGCACGTCGTGCCAGGTTAAAGGCGTGGTCATCTCGCTCTCCTGCGAATATCGTTGGCGATAGCTTAACGGCTTCTTTGTATGGAACAAAATTTTGTCAGCGGGAAAGTTTGCGCGATCTCAAATAAAGTTGAATGTTTACAAGCATAATTGTGTTTTACAGGTCTTGAAAATTGACTTAAAACAACAAAATTCATGGATGTACTCAGTACACACACTAATTCTATTGATTTAAATCAATGATTGCCGGGTGTCAGACTGATATATATACACTCAAGCAACAATGGTTTTACCAATTGGCCAGTGTCTGGCTAATGCAAAAACGAATAAATGAGCCTAGGGAGGCATCAAATGATTACTGGTATCCAGATTACTAAAGCTGCAAACGACGACCTGCTCAACTCTTTCTGGCTGCTCGACAGCGAGAAAGGCGAAGCGCGCTGCCTGGTAGCTAAAGGCGGTTTCACTGAAGATCAGGTTGTTGCGGTTAACGCACTGGGCGAAATCGAATACCGTGAAATTCCGGTGGACGTTCAGCCAGAAGTCCGCGTTGAAGGTGGTCAGCATCTGAACGTGAACGTTCTGCGTCGCGAAACTCTGATGGACGCCGTTGAGCATCCAGAAAAATACCCACAGTTGACCATCCGTGTTTCTGGTTACGCGGTGCGTTTCAACTCACTGACTCCAGAACAGCAGCGCGACGTTATCGCACGTACTTTCACCGAAAGCCTGTAATTTCTCAGGGGTGGGAAGTGACGGCGATCGGCTAAGTTAACGAAAGCCAAAACGCTCAGCACAGAACGGAGAATGACTCAGTCATTCTCCGTTTTTTTATGCGTGTTTCGGGATGGTGTCAGGCAAGAAGAGTGAGAAAAGGTGATGTAGGAAGGACAGAAAAAAGCCGGGAAATTTCCCGGCTCGCTTTTTACTCTTTAGTTTTCTTTGGCTCGGTCGCCGCGGCAGCGTCTGCACTTGGCTTACGGCGCTTACCGATGTTTTTGGCATCGCGATGGCGATTCTTCACGCGCGGTTTTTCTTTTTCCGCTTTTTTCTTCTCTTCGCGTTTAGCCATCACTTTCTTCGACGGCTTGCCTTGCAGTTTCTCGCTTGGGACACGAGTTTGCGGGCGCATTTCATCAACCACGCGAGCTTTCAGTGGTTCTTCAATGTAGCGGCCGATTTTGCTCAGCAGCAGATGGTCATGCGCTTCGACTAACGAAATAGCGATACCTTTACGTCCGGCACGGCCCGTACGGCCGATACGGTGCAGATAGGTATCACCGCTGCGTGGCATGTCGAAGTTGAAGACGTGGCTCACATCCGGAATGTCGATCCCGCGCGCAGCAACGTCGGTGGCAACCAGGACATTCACTCGGCCGTCGGTCAGGCGTAAAATAGCTTCGTTACGTTTGGCCTGAACCATCTCACCTTCGAGATAGCAGTTGTTGATGCCTTTCTCACGCAGCCAGCCTGCCAGCTCATGCACACGCTCACGTTTACGCACAAATACGATTGAACGTGTCGCGTCTTCTTGCTGAAGCAGGTGGATCAGCAGCGCCGTTTTATGCTGAACGTCATCGGCACGGTAGTACCACTGGTGGATTTTCTTACGTTCGCGGGTAGACGGCGTCGCAGACACTTCTACCGGATCTTGCAGCAGACGCTCGGAGAAGTTCTTGATGGCATCGCCTTCCAGCGTGGCAGAGAACAGCATGGTCTGCTTACGCCAGCGCGTTTCCGCAGCGATGGTTTCGATATCCTGGGCAAAGCCCATGTCCAGCATGCGGTCCGCTTCATCGAGGATCAGCGTTTCAACCGCGCGGCAGTCAAAGTTTTCTTCTTTGATGTACTGCAGCAGACGTCCGGTGGTGGCCACCACGATGTCCTGGTTTTCACTGAACACTTCAGCGTGGTTCATATAGGCCACGCCGCCGGTGATGGTAGCGATGTCTAAATGGGTATTTTTAGCCAGTTCGCGAGCATGGTCGGCAACCTGCATCGCCAGTTCGCGAGTTGGGGTCACAATCAGGATACGCGGCGGGCCGGATTTTTTGCGCGGGAAGTCGAGCAGGTGCTGCAACGCTGGCAGCAGATACGCCGCCGTTTTACCGGTGCCTGTCGGCGCAGAACCGAGGACATCACGGCCATCGAGCGCAGGCGGGATCGCAGCGGCCTGAATGGCGGTCGGGCGTGTGAAGCCTTTTTCCTGGAGCGCATCCAGAAGGCTATCGTCGAGTTCTAGTTCGGAAAAAGTCGTTACAGTCATGTTCTACCTCAGTATGGGCCGCCGATTATAGACGTTATGGCCGTAATCTTCATCTGTTTGTATGGCTATCTGTTCTCGGGTATTGTGCAGTACCCGATGCTCAGGGGATTTTATCAGGAAAAAGGTTGTTGATGATGAGTCAGTCTTCATCCGTGCTTCGTCGCAATGGATTTACGTTTAAGCAATTTTTTGTCGCTCACGATCGCTGTGCCATGAAGGTCGGGACGGACGGTATCCTGCTCGGTGCCTGGGCTCCTATTGCCCGGGTCAAACGGATCCTCGACATGGGGACCGGCAGTGGACTGCTGGCGTTAATGTTAGCGCAGCGTACGGAAAACACGGTGATGATTGATGCCGTTGAACTCGACGCCGACGCCGCTCTGCAAGCTGCGGAAAACGTCGCCGAGTCGCCGTGGGGGGATCGTATTCATATTCATACCGCCGATGTACAGCGGTGGCTGGTGGAAGAAAACAGCCGCTATGACCTGATTATCAGCAATCCTCCGTATTACGAGCAGGGCGTGGAATGTGCCACGCCTCAGCGCGAGCAGGCACGATATACCACCACCCTCGATCACGCGGCATTGCTGAACTGTGCGGCCAATGCGATTACCGAAGACGGTTTTTTCTGTGTGGTGTTGCCAGAGAATATCGGTAATGCATTTACCGAACGCGCGCTGTCGATGGGCTGGCATTTGCGTCTGCGAACCGACGTAGCAGAAACCGAACTGCGTCTGCCGCATCGCGCGCTGCTGGCCTTCTCGCCTCAGGCGGGCGAGTGTTTCAGCGACAGGCTGGTTATCCGGGGGCCAGAGCAGCAATATTCCGAGGGCTATACTGCGCTGACCCAGGCGTTTTACTTATTTATGTGAGTCAACGGAGAGAGTACCGACGGCCCTGAGTTTTCCTGCAATTCCGGATAATCCAGAGTGTAATGCAGGCCGCGACTCTCTTTACGCATCAGAGCGCAGCGCACGATTAGCTCCGCCACTTGCACCAAGTTTCGCAATTCAAGCAGGTTATTCGACACGCGGAAACGGGAGTAGTACTCGTCCAGTTCCTGCTGCAATAAGGTAATGCGACGCAGCGCGCGCTCCAGACGTTTGGTGGTGCGCACAATGCCGACATAGTCCCACATAAACAGCCGCAGTTCGTGCCAGTTATGCTGAATAACCACCAGTTCATCCGGATTATCTACCCGACTTTCATCCCAGGCAGGCAGCGAACTGACTTCTCGGGCATAAGGCATCCGTTTCTTGATATCTTCTGCCGCCGACCAGCCATACACCAGACACTCAAGCAGTGAATTTGACGCCATGCGATTGGCGCCATGCAGTCCGGTGTAGCTGACTTCGCCGATGGCATAAAGCCCGTCAACGTCAGTCCGACCAAAATCATCTACCATCACGCCGCCGCAGGTGTAATGCGCGGCGGGAACGATCGGCACCGGCTCTTTCGTCAGATCGATACCAAGACTCAGCAGTTTTTCGTGGATCATCGGGAAATGCTGACGGACAAATGCTTCCGGTTTGTGGCTGATGTCAAGATACATACAGTCCGCTCCGAGGCGTTTCATCTCATGATCAATTGCACGGGCGACAATATCACGCGGCGCCAGCTCTTCACGCTCGTCGAAGTCCGGCATAAAGCGCGAACCGTCCGGGCGTTTGAGCAGAGCACCTTCACCGCGCAGGGCTTCGGTCAGCAAGAAATTGCGCGCCTGCGGATGGTAAAGTGCGGTCGGGTGGAACTGATTGAACTCAAGATTCGCCACCCGGCAGCCCGCACGCCAGGCCATCGCAATTCCATCGCCGGAGGAAATATCCGGATTGGTGGTGTACTGATACACCTTCGAGGCGCCGCCGGTTGCCAGCACCACGGATTTTGCCGCGCAGGTTTCCACCGCTTCTTTATTGCGATTCCAGATCCATGCGCCAACGACTCTTCGCGTGCCGGGCAGGCCAATTTTGTCAGAGACGATCAGGTCCACGGCATTGCTGCGCTCAATCACCTGAATATTTGGGTGATTTAACGCTTTTCCAACAAGCGTTGTTTCGACCTCTTTCCCTGTAGCATCAGCGGCATGAAGTATACGGCGATGGCTGTGCCCGCCTTCGCGTGTCAGATGATAACTGGCTTCGCCATTGGCCTGGACTTCCGTATCAAACAGCACGCCCTGGTCAATAAGCCACTGGACGCACGGGCGCGCATTGCTGGCGACAAACGACACCGCGTGACGGTCGCAAAGCCCGGCCCCGGCAATCAGCGTATCGTCGACATGAGATTCAATGCTGTCCGTTTCGTCGAACACGGCGGCAATCCCGCCTTGGGCGTAAAACGTCGAACCTTCGCTGATGGGCCCTTTACTGAGTACGATGACTGAACTGTGCTCGGCGAGGCGCAGCGCAAGGGATAAACCGGCAGCACCGCTACCGACAATGAGCACATCACAGGAGAGATCGGGAGTCGTTGTCATGGTTTGTGTTTAATTTACTAAACAAGGTTCAGGCAATGTAGCACCAGAATCCCGCTTTTAGCACGATTATTTTTCTGTGTCGTTGTAATGGCTAAACAGGTAGGTTGGGTGGGAAAGTTTGTAAATCAAAGAAAATTATTGCGAAGCAGGTCGTTACCTTCAGATTTTATGATGAAAAAAAGGTGGCGTTACGGTACTCTGCAGACAGATTTCAGACGTTTATTGTGCGCCTGACACTTCATTTAGCAGTGGTAGACTTATAATGAGTGATAATGAACTGTCTATCCGCAGTCACAAAAAGCAAAGGCGTAACTGAACTTTACGATAATAGCCCACTCTAAGCTGTTGCTTGCTCATAGTGCAGTATGTGGAGTGGCGTTTTGATTACGCATGGGAATAAGGTTTGAGGAGACATTACCTCGGATGAGCGAGCAGTTAACGGATCAGGTCCTTGTCGAGCGGGTCCAAAAGGGAGATCAGAAGGCCTTCAACATGCTGGTGATACGCTATCAGCATAAAATGGCAAACCTGGTTTCCCGATACGTACCGTCTGGCGATGTGCCTGACGTAGTACAAGAGTCTTTTATAAAGGCCTATCGTGCGCTGGATTCGTTCCGGGGGGATAGTGCTTTCTATACATGGCTGTACCGAATCGCCGTGAACACGGCAAAAAATTACCTGGTTGCTCAGGGGAGACGCCCGCCAGCAAGTGATGTTGACGCGATTGAAGCAGAAAATTACGAAAGTGGCGGTGCGCTGAAAGAAATTTCGAACCCTGAGAACTTAATGTTGTCAGAAGAACTGAGACAAATAGTGTTCCGTACCATTGAGTCTCTCCCGGAAGATTTACGCATGGCAATCACGTTACGGGAGTTGGATGGCCTGAGCTATGAAGAGATAGCCGCTATCATGGATTGTCCAGTGGGTACGGTTCGCTCGCGCATTTTCCGTGCACGAGAAGCTATTGATAATAAAGTTCAACCGCTAATCAGGCGTTGACGATAGCGGAATACTGGAAAAGGTATTAGGCATGCAGAAAGAAAAACTTTCCGCCTTAATGGATGGTGAAACGCTGGATAACGAGTTGCTCAATGAGTTGACCCGTTCATCTGAGATGCAAAAAGCATGGGAGAGCTACCATCTTATCCGCGATACAATGCGTGGTGAGACGGCGCAGACTCTCAATTTTGATATTTCAGCCCGCGTTATGGCCGCTATTGAGAATGAACCTGTACGTCTGGCGACGCCGCTCATTCCTGAAGCCCAACCCGCACCGCACCAGTGGCAGAAAATGCCTTTCTGGAAAAAAGTGCGTCCGTGGGCCAGCTCCCTTACCCAAATGGGCGTTGCAGCTTGCGTATCACTTGCGGTGATCGTGGGCGTTCAGCACTACAACGGGCAATCCAATTCGACTGACCAACCTGAAACGCCAGTGTTTAACACGCTGCCGATGATGGGCAAAGCAAGCCCGGTCAGTCTTGGTGTTCCTGCCGATGCCAGCGCGAGCAGTAATGCGGGTACCGGTCAGCAGCAAGTCCAGGAACAGCGCCGCCGTATTAACGCGATGCTTCAGGACTACGAATTGCAGCGTCGTCTGCACTCCGAACAGCTTCAGTTTGAACAAGCCCAGACTCAGCAAGCCGCTGTTCAGGTGCCTGGATATCAAACGTTAGGAACGCAATCGCAGTAATGAAGCAACTTTGGTGTGCCATGTCTTTAATGGCTGGTAGCCTGTTCTTCTCCGCCAACGCCTCGGCAGATGTCTCGTCCGGGGCGTTGTTGCAGCAGATGAATCTGGCCAGCCAGTCGCTCAACTATGAGCTGTCGTTTGTCAGCATCAATAAGCAGGGCGTAGAGTCACTACGCTATCGTCACGCGCGTCTGAATAATCAGGCCCTGGCGCAGCTGCTGCAGATGGACGGTCCGCGCCGTGAAGTCGTCCAGCGCGGAAATGAAATCAGCTATTTCGAACCCGGTCTCGATCCCTTTACACTGAACGGCGATTACATCGTCGATTCACTGCCATCACTGGTCTATACCGACTTCAAACGCCTCGCACCATACTACGACTTCATCTCCGTGGGCCGCACCCGCATTGCCGACAGGCTGTGTGAGGTCATCCGCGTGGTGGCGCGTGACGGGACGCGCTACAGCTATATCGTGTGGCTGGATTCGGAAACCAAACTGCCGATGCGCGTCGACTTGCTGGACAGAGACGGTGAAACGCTCGAACAGTTCCGCGTTGTGGCGTTTAACGTCAGTGAGCAGGTGAGCAGCAATATGCAGACCCTCTCCACCGCGAGCCTGCCGCCGCTGCTGTCCGTGCCGGTTGGCGATAAAGTGAAATTCAGCTGGCTGCCGAGCTGGCTGCCGCAAGGGTTTGTTGAGGTTGCCGGAAGCCGTAGAACGTTGCCGACAATTGATACGCCGGTCGAGTCACGTCTTTATTCCGACGGGCTGTTTAGCTTCTCGGTGAACGTGAATCACGCCAATGCTAACAGCAGCGAGCAGGTCTTGCGTACCGGACGCCGTACCGTCAGTACGTCCGTTCGCGACAACTCTGAAATCACCATTGTAGGTGAGTTGCCACCGCAGACGGCGAAACGCATCGCGGACAGCATCAAATTTAAGGCGGCGCCATGATTAAAGAGTGGGCCACGGTTATCTCCTGGGGCGACGGCGTCGCGAAGGTGAGCTGTGACGTCAAATCCTCCTGTAGCAGTTGCTCTTCGCGAGCCGGGTGTGGCAGTAGGGTGCTCAACAAACTCGGACCCCAAACGGAACACACCATTACCGTACCCAGCGCTGAGCCGCTGATGGTGGGACAGAAAGTAGAGCTTGGCATCAGCGAGGGTAGCCTTTTGAGCTCCGCGGTGCTGGTCTACATGACTCCGCTACTGGGTCTTTTCGTCATGGCTGCGGTGTTCCAGCTGTTATTTGGCAGTGATTTAGCCGCGTTTGCAGGTGGTGTTTTAGGTGGTGTGGGGGGCTTTTTGGTTGCCCGTGGCCTTTCCCCAAAACTGGCTTCTCGTGAATCGTGGCAGCCGGTCATTATCAGCGTAGGTCTGCCGCCAAATATACTGCGCGTCGACGCCTCATCCTCTGAACTGAGCCAGTAATTACGCTGGCTTTTATCTTTATTTACATCTCCAGCAGGATCTCCCCACAACTAACCGCTAAGCTTGCCGGAAGAGCATTTCCTGGCGACGGAGATGTAGTGTAGAATGCGGCGTTTTCGAACGATCAAACGTCAGGCGCAGACCCGCGGCCTCCAGGAATTCGTAAGGCATAACTAACTCTAACTATGAAGAATATACGTAACTTTTCGATCATTGCTCACATCGACCACGGTAAATCGACGTTGTCTGACCGTATTATCCAGATTTGCGGTGGTCTTTCCGATCGTGAAATGGCGGCGCAGGTTCTTGATTCCATGGATCTGGAACGTGAACGCGGCATCACCATCAAAGCGCAGAGCGTGACCCTGGATTACAAAGCGACGGATGGTGAAACCTACCAGCTTAACTTCATCGATACCCCGGGCCACGTTGACTTCTCCTATGAAGTATCCCGTTCTTTGGCTGCCTGTGAAGGTGCACTGCTGGTGGTTGACGCCGGGCAGGGCGTAGAAGCACAGACGCTGGCCAACTGCTACACCGCGATGGAAATGAACCTGGAAGTGGTTCCCGTTCTTAACAAAATTGACCTGCCAGCGGCCGATCCGGAGCGCGTGGCGGAAGAAATTGAAGATATCGTCGGCATCGACGCCGCAGACGCTGTGCGCTGCTCGGCGAAAACCGGTGTGGGCGTGCCAGAAGTCTTAGAACGTCTGGTGCGTGATATCCCTGCACCTCAGGGCGATCCGGAAGCACCGCTGCAAGCGCTGATCATCGACTCCTGGTTTGATAACTACCTTGGCGTTGTATCGCTTATCCGTGTGAAAAACGGCACCCTGCGCAAAGGCGACAAAGTCAAAGTCATTAGTACTGGGCAGGTCTACAACGCAGACCGTCTGGGTATCTTCACCCCGAAACAGGTTGACCGTACCCAACTGAACTGCGGCGAAGTAGGCTGGCTGGTTTGTGCGATCAAAGACATCTTGGGCGCGCCAGTTGGCGATACTCTGACGCTGTCCCGTAATCCGGCTGACAAAGCGCTGCCGGGCTTCAAGAAAGTCAAACCTCAGGTTTACGCGGGCCTGTTCCCGGTCAGTTCCGATGATTACGAGAACTTCCGTGACGCGCTGGGCAAATTGAGCCTCAACGATGCTTCTCTGTTCTACGAGCCAGAAAGCTCAACGGCGCTGGGCTTCGGCTTCCGCTGTGGCTTCCTCGGCCTGCTGCACATGGAAATCATCCAGGAGCGTCTGGAGCGTGAATACGACCTGGATCTGATCACCACCGCGCCGACGGTAGTGTATGAGGTGCAAAACACCAATAATGAAATTATCTACGTCGACAGCCCGTCTAAGCTGCCGCCGCTGAATAACATTGAAGAGCTGCGCGAGCCTATCGCTGAGTGTCACATGCTGCTGCCGCAGGAATATCTCGGCAACGTCATGACTCTGTGCGTGGAGAAACGTGGCGTGCAGACCAACATGGTTTACCACGGTAACCAGGTTGCTCTGACCTATGAGATCCCAATGGCTGAAGTGGTACTCGATTTCTTCGACCGTCTGAAGTCCACCTCCCGTGGCTATGCGTCACTGGATTACAACTTCAAACGCTTCCAGGCGTCCAACATGGTGCGTGTTGATGTGCTGATCAACGGCGAGCGTGTTGATGCCCTGGCGCTGATCACCCATAACGACAATGCACCGTATCGCGGTCGTGAACTGGTTGAAAAGATGAAAGAACTGATCCCACGTCAGCAGTTTGATATCGCGATCCAGGCGGCGATCGGCAACCACATCATTGCGCGTTCTACTGTGAAACAGCTGCGTAAAAACGTTCTGGCTAAATGCTACGGCGGCGACGTCAGCCGTAAGAAAAAGCTGCTGCAGAAACAGAAAGACGGTAAAAAACGTATGAAACAGGTTGGTAACGTTGAGCTGCCACAGGAAGCGTTCCTCGCCATTCTGCATGTCGGAAAAGACGGTAAATAACCAATAAAGGAGTTGGCATGGCGAACATGTTTGCCCTGATCCTGGTCATTGCGACCCTGGTGACAGGGATTTTATGGTGCCTGGATAAGTTTATTTTTGCACCAAAACGCCGTGAACGTCAGGCCGCTGCGCAGGTTGCAGCGGGTGATACGCTGGATAAAAAGACGTTGAAGAAAGTTGGCCCGAAACCGGGCTGGCTGGAAACGGGCGCATCGGTATTCCCGGTGCTGGCTATCGTGCTGATTGTGCGCTCATTTATTTATGAGCCATTCCAGATCCCGTCAGGATCCATGATGCCAACGCTGCTAATCGGTGACTTTATTCTGGTGGAGAAATTCGCCTACGGAATCAAAGACCCGATTTATCAGAATACGTTAATTGAAACCGGTCATCCGAAACGGGGTGATGTCGTGGTGTTCAAATATCCGGAAGATCCGCGTCTTGATTATATTAAGCGCGCTGTTGGTCTGCCGGGTGACAAAGTGACGTACGATCCTATCGCCAAAGAAGTCACCATTCAGCCAAACTGCAGTTCGGGTCAGGCGTGTGGTAACGCACTGCCGGTGACGTACTCCGATGTTGAGCCGAGCGATTTCGTACAGACCTTTGCTCGTCGTAACGGCGGCGAAGCGACTAGCGGTTTCTGGCAGTTGCCGAAAGGTGAGAACAAAGACAACGGCGTGCGTCTGAGCGAGCGCAAGGAAACGCTCGGTGATGTCACACACCGTATTCTGACTGTGCCAATCGCGCAGGACCAGCTGGGTATGTACTACCAACAGCAGGGCCAGCAGCTGGCGACCTGGGTTGTTCCACCGGGACACTACTTCATGATGGGTGACAACCGAGATAACAGCGCAGACAGCCGTTACTGGGGCTTTGTCCCGGAAGCGAATCTGGTCGGCAAAGCGGTTGGCATCTGGATGAGTTTCGAAAAACAGGAAGGTGAATGGCCGACGGGCGTACGCTTAAGTCGTATCGGCGGTATTCATTAATTTCTGACTTTTGTTCATGCTGCCATGATTATCGTGGCAGCATGAATTATTTCGAATATAAATACCTTCCAGCTAACGACATCCCTACGCGTTGCGTATAGAATGTCCCCCCGAAGTTTTAGGTTGGTACCCATCAGGGATCCACGGCACACGAAACCGCGTTGGCTTTTTCAGGTCGGTTTCGTGTGCTGCATTATTGACGCATTCATCTATTTGGTAACGCATGAACCCCATCGTAATTAATCGGCTTCAACGGAAGCTGGGCTACACTTTTCAACATCAGGATCTGTTGCAGCAGGCTTTAACCCATCGAAGCGCGAGCAGTAAGCATAATGAACGCCTCGAATTCCTGGGTGACTCTATTTTAAGTTACGTCATCGCCAACGCGTTGTATCACCGTTTTCCGCGCGTAGACGAAGGTGATATGAGCCGTATGCGTGCCACGCTTGTGCGTGGAAATACGCTGGCCGAAATCGCCCGTGAATTTGAACTGGGTGAGTGCCTGCGTCTTGGTCCGGGTGAGCTGAAAAGCGGAGGCTTCCGCCGTGAATCTATTCTGGCTGATACCGTTGAAGCGCTGATCGGCGGCGTGTTCCTCGACAGCGATATTCAAAATGTCGAAAGGCTGATCCTGAGCTGGTATCAAACCCGCCTGGATGAAATCAGCCCAGGTGATAAGCAAAAAGATCCGAAAACACGTTTGCAGGAATATTTACAGGGTCGTCACTTGCCACTGCCTTCCTATCTGGTTGTGCAGGTGCGTGGCGAAGCCCACGATCAGGAATTTACTATCCACTGCCAGGTCAGCGGCCTGAGTGAACCGGTAGTTGGCACAGGTTCCAGTCGCCGCAAGGCGGAGCAGGCTGCCGCCGAACAGGCGCTGAAAAAACTGGAGCTGGAATGAGCGACGAAAAGAGTTACTGCGGGTTTATTGCCATCGTTGGACGTCCCAACGTCGGCAAATCCACGCTGCTGAACAATCTGCTTGGGCAGAAGATATCCATTACCTCACGCAAAGCGCAAACCACGCGCCACCGCATCGTCGGTATCCATACCGAAGGGGCTTATCAGGCGATTTACGTCGATACCCCGGGTCTGCATATTGAAGAGAAGCGTGCCATCAACCGTCTGATGAACAAAGCTGCGAGCAGCTCTATCGGTGACGTTGAGCTGATTATCTTCGTGGTGGAAGGCACTCGCTGGACTGCCGACGATGAAATGGTGCTGAACAAGCTCCGTGGCGGTCGTGCGCCGGTTATTCTGGCTATCAACAAAGTGGATAACGTACAGGAAAAAGCTGACCTGCTGCCGCATCTGCAGTTCCTCGGTAAGCAGATGAACTTCCTGGATATCGTGCCTATCTCTGCGGAAACCGGCTTCAACGTCGATACCATGGCAGGCATCGTGCGTAAGCATCTGCCGGAAGCGATACATCACTTCCCTGAAGATTACATCACTGACCGTTCCCAGCGTTTCATGGCTTCTGAAATCATCCGTGAAAAACTGATGCGTTTCCTGGGTGCCGAACTGCCGTACTCCGTCACGGTAGAAATCGAGCGTTTCCAGACTAACGAACGCGGTGGGTATGACATTCACGGTTTGATCCTGGTGGAACGTGAAGGCCAGAAAAAGATGGTGATTGGCAACAAAGGTTCCAAAATCAAAACCATCGGAATCGAAGCCCGCAAAGATATGCAGGAGATGTTCGAATCCCCTGTACACCTTGAACTGTGGGTGAAAGTGAAATCTGGCTGGGCCGATGACGAGCGTGCACTGCGTAGTCTCGGTTATGTCGACGATCTTTAAGTAAACCCCGATGGAAGGCTGGCAGCGCGCATTCGTTCTGCATAGTCGTCCCTGGAGCGAAACCAGTCTTATTCTGGACGTCTTCACGGAAGAGTCGGGCCGCGTGCGCCTTGTTGCTAAAGGTGCACGTTCCAAACGTTCAAATCTTAAAGGTGCGCTTCAGCCCTTTACTCCCTTGCTGGTTCGTTTTGGTGGCCGCGGTGATGTCAAAACGCTGCGCAGTGCCGAAGCTGTCTCTCTCGCACTTCCTCTCAGCGGTATCGCGCTTTATAGCGGTTTATACGTCAACGAACTCATCTCTCGCGTGCTGGAAAACGAAACCCGTTTCTCCGAGCTCTTTTTCGATTATCTGCACTGTATTCAGGCGCTGGCCGGGGTGACCGGTACGCCGGAGCCTGTGCTGCGTCGCTTTGAGCTGGCGCTGCTGGCGCATCTTGGATATGGCGTGGATTTCCTGCATTGTGCGGGCAGCGGTGAGGCAGTGGAAGACACCATGACCTACCGTTATCGTGAAGAAAAAGGTTTTATCGCAAGCGTAGTGATTGATAACAACACGTTTACCGGGCACCATTTGAAGGCTCTCGCCAACCGCGAATTCCCCGATGTGGATGCATTGCGGGCGGCGAAGCGCTTCACCCGTATGGCACTCAAGCCGT
The DNA here is from genome assembly GCF_024764965.1 of Scandinavium tedordense. Lineage (NCBI taxonomy): Bacteria > Pseudomonadati > Pseudomonadota > Gammaproteobacteria > Enterobacterales > Enterobacteriaceae > Scandinavium > Scandinavium tedordense. The sequence goes on along the minus strand of NZ_JALIGG010000054.1, from coordinate 409,325 downwards.
ATCTGGGAGGAAAGCCGCTCAAAAGCCGCGAACTGTTCCGACAGTTTGTGCCAAAGCGTCAGGAACCGTAGAACCAAAATCAAAAACGAGGATTGTCATGGCTGAATTACTGTTAGGCGTCAACATTGACCATATCGCTACGCTGCGTAACGCACGCGGCACCGCGTATCCGGACCCGGTTCAGGCTGCGTTTATCGCCGAGCAGGCGGGTGCCGATGGCATCACGGTACATCTGCGTGAAGACCGTCGCCACATCACCGACCGCGACGTGCGTATTCTGCGCCAGACCCTCGATACCCGCATGAACCTCGAAATGGCCGTTACCGAAGAAATGCTGACGATTGCCTGTGAAACCAAACCGCATTTCTGCTGCCTGGTGCCGGAAAAGCGTCAGGAAGTGACCACCGAAGGCGGGCTGGACGTTGCCGGGCAGCTCGACAAAATGCGCGACGCCTGCAAACGTCTGGCGGATGCCGGGATCCTGGTGTCACTGTTTATCGACGCCGACCGCGCACAAATTAAAGCCGCTGCCGACGTGGGTGCGCCGTACATTGAAATCCACACTGGTTGTTATGCCGACGCGGAAAGTGAAGCGCAGCAGGTAAAAGAGCTGGAACGTATCGCCAGTGCGGCGACCTACGCGGCGGGCCTCGGCTTGAAAGTCAACGCCGGGCATGGCCTGACCTATCACAACGTCAAAGCCATTGCCGCGCTGCCGGAAATGCACGAACTGAATATCGGTCACGCGATTATCGGCCGTGCGGTAATGAGCGGCCTGAAAGAAGCTGTTTCAGAAATGAAGCGTCTGATGCAGGAAGCGCGTCGCTAATGGCGATCGTCGGTATCGGCACCGATATCGTTGAAATTACCCGTATTGAAGCGGTGATCGCTCGCAGCGGCGATCGCCTTGCTCGGCGGGTGCTCAGCGAAGGTGAATGGAAAATCTGGGAAACGCATCAGCAGCCGGTGCGCTTTCTCGCCAAGCGGTTCGCGGTGAAAGAGGCTGCATCAAAAGCGCTCGGCACCGGTATCCGTAACGGACTGGCGTTTGAACAGTTTGAAGTTTACAACGATGAGCTGGGCAAACCGAAGCTGCGACTCTGGGGCGCAGCCAGCGAGCTGGCCGTTCAGCTGGGCGTGGCCCATATTCACGTCACGCTGGCGGACGAACGTCATTACGCCTGCGCAACGGTGATAATGGAGAGTTAGATTTTATCCGCGTGGTGCAGCTGGACGAACTTATCCCACAGCTGCTCTTCGTTTTCAACGTGCTCAGGATTGACGATGATGGTGTTGGGGATAGGGCACACTTTCTGACAGGTCGGCGTTTCGTAATGGCCGACACATTCCGTGCAGCGATCGCTGTTAATCTCATAAATGCTATTGCCCATCGAAATCGCCTCGTTAGGGCATTCCGGTTCGCACATATCGCAATTGATGCATTTTTTGGTAATTAACAGCGCCATACAGAAATTCTCAGAAACAACACAAACAGGGCGGGCATTATACGCTCATTCCTTGCTCAAACCAGCTTTTTCACCAGTGCCTCGCTGTGCCGAATTCTGTCCGGCGCGTGTTCCAGATCCTGCTGAACCAGCCCCATAAACAGCAAATCGGTGAGCATCATCTGCGCGCTGGTGGAGGAAATCGCCGCGCTGCGCGTCGCAAGTTCTTCCGCGATGGTATACAGACAATGGCTCGCCCGCTGCTGTAGCGCGTTCGGTGAGAAACCGGTGATTGCCAGAATTTTTCCGCCCACGCGCAGCGTTTCGTCCGCCGCGAGGTTTATCTCCCGCCGTTCACCAGAATAGGAAATCGCCAGCAGTAAATCATCAGAGGTCATCGCCTGTACTGTAGCCAGTAACGCGTGCATGTCCTGCTCGGCAACGGCGTTAAAACCAATCTTCATTAACTTCCAGCTGAAGTTTTGCGCCACCAGGCCTGAAGCACCGATCCCGGTCAGCACGATGCGCCGGGCATTACGCAGCAAATCAACGCTTTCCCGCAGCTTCTCTTCGGTATTCACATCCAGCGACGCATGCATCGCTGAGATATTGTCTTTGATGAGTTTCTCACCCACCAGACGCAGCGGATCGTCGCCGCGAATTTGATTATGAACCGGCACTGACTGCGGATGAGGATTGCTGGCCAACGCTTCGCTCAGCGCCAGTTTAAGTGCTGGAAACCCCTTAAACCCCAGTTTCTGGGCGAACTTCACCACGCTAGACTGGCTGACACCGGCTACGCCTGCCAGCTGCTGCGAGCTGAGATGGCGCGCCTCGTCCGGCTGCGTCAGGATGAAATCCGCCAGCTTTTTATCACTTTGCGCAAGCCCGGAATAACGCTGGCGAATACGAATCAAACAGTTCATTGGCTCTCCAGAGGGCCGGACAACGGCCGCCTGTCAGAATTTTGTCTTTGATTATAGGGGATTGTGATGCACACACGGCTCATTACGGAATAGTCGTGCTGCGTCCTTAACCGATTCATTATTTTAATCAAAAGGATACGCTGTCTCCCTCACAAGGGAAAGACGCATTGCGGATCGTTTTTGGAAATGTGAGGTTCTGGCTGTTAGGCTATTTGACAGGAATGACTCATACGCGCTGACCTTTTTAAGGAGAACAGTTTGGTAAGCAACTCGCGTCGGGTAGTGTTTTTTGATCTGGATGGTACGCTGCATCAGCAGGATATGTTTGGCAGCTTTTTACGGTATCTGTTGCGGCATAACCCGTTCAATGTGCTTTTGGTTCTGCCGGTATTACCGGTGATTGGCGTCGCGCTGCTGGTGAAAGGGCGTGCGGCGCGCTGGCCGATGAGCTTGCTGCTGTGGGCCGCAACGTTTGGGCACGGCGAAGCGCGGCTGAAGGCCATTGAAGCCAAATTTGTGCTGTGGTTCCGCGGACATGTGACGGCATTCCCGGTGGTGCATCAGCGCCTCACTGAATACCTGACCAGCTCCGATGCCGACGTCTGGCTGATAACCGGTTCGCCCAAATCGCTGGTAGAGCAGGTCTATGTTGATACGCCGTGGTTGCCACGGGTGAATCTCATCGCCAGCATGACCGAGCGACGTTACGGTGGCTGGGTGCTAACGCTGCGCTGTTTAGGCCATGAAAAAGTGGCGCAGCTTGAGCAGAAAATCGGCACGCCGCTACGCCTGTATAGCGGTTACAGCGACAGCAATCAGGACAACCCGCTGCTTTATTTCTGCCAGCACCGTTGGCGGGTGACGCCGCAGGGTAATCTACAACAGCTGGAGTAAAAAACTGCTCCGCTGTGTATAATGCGCCCCGTTTGTAAACCCGGAGTAGTCGCTTTGTCTGATATCGAACTGAACCACGAACACTGGATGCGTCATGCGCTAACTCTTGCCCAACGAGCCTGGGAAGAAGGGGAGGTGCCGGTCGGGGCGGTGCTGGTTTATCAGAATCAGGTGATTGGCGAAGGCTGGAACCGCCCGATTGGGCGTCATGACCCGACGGCGCACGCTGAAATCATGGCGCTGCGACAGGGCGGGATGGTGTTACAGAACTATCGTCTGATAGACACCACGCTGTACGTAACCCTTGAACCGTGCGTGATGTGCGCCGGGGCGATGGTACACAGCCGTATCGGACAGCTGGTATTTGGCGCGCGCGATGCTAAAACCGGGGCTGCGGGTTCATTGATTGATGTACTGCATCATCCGGGCATGAATCATCGGGTAGAGATAACGGAAGGGGTGCTGGCGGATGACTGTTCGTCAATGCTAAGCGATTTCTTCCGTCATCGTCGTGAGCAGAAAAAATCCCTCAAACGCGCTACACACGCTAACGACGCGTAAAATCGATCAGGCTGTTCGGGTGCTTTACTTCTATCTGACCGCTGCGTTCATCGGAATGCAGCGAGATAAATGGCAGCACGCCGAGGCTAGTGTGATTTAACTCGTTTGGCCTGACTGCCGGATAATCCTGCGCGTACTCCACTTCCTGCGCCGCTTTCTTCTCTTTTTCCAGCAAATAGCCGACCAGGCTTATCTGATACTTACGGATGTTTTCCACGTAAGCGTAGGCTTCATGCCCGCGCGCATAGCCGTATGTCAGACGCGTGTAGTAAGGCTTCTGGCTGAGAAGCGGCAGGCGCTGCTTCACATCGGCCCAGCTATCAGGATTGCCTTTTTGTTTCGCGGTTAGCGCCCGGGCATCGAGCATATGCGCATACCCCATGTTATATGCCGCCAGCGCAAACCAAATCCGTTCCTCTTTCGGCACCGTCTCCGGCACCTTCTCCATCATGTCCTGTAAATAACGCATCCCGCCGCTGATGCTCTGTTCGGCATCGGTTCGGTCGGTCAGGCCCAGACTTTGCGCGGTATTTTTGGTCAGCATCATCATGCCGCGCACGCCGGTTGGGGAGGTCGCCAGCGGGTCCCAATGGGATTCCTGCCAGGCAATGGCTGCCAGCAGACGCCAGTCAATTTCCTCGGCGTACTTCTGGAACAGTGGCTCAAAATCGGGCAGCAGATTATCTACCGCACGCAGGAAGGTGCGGGTATCGAAATAGTCGAAGTCGTCGCCGTGGCCGAGATACTTCTCTTCAAGGCGCGCCAGGGTCCCGTCTTCATTAATGTTGTTGAAGAAATCGAGCATCGCTGCAGGCAGCGTGTTATCGCTATCCTTCAGGCTAAACCAGGTGACAGGCTGTTCATCCGTGATATCCAGCGCCACCGCCAGCTCCGGGTGAACGCGCTGGAACAGGCTGATCGCCACCGAATCGGCAATAGTGTAATCGAGCTTACCGTCGATAATATCGTCCATCAGCTCAACGCTGCCGCGCTTATCGTCCACCGCCCATTCGAGGTTAGGGTACTTTTTCACCTTCAGAAACTGTAAATCGGTGATCGCCACGTGGCCCGGGGCAATGGTTAATTGCTGTGCGGTGATATTATCTAGTGTCCGCGGACGGAAACTGCCTTTGCGGTAAACCAACTGCTGAGATACTGAGTAGTACGCCGGGCCAGCCTGATAGTTTTTGGTGCGCTCGCTGTTGTACACCAGACCGGCGGCCAGCATATCGGCATCGTCGTTATCGAGGTCATCAAACAGCTGACTGATGTTCTGGCGAACGGTGATTTTGAGCTTAACGCCAAGATAATTGGCAAATTGCTGAGCCAGTTCGTAGTCGAGGCCGTAATCTTTTTCGTTAATGCTGGCGAACGTCAGAGGAGAAACCAGGGTACTGACGCGCAGCTCACCGCGCGCCTGGATAGCGGCGATGCGATTCTCTGGTTTGCTGAACCAGGGAATAGAGGGCCATAGCGCCGCTGCCAGTAGCAGGGTGACAATGCCGATAAACAGATAATTAATCTTTAATTTTTTCAATTAGTTAATTCTCTGTGAAGAGAGCGATCTCAGGCAATAGTTACCGTGTTAAAGTTTAGGGGCAATTCAGAATGAGCGGCATTTTGCTTAACAATGCCGCAGTTGGCAACCCATTCATGCATTTCACCGCATCGGGTGGTAAAACGCAGCGGCAATTTTATTTTGACGCAAACGGTTACGTCGCTGCTTCAGATCCACTATAATGGCGCCCGTTTTCCGCCATTGCGCACACTGAAACCCAGAAGACGAGAGACTTATGATGGAAATTCTGCGTGGTTCGCCTGCACTGTCTGCATTTCGTATTACTAAACTGCTGGCACGTTTTCAGGCAGCCAACCTTCCGGTCAGCAACATTTACGCCGAGTACGTGCATTTCGCCGAACTGAACGCACCGCTTTCAGAACAGGAGCATGACCGACTGGCACAGTTGCTGCAGTATGGCCCAAGCCTCAGCAGCCATACGCCCGCTGGAAAATTACTGCTCGTCACCCCCCGCCCTGGCACCATCTCCCCCTGGTCTTCAAAAGCAACCGACATCGCCCATAACTGCGGCCTGGACACCATCGTCCGCCTCGAGCGCGGCGTTGCGTACTACGTTGAAACCTCAACCTTGAGCGACGCTCAATGGCGCCAGGTAGCGGCAGAATTGCATGACCGCATGATGGAAACCGTATTTGGTGCACTGCAGGATGCGGAAAACCTGTTTGCCCATCATCAACCGGCCCCGGTTTCCAGCGTGGACATGCTGGGTCAGGGACGTCAGGCGTTAGTGGAAGCCAACCAGCGTCTCGGGCTGGCGTTGGCGGAAGATGAAATCGACTATCTGTTCGACGCGTTCACCACCCTGAACCGTAACCCGAACGATATCGAACTCTACATGTTTGCGCAGGCCAACTCTGAGCACTGCCGACACAAAATTTTCAACGCCGATTGGGTTATCGACGGTGAAGTACAGCCGAAGTCGCTGTTCAAGATGATCAAAAATACGTTCGAAAAAACCCCGGACCACGTGCTATCTGCTTATAAAGATAACGCCGCGGTAATGGAAGGTTCGGACGTCGGTCGCTTCTATGCCGACCGTGACGCCCTGCGTTATGACTTCCATCAGGAACCGACCCACATCCTGATGAAAGTAGAAACTCACAACCACCCGACGGCCATCTCTCCGTGGCCGGGTGCGGCGACAGGTTCCGGCGGTGAAATTCGCGATGAAGGCGCTACCGGGCGTGGCGCGAAGCCAAAAGCCGGGCTGGGCGGTTTCTCCGTTTCCAACCTTCGCATCCCCGGCTTTGAACAGCCGTGGGAAGAAGATTTCGGTAAACCAGACCGTATTGTGACGGCGTTGGAGATCATGACCGACGGCCCGCTGGGCGGTGCTGCGTTCAACAATGAATTTGGTCGCCCGGCGCTAAACGGCTACTTCCGTACCTACGAAGAGAAAGTAAACAGCCACAACGGCGAAGAGCTGCGCGGCTATCACAAGCCGATCATGCTGGCTGGTGGGATCGGCAACATCCGCGCCGATCACGTGCAAAAAGGCGAGATCAACGTCGGTGCGAAACTGATCGTTCTTGGCGGCCCGGCGATGAATATCGGCCTCGGCGGCGGGGCGGCCTCCTCCATGGCATCCGGTCAGTCTGATGCGGACCTGGATTTTGCCTCCGTCCAGCGCGATAACCCGGAAATGGAACGTCGCTGTCAGGAAGTCATCGACCGCTGCTGGCAGATGGGCGAAGCGAACCCGATTCTGTTTATTCACGACGTCGGCGCGGGCGGTTTGTCCAACGCTATGCCGGAGCTTGTGAGCGACGGTAACCGCGGCGGGCGGTTTAACCTGCGCGATATACTCAGCGATGAGCCTGGCATGAGCCCACTGGAAATCTGGTGTAACGAATCCCAGGAGCGCTACGTGCTCGCCGTTGCCGCAGAACAGCTGCCGCTGTTTGACGAACTGTGTCGTCGCGAGCGCGCGCCGTATGCGGTGATTGGTGAAGCGACCGAAGAGATGCACCTGAGCCTCAGCGACACTCACTTCGACAACCAGCCTATCGATCTGCCGCTGGATGTGCTGCTCGGCAAAACGCCGAAGATGACCCGAGATGTAACGACTCAGAACGCCAACGGCGAAGCGCTGGACCGTCAGGGCATCACCATCGAAGACGCGGTCAACCGCGTGATGCATCTGCCGACAGTGGCTGAGAAAACCTTCCTCGTCACCATCGGTGACCGTTCGGTTACTGGCATGGTCGCGCGTGACCAGATGGTGGGTCCATGGCAGGTTCCGGTAGCAAACTGTGCGGTAACCACCGCCAGTCTCGACAGCTACTACGGTGAAGCGATGGCGCTGGGTGAACGTGCGCCGGTTGCGCTGCTCGATTTCGCTGCGTCTGCCCGTCTGGCAGTCGGCGAGGCGCTGACCAACATCGTCGGTACGCAGGTCGGCGATCTGAAACGTATCAAGCTTTCCGCTAACTGGATGGCGGCGGCAGGACACCCGGGTGAAGACGCGGGCCTGTACGCGGCGGTGAAAGCCGTCGGCGAAGAACTGTGTCCGGCGCTGGGTCTGACGATTCCGGTCGGCAAGGACTCGATGTCGATGAAAACCCGTTGGCAGGAAGGCAGTGAAGAGCGTGAAATGACGTCGCCGCTGTCGCTGGTAATCACCGCCTTTGCCCGTGTGGAAGATGTACGTCGTACCGTTACTCCGCAGCTTTCTACCGAGGATAATGCTCTGCTGCTGATCGACCTCGGGAAAGGCCACAATGCGCTCGGTGCCACGTCGTTGGCGCAGGTTTACCGCCAGCTCGGAGACAAAACCGCTGACGTTCGCAGCACCGAACAGCTGAAAGGCTTCTGGGATGCGATGCAGGTGCTGGTGGCTGAACGCAAACTGCTGGCCTGGCACGACCGCTCTGACGGCGGCCTGTTGGTTACGCTCGCGGAAATGGCCTTCACCGGCCACTGCGGCGTTGATGTCGATATTGCCGCGTTGGGTGAAGATAATCTGGCGGCGCTGTTCAACGAAGAGCTGGGCGGTGTGATTCAGGTTCGTGCACAAGACCGCGCTCAGGTCGAAAGCATTTTTGCCGCACACGGCCTGGCCGATTGCGTCCATGTGATCGGTAAAGCGACCGAGGGTGATCGTTTCGTGATCACTGCGGGCGGTCATCCGGTTTACAGCGAAAGCCGTACCACGCTGCGTATGTGGTGGGCAGAAACTACCTGGCAGATGCAGCGTCTGCGCGACAACCCGGAGTGCGCCGATCAGGAGCACGAGGCGAAGCGCAATGACAGCGATCCGGGCCTGAACGTGAAGCTCAGTTTCGACATCAATGAAGACGTCGCGGCACCGTACATTGCCAAGGGTGCACGTCCGAAAGTGGCGGTCCTGCGTGAGCAGGGCGTGAACTCTCACGTTGAAATGGCAGCGGCGTTCCACCGTGCGGGCTTCGATGCCATCGACGTTCACATGAGCGATCTGCTGGCGGGTCGTACCGGTCTGGACGATTTCCAGGCGCTGGTGGCCTGCGGCGGCTTCTCTTACGGTGACGTACTGGGCGCCGGTGAAGGCTGGGCGAAATCGATTCTGTTCAATGACCGCGTGCGCGATGAGTTCGAAACGTTCTTCCATCGTCCACAAACCCTGGCGCTGGGCGTGTGTAACGGCTGTCAGATGATGTCGAACCTGCGTGACCTGATCCCGGGCAGCAGTCTGTGGCCGCGCTTTGTTCGTAACCATTCTGACCGTTTCGAAGCGCGTTTCAGCCTGGTCGAAGTGACTCAGAGCCCGTCGCTGCTGTTGCAGGGCATGGTCGGTTCGCAGATGCCGATCGCCGTTTCCCACGGCGAAGGTCGCGTTGAAGTTCGTGACGATGCACATCTGGCGCAGCTGGAAAGCAAAGGCCTGGTGGCGCTGCGCTTTGTCGACCATTACGGCAACGTGACGCAGAATTACCCGGCGAACCCGAACGGCTCACCGAACGGAATCACCGCCGTAACCAGCGAAAGCGGGCGCGTCACCCTGATGATGCCGCACCCGGAGCGCGTATTCCGTACGGTGGCCAACTCCTGGCACCCGGAAAACTGGGGTGAAGACAGCCCGTGGATGCGTATTTTCCGCAACGCCCGTAAACAGTTGGGTTAATTTTTCCGGTACGACAAAAAAGCCTTCCCGATAACGGAAGGCTTTTTTACGGATAATCCCCATCAGCCGGGGAATAATCTCTCCTGCCAGGATATCAAGGTTGAAACAATCGGGATTATGGTGTGAGCAGTGGTTGGGTTGTGTAGATTTTACTGAATTTCGCTGTAGTCCATGTGTAATTTAAGTCTTTGTAATATCTTTTGAGGTGTGAGCTGATGAATCCGGGGAGTTTCACTTCCGTTATCCCGGAATAAATGCCGAAGTTAGCATCAAAAAAACTATACACTTTATCCAGTTGGGTCCATGCCAGGCAATGTCCATTCCCGTCCTTAGGCATCAGCCTAATAATGCCATATACCATTCCGACATTCCGGCTGATCATACTCCATGTTAATTGCGCTAACATATTCTTCCTTTCCTTCCCGGGCCCGCCTGATCCACCCTCCATCCGGGTGAGTCGATATCCCACCATATCTCCCCATTGACGAAGGAGGTCTTCGTCGCCCGTTATCATAATAAATGCGTCAACATCCTGGCCGAGGGAAGAGTTTATGCAGATCTTGTTCCGCGAATACTGTTCCTGCCATTGAGCAACCTTGTGTTTGATCGGCGTCTGTTTGGCATATTGTTTGAACCCTTTATGTTCGATGTTTGCTTCAATCCATGCCAGAGAGAGGCCAGTACATACACCGCCACATTTTGCACCAAATATGCTTTTGTTTTTATATACGTAACTGTACTGAAAAAATTTATCTATTTTCATTATTTATACCTTGAGCTTCTGTTTAATATATCGGATATAAAACATATAAAAATATTATGATATCCGGACGGAGGATATCTCTCATTAACCCTGCAATATATAGATTGTTCGAATGAATTGCTTCTGCATATAACGCCAGTAAATAAAACACTCTTTTGTGGGTCTTATAATTACTGGGTGTGGATACTAACAAAGTTTTATTTCGTTACGAGACTTTATTTCAGATAAAATATAAGCCCCCTTTCTGTCGCTGCGTTGTCTGCGTAACACGACAGCCATGCATTTTCTTGTCTCCAAAAGGAGACACTTAACATGCTGATTTACATGTGGTTATTTCAATAATGTTTTAATGCGTCTCTATCTTGAGACAGTTAGCTTAAAAAACATACATCTGTGATGATGTCGATTTTATTGTGATTCGTTTAATATCAATGTGTTAATAATAGTGTTTGCATTGTGGCACGCTTACTGCATAATAAATAGCAGTGGCTCATTCACCTTCTTATGTCAGCCCCTCCGGGAAGCGCTACATAAACCTCGAATGACGCACAAAAAGGTGCCTGCCGTCCAACATCTGATATCAGCTTAGCTATATCAACCATCGGGCGAAACGTGGAGTTAGGCACCGCCTTATTCAATAACAACGCCGGGTTTATCCCGGCGTTGTTGTATCTATACCCTGACCTCAGTTACCCTGCCTTTAAGATAACGATTAAGGGCGAACCCATTGAAACGCTGGTCTCTTTTCCCCCGCTCGCTGCGCCAACTGGTCATGCTGTCGTTTCTGTTGATCCTGCTTCCGCTGCTGGTGCTGGCGTGGCAGGCATGGCAGAGCCTGAATGCGCTAAGTTCGCAGGCCGCACTGACCAATCGCACGACGCTGATTGATGCGCGTCGCAGCGAAGCGATGACCAACGCCGCCCTGGAAATGGAGCGCAGCTACCGCCAATACTGCGTGCTGGATGACGCCACGCTGGCGAAGGTTTATCAGAGCCAGCGCAAGCGCTACAGCGATATGCTGGATGCCCACGCGGGCGTTCTGCCTGACGACAAGCTTTATCAGACGCTGCGCCAGGGTTTGAGTGACCTTGCCGATCTGCGCTGCAAAAACAGCGGGCCGGAAGAAAAAGCCGCCGCACAGCTGGAAGCGTTCGCCTCCGCCAATACCGAGATGGTTCAGGCCACCCGCACGGTGGTGTTTTCGCGTGGTCAGCAGCTGCAAAAGGAAATCGCCGAGCGCGGGCAGTTCTTTGGCTGGCAGGCGCTGGTGCTGTTCATGGTCAGCCTGACCATGATGGTGCTTTTTACCCGCATGATTATCGGCCCGGTAAAGAACATCCAGCGAATGATTAACCGGCTGGGTGAGGGGAAATCGCTCGGCAGTTCGGCGATGCTGACCGGCCCGCGCGAGCTGCAGTCCGTCGGGCAACGTATTGTCTGGCTCAGCGAACGCCTGTCCTGGCTTGAGTCCCAGCGCCATCAATTTTTACGCCATCTCTCCCACGAGTTAAAAACCCCGCTCGCCAGTATGCGTGAGGGGACCGAACTGCTGGCGGATGAGATAGTCGGGCCGCTTACCTCAGAGCAAAAAGAAGTGGTATCGATTCTCGATGACAGTAGCCGCAACCTGCAAAAGCTGATTGAGCAACTGCTCGATTACAACCGTAAACTGGTCGATAGCCCGGTGGAAATGGAAAAAGTCGAGCTGGCACCGCTGGTGGAGAGGGTGGTCTCCGCCCACAGTTTGCCGGCACGAGCTAAAATGATGCATACCCGCCTTGAACTTGAGGCGCGTGAGTGCTGGGCCGAGCCGATGTTTCTGCTGAGCGCGCTGGATAATCTCTATTCCAATGCGGTGCACTACGGCAGTGAATCCGGTACCATTTATCTGCGCAGTCGCCAGCAGGGAAACTCGATTTTCCTCGAGGTGATGAACAGCGGGACGCCGATCCCGGATGCGGAACAGACCATGATTTTTGAGCCTTTTTATCAGGGCAGTCATCAACGCAAAGGGGCTGTGAAGGGAAGCGGCTTGGGACTGAGTATTGCCCAGGATTGTATTCGCCGGATGCGGGGTTCCCTGCAGCTGGTTGATGCGCCAGAAGGCAACGTTTGCTTCCGCATAGAGCTCTCTCTTTCAGACACGGATAAACCCATTAAATGAAGCAATGTCTGGTGAAAATGTCCCCCATTATTCTTTCGCTCCTGGCCGGAGCGTCATGTTTTCTGCTGGCCGGGTGTACCACTTCTACGCATGCAACGAATGCCAGCGACGAAGACAAGCTGCCTCAGCAACAGGTAGCGGATTTCCTCTCTACCGACTGTATGGACGTTTGGTCGCTGCACGGTGATGCCACCGAGAAAAACCCGCTTTACTGGCTGCGCGGGATGGATTGTGCCGAGCGGCTGTCGCCTGAAATGGCGCGCAGCGAAGCCCGCTTGCATACCGACGACAACTGGCAGGATGCATTCCGCCGCGGCATATTGCTCGCCAGCGCCAAAATAAGCCCGCTCGAGCGCCGGGATGCGGTCAGCCGCCTCGACAGTTTTAGCCCGCAGTTTCCATCACAGATACGCCCGCTGTATCAAATCTGGCGCGACGGCCAGGCCTCGCAGCTTCAGCTTTCCGACGAGCGTTCGCGCTACAGCAAACTGCAACAGTCGTCAGATGTTGAACTCGATATTCTGCGTCAACAGCAGCAGCATCTGCGCAGCCAGCTCGATTTAACCACGCGCAAACTGGAGAATCTGACCGATATCGAACGTCAGCTTTCGAGCCGCAAACCGGCGAACAGCAGCTTTGCCCCAGATCCTGGGCATGCGGCTGACCCGTCACCTGCGGCGAAAGACACCCCGGACGGAGAGGAAAAACCATGACAGGACGCAAGCCCGCACACCTTTTACTGGTCGATGACGATCCCGGTTTGCTCAAACTGCTCGGCATGCGTTTGACCAGTGAAGGCTTCTCGGTGGTGACCGCCGAAAGCGGACAGGAAGGGCTGCGCGTGCTGGCGCGTGAAAACGTCGATCTGGTGATAAGCGATCTGCGCATGGATGAAATGGACGGGCTGCAGCTGTTCGCTGAGATCCAGAAAGTGCAGCCGGGGAAACCGGTGATCATCCTGACCGCGCATGGATCGATTCCTGATGCCGTTGCCGCCACGCAGCAGGGCGTGTTCAGCTTCCTGACCAAGCCGGTGGACAAAGACGCGCTGTATAAAGCCATCGATGAAGCGTTGGTGCATACCGCCGCCGCGACTGACGATCAGTGGCGCGAATCGATTGTGACCCGAAGCCCGGTGATGCTACGTTTGCTGGAGCAGGCGCGAATGGTAGCGCAGTCCGACGTCAGCGTGCTGATTAACGGGCAGAGCGGCACCGGGAAAGAGATTTTCGCCCAGGCCATTCACAATGCCAGCCCGCGCGGAAAATATCCGTTCATCGCCATCAACTGTGGCGCGCTGCCGGAACAGCTGCTGGAGTCTGAACTGTTCGGTCACGCGCGCGGGGCGTTTACCGGAGCGGTCAGCAATCGCGAAGGCCTTTTCCAGGCGGCTGAAGGCGGTACGCTGTTCCTCGATGAGATTGGCGATATGCCGTCGCCGCTGCAGGTCAAACTGCTGCGCGTACTGCAGGAGCGCAAAATCCGCCCGCTGGGCAGCAACCGCGATATCGACATTAACGTGCGGATTGTTTCCGCCACCCACCGCGATTTGCCGAAGGCGATGGCGCGCGGCGAATTCCGCGAAGATTTGTACTACCGTCTCAACGTCGTCAGCCTGAAAATTCCGTCGCTGGCCGAGCGTACCGAAGATATCCCGCTGCTGGCCAATCATCTGCTGCGCCAGTCCGCTGACCGCCATAAGCCGTTCGTCAGGGCGTTCTCGACCGATGCGATGAAACGACTGATGACCGCCAACTGGCCGGGGAACGTACGTCAGCTGGTGAACGTTATTGAGCAGTGCGTGGCGCTGACGTCATCGCCGGTGATTGGCGATGCGCTGGTGGATCAAGCGCTGGAAGGGGAAAACACCGCGCTGCCGACGTTTGTCGAAGCGCGTAATCAGTTTGAACTTAACTACCTGCGCAAGCTGCTGCAAATCACCAAAGGGAATGTGACGCACGCCGCGAGAATGGCGGGACGCAACCGTACCGAATTTTACAAATTACTCTCACGTCACGAACTCGACGCCAACGATTTTAAAGAGTAGCCCGCTACCCGCTACGACGTTATGATAGGGTAAGCAACCGGTTACGCGGATAAGACAGGAAACCATGAAAAAGATTGATGCGATAATTAAACCCTTCAAACTCGATGATGTGCGTGAAGCGCTGGCGGAAGTCGGCATCACCGGGATGACGGTAACGGAAGTGAAAGGCTTTGGTCGTCAGAAAGGTCACACCGAGCTGTACCGTGGTGCGGAATACATGGTCGATTTTCTGCCGAAGGTGAAAATTGAAATTGTGGTGACCGACGATATCGTCGATACCTGCGTGGATACCATTATCCGCACAGCGCAGACCGGCAAAATCGGCGACGGCAAAATTTTTGTCTTCGACGTAGCACGCGTGATTCGTATCCGTACCGGCGAAGAAGACGACGCGGCAATCTGATTTTTTCGCGTCTCTCCCAGAGACGCGTTATCGCTGCCTGCCACATTCCGCAGGCAGCGGTTTACACGTTACTCCTCACCGGCTTCTGCCCGTTCTGGCGCACCGTTTCCGAAAAGTTTTCTGCCCGCCAGTACAATAATCATCACTGCCACGCAGCCGAGCGTCCATTCGCCCATCTGTGAGAAAAAGTGACCGTAGGCGGCGACGGCACTTTCGCTGATTTGCGATTCGGTGGTGCGCTGTGCCACCACGCCCGCCAGCCAGTTAGCGACGGCACCGGTCGCCAGCATGTAGATGCCGGTCAGCACGCCGGTGACACCCGGCATATTCAGACGCGTTATTTGTGCCATTGCGACTGGATCGATAAACAACTCGGCAAACCCCATTAGCGCCAGACCCGCCACCATCAGGTTCATAGAGGCATGACCGTGGATCTGACCCTGACGAGCATTGAGTGCCAGCAGCATAAAGCCTGCGCCCATCAGCGCCAGACCGAAGGCAAATTTCAGCCATACGCGCAGGGCAGAACTGCCTCCCACCGCCGGACGCACCAGCCATGCCAGCACTACGCCTGCGCTCATTACCGCCACCGCATTCACCGACTGGAACAGTGCGGTCGGCACGGTGAACTGCAGCCACTGGCGATTAACAAAGTGGTCTATAAACAGGCTTATTGAGCTGCCGCCTTGTTGGGCTAATACCCAAAACAGGGTGCCGGTCAGCATCAGCAGGACAATTTGCCACAGTGCGCGACGGTGCTCCGGAGAAGCAATCATAATCCGGGCTACCATTTGTGCGGCAAAGAGGCACACCGCCGCGAGCAGATAACCCGCCCAGTCGCGTTCCAGCAATATAGTGAAGAATACCGGCGCAATGCACAGCATCACCAGCAGCCAGCCCCAGACCGGCAGCACGAAGCGTTTGCTGCGCAGGGCAGGTCGATTAACGCCGCGGGTATGACGAAAGTGATGATGACCGCTGAGGAAAACCATCAGGCCGATAAACATGCCGATTCCGGCCAGCGCAAAGCCGACGTGCCAGCCATACCACTGGGCGGCCAGCCCACAGACAATTGGGGCGGCGATAGAGCCGACGTTTCCCGCAGCGTATAGCAGTGAAAATCCGCCGTCGCGGCGGCTGTCATTGATGTCGTACAGTTCGCCCAGCAGACAACTGATGTTAGATTTGAACAGGCCATAGCCGCAAATGATGATCGCCAGCGCCAGATACAGGCTCGTCGCGGAATCAGATTCGAGCCCCAGCACGATGTGGCCCAGCGTCATCAGAAGCGCGCCGGCAATTACTGCGACGCGGTTACCGAGCAGGCGGTCGGCAATCCAGCCGCCAAGAATAGGGGTGACATACACCAGTGAGGCGTAGGCGCTGAACAGGCCAATGGCGTGGCTGTCGTCGAAGTCGAGCTGGTGGGTGAGATAAAGGATGAGCAGGGCACGCATGCCGTAAAAGCTGAAGTATTCCCAGATTTGAATCGCCACGATGTAGTAAATCGCGCGCGGTTGTGAGGGTGTTTGCATGTCGTCTCCTTAGAACGTGAAAAAAGGGAAGTGGTGAACCACTTCCCTTGGGGACTAAATGTTATTTGGTGTTTTTCAGCACTTTAACGGTATAACGGCCATCCGCCTGACGATAGGCACCGTGGATATCTGTTTCGAAGCCCGGATAGTGAGCGCCGATTTCGCACAGCATCTGCAAGAATTCCAGCACCGGACGGCTTTCCTCGGTGATCATCTCACCCGGCATCACCAGCGGAACGCCGGGAGGATATGGCAGGATCATGTTGGCATTCACTCGACCAACGGTCTCCTCGAGGTAAACCTCTTCGGTTTCACCGTGCAGCTCTTTCTGGAACGCGTCGAACGGCGTCATTACCATCGCTGGCAGCACTTCAAACGCTCGGAACATCAGGTCCGGCAGGTTGTGATGCTCAACCAGTTTGTGGATGTTCTGCGCCAATTCCTGCACGCGCATGTTTTCGTAGAATTCTGGGTTATCACGATATAACGACGGCAGCAGGTTTTTCACTCGCAGGTTCAGGTCGAACGCACGTTTGAAATCGGTCAGCGCACGCAGCAGGCTCAGGGCTTTGGTTTTATCGATCCCGATGCTGAACAGGAACAGCAGGTTGTACGGGCCGGTCTTCTCGACCACGATCCCACGCTCATCGAGGTATTTCGCCACGATGCTCGCCGGGATACCAAATTCGTCCATCGAACCGTCTTTTTTCATGCCCGGAGTCAGAATGGTGACTTTGATCGGGTCAAGATACATGTGTTCGTTGTCGATGTTTTTGAAGCCGTGCCACGCACTGTCAGAACGCAGCGGCCAGCATTCCGCACCGTCGATGTGCTCTGGCTGCCAGACGTCGAAGAACCAGCCTTCGGATTCGCCTTTCAGACGTTTAATCTCTTTACGGAACTTGATGGCGCGTTCGATGGAGCCGTTGATCAGGCGCTTACCGGCATTGCCTTTCATCATCGCCGCTGCGGTTTCGGTGGACGCCACAATCCCGTAATGCGGAGAAGTGGTGGTGTGCATCATGTAGGCTTCGTTGAAGGTTTCTTCGTTAACGTCACCTTTCACGTGGATCATCGATGCCTGAGAGAACGCAGCCAGCAGTTTGTGCGTAGACTGGGTTTCGTAAATCACTTTCCCTTCCACACGACCGCCGCTCATTCCGCTTTTACCGGCATAAATCGGGGAGAAGTTGGTGTAAGGCACCCAGGCAGAATCGAAGTGAATCGATTTCACATCGAGGGTTTTCTTGATGAAGTCGGTGTTATACAGCAGACCATCATAAGTCGAGTTGGTGATAACCGCGTGTACCGGCCAGGTGGCATTCGGCGTTTCTTTCACGCGTTTCGCGATGGTCGCGCGCTGGAATTCGCTCTGCGGAATACCGCCGAGGATGCCGTATGCGTTACGGGTCGGACGGAAATAAATCGGCGTAATGTTACTCATCATCATCAGATGGGTAAGCGACTTATGGCAGTTACGGTCAATAAGCACGGTGCTGCCCGCCGGTGCGGAATACATGCCGACGATTTTGTTCGCGGTGGATGTGCCGTTAGTCACCATGTAGCTGCGTTCAGCGTTAAAGACGCGGGCGATGTACTCTTCCGCTTCTTTGTGCGGGCCGCTGTGGTCCAGCAGAGAACCCAGTTCAGACACGGAAATCGATACGTCAGATTTCATGGTGTTCGGGCCGAAGAAATCATAGAACAGGCTGCCGACCGGGCTTTTCTGGAAGGCGGTTCCGCCCATATGGCCTGGCGTACAGAAGGTGTATTTGCCTTCACGCACATATTTGAACAGCGATTTGGTCAGCGGCGGCAGGATTGTGTCGATGTACTCGTCGGTATTCTGCTGGATTTTCGCCGCGATATCTTCCGCCGCACCCAACGCATATTCGAAGAAGCGCACCTGCATCCGCAGGTCATTCAGACTCACGTCGAGAGTCGAGTAGGTGTTGGCAAAGGCGTACAGCGGCATGTATTCGTTCAGTTTGCTGATTTCTTCACACAGCTCGAGATTGTATTTATCCCAGTCGAAAATCACGCCGCACAGGCGGGCATTGTTCTCAATCAGCTTCAGTAAATCTTCGCGGTCGTTCGGGTAAACGATGCGGAAATCCAGGCGCTCAAGGGCGCGGTGCAGTTCACGGATAGGTTCTTCTTTGAAGTAGACACCCATGTGATTCATGATTGCGATAACGTTCATAGTCGTATCTCCAGGCGTAGAAGGCCCCTCCCGTCACGAGGTGACAGGTGAAGAGAGGAGCCGTGAGAAAAGGGTTAGGGCTTAGTGAGCGCTGGCGGTGTTGTCTTCGCTGTGTTCACGCTGGTTCATTTTGCGGCCGTAGAACATCAGGATGATGAGGCTCACGATGAAGGTGCCGGACAGCTCGAAGGAACTGGCGCCCATCAGTGCGATGAAGCAGAATGCACAGCCGAGCACGGCACAAATCAGGCTCACCAGGTTGCGAACGTTGACGCCTTCAAAGCGAATAAGGTCAACGCAGGAGTAGAAGTAAGGCAGCATGGTCAGCAGCACCGCGATACCGGTTAACTCGCCGAACAGGTCAGAAGCTTTACCGCCGCTGGAGTTCATCACCGTAATCAGGATCATCAGGGCGGTCATTTTCACCGCGGCCAGCAGCAGGCCTTTTTTCGGGATGCCGTTGGCATCAATTTCGCCATACACTTTCGGGAAGTTGCCATCATCAGCGGCACGTTTACCGGCCTGGCCGACCAGCATCATCCACGAGCCCAGCGAGGTGAGGCAGGCGAAAGCGGTGAAGGCGGAAACCATCGGTGCAGCCCAGCTGCCCATAATGGTAGAGGCGCTGACTGCGAACGGTGCGCCCGATGCTGCCATTTCAGCCGCAGGGTACATACCGGTAATGACCTGAGTCGCCAGAATATAAATCACACCCGCGATTGCGGTACCCAGCATGGTTGCCAGCGGTACGGTGCGTTTCGGGTTTTTGACCATACCGGTGCTGACAGCGGCAGATTCAACGCCGACGAACGCCCACAGACACAGCAGAATACTTTTGATTACGGCGTGATAATCCGTGGTGGTCGAAGTGTTCCAGTTAGCCTGATAGGTCGCCATATCAAACCAGTGCCAGCCGATAACCGCAGTCACTAATACCGGAATAAGCACCAGCACCAGACCAATGGTGGTCAGGCGGCTGACCCAGGTACCGCCGAGCATATTCACGAAGGTGAAAATCCAGACGATAGCGATACAGGCCAGACCGGCCGGTACGGGATTATTTAAGACCGGGAAGAAGGTCGAAAGATAAGAAACGGCGGTAATGCCGATGGCCAGATTACCAATCCAGTTTGCGTGGTAATAAAGGACGCCGGTCTGGAAGCCGAATGCCGGGGATAATTCACCCGCATAGGCAATGGGGCCACCTTCTTGTGGGTTTTTGGTTGCCAGTCGGGCGTAAACATAAGCCAGAGACATTGCACCAATAATAGAAATAACCCAGCCCCAGATGGCAATGCCACCGATGCTGGCGAGGTTCGCGGGTAATAAGGCAATGCCGCTCCCCATCATATTCCCGGCGACTACGCCAGTACAGGCGAAGAGCCCGATCTTTTTGGCAGAACTCATGGTTTGTATTCTCCTGGTATTTATTTTGGAGGCCCGGATCATATTGCAAATTGTGGTTATGACCCGACCGACTGAGCTCAAGGTTAAAGATCTCCAGCAGAGAAGTCCTAAAGATAAAGTGAAGTAATCGCAAATGTCAGACAAATGACATCCTGACCTTTTCGCGTTAACACATCAGGATGACAGGTTGATATCATAAAAAGATAAATATCGTTATTTTACATGGTGTTGTGATTATCGTGGCAGGTTGAATTAATGTTGCTTTGCGTGGGGTCTTGGCTCAGGAAAGATAACAATTCAGGTGTTCATGAGATACATATAATTAACCTCATCACGCGTGTTTTATTCCACGTGATGAGGTCATTCATGTATCTGACTTATTCTGCAGCGAGGAAGTTGTCGAGATAGGGGACGACGCGGGTAACGGAAGTCTGGAATACGCTGTTTTCAATCCAGTAAAGCGTGTTCTCGCCTGGGCGTAAATTGAATGCGGTAATATACGCATCTGCGGCGAGACGGTTTTCACCTTTCATTTCGTAGACTTTGCCAAGAAGTACGTAATTCATCCATGACATTTCAAGGTCAATACCTGAATTAATCGCCGCGAATGCGTCATCAATTTTTCCTTGTCCGAGCATATTGATGGTCTTTATTTGATAGAACGCAGCGGTATTGTTGATCTCAGGAATATTACTGACGAGGGTTATTTCTGCATTGAGTTCCGCCAGCTGTGTTTCATTCATTGGTTGCTGAGAATGACGTAAGACATCGACAATGGCTTTTTCCGCCAGCGCATAGGTAAAGCCTGGCGAATCGGAAATCACGTCCTCAAGAATCGCGCTGGCTTTGCTGAGCGAATCGATATCGCCTTTCATCAGCATCTGGTGAGCCTGATAAAAGTGAGTCAGCGATTTGCTCTGCGGCGGCTGATACATGCGCAGCATGGCCTGCATCCGCTCTGGCCACGGCTGGGTCAACGCCTCCGACAGGCTGCTCATCAGGTCATTCTGAATCGACAGCGGGTTATCGCTGGTGACGAAGTAACGCTTATCGAGCATCACGGATCCGTCGGCGTTATCGACCAGCTGCACCGACATAAAGCACTGCTGAGCGCGGTAATGGCGCTGATTCACAAACTCAATGGTCAGCGTTTTGCCCGAACTGCTCGGCTCGTTGACGTTGTAGTTGGTTTTGTCATGCACCATATAGGTCGAGAACGTATTCAGCGACATGGTAATCAGGCTGCCAAGCCCCACGGCGTACGTTCGCTGCGAGGCCGCATTGTTGCAGGAGTTACCGTCCGCTAAACGGATATCGATATCGCGCGGGTTGAGCAACAGGCGCGTTTTAGTCACTGGCGGATGCGAATGTATTGTCGACATTGCGACCAGCGCCACGCAGCTGAACAGCGCCAGCAGAAACAGGCCCCAGACCCACCAGGTCGTGATGCTGCGGCGTTTGTCCGCTTTCACCTGTGCGGGAAGCGCACCTGCCGCCGAAACCAGCGTGGCGGCCACGGTCGATGGCGAGGATTTTACCGTCGTCGACGGGATTGCCGGAGGAACGGGGACCAGTTCATCGCCTTCTTCGGCGCACCAGATAACGGTGGCCGCCAGCTTATAGCCGCGCTTCGGCACCGTCACAATGTATTCCGGGCTGCTCTCATCGCCGTCTTTCAGCGACTTACGCAATTCAGAAATGCTCTGGGTCACGACGTGGTTGGTTACGATATTACGCGTCCAGACGTGGTCGATAAGTTCATCCCTGCTCAGGACTTCATCGGGGTGATGAGCAAAGTAAACCAGAAGGTCAATGAGGCGAGGTTCGAGTGTAAGTTGACGTCCCTGACGGCTTATCTGATTTACGGCAGGCGTAACCAGCCATTCGCCAATGAGTACAACAGGTTGCTGCATAAAAAAGGGGCCCAAAAATGACAACGGGAAGACGGGCATTTTAACACAAGCAGATTACCCCTTTTTTGACCCACCCTGCTTCATGGAGGCGATATGAAGGATTTTTTGTATGGTTCTGGGTATAAAAGCAGCGCTTGCGGGCCAGAGAAACAGCGTGGCCCGCGAGAGGGGGAAATACGTTACAGCACCTTATGTGGTCCGAAGCATTCGTAATGGATATTACCCGGCTCCACGCCCAGCGCCACGAGTTGCTGCGCGGCAAACTGCATGAAACCGACCGGACCACAGAGATAGAACTGGGTCGCCGGATCACTGAACAGGCCTTCATGCTGGCGCAAATCTATCAGCCCGGCGCTGTCGAACACGTCATTATTTTCAGGCGCGTTATACCAGACGTGCGAGGCAAAGCGCGGTAGCGTTGCACCCAAGGATTCTACTTCTTTGGCGAACGCATGGACCGCGCCGTTTTCAGCCGCGTGGAACCAGTTCACCTGAGCCGGATGGGCGCGGTTTGCCAGGGTATCGAGCATCGCCAGCATTGGCGTCTGGCCGACACCGGCAGAAATCAGCGTCACCGGTGCGGTGGCGTCAACGGACATAAAGAAGTCACCGGCAGGTGCGGCAAGATAAACGGTATCGCCCACACGGGCTTCGTCATGCAGCCATTCTGACACCTGGCCGCCGTTTTCGCGCTTCACCGCAATACGGTAGTTTTTGGCGTTCGGGCTGCGGGTCAGTGAATACTGACGGATCTCCTGATGCGCGAAACCTTCCGGTTTCAGCCACACGCCGAGATATTGACCCGGCTGATAATCGGCCACGTCGCCGCCGTCTTGCGGGGCAAACTCAAACGCGGTGATCAGGGCGCTTTGCGGCGTTTTGCTGACTATCTGGAATGCGCGCGTGCCTTCCCAGCCGCCGATTTTCGCGGCGCTTTGCTGATAAATTTCACCTTCGCGGTTAATGAACACGTCGGCCAGCACACCATAGGCTTTGCCCCAGGCGTCCAGCACTTCCTGGCCCGGGCTGAACAGCTCGTCAAGCGTCGCCAGCAGATGGCCGCCAACGATGGCGTACTGCTCGGGTTGGATCTGGAAGCTGGTGTGTTTCTGGGCGATTTTTTCCACCGCGGGCAGCAGGGCGGCCAGGTTTTCAATATTGCTGGCGTAGGCGGCGATGGCGTTGAACAGCGCTTCACGCTGATCACCGTTACGCTGGTTGCTCATGTTGAAGATCTCTTTCAACTCCGGGTTATGAGCAAACATGCGATCGTAAAAATGTGCGGTGAGTTTAGGGCCAGTTTCGACCAGCAGGGGAATGGTGGCTTTCACCGTCGCGATGGTTTGTGCGTCAAGCATGTCTATGTCCTTCTCGGTTTCTTCATCATGTTTCTAATGATGCATTTTAAATGCATCTTATAATAATGACCCTATGATGTAAATGGTTCTTTGAAAGATGAAAAATGTGCATCACAAACCTGAAAAGAAATCCGCTTAAAACTCGAGTGCCTTTATCGCTCAAACCCTTGCGTAGCGGCAAGGTAATCGTTTGCGTAAAATCATTTGTCAAGACCTGTTATCGCAGAACTTATCAGTTATACTGTTGGCCGTTGCCCAAAAGGGCCCCCTTTTTTAGCGGTAAAACTACTGTTAGCTGAGTCAGGAGATGCGGATGTTAAAGCGTGAAATGAACATTGCCGATTATGATGCCGAACTGTGGCAGGCGATGGAGCAGGAAAAAGTACGTCAGGAAGAGCACATCGAACTGATCGCCTCCGAAAACTACACCAGCCCGCGCGTGATGCAGGCGCAGGGTTCTCAGTTAACCAACAAGTACGCTGAAGGTTATCCGGGCAAACGCTATTACGGCGGCTGTGAATATGTTGATATCGTTGAGCAGCTGGCTATCGATCGCGCCAAAGAGCTGTTTGGCGCAGACTACGCCAACGTGCAGCCGCACTCCGGTTCCCAGGCGAACTTCGCGGTTTACACCGCGCTGCTGCAACCGGGCGATACCGTTCTCGGTATGAACCTGGCGCAAGGTGGCCACCTGACTCACGGTTCCCCGGTCAACTTCTCCGGTAAGCTGTACAACATCATCCCTTACGGTATCGATGAGTCCGGTAAAATTGACTATGAAGACATGGCGAAGCAGGCGCAGACCCATAAACCGAAGATGATCATCGGCGGCTTCTCGGCTTACTCCGGTGTGGTTGACTGGGCAAAAATGCGTGAAATCGCTGACAGCATCGGCGCATACCTGTTCGTTGATATGGCACACGTGGCCGGTCTGATTGCCGCAGACGTATACCCGAACCCGGTTCCACATGCTCACGTCGTGACTACCACTACCCACAAAACCCTGGCGGGCCCGCGCGGCGGCCTGATCCTGGCGAAAGGTGGTGACGAAGACCTGTACAAAAAACTGAACTCTGCCGTGTTCCCAAGCGCGCAGGGCGGCCCGCTGATGCATGTCATCGCCGCGAAAGCCGTTGCGCTGAAAGAAGCGATGGAGCCAGAGTTCAAAGTCTACCAGCAGCAAGTGGCGAAAAACGCGAAAGCGATGGTGGAAGTGTTCCTGAACCGCGGCTACAAAGTGGTATCTGGCGGTACTGAGAACCACCTGTTCCTGCTGGATCTGGTAGATAAAAACCTGACCGGTAAAGAAGCCGATGCCGCGCTGGGTCGCGCTAACATCACCGTCAACAAAAACAGCGTACCAAACGACCCGAAGAGCCCGTTTGTGACCTCTGGTATCCGTATCGGTTCTCCGGCTGTGACTCGCCGCGGCTTCAAAGAAGCTGAAGTGAAAGAACTGGCTGGCTGGATGTGTGACGTGCTGGACAACATCAATGATGAAGCCGTTATCGAACGCATCAAAAGTAAAGTGCTGGATATCTGCGCCCGTTTCCCGGTTTACGCGTAATATACTGAATTTACTTTAAATGTTGGGCACCTAAGGTAGTAATGCTAGTCAGTTAAGGATGTGAGGCCTGTTAAATCAGGCCTCAATGAAGGAAAACGGGGCTACAACCCTGATTCCTTTGTTGTCCTTCCAAGCAGAAAATATGAATATTCATTCATGAAAATGCTTAGCTGATCGGCCTTATACCTAAGGTGTCTTTTTTTTTTATAAAATAGGATGGCTGTGCTTTTCATAATGAAAGGTAAGATACAGAGAACCTGACATTATAGCATGCTCTGAAATCTGAATTGCTCTTAATAATATATTCAATAAGATTGAATTGCAGATACTGAAAAGCACTTGTATGGTGTTAAACACAACTACTGAAATTAGTTAACTATTTCTTGGTTTACGTGAAAGTTGTTTATTAATTCCCTTATCATACCCAGGGATGGAGGGGTGATAATAGTGTACTAATGAATAATGCAAAATAAACACACGGATAATGAAGGTGTCAGCGTGCCAAAGGGAAGGGACATTTAATGGATAATAGAAGGTTTAAGGAACAAGCACAGCCAATCTTGCAAAGAGCGCTATTATATGCCAGAAGTAGATTACCATTAAAAGCAGCGAATAAATTTTACCTTAATAAAAATGTGACAAATGAATGGATGGTTACAGACCCTAACCGATATTTACTGCATACCGTGTCCATGGATAAACTCAGAAATCAGAAGCTTAGAGAGTTAAGAGAACATAATTCAAACCCTAAGCACTATTGCCAGAAACTTGACCAAGATTATCGTAATGGGATCAAAAATCCTGGTAACTGTGGCGAAAATGCGATGTTGGCCTTTTCTTATCTTGCGAATCATGTACATGGATTGCAAAAAAAAGTTAAAGATCCGGTACGTATATTAAGGATTTACCTGAAAATGCCCGTAGACCATGCCCTGGTTTTAGTGGGGACATGGAAAGGTCCTGGCTCTCACCAATTACTTGAAAATACATTGGTCTGTGATCCGTGGGCTAAAATAGTCTGTCCAATAGATACATACTCAATATATTGGCAGGCGAAGATGAAAAAATGGTCAGACCGTGGTTTGAAGGGATACCACGGGAGTCAAATTTATGATTTTTATCAAGACAGATGTACTCGTGAAAGTATTATTCACGGTAAGGTTGTATTAACGGAGCAGGCATTGCAAGGCGTTACCAAATTGCTTCATGATCCACGTTGCTATTCATTAATGGACCGTAACGTATTTTCCTGATGTTTTCTGTCCGCAGCGGGAGTATTCAGGGCAGAAATCTAAGCATAGCGTTACCGGTATCAAGCCTTTAAGCTGTGTACCACCGGGAAAAAGGTCGCGTTTGCGGCCTTTTGCTTTTTCATGAGCTAACGGCGGTCAATCGACAACCCCCCAGGTCCGACAATCGCCAGCAGTAAAAAACCACCGGCAATGCTGACGTTCTTGTAGAAGTTAATCATGTTCGGCACCACCGCCGCGGCGGTCATATCCCAGTAGTGATGTCCAATAACCGCCGTTCCCAGCGTGTAAAAGACAAACAGCACTGCCAGCGGACGGGTAAAAAACCCGAGCACAATGAGAATTGCCGCAGGCACTTCCATTATCACCGCGATAATCGCTGATAACATTGGAACCGGCGCGCCGCTCGAGGCCATGTACTGTACCGTTCCGCTAAAGCCCATCATTTTCGGATAACCAAAAATAATGAACAACGCCACCAGCGCGATGCGGGCAATCAATAGCAGCAGCGAGCGTGATGAGCCAAAATCGAAATAACGAATTGAGTTCATAGCAGTTCCGTTGTGCAAAAGGGAAGTCATTAAAACCTAATACACAATGACTGCTCGCGCCAGAAATCTGTCCACAAACAATCACTTCACCTGGCGCATCAAGGCAAGCTGAGCCTCAATATACAAATACCCGATTCCCAACACCTGCTCTACTTGCGTTAGGGCGCCAAAGCCGATCTGCGTTGAACGTGCCCGGGAAGTGTCGCCATGATCGAAAGGATTGAAACCAATTTGCCGCATAATGGTATTAAGCCAGGTTGTACCAAAGGCGCAGCTTCGGCCGTAGAATAATATCTGATTGATATTCAATATGTTGAGAAGGTTATACAGGCTAAGGCCGATGGCATTTGCGGAATTATCGACCCAATTTCTTACCCAGGGTTCCCCTCTTTCCCAGGCGTCAATCAGTTGTGCTGTGGTCACGGTTTCAGGGCTCAATCCCGTGATCGGAGGTTGCGTTTTTAACCATACACGGGCCTGTTTTTTCAGGGCGCTCAGTGAGGCAACGGTTTCCAGGCAACCATAACGCCCGCAGTCACAGACAACGCCGTCTGGTGCGATAATGGTATGACCGATTTGTCCACTGCCGTACAGGCTGCCGCGATAAACCTGATCGTTAATCACAAAGGACGATCCAATTCCATAATCAACGTTAATCACACAGAAATCACGGTCGCGCGCGGTATTTTGCCACTTTTCAGCCAGCGCCAGCATCACGCAGTCATTGTCCACCATCACGCGGATCCCCAACTTCTCTTCCAGAAGATACTTCACTTCTACAGGTGTTTTCCAAGGGGCTTGCGGCATAGTTTGCGATACGCCGGTCACCGGATCGACCTGACCATGGATAGCCAGTGCCAGATTAATGGTTCGATCGGGCCATAATTTGCGGTGACGGTGCCAGCATTTTTCGATCTCTGCCAGCAGTGCTTGCGGATCAGGAGCGCTGATAGCAAAGCGTTCAAATTCACCTTTTGGACTCAGACAGGTGTTAGCCAACTGAGACTCGATACTGGTGGGCGTAACATTCAGGCACAGCGTCCAGTCTCCTTCTGGCGAAATCAGCCAGGTGCCACTGCTGTGTCCACGCGTCTGTTTTTCATCTTCGACATTCAGTACCCGCCTCTCGCGTTCAAGCTCCTCCAGAATATTGCTTACCGCCGGGATAGAGATTTGGGCCAGGCGCGCCAGCGTGGATTTATTGGCACGTTTCACCCGATACAGAAGTTCAAGGAGCACGCATTTGTTGTAGTGACGGATCTGTTGGTTATTGATACATGCTCTCATTTAACTTAACTCTGTTTACTGTAATGCGTGATTATTGTGCAAAAACATTGCCAGATTGTTCATTAAACTGCCATCAATCTTTTAATTCAGTATGTCTTGTTAATATTGAGGGCGATATGAATCCAGTAAATGTTTGGCAGGAAAGCCTCCAGATACCGACTTATGAAACCGGACCACAGGATATTCATCCCATGTTTCTGGAAAATCGTGTCTATCAAGGGTCATCCGGAGCTGTGTATCCCTATGGCGTGACCGATACGCTCAGTGAGAACAAGACACTCAAAGAGTGGCAGGCAGTATGGCTGGAGAATGACTACATCAAAGTCATGATTTTGCCTGAGCTTGGCGGGCGGGTGCACAGGGCGTGGGATAAAGTCAGACAGCGCGATTTTGTTTATCACAATGAGGTTATTAAGCCTGCGTTAGTGGGGCTATTGGGGCCATGGATATCGGGGGGGATAGAATTTAACTGGCCGCAGCATCATCGACCAACAACATTTATGCCCGTCGATTTCACGATTGAGGCGCATGAAGACGGAGCACAAACCGTATGGGTAGGTGAAACCGAGCCGATGTATGGCCTTCAGGTGATGACCGGATTTACCCTTAGACCGGAACGTGCCGCTCTGGAAATTGGCAGTCGCGTCTACAACGGCAACGCGACACCGCGTCATTTCCTGTGGTGGGCGAATCCGGCTGTCAAAGGTGGTGAGGGCCATCAAAGCGTCTTTCCACCTGATGTAACGGCCGTATTTGACCACGGGAAACGCGCCGTCTCGGCGTTCCCTATCGCGACCGGAACCTATTACAAAGTGGATTATTCGGCGGGCGTCGATATCTCTCGCTACAAAAACGTGCCGGTGCCCACGTCCTATATGGCGGAAAAATCGGCCTACGATTTTGTTGGGGCGTGGAGCCATGATGAAAATGGCGGACTGTTGCATGTCGCTAACCACCATATTGCACCAGGGAAAAAACAGTGGAGTTGGGGCTACAGTGAATTTGGTCAGGCATGGGATAAGAGCCTGACGGATACCAATGGTCCTTATATTGAGCTTATGACCGGTATCTTTGCCGATAACCAGCCGGATTTTACCTGGCTCGATGCCTGGGAAGAGAAACGTTTTGAGCAATATTTCCTGCCTTACCACTCGCTGGGAATGGTGCAAAACGCTTCCCGTGATGCGGTTATCAAACTACAACGCACGGAGCAGGGGACTGAATGGGGGCTGTATGCTATCGCTCCTTTATCGGGCTATCGACTGGTCATCCGGGAAACTGAAAATCGTGAAACATTGCTGGATAGCGCCGTCGAGTTGACGCCTGCCACTGTAATGCAGGGCCTGTTGAGCGACATTGATCCGATAAGAATGACCATAGAATTGATTGATGCGAAGGGCAAGGTTGCGCTGCGCTATCAGGAGCATCAGCCCACAGCTATACCCCTTCCGGAAGTGGCGAAAGTGCCATTGACGGCAGCTGAGATAACCAGCGTTGATGAAGCGTGGTTTATTGGTCAGCATCTTGAGCAATATCACCACGCTAGCCGTTCCCCATTTGACTACTACCTGCGCGGCGTCGAGCTGGATACGCACGACTATCGTTGTAACCTGGCGCTGGCGCTG
Organism: Scandinavium tedordense; assembly: GCF_024764965.1. Lineage (NCBI taxonomy): Bacteria > Pseudomonadati > Pseudomonadota > Gammaproteobacteria > Enterobacterales > Enterobacteriaceae > Scandinavium > Scandinavium tedordense. Next base: position 379,745 of record NZ_JALIGG010000054.1, on the reverse strand, counting down.
CTTGAGTACAATCGTGCTGATTATGCTTGTGCTATCAGCTATGCCACTCTGGCGTTGAAACGTGCGCATGGTCTGAATAAAAATCCTCAATGTGGCCAGGCAAGCCTGATCCGTGCCAGTGCTTCTGAGCGTCTGGAAAAATGGCAGGATGCCGAGGAGGACTTCTGGCGCGCAGTCTGGAGCGGTAACAGCAAAGCCGGTGGCTATTATGGCCTGGCACGACTGGCAGCTCGCCAGGGCGATAGCGACGTAGGGCTGGATTTTTGTCATCAAAGTTTGCTTGCGTGTCCGACTAACCAGGCCGTGTTGTGTCTGCAAAACCTGTTGCTACTCCGCAGCGGGTGCCGGGACGATGCCCGTCTTCAGCGTGAGATGCTGTTGCGTGACTATCCTCTGAATCCGACGCTGTGGTGGCTCTGTTGGCATGATGAGGGGAGCGAATCTCGCCTTGAGCAATGGCGGGGAATGTGTCGCGGTCGTGATGTGAATGCCCTGATCACTGCGGGGCAACTCATTAGCTGGGGATTACCACAACTGGCAAGCGAAATGCTGGTAGCGCTCGACTGTCAGCGCACACTTCCGCTCTATCTGCAGGCTAGCCTCAAGCCTGCAGCGGAGCGCGCCGGGTTGGTCGAACAGGCTCGTGAAGCATTTCCGGCGTTTGTCCGTTTCCCCAATACCCTCGACGAAGTGGCCGCGCTGGCCAGTATTGAAGAGTGCTGGTTTGCCCGCCATTTATTGGCCTGCTTCTTTTACAGCAAACGTAATTACGACAAGGCTATCGCACTGTGGCAGCGCAGCGTAGAGATGGCGCCAGAGTTTGCTGATGGCTGGCGCGGACTGGCAATCCACGCCTGGAATAAAAAGCAGGACGGGGTAAAGGCTGCCCGTTATCTGGACACTGCCTGCCAATTGTCTCCGCAAGATGCCCGGTTGCTTTTTGAACGAGACCTGCTGGATAAGCTGACCGGGGTGTCAGCGCAAACACGTCTTGCACGCCTTGAGACACATTTGCCCTGCGCTCTTAAGCGTGACGATTTGACCGCTGAGTTATTGAATTTGTGGCACCTGACAGGCGCGACCACGAAAGCGTCAGAGATTCTGGCGACGCGTAAATTCCACCCATGGGAGGGAGGCGAGGGAAAAGTCACCAGCCAGTTTATCCTTAACCAGTTGCTGCGGGCGTGGCAACAGATTGAACGCCAACAGCCCCAGTCTGCAGTGGCTTTACTGCAGGACGCCCTGAATTACCCTGAGAATCTGAGTGAAGGTCGCCTGCCCGGTCAGACCGATAACGATATCTGGTTTGCGTTAGCCGTTTGCGCACAGATGCAAGGGGATGAAGCGGAAACACAGCGCTGCCTGCACCTCGCGGTAACGGGCGATCGCACTATCAACATCCACAGTTACTACAACGATCAGCCTATCGATTATCTCTTCTGGCAAGGCATGGCATTGAAAATGTTAGGTGAACAGTCGGCATCGGCCCACCTGTTCACTGAGATGAAGCTGTGGGCACAGCAGATGGCGAAAAATCCGATTGAAGCAGACTTCTTTGCCGTCTCCCAGCCGGATCTCTTGTCGCTGTATGCCGACCTGCAACAACAACACCGGGAGAAATGCCTGCTGGTGGAAGCGCTGTCAGCCGCAGGACTTGGTGATGTTGAGGGATATGAAAACGTCTGCAATGCACTGGAGAAATTGAACCCAGCCTGGCCGAAAGCGGCGCTGTTTGCTCAGGTGATGCCCTTTGTGATGCCACTCGTTCACTAACATTCGAAAACCCGGAAGGAGTCCCTCATGCTCAGACACATCAGAACACCGATTATCTCGTTATTGGTCTTTACGCTGTGCAGTTGGTTTGTTACTGGCTTCGCAGCCGAGAAAAAAATGACCATCGGCGCTATCTATCTGGATACCCAAGGGTATTACGCAGGTGTGCGTCAGGGGGTTCAGGATGCGGCGAAAGCCTCGACGGTGCAGGTTCAGTTAATCGAAACCAATGCCCAGGGAGATATATCTAAAGAAAGTACCTTTGTCGATACCCTGGTAGCGCGCAACGTGGACGCCATTATCTTGTCTGCCGTCTCCGAAAATGGCAGTAGCCGTACCGTTCGCCGTGCCAGTGAGGCCGGTATTCCGGTGATTTGCTACAACACCTGCATTAATGCAAAAGGCGTTGATAAATATGTTGCCGCGTATCTGGTAGGCGATCCGCAGGAGTTCGGTAAAAAACTCGGTAATGCAGCAGCAGATTATTTTATCGCCAGCCATATCAGCGAACCCAAAATAGCGGTGATCAATTGCGAAGCCTTTGAAGTGTGCGTCCAGCGGCGAAAAGGGTTTGAAGCGGCGCTGAAAGCACGCGTGCCGGGGGCGAAAATTGTGGCGAACCAGGAAGGCACGGTGCTGGATAAAGCCATCTCCACGGGGGAAAAACTGATTATTTCGACGTCGGGTCTGAATGCCATTATGGGCGAGTCGGGTGGCGCAACGCTGGGGGCGGTTAAAGCCGTGCGTAATCAGAATCAGGCCGGAAAAATTGTCGTTTTCGGCTCTGATATGACCACCGAAATCGCTCAGGAACTTGAGAGCAATCAGGTGCTGAAAGCCGTGGTGGATATTTCCGGTAAGAAAATGGGGGATGCCGTTTTTGCCCAGACTCTGAATGTTGTGAATAAAAAACCGCCGACAGAGAAGGTGATTCAGGTGCCTATCGATCTCTACACCAAAGTGGAAGATGGCAAACAATGGCTGACAACGCATGTGGATGGTCTGCCTTAAACGCATTGTTCAATGGCTGAGGTGCTTATGTTTACGACAACGCAAACAGAAGCTGTACCGGTAGCAAAAGTGGTGGACGGAAATAAGCGTTACCCTGGTGTGGTTGCGCTGGATAACGTCAACTTCACACTGAATAAAGGCGAAGTGCGTGCTTTGCTCGGCAAAAATGGTGCGGGTAAATCAACCCTGATTCGTTTGCTGACAGGCAGCGAGAGCCCGGACAGCGGGGAGATCTGGATTGGTGAAGCCCGGCTGGAAGGCGATGAAGCAACGCTAACCCGTCGCGCTGTCGAGCTGGGGGTGCGAGCAGTCTACCAGGAGCTCAGTTTGGTTGAAGGGCTAACGGTGGCGGAGAATCTCTGCCTGGGGCACTGGCCACGACGCAACGGCATGGTCGATCACATTCGGATGAAAAATGAGGCGCTGCAAAGCCTTCATTCGCTGGGCGTTGAGGTGAGTCCTGACCAACTGGTTTCTTCACTCAGTCCGGCTCAAAAACAGCTGGTGGAGATAGCGCGGGTGATGAAGGGCGAGCCGCGAGTAGTCATCCTCGATGAACCGACCAGCTCGCTTGCCAGTGCTGAAGTGGAGCTGGTTATCACCGCAGTGAAGAAAATGTCGGCATTGGGTGTGGCGGTCATCTACGTCAGTCATCGCATGGAGGAGATTCGCCGCATCGCCTCCTGTGCCACCATCATGCGTGATGGTCAGGTCGCTGGTGATGTCGTGCTGGACAGTACTCCAACCGGTCATATTGTTTCGATGATGTTGGGCCGCGCGCATGCTGACAGCAGTCCTGTCGAGACCTCAGTAATACATGGCGAACCGGTTTTGGACGTTCTGGGCCTGAGTCAGTTACCGAAACTCGCCGGGATCAACTTTACACTTCGTCGCGGCGAAGTGCTTGGTATTGCCGGTCTGCTTGGCGCAGGACGCAGCGAATTGCTTAAAGCCATTGTTGGACTGGATGCCTTTGATTGCGGGGAAATCCGGGTTAACGGCGAAGCCATCAAACGTCCTGATTACGGTGAAATGTTGCGGCGAGGGATCGGGTACACCCCTGAAAACCGCAAAGAAGCAGGAGTCATTCCTTGGCTGGGCGTCGATGAGAATACGGTGATAACCAATCGGCATAAGGTCAGCATACGCGGTGTGTTGCAGTGGGAGGCTATCCGCCGAGTGACTCATGAGGTGATGGCGCGAATGACGGTCAAGGCTGCCAGCAGTGAAACGCCCATTGGCACACTTTCAGGGGGCAATCAGCAAAAAGTGGTGATCGGACGTTGGGTGTATGCCGGTAGCCAAATCCTGTTGCTCGATGAGCCAACTCGCGGAGTCGATATTGAAGCCAAACAGCAAATCTATCGCATCGTTCGTGAGCTGGCCGCAGAAGGAAAAAGCGTGGTGTTTATCTCCAGTGAAGTGGAGGAATTACCACTGGTGTGCGACCGCATTTTGCTGTTGCAGCACGGTACTTTCACCCGTGAATTTCACTCACCGGTCAGTGTCGATGCCCTGATGTCCGCCATTCTGACCGTACATTGATGGCACCCATCCCAAGGAAACTGAATATGTCAGCGTCATCTTTAACGTTGCCGGAAGGCAAAAGCGTATCGTTTAAACAGTTCATGAGCCGCCACATTAACGAAGTGGGGCTGTTAGTAGTGATTGCCATTCTCTATCTGGTGTTTTCCATCAATGCACCCGGCTTTATCTCACTGAATAACCAAATGAATATTCTGCGCGATGCGGCCACCATTGGGATCGCGGCCTGGGCGATGACGCTGATTATCATCGCGGGTGAAATCGATGTCAGTGTTGGCCCCATGGTGGCGTTTGTCTCGGTCTGTCTGGCATTTTTGCTGCAATATCACGTCCCGTTGGGCATTGCCTGCTTGCTGGTGCTGCTCCTCGGCGCGCTAATGGGCACGCTTGCTGGCGTTTTACGCGGCGTGTTTAGCGTTCCGAGTTTTGTGGCCACTCTGGGGTTATGGAGTGCCTTGCGCGGGATGGGGTTATTTATGACCAATGCGCTACCGGTGCCTATTGATGAAAGCGACGTGCTGGACTGGTTAGGTGGGCAGTTTCTCGGTCTGCCGGTGTCAGCACTGATCATGATGATTCTGTTTGTGGTCTTCGTTTTTGTCAGTCGTAAAACCGCATTCGGTCGCTCGGTTTTTGCGGTAGGCGGGAATGCGACGGCGGCGCAGCTCTGTGGCATTAACGTCAGACGCATCCGCATCATGATTTTTACTCTCTCCGGGCTGCTTGCTGCTGTCACCGGTATTCTGCTGGCCGCGCGGCTAGGGTCCGGTAATGCCGGTGCAGCTAACGGTTTGGAGTTTGATGTGATTGCTGCCGTCGTGGTGGGGGGAACGGCACTCTCCGGTGGGCGTGGCTCGTTGTTCGGCACGCTGCTCGGAGTACTGGTTATCACACTTATCGGCAATGGTCTGGTGCTTATCGGGATTAACTCCTTTTTCCAGCAGGTCGTGCGAGGCGTCATCATTGTGGTGGCGGTACTGGCGAATATTCTGCTGACGCAGCGCAATAGCAAAGTCAAACGCTGAAAGGATCCAACGCCCTGACGCGGAAGCTGCAGGGATGAAAATTGATCATATTAAGAGAGGGATTTATGAAAACTATGCTGGCGGCTTATTTACCAGGCAATTCTACCGTGGACCTGCGGGAGGTGCCCGTCCCTGTGCCGGGTATGAATCAGGTACTGCTCAAAATGAAATCGTCGGGGATCTGTGGCAGCGATGTGCATTATATCTATCATCAGCACCGTGCCACAGCGGCAGCACCGGACAAACCGTTGTATCAGGGTTTCATTAATGGACATGAACCTTGTGGTCAGGTTGTGGCGTTAGGCCCAGGTTGCCGCCACTTCAAAGAAGGCGAACGCGTGCTGGTTTACCATATTTCCGGTTGTGGTTTTTGTCCAAACTGTCGACGTGGATTTCCTATCTCTTGTACCGGTGAGGGAAAGGCCGCTTACGGCTGGCAGCGCGATGGTGGCCATGCGGAGTATCTGCTGGCGGAAGAGAAAGACTTGATCCGTCTGCCGGAGATGCTCAGTTATGAAGATGGTGCTTTTATCAGCTGCGGTGTGGGTACCGCTTATGAGGGCATTTTGCGTGGCGAAGTTTCTGGCAGTGACAATGTGCTGGTCGTCGGGCTGGGGCCGGTAGGTATGATGGCGATGATGCTGGCGCGTGGACGTGGTGCGAAGCGGGTGATTGGCGTTGATATGCTCCCGGAGCGTCTGGCAATGGCGAAACAATTGGGCGTTATGGATAACGGCTACCTCGCCACAACGGAACGCCTGCCGGAGCTGATCGCAGAAATGACGCGCGGCGGGGCAGACGTGGCACTGGACTGCTCAGGTAATGCTGCGGGACGTTTGCTTGCGCTGCAATCTACAGCCGATTGGGGACGGGTGGTGTATATCGGTGAAACCGGCAAGGTAGAGTTTGAGGTTAGCGCCGATCTTATGCATCACCAGCGGAGAATTATTGGTTCCTGGGTGACCAGTCTGTTCCATATGGAAAAATGTGCCCATGATCTGACTGACTGGAAGCTCTGGCCGCGTAATGCGATTACGCACCGTTTTTCTCTGGAGCAGGCGGGTGATGCTTACGCGCTGATGGCAAGCGGTAAATGTGGGAAGGTGGTCATCAATTTTCCGGATTGAGGAGACAACGGATGACGCTATTCAGCTTGAAAAATGGCCCGTTGAGCCTGGAGGTTTCCTCCACCGGTGGGACGATTGAAGGGTTCAGGTCGCGGGATATTCCGCTGCTGCGGCCGGGTAAAAATAATGGTGTAGCAACCGATTCATCCTGTTTCCCTCTGGTGCCTTTTGGCAATCGTGTCAGCGGTAACCACTTTGTCTGGCAGGGTAAAGAATACACCTTCGAGCCGAATGTTGATTGGGATGAACACTATTTGCACGGTGATGGTTGGCTGGGTGAGTGGTATTGCGAGGCGCAGTCTGATGATCGTCTGTGTCTTGTATACCATCACCGTCACGGCGTGTATCGCTATCAGGCGACACAGTCGTTTCACCTGACGAATAATTCGCTAAAAGTCACACTTTCAGTAACAAACCACGGAGATGAAACGCTACCTTTCGGACTCGGCTGGCATCCTTTCTTTCCGATGGCAACACAAACTCGGGTACAGGCAAAGGCAAATGGGTACTGGCTGGAACGGGAGCAGTGGCTGGTTGGGGCGTATCAGACTGAGCAGCAGCAGGATCTCGATTTCACTCTTCCATCACCGCTGCCGCGTCACTGGGTTAACAATGGTTATGCAGGCTGGAATGGCGTGGCGCATATTTCACAGCCCCACGATGGCTATGCAATAACGATGGAGACGGATCCGCCTGCTCCTTGTTATTTCATTTTTGTATCTGATCCAGACTTTGACGATGGCTACACTTTCGATTTTTTCTGCTTTGAACCCATGAGTCATTGCCCGGATGACCATCATCGCCCTGGCGGCGGAAATCTCACTCCGCTGGCGCCAGGCGAGAGCACTGAGCTCAATATGACACTACGGATTATATCTGCCGAATGACGCTACGATACCTTGCTGCGCAAGGTATCGTTTTTTACTGAACTTCCTTAACTTTATAGCGTGCGGACAGTGTCTGTTTGCGCATTTCGCTTTGTTTAGACTCAGCTCTTTAGTGCGTACCGGGCGAATTTTTCGTCTGGCTAACGAAGGAGCTGAGGGAATGAGTAATTCGCAGACAGCAGTAAAAATGGGCTACGTCTGGACTATTTGTCTGGTGGCGGCCTGCGGTGGTCTGCTATTTGGCTACGACTGGGTCGTGATTGGCGGCGCAAAGCCCTTCTATGAAGCGTATTTCAATATCACCGATCCGGCGCAGTCTGGCTGGGCAATGAGCTCGGCGCTGACTGGGTGTATTTTCGGGGCGCTGATTTCGGGCTGGAGTGCGGACAAGTTTGGCCGTCGTCTGCCGCTGATTGCCTCCGCCATTCTGTTCAGCGTCTCGGCCTGGGGCACGGCGATGGCGAGCAACTTCGAACTGTTCGTGGTGTATCGCATCGTCGGTGGGGTCGGGATTGGGCTGGCGTCGGCACTGAGTCCTTTATATATCGCGGAAGTGAGCCCGGCGGAAAAACGCGGACGGTTTGTAGCCATCAATCAGCTGACTATCGTAATTGGCGTACTGGCGGCACAGCTGATTAACCTGCTGATTGCTGAACCCGTGGCGGCAAGTGCGACCCAGCAGACCATCGTGGAAAGCTGGAACGGACAAACGGGATGGCGCTGGATGTTTGGCGCGGAACTGGTTCCAGCGCTGGCATTTCTGCTGCTGTTGTTTGTGGTACCAGAGTCGCCGCGCTGGCTGATGAAGGCCGGCAAAGAAGCCCGTGCACGTCAAACCCTCGAACGTATTGGCTCGCCAGCCTATGCCACACAAACCCTGAATGACATCGCGCATACGCTGGCGAAAGACACGCAGCGAGTGTCGTTTGCCATGCTGTTACAGCCAAACATCCGTCCGGTGGTGATCATGGGGATGGTACTGGCGGTATTCCAGCAGTGGTGCGGGATCAATGTCATCTTTAACTATGCGCAGGAGATTTTTGCCTCAGCCGGGTTTGATATCAACGGAACCCTGAAATCAATTGTAGCGACAGGGATAATCAACCTGATTTTCACGCTTGCCGCGCTGCCGCTGGTCGACAAAATCGGCCGTCGCAAGTTGATGCAATTGGGGGCCTGTGGACTGACGGTTATCTACATGCTGATCGCCGGAGCCTACGCACTGGGTATCATGGGCTGGCCAGTGCTGCTACTGGTGCTGGCGGCGATTGCCATTTATGCCCTGACGCTGGCCCCGGTGACCTGGGTACTGTTATCAGAGATTTTCCCCAACCGCGTGCGCGGGCTGGCGATGTCGCTCGGCACGCTGGCGCTGTGGATTGCTTGTTTCCTGCTGACCTACACTTTCCCGCTGCTCAATGCCAGCCTGGGAGCATCAGGCAGTTTCTTGCTGTATGGCATTATCTGCGCCCTGGGTTGGATCTACATTCAACGCACTGTGCCGGAAACCAAAGGCGTCACGCTTGAAGCGTTGGAAGAACAGCTTACCGGGCGACCTGACCCGACGTCAGCAGCAAAAGTGGGGAGGGCAAACGGATGACGGACAAATTGTGGCTGGAAAACGCGCATCTGCGGATGAGTGTCTCTCCTCAGGGCGGGTGTGTCTGGAGCCACAGTCGCATCCGGTCAATGCGCATCGAATGCCGGGGCAGCCCGGTGTCGTGCTGTTAATGCCCAAAGAAACGTGGCGATTTTCTTCGAGCATCCTCGTAAATTAGCCTGATAGATGTTGGGAAATTGTTAACCTTACTTGCCAGCCGTTGCGTTTGCCGCCAGACTAGCGCCACCATTTGGGAGGGAATCATGGTCTTGCATTCCACGCGCTGGCTGGCGCTCAGTTATTTTACCTACTTCTTTAGCTACGGCATTTTCTTACCATTCTGGAGCGTGTGGCTGGCAGGAACGGGCCTGACGCCGGAAACCATCGGCGTGCTGCTCGGTGCGGGTCTGGTGGCGCGCTTCCTCGGCAGCCTGCTGATTGCGCCTCGCGTCAGCGATCCATCGCGATTAATCCGCGCATTACGCATTCTGGCGTTGCTGGCGCTGCTGTTTGTGCTTGCATTCTGGGCTGGCACCAAAGTGGCGTGGCTGATGGCGATGATGGTGGGCTTCAACCTGTTCTTCTCACCGTTGGTTCCGCTGACGGATGCGCTGGCAAACACCTGGCAAAAACAGATAACCATGGACTACGGTCGCGTGCGTCTGTGGGGCTCGATTGCCTTCGTGATTGGTTCGGCACTGACCGGTAAACTGGTGAGCCTTTTCGACTATCACGCGATCCTGGCGCTGCTCAGTATCGGCATTGCCTCCATGCTGATAGGGATGATGATTACCCCATCGATTCAGCCGCAGGGTGAAGCCCGGCAGCATGAGGAAAGCGCAGGCTGGCCTGCATGGCGATCTCTGGTGATGCAAAGCTGGCGTTTTCTGGCCTGCGTGTGTCTGTTACAGGGCGCGCATGCGGCGTACTACGGTTTCAGCGCAATTTACTGGCAGGGCGCCGGATATTCCGCATCGGCAGTGGGCTATTTGTGGTCATTGGGTGTCGTGGCGGAAGTGGTTATTTTCGCGGTCAGCAAGAAGGTGTTCCGCCGTTTCGGTGCGCGGGATTTACTGCTGCTTTCGGCATTCTGCGGCCTTATCCGCTGGGGCATCATGGGCTGGACAACGGAATTGCCGTGGCTTATCGTCGCGCAAATCCTGCACTGCGGCACCTTCACCGTCTGTCATCTGGCGGCGATGCGCTACATTTCCGCCCGTCAGGGTAGCGAAGTCATTCGTCTACAGGCGGTCTATTCCGCCGTCGCGATGGGCGGCAGTATTGCCATCATGACCGTCTTCGCCGGATTCCTCTATCAGCACCTGCAGCAGGGCGTGTTCTGGGTGATGGCGCTGCTGGCTATTCCCGCGATGTTTATCCGACCGAAAGTCACGGTTCAGCCAGGCGCTTCTAGCATCTGACAAATATGTTGGCGCTGTCGCTCGCTGAGCGGCTCCCCGGCGTGGATAAGCGGCGGGGAGAACAGCGGCAGTGCAAGCGTATAGGGCGTGACGATCAGTGCCACGCCTTTCGCTGCACCTTCTTTTTCGAAAGCGTGCAGCGTCTGGTATTTGATGTTCAGCGGCAGCAGCGTTAGCTCGCGCAGTTGCTGTTCAATTTCTTGTTCAAGCTGCGGGTTGTCTCCCGTCAGCAGCACGACCTGCTTCTCCTGCAGGTCACTTTCCTGCATCAGCCACGCGCCAAAAATCACCGCAATCAGGCCCATCTCTTCATCAGAAATCCGCAGCGCATAGTGCGATTCAAACTCGGTCAGCGCTTGTTGAGTGGTGCGCATCAAGCGCGGATACAGGCGCTGCACTTCTTCCGGCAGGCTGTTATCAATCCCGACGCCGTACAGGCAGCGGTTAATCGCCTGCGCCAGATGGACATACAGCTGGTCGCGCAGCCCCCGACGGTCGCTGAACTGCCGCCCGGAAAGCTGCTGGAAACGGTCAATCAGCTGGTTAATACTGCGATAGAGCCGTACTTCCTGGGTGTGATGGTCACGTTTCGGATCCGGCACTTTCAGCATCATAAATAACATCGCGAGGAACAGATGCTCGTCAGGATGGGCGTTTTTCAGGGTCCGGCGCTGCCAGTGACGGGCAATTTCTGCCGCCACCTGATATTCAGCGCTGGCCTGCGCCCATTTGCGCTGCCCATCATTAAATACCGGTGATTGCTGCGGCTGCTGTTGCAGCAGGCAATATTGCAGATACAGACTGAGAAAGGCGGCATCGCGGCTGTCGAACTGGCGCTGAAGATTTTGCCCGCAGCGATTGACCAGCGCGCGAAGGTTGGTATCGTCATACAGAATCCGCGAGATACCCGATTGTTTAAGCTGCGTTTTGAGCGATGGGGTAAACTGCCCTTGGATAAACCCAGGGCACAGCCGCAGGGCGCGGCGCAGCCAGTGAATCAGGCATAAGCGCTGGTCAAGTGTGGTGCCTTCAATCCGGTAGCTGCCGTCTGCAAGCGTCACGATGTTGAGTCGGTGATAGCGCTGGATGACGTGACGTATTTCGGCGATATCCTGGCGGGCGACAGCGTCATCAACGTTGTTCACCCGGATTATCGCCTCTGGCGTCACGGACTGCCCTGGCAGATACAGCATTAGCAGGATCTGGCAGCGGCGCTGTGGACTGGAAAGCACAGATGGCGGTTCAAGCACGGTCATCATCTGTCAGGTTCCAGAAAGGTTTTTGATAAGAATAGCTAAAGGTTGACGGCGTGAAAGCCAGACGGGACGCCTTTGCGCAAGGATTGCTGGGGTCGGTCACAGAATTTTTCACTGAGGATGCAATGACGAGAGTGAAACCGGGCATGGTTCTGGCTTTTGGCGCGCTATTATCGTGGCAGGCGTCAGCGCACCCGCACAGTTTTATCAGCATGCAAAGCCAGCTGGTGGCAAGCGGCGGGCAGTTGACCGCCATTAATATGCGCTGGACGATGGATGAAATCACTTCCGCCGATTTGCTCTATGACGCGGGTAATGCCAAACCGGGGGATGAGGTCTGGAAACGTCTGGCGGCAGAAGTGATGGCCAACGTCCTTGGGCAGCACTATTTCACCGAGTTCTGGCACGGTAAGCAGAAGGTAAAATTTGAAAATCGTCCAACGTCCTACGGGCTTTCCCGCGAAGGGCATAAAGCGGTGCTGACGTTTACTCTGCCACTGGCCACACCGCAGCCACTCGCCGGGCAGACGTATCAGTTTTCCACCTTCGACCCGACCTATTTTGTCGATATGCATTACGACAAAGATGCTTATGTCACACTGCCCGCCGATGCGCCAAAAGGCTGCAAGCTCAGCATGCACACGCCGAAACCCAATGAAGATTTGGCGGCCTACGCGCTGTCGCTCGACAAGGCCGATGCGCCGCCCGAGGATATGGATTTAGGTAAACAATTTGCTCAACAGGTGACGCTGACATGTCCTTAATCTTTCCGGTAGCGAAGCGCTCACGCCGCTGGCTGCAACTTTGGCCGCTGGTGCTGTTTCTGATTGCGGCGCTGGCGGGTGGGTCATGGCTGTGGCACGCCTGGCCGCAGGTGTTGCTGAAAAGCATTATTTGGCAGCGGGAGCTTAATCTGCAGATGAGTGGTTTGTTGCAGGCGGTGGCGGAAAACCCGATGAAAGCGGGCGGCTCGTTGCTGACGTTCAGTTTCATCTATGGCGTACTGCACGCGCTCGGGCCGGGGCATGGGAAAGTTGTCATCACCACCTGGCTTGCAACGCATCCGTCGCAACTAAAATCGAGCATCGGCCTGACGCTGATGGCGTCTTTATTACAAGGCTTGGTGGCGATTGGTTTGGTCATTGTGGTGCTGACGCTATTGGCATTACCTGCGCGCCAGCTGCATCTCAGCAGTTTCTGGCTTGAAAAGGGCAGTTATGTGCTGGTCGGTGTGCTGGGATTATTGTTGTGCTGGCGGGCGCTGAAAAAGCTGCGTCAGATTTTACGCAAGCCGACTTTTACCGCGTTTACTCCGCATCATGACCACCACGCCAACTGTGGCTGTGGGCATCAGCACATGCCAGACCCGCAACAAATGGAAAGCGGCAACGACTGGCGCGCGCGGTTGGTGATTGTGCTGTCGATGGGGATGCGGCCCTGTTCCGGGGCGATTATGGTGCTGTTATTCAGTAAGGTGATTGGGGTGTTTAGCTGGGGAGTAGCGTCTGCGCTGGCGATGGCGGCGGGCACATCGATAACCATTTCATCGTTGGCATTGCTGGTACACAGTTTCCGTCAGCTGGCGGTACGTTTGAGTGGCAATCATGCGCCGGTAATGTGGCGGCAAATTGGCTGGACGACACTGGCATTTGCGGGTGGAGCGGTGCTGGTGGTTGCGGCGGTGGTGATGTGGCTCAGCGCGGTGCCGGAGGGCAGGGGGTTGAGACCGTTTTGACAGTGTAGATGTATTCCCCTCCCCCAGGCCCTCTCCCCATAGGAGAGAGGGGACCGCTCGGTGCGGATTTCTCCCTCGCCCTTGTGGGGTGAGGGCGGGGTGAGGGGAAACGCGATTAGCGCTTCAGCGCTTCGCTCAGTTCATCGCGCATGCTGGCCAGCATCGCTTTCACGACGCGTGGGTTGCCTGCCACGATGTTACCGGTAGACATGAAGTTATGACCGCCAGTGAAATCACAAACCAGAGCGCCAGCTTCACGCGCAATCAGTTCGCCCGCAGCAAAATCCCACGGCTTCAGGCCCAGTTCGAAGTAACCGTCAACGCGGCCTGCAGCCACATAGGCCAGATCCAGTGCAGCGGAACCCGAGCGGCGGAAGTCAGCGCATTCGGTGAACAGTTTACCCAGAATATTCATATAAGCTGGAGCGTGCTGCTTAGCTTTGAACGGGAAGCCGGTCGCCAGAATGGTGCCGTCCAGATCGCGGGCATTGGTGCCGCGCAGACGGTAACCGTTCAGCTGTGCGCCCTGACCGCGGGTCGCAGTGAACAGTTCGTTACGCATTGGATCGTAAACCACAGCCACTTCAGTACGGCCTTTAATGCGTACGGCGATGGATACAGAGAAATGAGGAAGACGTTTTACGAAGTTGGTGGTGCCATCCAGTGGATCGATAACCCATTGAACATCCTGATCTTCGCCTGCTACTTCGCCAGACTCTTCGGCGATAATAGTGTGCTGCGGGTAAGATTTACGGATAGTTTCGATAATAATCGCTTCTGCGGCTTTATCGACATTCGTCACGAAGTCATTGCTGCCTTTCTGGCTGGTTTCTACGGAATCTGGGGTCTCGTAGTGCTTGGCAATAACATTACCCGCCTTGCGCGCTGCGCGCACGGCGATGGTCAACATAGGATGTTGCATCGGTCACTCTCACTGGATGTTAAAGAACGGGAAAAACGGCGCACATCATAGCAGCGAATTCGGTTTCTGTCTTCGCTTTATGATAATATGGATGAATAATCTTTAGCCGAAGAATGACAATGCTGCAAAATATTCGAATCGTACTGGTAGAAACTTCCCACACTGGCAACATGGGCTCCGTGGCTCGCGCGATGAAAACCATGGGGTTAACTAACCTCTGGCTGGTTAATCCGCTGGTGAAACCCGACTCTCAGGCCATCGCGCTAGCTGCCGGTGCCAGCGATGTGATTGGTAACGCACAAATCGTCGATACCCTTGATGACGCGCTGGCTGGCTGTAGTCTGGTCGTCGGCACCAGCGCCCGTTCTCGTACGCTGCCATGGCCGATGCTTGACCCGCGTGAATGTGGGCTGAAAAGCGTGGGCGAAGCCGCACAGGCCCCGGTCGCACTGGTATTTGGCCGCGAACGCGTGGGCCTGACCAACGACGAACTGCAAAAGTGCCACTACCACGTCGCGATTGCCGCGAACCCAGAGTACAGCTCGCTGAACCTGGCGATGGCAGTACAGGTGATTGCCTACGAAGTGCGTATGGCGTGGCTGGCTTCTCAGGAAAAAGAAGAAAGCAGCGTAGCGGAAGCCGAAGAAGTGGCGTACCCGCTGGTGGACGATCTGGAGCGTTTCTACGGTCATCTCGAGCAGACGCTGCTGTCTACTGGCTTCATTCGCGCCACCCATCCGGGGCAGGTGATGAACAAATTGCGTCGTCTGTTTACCCGTGCGCGCCCGGAAAGCCAGGAGCTTAATATCCTGCGCGGAATGCTGGCCTCTATTGAGCAAAAGAATAAAGAGCAGTGATACCGGCAGGCAAAATGCGTGTTAATTAATGAGCGCACGGATGGTTAAATACCTGACTAAAACAGTCAGGTAAATAGTTGACTGTTTTAGTCAGGAATGTCAGACTTGGCCCTGCTATGCAATATATACATTTTAATAACAACCCCGGGCAGGGGCGAGTTTGAGGTTAAGTAAGACATGAGACTGACATCTAAAGGGCGTTATGCCGTGACCGCGATGCTGGACGTTGCGCTCAACTCCGAATCGGGCCCGGTTCCGTTGGCCGATATTTCTGAACGTCAGGGAATTTCACTTTCCTACCTGGAACAGCTGTTCTCCCGCCTGCGTAAAAATGGACTGGTGTCCAGCGTACGTGGCCCGGGCGGCGGTTATCTGCTGGGTAAAGAAGCCGGTAGCATCGCCGTTGGCGAAGTGATCAGCGCAGTCGATGAATCCGTAGACGCTACCCGTTGTCAGGGTAAAGGCGGCTGCCAGGGCGGCGATAAATGCCTGACCCACGCGCTGTGGCGCGATCTGAGCGATCGTCTGACCGGTTTCCTGAATAACATCACCCTCGGTGAGTTGGTGAATAACCAGGAAGTGCTGGACGTAGCTGACCGTCAGCACGCGCAAGAGTCCCATCGCAGTACCCGCGGACAAGACGCTATCGACGTCAAGCTGCGCGCATAATAATAGAATTTCAGAATCAGGCCGGGGTGCCCCGCACCCCGTAAACACGGTCGTACATCCAGCCGGTTGCCTGGTTCATTGCATTGAGTGATGTACGGAGTTTAAGAGCAATGAAATTACCGATTTATCTCGACTACTCCGCAACCACGCCGGTGGACCCGCGTGTTGCCGAGAAGATGATGCAGTGCCTTACCCTGGACGGAAACTTCGGTAACCCGGCTTCCCGTTCACACCGTTTTGGCTGGCATGCTGAAGAGGCGGTAGATATCGCCCGTAATCAGATTGCTGAGCTGGTGGGCGCTGACCCACGCGAAATCGTCTTTACCTCTGGTGCGACCGAATCTGACAACCTGGCAATTAAAGGTGCGGCCAACTTCTACCAGAAAAAAGGCAAGCACGTCATCACCAGCAAAACCGAACACAAAGCGGTTCTCGACACCTGTCGTCAGCTGGAGCGTGAAGGGTTTGAAGTGACTTACCTCGCCCCGCAGCGCAACGGTATTATTGACCTGAAAGAACTCGAAGCGGCGATGCGTGAAGACACCGTCCTCGTTTCCATCATGCACGTGAATAACGAAATCGGTGTGGTGCAGGATATCGCGACTATCGGCGAACTGTGCCGTTCACGCGGTATTATCTACCACGTTGATGCGACCCAGAGCGTGGGCAAACTGCCTATCGATCTGAGCCAGCTGAAAGTTGACCTGATGTCCTTCTCTGGTCACAAAATCTACGGCCCGAAAGGCATCGGCGCGCTGTACGTGCGTCGTAAACCACGTATCCGTATCGAAGCGCAGATCCACGGCGGCGGTCATGAGCGCGGTATGCGTTCCGGTACTCTGCCTGTGCACCAGATTGTGGGCATGGGTGAAGCTTATCGCATTGCCAAAGAAGAGATGGAAACCGAGATGGCGCGTCTGCGCACTCTGCGTAACCGTCTGTGGGAAGGCGTAAAAGACATGGAAGAGGTTTACCTGAACGGTGACCTCGAGCAGGGCGTGCCAAACATCCTCAACGTCAGCTTTAACTACGTTGAAGGCGAGTCACTGATCATGGCCCTGAAAGATCTGGCTGTGTCTTCCGGTTCCGCCTGTACGTCTGCGAGCCTTGAGCCGTCTTACGTACTGCGTGCGCTGGGCATGACTGACGAGCTGGCACACAGCTCCATCCGTTTCTCTTTAGGTCGTTTCACTACCGAAGAAGAGATCGACTACACCATCGCGCTGGTACAGAAATCCATCGGTCGTCTGCGTGAACTCTCTCCACTGTGGGATATGTTCAAGCAGGGCGTGGATATCAACAGCATCGAATGGTCGCATCACTAATCGGAACCCTATAAGGAGAATTCATCATGGCTTACAGCGAAAAAGTTATCGATCATTACGAGAATCCACGCAACGTCGGCTCGTTTGACAACAGCGACGACAGCGTCGGCAGCGGCATGGTCGGCGCACCGGCCTGCGGCGACGTGATGAAGTTGCAGATTAAAGTCAACAATGAAGGTATCATTGAAGACGCGCGCTTCAAGACCTACGGCTGCGGTTCTGCTATCGCGTCCAGCTCCCTCGTGACCGAGTGGGTGAAGGGTAAATCCCTGGACGAAGCACAGGCTATCAAGAACACCGATATTGCCGAAGAACTCGAACTGCCACCGGTGAAAATTCACTGTTCGATTCTGGCAGAAGACGCGATCAAAGCCGCTATTGCGGACTATAAAAGCAAACGTGAAGCTAAATAAGATCTGAGGTTTTTTATGTCGATAACCCTAAGCGACAGCGCTGCTGCACGAGTCAGTTCCTTCCTGTCCAACCGTGGCAAAGGCTTCGGTCTGCGTCTGGGCGTGCGGACTTCCGGTTGCTCTGGTATGGCCTACGTGCTGGAATTTGTCGATCAACCTGACGCCGAAGACACGGTGTTTGAAGACAAAGGCGTGAAGGTTGTGGTCGATGGCAAAAGCCTGCAGTTCCTCAACGGCACTGAACTGGACTTCGTAAAAGAAGGCCTCAACGAAGGGTTTAAATTTACCAACCCGAACGTTAAAGACGAGTGCGGTTGCGGCGAAAGCTTCCACGTTTAATCACGCGTACGATAACCCCACGGTGGCCAGGCTGCCTGTGGGGTTTGCTTTTTAAGAGATAGCTATGGACTACTTCACTCTCTTTGGCCTGCCTGCCTCTTATCACCTCGATAGCCAGCAGCTCGCCACGCGCTTTCAGGATTTACAGCGCCAGTTCCATCCGGACAAATTCGCCAGCCACTCTTCCGCCGACCAGCTTGCTTCGGTGCAGCAATCCGCGACCATTAATCAGGCGTGGCAAACCCTTCGCCACCCGCTGATGCGCGCGGAATACCTGCTGTCACTGCACGGTTTTGATTTGGCGAGCGAGCAGCACACGGTGCGCGACACGGCGTTTCTGATGGAACAACTGGAGCTGCGTGAAGAGCTCGATGAGATTGACCGCGCCAAAGACAATTCCCGTCTGGATGCATTTATGCGTCGTGTAAAAGGCATGTTTGACACGCGTCATCAGCAGATGGTCGCGGAACTCGATAATGAAACGTGGGAGAGCGCGGCGGATACCGTGCGTAAACTGCGTTTTCTCGATAAACTGCGCAGCTCAGCAGAACAACTCGAAGAAAAGCTGCTCGATTTTTGATTCTGGAAGATCATCATTATGGCCTTATTACAAATCAGTGAGCCTGGTCTGAGTGCCGCGCCGCACCAGCGTCGTCTGGCGGCGGGCATCGACTTAGGCACCACCAATTCACTGGTCGCTACCGTACGTAGCGGTCAGGCTGAAACATTGGCCGATAGCCAGGGGCGCCATCTGCTGCCCTCGGTCGTGCATTACCAGGCGCAGGGACATGACGTGGGCTACGACGCTCGCACCAATGCCGCGCTGGATCCGGTCAATACCATCAGCTCTGTAAAACGCCTGATGGGCCGCTCGCTTGCCGATGTGCAGGCGCGCTATCCGCATCTGCCTTATCAGCTCCAGGCAAGCGTTAATGGCTTACCGATGCTGGCGACCAATGCCGGTTTGCTGAACCCGATTCGTATCTCTGCGGATATTCTCAAAGCCCTGTCTGCCCGTGCGACCGAAACGCTGGAAGGCGAACTCGATGGCGTGGTGATAACCGTTCCGGCTTATTTCGACGATGCACAGCGTCAGGGCACCAAAGACGCCGCGCGTCTGGCAGGCTTGCACGTGCTACGTTTGCTGAATGAGCCGACGGCTGCGGCCATCGCCTACGGTCTGGATTCCGGCCAGGAAGGCGTCATTGCCGTCTACGATCTCGGCGGCGGTACGTTTGATATTTCTATTCTGCGGCTCAGCCGTGGCGTGTTCGAAGTGCTGGCGACCGGCGGTGATTCAGCCCTCGGCGGCGACGACTTCGACCATCTGCTGGCGGATTTCATTCGTGAACAGGCGGGGATTGCCGACCGTTCCGATAATCGTGTACAGCGCGAACTGTTAGACGCCGCCATTGCCGCCAAAATTGCCCTCAGCGATGCCGACAGCGTTCACGTTGACGTGGCGGGCTGGCAGGGCAACATCACCCGCGAGCAGTTCAACGAGCTGATTTCTGCGCTGGTGAAACGCACGCTGCTGGCCTGTCGTCGCGCGCTGAAAGATGCGGGCGTCGAAAACGAAGACGTTAAAGATGTGGTAATGGTTGGCGGTTCTACTCGCGTGCCGTTAGTGCGCGAACGCGTGGGCGAATTCTTTGGCCGCACGCCGCTGACTTCTATCGACCCCGATAAGGTGGTTGCCATTGGCGCGGCGATCCAGGCCGATATTCTGGTCGGCAACAAGCCGGACAGTGAAATGCTGTTGCTGGACGTCATCCCGCTGTCGCTGGGTCTTGAGACCATGGGCGGCCTGGTGGAGAAAGTCATCCCGCGTAACACCACCATTCCGGTGGCGCGTGCGCAGGAGTTCACCACCTTTAAAGACGGCCAGACTGCAATGTCCATCCACGTAATGCAGGGTGAGCGCGAGCTGGTGCAGGATTGCCGCTCTCTGGCGCGTTTTGCGCTGCGCGGTATTCCGGCGATGCCAGCGGGCGGGGCACATATTCGCGTCACCTTCCAGGTGGATGCCGATGGCCTGCTGAGCGTAACGGCGATGGAAAAATCGACCGGCGTAGAATCCTCTATTCAGGTGAAACCGTCTTACGGTCTGAGCGACGATGAAATCGCGACCATGATCAAAGACTCGATGAGTTTCGCCGAACATGACGTCCAGGCGCGCATGCTTGCTGAGCAAAAAGTGGAAGCGGCTCGCGTGCTGGAAAGTCTGAACAGCGCACTGGCAGCCGATGCCGGGCTGCTCAGCGTTGAAGAACGCCAGGCAATTGACCACGGTGTTTCTGTTCTGCAGAAAGCCGCCGTTGGCGATGATGCCGATGCCATAAAAGAAGCCATTAAAAATATCGACACACAAACCCAGGAATTTGCCGCACGCCGTATGGACCAGTCGGTCCGTAAAGCGCTGAAAGGCCAGTCCGTGGACGAGGTTTAATATGCCAAAGATTGTTTTTCTGCCACATCAGGATCTCTGTCCGGATGGCGCAGTTCTGGAAGCGAAAAGCGGTGAAACCATTCTGGACGTTGCTCTGCGCAACGGGATTGAGATTGAACACGCCTGTGAAAAATCCTGTGCCTGCACGACCTGCCACTGCGTCGTTCGTGAAGGTTTCGATTCGCTGCCGGAAAGTACCGAAGACGAAGATGACATGCTCGACAAAGCCTGGGGTCTGGAACCTGAAAGCCGCTTAAGCTGTCAGGCGCGCGTCACCGATGAAGATCTGGTGGTCGAGATGCCACGTTACACCATCAACCACGCACGCGAGTACTGATTATGGCGCTGAAATGGACCGACAGCCGTGAAATCGGCGAAGCATTGTACGATGCATATCCGGATACCGATCCGAAAACCGTTCGCTTCACAGATATGCATCAGTGGATTTGCGCTCTGGAAGATTTTGAGGATGATCCCAACGCATCCAATGAAAAAATTCTCGAGGCGATTCTGTTAGTCTGGTTAGACGAAGCAGAATGATTCATCTAACGGGCTGCCTCTGGCGGCCCGTTTGCTCAATAAGGATAAGACAATGACCGAAGCGATGAAGATTACGCTGTCGACCCAGCCTGCCGATGCGCGCTGGGGCGAAAAAGCCACTTATAGCATTAATAACGACGGCATCACCCTGCATCTGAATGGCAAAGACGATGCCGGTTTGATTCAACGTGCAGCGCGTAAAATTGACGGCATGGGCATTAAGCATGTTGCGCTGGCGGGTGAAGGCTGGGATACCGAGCGCAGCTGGGCTTTCTGGGCGGGTTACAAAGGGCCGAAAGGCAGCCGTAACGTAGACTGGGCGGCTCTGGATGACGCACAGAAAAGCGAACTCGATAACCGTCTGGCGATCGTTGATTGGGTTCGTGACACCATTAACGCTTCTGCTGAAGAGCTCGGTCCGGAACAACTGGCCGCGCGTGCAGTCGATCTGCTATGCCGTTTTGGCGAAAACAACGTGCGCTACCGCATCACTAAAGGTGAAGATCTGCGCGAGCAGGGCTACATGGGGATCCATACGGTAGGCCGTGGTTCAGAACGTCCACCGGTTCTGCTGGCGTTGGATTACAACCCAACCAGCGACGCTAACGCGCCGGTTTACGCCTGCCTCGTGGGCAAAGGTATCACCTTCGATACCGGCGGTTACAGCCTCAAGCAAAGCGCGTTCATGGACTCCATGAAATCCGACATGGGCGGCGCGGCGCTGGTGACTGGCGCTCTGGCATTCGCCATTACCCGTGGTCTGAACAAACGCGTGAAGCTGTACCTGTGCTGTGCAGACAACATGGTCAGCGGCAATGCTTTCAAATTGGGCGACATCATTAGCTATCGCAACGGCAAAAAAGTCGAAGTGATGAATACCGACGCCGAAGGCCGTCTGGTGCTGGCCGATGGCCTGATTGACGCCTGTGCGCAGAAGCCAGAGCTGATCATCGACGCGGCGACCCTGACCGGTGCGGCGAAAACGGCGTTAGGTAATGATTACCACGCGCTTTTCAGCTTCGATGACAAACTGGCTGGCCGCCTGATGGCAAGTGCTGCTGCGGAAAACGAACCATTCTGGCGTCTGCCACTGGCGGAATTCCACCGCAACCAGCTGCCGTCAAACTTTGCGGAGCTGAACAACACCGCCAGCGCTGCATTCCCGGCAGGCGCAAGTACCGCGGCAGGCTTCCTGTCTCATTTTGTGGAAAACTATCACCAAGGCTGGCTGCACATTGACTGCTCCGCGACCTACCGTAAATCTGCCGTTGAGCAGTGGGCGGCAGGCGCAACCGGTCTGGGTGTGCGCACCCTCGCGAATCTGTTGACCGCTGAGTAATTGATTAACCCCTCACCCTAACCCCAAAGAGGAGAGGTGCCCCCTCGCCCCTCAGGGGAGAGGCCGGGGTGAGGGGAAAATGTTTTATCTGGAAACACTATGTCCGAACAAAAAAACGAATTAGAAACTTTACTGGAACAGGCGGCGACCGAGCCTGCGCACCGTCCGGCTTTCTTCCGCGCATTGCTTGAGGCCACGGTCTGGGTCCCAGGCACGGCGGCGGAAGGCGAGCAGGTGGTGGAAGACAGCGCGCTGGACATTCAGCACTGGGAAAAAGACGACGGTACATCGGTGGTCCCGTTCTTCAGCTCGCTTGAAGCACTGCAGCAGGCGGTGACTGACGAACAGGCCTTTGTGGTTATGCCGGTACGCACGCTGTTCGAAATGGCCCTCGGCGAGACGCTGTTCCTCAATGCCAAACTGCCAACCGGTAAAGAGTTCACTCCGCGTGAAATCAGCCATTTGATGGGTGAAGAAGGCAATCCGCTGAGCACCCAAACGGTGCTGGAAGGTGGTGCATCGCTGCTGCTGTCCGAAGTAACCGAGCCGCCAGCCCAAATGGTGGATTCCCTGACCACGCTCTTTAAGTCGCTCAAAACCGTGAAGCGCGCGTTTCTGTGTTCTATTAAAGAACATGCTGACGAGCAGCCAAACCTGCTGATTGGGATTGAAGTCGAAGGCGATGATATCGACGCGGTGATTCAGGCGACGGGCAGCGTGGCAACCGACACCTTGCCGGGCGACGAGCCGATTGATATTTGTCAGGTGGTCGAAGGCGAGAAGGGCATCAGCCACTTCATGCTGGCACACATCACGCCGTTCTACGAAAAACGCTGGGGCAGCTTCCTGCGTGATTTCAAACAGAACCGGATTATCTGATCCTGAATTGTCCCCTTTCCCTGCGCGAGAGGGGACAACCTGGCGGCTTACTTCGCCGGCTCTACCGGTAAATCGTCGCGCGCACCCCATTCACTCCACGAACCGTCGTACAGCGTCACGTCTGGCGCACCCAGCGTCGCTAATGCCAGCACCACAACCGCAGCCGTTACCCCAGACCCACAGCTGGCAATAATAGGGGCATTAATGTCCACGCCCTGACGCTTAAAAATAGTCTCCAGCTCATCCGTCGTTTTCAGTTCACCGCTAAAGACCAAATCACCCCACGGAACGTTATGCGCGCCAGGAATATGCCCGCGCTTCAGGCCTGGGCGAGGTTCGTCTGCTTGTGCGTTAAAACGTGGTGCCGGGCGTGCATCCACCAACTGGACGGAGCCTTCGTGGCTGGCGACCAGCACGTCGGTCAAGCGCTTGATATTCTCGGCTACAAACGTCACCTCAAAATCACCTTCCGGTAAAATGACATCGCCCGTTTCCAGCAGCAGTTCATCGCGCTGCCAGCCGGCAAGGCCACCTGCCAGAATTGAAACGTTGTCCACACCGAAGGTGCGCAGCATCCACCAGGCACGCGGCGCGGAGAACAGATTGCCCTCGTCGTACACCACCAGATGTTTATCGCTGCTAATACCAAGCTCACGCATGGCGACAGCGAACGCCTCGGGGCGCGGCATCATATGCGGCAGCGGACTGGTGTGATCCGACAGCGCTTCGATATCAAAAAACACCGCGCCGGGCAGGTGTCCAGACCGGTACTCGGCAGCGACATCACGATGCTCCTGACCAGGCGGCGCCATGCGGGCGTCAATGATTTGAATCTGTGGGTCGTTGATGTGTTCTGCCAGCCAGTCAGCGGCAACGAAATAGGAAGTGGTCATGGCGCTCTCCTTATACCAGGGTTATTTCGATTGTCGGTTGTTTTGCCAGAGGCGACAAGTCAGGGAATGTCAGAAATGCAGCAACTATCAGAATTTATATGCTGTTGGTAAAACCCCGGATTAAGCATAATACTGTGTTGACGAAAATTTGAGGCTTTCTGGGCCAGGGGTTAAAGGATGAAACCGTATCGTTTGGCAGCGCTATCGCTCGCGCTGATTACCGCCTTTTCGCTAAGCGGCTGTGATAATAACGACAAAACGCAGACCGTGAAGCCAGCGGCTTCAGATGCTGAGACGCCGTCGAAAACGACGCCTGTTACACCGAGTGCGGCAACGCTGGATAAGCTTGCTGCGCAGAACAAAGGAAAAGTGCTGACCCTGATTGATGCATCCGAAGTTCAGCTCGATGGTGCTGCGACGCTGGTCCTCACGTTTTCTATTCCGCTTAACCCTGCTCAGGATTTTTCCAGCCGCGTCCACCTCGTTGATAAGAAAAACGGCAAAGTGGACGGTGCCTGGGAGCTGGCTCCTAATCTGAAAGAATTGCGCATGCGCCATCTGGAGCCCAAGCGCAATCTGGTATTAACCGTCGATCCGGACGTGGAGGCGGTGAATAAAACCACCTTCGATAAAACCTACGAACAGAACATCGCCACCCGTGATATCGCCCCAAGCGTCGGTTTTGCCAGCCGTGGTTCTCTGCTGCCGGGGAAAGTGGTAGCAGGGCTGCCGGTGATGGCGTTGAACGTGAATAACGTCGACGTGAATTTCTTCCGCATAAAACCGGAATCACTGGCGTCCTTTATCAGCCAGTGGGAATACCGTAGCTCGGTGAGTAACTGGGAGTCTGATGAGCTGCTGAAAATGGCCGATCTGGTCTACACCGGGCGCTTTGATCTCAATCCTGAGCGTAATACCCGAGAAAAACTGCTGTTGCCGTTAAGTGAAATCAAACCGCTACAGCAGGCAGGCGTATATATCGCGGTGATGAATCAGGCCGGTCATTACACCTACAGCAATGCTGCAACGCTATTTACCTTGAGCGATATTGGGGTGTCGGCGCACCGTTATCATAATCGTCTGGATGTGTTTACCCAGAGCCTGGAAAATGGCGCGGCGCAAAGTGGCATTGACGTTCAGTTGCTCAATGATAAAGGCCAGACTCTGGCCCAGGCCAACAGCGACTCGAAAGGCCATGTCTCTTTGCAAACGGACAAAGAGGCCGCCCTGTTGCTGGCGCGTAAAGACGGCCAGACCACGCTGCTTGATCTCAAGCTTCCGGCGCTGGACCTGTCAGAATTCGACATTGCAGGTACACCGGGTTACAGCAAACAGTTATTTATGTTCGGCCCGCGCGACCTTTATCGCCCGGGTGAAACGGTGATTGTGAATGGCCTGCTACGCGATAGCGACGGCAAGCCGTTGCCCGCTCAGCCGGTAAAACTTGAAGTCGTTCAGCCTGACGGTCAGGTAGTGCGCACTGTCATGAGCAAGGCCGTTAACGGTCTGTACCAGCTTAGTTGGGCGCTGGATGCCGGGGCGGCCACCGGAATGTGGCACGTTCGCGCCAGCGCGGGCGATAACCAGAATCGCGAATGGGATTTCCACGTCGAAGACTTCATGCCAGAACGCATGGCCCTCAACCTGACGTCAGAAAAAGCACCGCTCGCGCCTACAGAAGATGTCAGTTTTGCGGTGACCGGCTATTACCTGTACGGCGCGCCGGCGAACGGCAACGCGCTACAGGGCAAGATGTTCCTGCGCCCATTGCGAGACGCCGTGGCCGCGCTGCCGGGCTTTGAGTTCGGTGACATCGCCGAAGAGAATCTCGCACGCACGCTCGACGAAGTGCAGCTCAAACTCGACGCCAAAGGGCACGGTGTGGTGAAAGTTGATAGCCAGTGGCAGGAAACACATTCTCCGTTGCAGGTTATCCTACAGGCGAGTCTGCTGGAGTCCGGCGGTCGTCCGGTCACGCGTCGCGCCGAACAGGCAGTCTGGCCGGCGGAAACGTTGCCGGGGATCCGTCCTCAATTCGCCAGCAAAGCGGTCTACGACTATCGCACCGATACCACCGCCAATCAGCCGATGGTGGATGAAAACAGTAATGCCGGGTTTGATATCGTTTATGCCAATGCGCAGGGCGAGAAAAAAGCGGTTTCGGGTTTGCAGGTCCGCCTGATCCGCGAGCGTCGTGACTACTCCTGGAACTGGTCTGACAGCGATGGCTGGCAGTCACAGTTCGATCAAAAGGATCTGGTCGAAGGCGAACAAACGCTGGATCTTAAAGCCAATGAAACCGGCAAAGTAAGCTTCCCGGTGGAGTGGGGTTCATACCGTCTGGACGTCAAAGCGCCGGATGACACCGTGAGCAGCGTGCGTTTCTGGGCCGGATACAGCTGGCAGGATAACAGCGATGGAACCGGGGCCGCGCGCCCGGATCGCGTCACCATGAAGCTCGACAAACCGGCCTATAAACCGGGCGACACCATCAAGTTGCACATCTCCGCTCCGGCGGCGGGTAAAGGCTACGCGATGGTGGAATCCAGCGAAGGCCCGCTGTGGTGGCAGGAAATTGATGTGCCTGCGCAAGGGATGGACCTGTCGATTCCGGTCGATAAAACCTGGAACCGCCACGATTTGTATCTCAGCACTCTGGTGATTCGTCCTGGCGATAAATCAAAATCGGCAACGCCAAAACGGGCTGTCGGCCTGCTGCATTTACCGCTCGGGGATGAAAACCGCCGTCTGAATATTGCGCTGGATACTCCGCAGAAAATGCGTCCGAACCAGCCGCTGACGGTGAAAATCAAAGCCAGTGCGAAAGCGGGTGAGTTACCGAAGCAGGTCAATGTGCTGGTGTCCGCCGTCGATAGCGGCGTGCTGAATATTACCGATTACACCACGCCGGACCCGTGGAATGCTTTCTTTGGACAGAAACGCTACGGCGCCGATATCTACGACATCTATGGCCAGGTCATTGAAGGCCAGGGGCGTCTTGCCAGCCTGCGTTTTGGTGGTGACGGCGACGAACTCAAACGCGGTGGTAAGCCGCCGGTGAATCACGTCACTATTGTCGCCCAACAGGCGCAACCGGTGACGCTGGACGATAAAGGCGAAGGCACCGTGACGCTGCCAATTGGCGACTTCAACGGTGAATTACGCGTTATGGCCCAGGCCTGGACAGCAGATGATTTCGGCAGCAGCGAGAGCAAAGTCGTAGTGGCCGCGCCAATCATTGCCGAGCTGAATACGCCACGCTTCCTGGCGGGCGGTGACAGCAGCCGTCTTACGCTCGATCTCACCAACCTGACCGACCAGCCGCAAACGCTGAATGTAAAACTTACTGCAACGGGTTTGCTGCAACTCGAAGGTACACAGCCAGAACCCATCAAACTTCCACCGGGCACGCGGGTAACGCTGTTCATTCCGGTTAGCGCGCACGATGGCTTTGGTGAGGGGTCTGTGCAGGCGACAGTCAGTGGCTTGACGCTGCCGGGTGAAATCTTCACTCCGCTGCAAAAAGAGTGGAAAATTGGCGTGCGTCCGGCCTTCCCGGCGCAAACCGTCAACGCGGGCGTGGCCCTACAGCCAGGTGAAAGCTGGACGGTTCCGGCTTCACAGCTTGAGGGGTTTGTCCCGGAAACGCTGCAAAGCCAGCTGTTGTTCAGTGGAAAACCACCGCTTAACCTGGCGCGTTACATTCGTGAACTGAAAGCGTACCCCTACGGTTGTCTGGAACAAACCGCCAGCGGCCTGTTCCCGCAGCTCTACACCAATGCGGCACAGCTAAAATCATTGGGCATCACAGGTGATACCGATGAGAAGCGTCGCGCGGCGGTGGATTTGGGGATCGCGCGTCTGCTGCAAATGCAGCGCGATGACGGCGGTTTCTCCTTGTGGGACAAAGAAGGCTCGGAAGAATACTGGCTTACGGCCTATGTGATGGACTTCCTGACTCGCGCCAGCGCACAGGGCTACAGCGTGCCGGCGGAAGCGATTACACGCGGGAATAACCGCCTGCTGCGTTATTTGCAGGAGCCTGGGGTGATGACTATTCGCTACACCAATGACAGCCAGGCGAGCCGTTTTGCAGTGCAGTCATACGCCGCGCTGGTGTTGGCTCGCCAGCAGAAAGCCCCTCTGGGTGCGCTGCGTGAAATCTGGGAGCGTCATCTTCAGGCCAAAGCGGGCCTGCCGCTGATGCAACTGGGTCTGGCGCTGAAAGCGATGGGCGATGCGCCGCGCGGTGACGCGGCCATTCAGCTGGCTCAGAACACGCCGCGTCAGGAGAACAACGGCTGGATGGCAGACTACGGCAGCCAGCTGCGCGATAATGCGCTGATGCTGAGCCTGCTTGAAGAGAACAAGCTGCTACCGGATGTGCAAAATACATTGCTGAACACCCTGTCACAGCAGGCATTTGGCGAGCGCTGGTTGTCGACGCAGGAGATGAACGCGTTGTTCCTGGCCGCAAAAGGATTGCAGGATCTGCCTGGCACCTGGCAGGCGCAGACCTCGCTTCAGGCGGAACCGCTGAGCGCGGATAAATCCCAGTCGCGCAATCTGACGGTTGATCAGCTGGCTTCACTGAATGTGAAAAACACCGGAACGCAGCCTCTATGGCTACGTCTCGACAGCAGTGGTTATCCGGAATACGCCCCTAAGCCTGACAGTAATGTGTTGCACATTGAGCGCCAGTTCCTGGGTGCAGATGGGCAGCTGAAATCGCTCTCTTCGCTGCGCAGCGGTGATTTAGTACTGGTGCATTTAGAAGTAGAAGCGAGCCAGAATGTGCCGGATGCGCTGGTGGTGGACCTGCTCCCGGCTGGGCTTGAGCTGGAAAACCAGAATCTGGCCAACAGTAGCGCCAGCCTTCAGGACAACGGAGCCGAGGTGCAAAATCTGCTTAATCAAATGCAGCAGGCCGATATTCAGCACATCGAGTTCCGCGACGATCGCTTTGTTGCAGCGGTAGCGGTGAGCCAGGGGCAGCCCGTCACGCTGGTGTATCTGGCACGCGCCGTGACGCCGGGCACCTACGATGTTCCAGTGCCACAGGTGGAATCGATGTACGTTCCGCAATGGCGCGCCACCGGGGAGACCGACGGACCGCTGATCGTCACGCCATAAGATGACATTCACTCGTCTCAAAAAATCCCGCTGGCTTTGGCTGGCGGGGTTTTTCCTTTTTAGCGGACTGGCGGCCTTTTTGGCCGATCGACTCTGGCCACTTCCACTCAATGAGGTCACCCCTGCACGCGTCGTCGTGGCGGAGGATGGCACGCCGCTGTGGCGTTTTGCCGATGCCGAAGGGATCTGGCGCTATCCGGTCACCATTGAAGAGGTTTCGCCGCGTTATTTACAGGCGCTGATCCAATATGAAGATCGCTGGTTCTGGGATCACCCGGGTGTGAATCCGCTGTCGGTGCTGCGTGCGGCGTGGCAGGATCTGCGCGCCGGACGGGTGATTTCCGGCGGCAGCACGCTCACGATGCAGGTGGCACGTCTGCTCGATCCTCATCCCCGAACCTTCGGGGGCAAAATTCGTCAGCTGTGGCGCGCTTTCCAGCTGGAGTGGCATCTCGATAAACGTCAGATCCTGACCCTGTATCTCAACCGCGCGCCGTTTGGCGGCACGTTGCAGGGGATTGGCGCGGCAAGCTGGGCCTATCTGGGTAAACCACCGCAACAGCTTAGCTACTCCGAAGCCGCGCTGCTGGCGGTACTTCCGCAGGCGCCCAGCCGTTTACGGCCCGATCGCTGGCCGGAACGGGCTCAGGCCGCGCGCGATAAGGTGCTCGAACGCATGCTGACGCAGGGCGTGTGGTCGCCACAGGTGGTCAAAGAAGCCCGACAAGAACCCGTCTGGTTGTTCCCACGGCAGATGCCCCAACTGGCTCCGCTTTTTTCTCGTCGGGTGCTGGCAAAAAGCCGCAGTGAAAAAGTCGTCACGACGCTGGATGTTTCTCTCCAGCGTCAGTTGGAAGAGCTGGCGCTGAACTGGAAGTCGCGTCTGCCGCCACGCAGTTCGCTGGCGATGATCGTGGTCGATCACACCAACATGAAAGTGCGCGGCTGGGTCGGCTCGGCGGACATCAGCGATGACAGCCGTTTTGGGCATGTGGATATGGTCAGCGCGATTCGATCGCCGGGATCGGTGCTGAAGCCGTTTATCTATGGTCTGGCAATGGACAGCGGGCTTATTCATCCAGCTTCTTTGTTACAGGACGTTCCACGACGTTTCAGTGATTATCGACCGGGCAATTTTGACAGCGGTTTCCACGGCCCGGTCAGCATGAGCGATGCGCTGGTACGTTCACTGAATCTCCCGGCGGTGCAGGTGCTGGAAGCCTATGGGCCGAAACAGTTCGCTGCCCGTCTGCGCAATGCCGGATTACCGCTTATTTTGCCCGCTGGCGCTGAGCCGAATTTATCACTGATCCTCGGCGGGGCCGGGGCGCGGCTGGCCGATATTACCGCCGCATACAGCGCGTTTGCGCGGCACGGGCAAGCCGGACGATTACGCTTGCTGCCCGGCGATCCGTTGATTGAGCGTCCGCTGTTGTCTCCGGGATCGGCATGGATTATTCGTCGCATTTTGGCGGGTGAAGATCAGCCGTTGCCGGACGGCTCACTGCCTGTGGTCGTCCCGCTGGCGTGGAAAACGGGCACCAGCTACGGCTACCGCGATGCCTGGGCTATCGGGATTAACGCGCGGTATGTGATTGGCATCTGGACCGGTCGTCCGGACGGTACGCCGGTGGTCGGCCAGTTTGGATTTATCAGTGCTATTCCGCTGTTGAATCAGGTCAGTAATATGCTTTTGGCCCGCGCGACGTCCGCGAAAAATGGTCTGCCTGGCGACCCGCGCCCTGATTCAGTCAGCACTGGCACCATCTGCTGGCCAGGCGGACAGGCGCTGGTGGCGGGTGACAGCAACTGTCGCCGTCGACTGTCGACCTGGCTGCTGGATAACAGCCAGCCGCCGACGCTGCTCCTGCCAGGCCAGGACGGCCTGCGTGGCATCCGCTTCCCGGTGTGGCTGAATGCACAGGGGCAACGCGTTGCGTCAGATTGCCCTGATGCAAAAGAGACGACGCTTGACGTCTGGCCGGTACCGCTGGAGCCATGGTTGCCGCCCGGCGAGCGGCGCGCTGCGCGTTTGCCCGCCGCATCGAAAAGCTGTCCGCCGTTGCCTCAGCAGGAATTGATTCCGTTGACGTTATCGGGTGTGCGCGACGGGGCTATCATCAAACGTCTGCCGGGCGAAATGCAGGCGGCAGTCGCGTTGCAGACCAACGGCGGGGAAGGGCGACGCTGGTGGTTTATCAACGGTGAGCCGACAGAGAATACGGGACCCAATGTAACGCTGACTCTGGATAAAGCAGGTGAATACCAGTTGGTGGTCATGGATGAGGCTGGACAGGTTGCCGCTGCCACCTTTACGCTGCAATAAATGCACTTTCAGTGAGTTACGGACACGTGTTGCTAACATTCGTCTTATTTTAACAAAATGTTACCTTCATCCATATGCAGGGGCATTTTTGCTCATTATAATGCGCGCCAGGTATTCGCCCGAATGCACAACAACAGAACAGAAAACAGAGGTTATCATGGCTATTGAACGTACTTTTTCCATCATCAAGCCTAACGCGGTGGCAAAAAACGTTATTGGCAACATCTTTGCGCGCTTTGAAGCTGCAGGGTTTAAAATTGTTGGTACCAAAATGCTGCACCTGACCGTTGAGCAGGCTCGTGGCTTCTACGCAGAACACGACGGTAAACCTTTCTTTGACGGCCTGGTTGAGTTCATGACTTCCGGTCCAATCGTGGTTTCCGTACTGGAAAGCGAAAACGCAGTACAGCGTCACCGTGACCTGATGGGCGCAACCAATCCGGCGAATGCACTGGCTGGTACTCTGCGTGCAGATTACGCTGACAGCTTCACCGAGAACGGCACCCACGGTTCTGACTCCGTTGAGTCCGCACAGCGTGAAATCGCGTACTTCTTCGCAGAAGGCGAAGTCTGTACTCGTACGCGTTAATTATTTCGTAAATGCCGCGTGCAAACGTGGCATCCGTGCGCCAAAATTTGTACAATGCAACGCCCCCGGAAGAGCAGATTGCTCGCCGGGGCGTTTCTTTTTCAACCCTCCAGGGGCCATAACGTGTAATAACGAGGCCGGAATACACTATGTCTGAACAAATTGTCACACCTGAAAACGTCGATCTGACGGTTCCCAATAAAGATGCCAAAATCAACCTGCTGGATTTAAACCGTCAGCAGATGCGTGAGTTTTTCAATAACTTAGGTGAAAAACCTTTCCGCGCCGATCAGGTGATGAAGTGGTTGTATCACTATTGCTGCGATGACTTTGATGAGATGACCGACATCAATAAAGTCCTGCGCAATAAACTGAAAGAAGTCGCTGAAATTCGCGCCCCGGAAGTGGTGGAAGAGCAGCGTTCCTCAGACGGTACGATCAAATGGGCTATCGCCGTGGGCGATCAGCGCGTTGAAACGGTGTATATCCCGGAAGAAGACCGCGCTACGCTGTGCGTTTCTTCTCAGGTTGGGTGTGCGCTGGAATGTAAATTCTGTTCGACCGCGCAGCAGGGCTTTAACCGTAACCTGCGCGTATCCGAAATTATTGGCCAGGTCTGGCGTGCTGCGAAAATTATCGGCGCGCAGAAAAAGACCGGCGTGCGTCCAATTACCAACGTGGTGATGATGGGCATGGGTGAGCCACTGCTCAACCTGAATAACGTTGTTCCGGCAATGGAAATCATGCTCGATGACTTCGGTTTTGGCCTGTCCAAACGCCGCGTTACGCTGTCCACGTCAGGCGTGGTGCCTGCGCTTGAGAAGCTCGGAGACATGATTGACGTTGCGTTGGCTATCTCCCTGCACGCGCCAAACGATGAAATTCGTGACGAAATTGTCCCGATTAACAAGAAGTACAATATCGAAACGTTCCTCGGTGCCGTGCGCCGCTATCTGGAAAAATCCAACGCGAACCAGGGCCGTGTGACTATCGAGTATGTGATGCTCGACCACGTCAACGACGAAACGGATCACGCGCATCAGCTGGCGGAGCTGCTGAAAGATACCCCATGTAAGATTAACCTGATTCCGTGGAACCCATTCCCGGGTGCGCCATATGGCCGTAGTTCTAATAGCCGAATCGACCGTTTCTCAAAAGTTCTGATGGGCTACGGTTTCACTACTATCGTGCGTAAAACTCGCGGAGATGATATTGACGCCGCCTGCGGACAGCTGGCCGGTGATGTTATCGACCGTACCAAACGTACAATGCGCAAACGCATGCAGGGTGAACCGATTGCGGTGAAAGCAGTCTGATAGACTGTACTCCGCGCGCATTTTTCTGCGCGGAGTCTAAAATGTTTAAGGAATAAACGAAACGCACTGATCCGGTTAATAATTACGGTGCGTTTCTGCCTGGATTGAGGCAGTATGTAGCGGGGCAACAACAGGTTAGCCTTACGTTTAAAAGGTTAGCCTAACGTATTAATACTGTCTGTCAGATGACGGGCATGAGATGTTTCGCGGTGCGGTGTTTTCCGCCACCAGAACCTTAAATTTACGTAGCAGCAGCTGTAGCGAATGAATACTGAAGCCACTCAAGATCCACAAGCAGCACAAAGCACGGGGACGCGTCTGCGTAACGCCCGTGAACAACTCGGACTCAGCCAGCAAGCCGTCGCTGAACGCTTATGCCTGAAGGTTTCCACGGTTCGCGATATTGAAGACGACAAGGCGCCAGCCTCACTCGCTTCAACATTTCTGCGTGGCTACATCCGTTCCTATGCCCGTCTTGTTCACATTCCTGAAGAAGAGCTTTTGCCTATTCTTGCAAAAGAGGTGCCTGTTCGCGTCGCGAAAATGGCACCAATGCAGAACATGTCTTTAGGTAAACGTCGTAAGAAACGCGACGGTTGGCTGATGAGCTTCACCTGGCTGGTCCTGTTTGTCGTTATCGGCCTGACCGGTGCGTGGTGGTGGCAAAACCACAAAGCGCAGCAGGAAGAGATTTCGACGATGGCGGATCAGTCCAGCGCTGAACTGAATGCTAACGACAGCAGCAACACTCAGAATGTCCCGCTGGATACCAGCGGTGCACAGAGCCAGGCACCTGACGTAACGGCAGACAATTCGCAACCGGCAGCTGACGCCAATGCGCCAGGCGCAACGGCACAGACTGCACCTGCGCAAACTGCGCCTGACGCGCAGAACAACACCGTTGTTTCACCGTCTCAGGCAAACGTGGATAACACCGCTACCGCCGCCAACCCTGCAACGCCGGCTGCACCACTGCCGACCGATCAGGCTGCGGTTACGCCAACGGCGAGCCCGAATGCGCTGGTGATGAACTTCAACGCTGACTGCTGGCTGGAAGTGACCGACTCTACCGGTAAAAAACTGTTCAGTGGTTTACAGCGCAAAGACGGTACGCTCAATTTAGAAGGCCAGGCGCCGTATAAGCTTAAAATTGGCGCTCCGGCGGCAGTACAAATTCAGTTCCAGGGTAAACCTGTCGATCTGAGCCGCTTTATCAGAACAAACCAGGTTGCACGTCTGACCCTGAATGCCGAACAATCACCGGTTCAGGCTCAGTAACAGACGCGCCACGCGGGAGATTTTACATGCATAACCAGGCTCCAATTCAACGTAGAAAATCAACACGTATTTACGTTGGGAACGTGCCTGTTGGCGATGGTGCTCCCATCGCCGTACAGTCCATGACCAACACGCGCACCACCGATGTGGACGCTACGGTCAACCAGATTAAAGCCCTTGAACGCGTCGGCGCGGACATCGTCCGCGTGTCGGTGCCGACCATGGATGCGGCCGAAGCATTCAAGCTTATCAAGCAGCAGGTCAACGTACCGCTGGTGGCCGATATCCACTTTGATTACCGAATCGCGCTGAAAGTGGCCGAATACGGTGTCGACTGTCTGCGTATCAATCCCGGCAACATCGGCAGCGAAGAGCGTATTCGCATGGTTGTCGACTGCGCTCGCGATAAAAACATTCCTATCCGCATCGGTGTTAACGCCGGATCGCTGGAAAAAGATCTGCAGGAAAAATACGGCGAGCCAACGCCGCAGGCACTGCTTGAGTCCGCCATGCGTCACGTCGATCATCTCGATCGTCTGAACTTTGATCAGTTTAAAGTCAGCGTAAAAGCCTCCGATGTGTTCCTCGCCGTAGAGTCTTATCGTCTGCTGGCGAAGCAAATCGATCAGCCTCTGCATCTCGGGATCACCGAAGCTGGCGGCGCACGTGCCGGTGCGGTTAAATCGGCCGTTGGTCTTGGATTGCTGCTCTCCGAAGGGATTGGTGACACGCTGCGTATTTCGCTGGCGGCAGATCCGCTTGAAGAGATCAAAGTTGGTTTCGATATTCTTAAATCGCTGCGCATCCGCGCTCGCGGGATCAACTTCATTGCCTGCCCGACCTGTTCGCGTCAGGAGTTTGATGTGATAGGTACCGTGAACGCGCTGGAACAGCGCCTGGAAGACATCATTACGCCGATGGATGTTTCGATCATCGGTTGCGTGGTGAATGGTCCGGGTGAAGCGCTGGTGTCTACCCTCGGTGTGACCGGCGGGAATAAGAAAAGTGGCCTGTACGAAGACGGCGTGCGTAAAGACCGTCTCGACAACGACGATATGATTAGCCAGCTCGAAGCGCGGATTCGCGCCAAGGCCAGCATTCTCGACGAAGCGCGTCGTATCGACGTGCAGCAAGTCGAAGCAAAATAACGTATTGGGAAGCAGCACGCTTCCCGTGTATGATTGAACCCGCAGGCGCTCCGGGCGTCAGGGTTCATTTTTGTATTTATAAAGAGAAAAAACGTGGCAAAAAACATTCAAGCCATTCGCGGCATGAACGATTACCTGCCGGGCGAAACCGCTCTCTGGCAGCGCATTGAAGGCACTCTGAAACAGGTGCTCGGCAGCTACGGTTACAGCGAAATCCGTTTGCCGATTGTAGAGCAGACCCCGTTATTCAAACGCGCGATCGGTGAAGTGACCGACGTCGTTGAAAAAGAAATGTATACCTTTGAGGACCGCAACGGCGATAGCCTGACGCTGCGTCCGGAAGGGACTGCGGGCTGCGTACGCGCCGGCATCGAGCATGGTCTTCTGTACAATCAGGAACAGCGTCTGTGGTATATCGGCCCGATGTTCCGCCACGAGCGTCCGCAGAAAGGGCGCTATCGTCAGTTCCATCAGTTGGGTTGCGAAGTCTTTGGCCTGCAGGGCCCGGACATTGACGCCGAGCTGATTTTGCTTACCGCGCGCTGGTGGCGTGCGTTGGGTATTTCTGAACACGTTCGTCTTGAGCTGAACTCTATCGGTTCGGCTTCCGCACGCGCGAATTATCGCGAAGCGCTGGTTGCCTATCTGGAGCAGTTCAAAGATAAGCTCGACGAAGACTGCAAACGTCGCATGTACACCAACCCACTGCGCGTACTGGATTCCAAGAATCCTGACGTTCAGGCGCTGCTCGATAACGCGCCTGCGCTGGGTGACTATCTCGATGAAGAGTCTCGTGAACACTTTGCTGGTCTTTGTGCGCTTCTGGACGAAGTGGGCATTGCCTACACCGTAAACCAGCGTCTGGTTCGCGGTCTCGACTACTACAACCGCACCGTTTTCGAATGGGTTACCAGCAGCCTGGGCTCTCAGGGCACCGTCTGCGCGGGTGGCCGTTACGATGGTTTAGTCGAGCAGCTCGGTGGTCGCGCTACGCCGTCCGTTGGCTTCGCGATGGGTCTCGAGCGTTTAGTTTTACTGGTTCAGGCGGTTAATCCGGAATTTAAAGCCGATCCCGTTGTCGATATATACCTGGTTGCCTCTGGTGCCGGTACTCAGTCCGCCGCATTGCGTCTGGCTGAAGCGCTGCGTGATGAGCTGCCGGCCATTAAACTGATGACCAACCACGGTGGCGGTAACTTCAAGAAGCAGTTTGCTCGAGCCGATAAGTGGGGCGCTCGCGTCGCACTGGTGCTGGGTGAATCTGAAGTCACTGAACGCAATGTTGTGGTAAAAGATTTGCGCTCTGGTGAGCAGACGACTGTAACGCAGGACAGCGTTGCCGCGCATTTGCGCACACTGCTGGGCTAATCGCCCGGGACTATTATTCAGGAGAAGAACTGCGTGGAAGTCTACAGTAACGATAACGAACAGGTCGACGCACTTAAAACTTTCTTTGCTGAGAACGGCAAAGCGCTGGCGGTGGGTGTTGTACTGGGGATTGGTGCGCTGATTGGCTGGCGTTACTGGTCTTCGCATCAGGAAAATAATTCCCGCGAGACCTCACAGGCCTATGCAAGTGCCGTGAGCACCCTGAAAGCGGGCAAACCTGACACCTACGCCGCTGCGGAAAACATCGCAGCGAATCAAAAAAATGCTTACGGTGCTTTTGCCGCACTGGAACTGGCTCAGCAATTCGTTGATGCGAACCAGCTGGATAAAGCAGAAAAACAACTGCAACTGGGACTGGCAGCTGCGCCTGATGATAACCTGAAATCGGTTGTCAACATGCGTCTGGCCCGCGTCCAGTTGCAAATGAAACAGCCTGATGCAGCACTGAAAACCCTTGATGGTATTAAAGGGGAAGGCTGGACAGCAATCGTCGCGGATTTACGCGGTGAAATCCTGTTAAGCAAAGGCGATAAGCAGGGGGCTCGAGCCGCCTGGGAAGCTGGCGTAAAAAGTGATGCTTCACCGGCGCTCAGCGAAATGATGCGCATGAAAATGAATAATTTGTCCATCTGAGAGGGACCCGATGCAATTGCGTAAATTACTTTTGCCAGGACTGCTGTCTGTTACGTTATTGAGCGGTTGTTCACTGTTTAACAGCGAAGAAGACGTTGTGAAAATGTCCCCGCTGCCAACGGTTGAAAATCAGTTTACCCCGACTACCTCCTGGAGTGAGTCCGTAGGTAGCGGTATTGACGATTTCTACTCTAACCTGCACCCGGCATATGCCGACAGCGTGGTGTACGCGGCGGACCGTAAAGGCACCGTGAAAGCACTGCACGCGGAAAGCGGGAAAGAAGTGTGGTCTGTGAACCTGGCTGAGAAAGACGGCTGGTTCTCCCACTTACCGGCGCTGCTATCTGGTGGTCTGACGGTGAATGGCGGCCACGTCTATGTCGGCTCCGAGAAAGCACAAGTTTATGCGCTGAACACCAGCGATGGTACCGTTGCATGGCAAACCCGTGTTGCCGGTGAAGCGCTGTCCCGTCCTGTTGTAAGCGACGGCGTCGTACTTATCCACACCAGCAATGGTCAGTTGCAGGCATTGAATGAATCAGACGGTGCCATTAAATGGACCGTTAACCTCGACATGCCAGCGCTTTCTCTGCGCGGTGAATCTGCTCCGGCGACTGCCTTTGGCGCAGCGATTGTGGGTGGCGATAACGGCCGCGTCAACGCCGTGCTGATGCAGCAGGGCCAGTTGATTTGGCAGCAGCGTATTTCCCAGGCTACTGGTCCGACCGAAATCGACCGTCTGAGTGACGTGGATACGACGCCTGTCATCGTGAATGGCGTTGTTTACGCCCTCGCGTACAATGGCAACCTGACCGCGCTGGATCTGCGCAGTGGCCAGATCATGTGGAAACGTGAAATGGGCTCGGTGAATGATTTCGTTGTCGACGGCAACCGTATTTATCTGGTCGATCAGGACGACCGTCTGCTGGCGCTCAGCACTGATGGTGGTGTGACGCTGTGGACGCAGAGCGATCTGCTGCACCGTCTACTGACGTCACCAGTGCTGTATAATGGCAGCCTGGTCGTCGGTGACAGCGAAGGTTACATGCACTGGATTAACCCGCAGGATGGCCGCTTCGTTGCGCAGCAAGAAGTGGACAGCTCAGGATTCCTGACCGATCCTGTGGTAGCCGATGGGCAACTGCTGATCCAGGCGAAAGACGGAACGCTGTACTCCATTACACGTTAAGTCTGTTCGCTGTATGCATTGCAAACGGCCCCTGTTTTAGCAGGGGCCGTTTTACTG
The DNA here is from genome assembly GCF_024764965.1 of Scandinavium tedordense. Taxonomy (NCBI): domain Bacteria; kingdom Pseudomonadati; phylum Pseudomonadota; class Gammaproteobacteria; order Enterobacterales; family Enterobacteriaceae; genus Scandinavium; species Scandinavium tedordense. The sequence goes on along the minus strand of NZ_JALIGG010000054.1, from coordinate 340,682 downwards.
TTTTTAGAATTTAAGAGGCATTTATCATGGTACCTGTGGTCGCGCTTGTCGGGCGCCCTAACGTTGGAAAATCCACGTTGTTTAACCGTCTGACGCGCACGCGAGATGCGCTGGTCGCGGATTTCCCGGGTCTGACTCGTGACCGTAAGTACGGTCGTGCTGAAGTGGAAGGCCGCGAGTTTATCTGTATCGATACCGGTGGTATCGATGGCACGGAAGAAGGCGTGGAAACACGCATGGCGGAACAGTCGTTGCTGGCGATTGAAGAGGCTGATGTCGTGTTGTTTATGGTTGATGCGCGTGCCGGGCTGATGCCTGCGGACGAAGGTATCGCCAAACACCTGCGTTCACGCGAAAAGGCGACGTTCCTCGTTGCCAACAAAACTGACGGTATCGACCCGGATCAGGCCGTCGCGGATTTCTGGTCTCTGGGCCTCGGTGAAATTCACGCGATTGCCGCATCTCATGGCCGTGGCGTTACTAGCCTGATTGAGCACGCGCTGCTGCCATTTATGGACGAAGTCGCGCCGGTTGAAGAAGTCGACGAAGACGCGTTGTATTGGGCACAGTTCGAAGCTGAGCAGAATGGCACGCCGATTGAAGAGCCGGAAGATGATTTCGACCCGCGCTCCCTGCCAATCAAACTCGCTATCGTCGGTCGTCCGAACGTGGGTAAGTCAACGCTAACTAACCGTATTCTCGGTGAAGACCGCGTTGTGGTTTACGACATGCCGGGCACCACGCGTGACAGCATTTATATCCCGATGGAACGCGATGAGCGTGAATATATCCTCATCGATACTGCCGGGGTACGTAAGCGCGGAAAAATTACGGATACCGTAGAAAAGTTCTCGGTTATCAAAACCCTGCAGGCGATTGAAGACGCCAACGTGGTCATGCTGGTTATTGATGCCCGCGAAGGCATTTCTGACCAGGACCTCTCGCTGCTCGGCTTCATCCTCAATAGTGGGCGCTCACTGGTTATCGTGGTCAACAAATGGGATGGCCTGAGCAATGAAGTGAGAGAAGAGGTCAAAGAGACTCTCGACTTCCGTCTGGGCTTCATAGACTTCGCGCGCGTGCACTTTATTTCTGCCCTACACGGCAGCGGCGTTGGCAATCTGTTCGAGTCTGTTCGCGAAGCATACGACAGCTCCACGCACCGTCAGAGCACCGCGATGCTGACCCGCATCATGAACATGGCTGCCGAAGATCACCAGCCACCGCTGGTTCGCGGTCGCCGTGTGAAACTGAAATATGCGCATGCCGGAGGCTATAACCCACCGATTGTGGTTATCCACGGTAATCAGGTGAAAGACCTGCCGGATTCCTACAAGCGCTACCTGATGAACTACTTCCGTAAATCACTGGAAGTAATGGGTACGCCAATCCGCATTCAGTTCAAGGAAGGGGAAAACCCGTTCGCGAACAAGCGTAATACCCTGACGCCGAATCAGATGCGTAAGCGTAAGCGTCTGATTAAACACATTAAAAAAGGTAAGTAAGCGCCAACGTTTTTCTGGCGCGGTACTGATACTAACCCGCCTGATGGCGGGTTTTTTTGTTTCTGAGGTTTATGATGAAAATGGGTTTCATTGGTCTTGGCGCAGTTATCGACACTGCGTATCTACCCGCGCTTAAGCGCCTCAACGTACCGCTGACGGACTGCTACGGTTTCGATATCGATGAGTCCAGAGCGCCATCGGGCATCACTCGTTGCGGTTCGCTCGATGCGCTACTGGCGGAGCAGCCCGAGATGGTGTTCATCACCACCGGGTCGTTGTGGCATTTACCGGTGCTGGAACAGGTGCTGAAATCTGCGGTGCCGCGCATCGTGGTGGAAAAGCCGGTTGCCGCCACGCTGGAACAGCTCGCTCGGCTTCAGACTCTGTTAGCAATGCCGGAAAACGTGAACCGCGTACTCGCACTCGACCACTGGATGGCACGCGACGGCGTGAGGCAGCTACTTTGCGGTAAGCCGGAAAGCGACTGGCTGCCGGAAGCGGATTATCCGACGATGCACGCACCCATTTCATCCCTCGCGGATATCGTGAAAATCGAAGGATATCTGCTCGAGCCGAGCGGGTTTAATGATAAAGGTGAGCCGGTTGCGCTGAATTTCGCCACTGGCGAACCTGACACTCGTACGCTTCGTCATCCCGACGGCGTGATTGTTGATATCGGCACGCATGTGTTGGCGATGATGCACGAAACGCTGGCAGCCATTGGAACCAACGACCGCCTGAGCCTGACGCTATGCGAAGCCAAAGATCGTTTGGGCAACGCCATTGCGATGGGCGATACCACTACCGCAGAAGGTAGTGCACATTTGCAGGGTGAGCTGTGTGGCATTCCGCTGGAGATGTGGTTGAACAAATATGCGGGGCCAGCCGGTGGGCAAAAAGGCGTTCGCCTGCATTTGCGGAACGGAACCATTCTGAGCCAGGACCGACGCGGTTCCGGTGAAGTGCTTGAAGTGTGGCAGGGAGAAAATGTGCAGCGCTGGAAAATGGAAGGCCCGGTATACGATCGCTGCCTGGCGCGACATATTCTCGGGGCTAAAAGCGTATTCGCGCGCGCGCCTGAGCAGGTCAGCCAACTGACCCAACGTCGCATTGCAGAAGTGACGGCGCTGCTACAGTTACAGCAGCAACTGCGCGGCTCACATTGAAGCCTGTGGTAAAATAGCCTGAAGATTTTCGTATGACCAAGGAGTCAACGATGGAACTGAAGTGTCCGGTTTGTGAGGATCCGCTGGAGCAGCAGGGCGGCAGCGCGCATTGTTCGCAGTGCGAGCAGGATTTCGTCTTACAGGCGCTGTGCCCGGAATGCCATAAGCCGCTGGACGTGCTGAAAGCCTGCGGTGCGGTGGATTATTTTTGCCAGAACGGCCATGGTTTGATTTCGAAAAAGCGCGTGGAGTTTGTGGTGGCGGTGCCGTAAATATTGCGGGATTGAGAATAACCGGCGGCACCGGGCTTGCCGGGCCTACGGGGTCGGTTTGGCTTTCCGTGCCCGCGCTTTCTTCACCGGCGTGATTTTGGTGACTTCACTTTCCACCACTCCATCCTCCAGACGCGTTGTCAGTGTGTCTCCGGCGTTCAGCTGCTTAGTCTTTTTGACCAGCTTGCCGTCGGCGGCGGTTGTCACGCTATAGCCGCGTGCTAACGTCGACAGCGGGCTAACGGCTTCAAGATGCGTCACCGCATTGCCAAACCGTTCCCGCGTCGTGCTGAGCTGCGCACGAAGCGTCTGCGCCAGACGATATTCCAGTTGCTGAATACGTGTTTGCGCGCGATAAATTCGCGGTTGTGGATTTTGTTGATTCAGACGTTGAATCACCCGCTGCTGACGCTGAGTGGTTTTTTTCAGCTGATTATCTAATGCAAAGCTCATGCGCTGGCGCAGTCTGTCGAGCACCGTTTGCTGACGCGCGAGGCGCAGCTGCGGATGCTGCTGTTGCAAACGATGCTGAAGCTGGCTGAATCGACGGTTGCGGTTGGCGATGAAATAATCCATCGCCATTTCCAGCCGCTGCTGGGCCGACTGCACCTGGCGCAGGAGTTCCTGCTGATTGCGGCTGACCATTTCGGCAGCGGCAGATGGCGTCGGGGCGCGTAAATCCGCGACGAAGTCGGCGATGGTGACATCGGTTTCATGCCCGACGGCGCTGACCACCGGAATGCGGCTGGCAAAAATCGCCCGCGCTACGCGTTCGTCGTTGAAACTCCACAAATCTTCCAGCGAACCGCCGCCGCGCCCGACAATCAGCAAGTCACACTCTTCGCGCTGGTTTGCCCGTTCAATGGCGCGGACAATCTGACCCGGCGCATCGTCACCCTGAACCGACGTGGGATAAATCACCACCGGCAGCGATGGATCGCGACGTTTCAAAACGTGAAGGATGTCGTGCAATGCAGCCCCGCTTTTCGAGGTTACCACCCCGACGCAGTGCGCAGGCGTTGGCAAAGGCTGCTTGAATTGCTGATCGAACAGGCCTTCTGCAGACAACAGCGCTTTGAGCTGCTCGTACTTTTGCTGCAATAGCCCTTCGCCCGCAGGCTGCATGCTTTCAACGATAATCTGGTAGTCACCGCGCGGCTCGTACAGCGTGATGTTCGCGCGAACTAACACTTGCTGGCCATGCTGCGGACGAAACGTGACGCGGCGATTGCTGTTACGGAACATCGCACAGCGCACCTGGGCGTTGTCGTCCTTGAGGGTAAAGTACCAGTGCCCTGAAGAGGGCTGAGAAAAGTTGGAGATTTCACCGCTGATCCATACTTGCCCCATTTCTCGTTCCAGCAGCAAACGAACCGACTGATTCAGGCGGCTAACGGTAAAAATTGTGGGGGATTGAGAAGGCAACATGTGAGCGAGATCAAATTCTAAATCAGCAGGTTATTCAGTCGATAGTAACTTGCTCAGATGCGATCGCAAGCATTTTTTGCAAAAAAGTGTGGATGCAACCGATTACGCTCTGTATAATGCCACGGCAATATTTATTAACCTCCAGGTAGAGATATTGCCATGCTACGTATCGCCAAAGAAGCACTGACGTTTGACGACGTCCTCCTCGTTCCCGCTCATTCCACTGTTCTGCCGAATACTGCTGATCTCAGCACGCATTTAACTAAATCCATTCGCCTGAACATTCCTATGCTCTCCGCAGCAATGGACACCGTGACGGAAGCGCGCCTGGCAATTGCCCTGGCTCAGGAAGGTGGCATCGGCTTTATTCACAAAAACATGTCTATCGAGCGTCAGGCGGAAGAAGTTCGCCTCGTGAAGAAATACGAGTCCGGCGTGGTTTCTGACCCACAATCCGTCTTGCCAACCACGACCCTGGCAGAAGTGAAAGAGCTGACCGCGCGTAACGGTTTTGCCGGTTACCCGGTAGTGACTGAAACCAACGAACTGGTCGGTATCATCACCGGCCGTGACGTGCGTTTCGTGACCGACCTCAGCCAGCCTGTCAGTGTGTACATGACGCCGAAAGAGCGTTTGGTCACCGTGCGTGAAGGCGAAGCTCGTGACGTCGTGTTCGGTAAAATGCACGAAAAACGTGTGGAGAAAGCGCTGGTTGTTGATGCGAATTTCCACCTGATTGGCATGATCACCGTAAAAGATTTCCAGAAAGCCGAGCGTAAACCGAATGCGTGTAAAGACGAGCATGGTCGTCTGCGCGTGGGTGCGGCAGTTGGCGCCGGTGCCGGTAACGAAGAGCGCGTTGATGCGCTGGTTGCCGCGGGCGTTGACGTTCTGCTGATTGACTCCTCACACGGCCATTCCGAAGGCGTTCTGCAACGCATTCGTGAAACCCGCGCGAAATACCCAGACCTGCAAATCATTGGTGGTAACGTGGCTACAGGCGCAGGTGCTCGTGCCCTGGCTGACGCTGGTGTGAGCGCGGTGAAAGTGGGTATCGGTCCTGGTTCTATCTGTACTACCCGTATCGTAACCGGCGTGGGCGTCCCGCAAATTACGGCTGTTTCCGACGCGGTTGAAGCGCTGGAAGGCTTGGGTATTCCGGTTATCGCCGATGGCGGCATCCGTTTCTCCGGTGATATCGCCAAAGCCATTGCCGCGGGCGCAAGCGCAGTCATGGTCGGTTCTATGCTGGCGGGTACCGAAGAATCTCCAGGTGAAATCGAACTTTACCAGGGCCGTTCTTACAAATCTTACCGCGGCATGGGCTCTCTGGGCGCGATGTCCAAAGGCTCCTCAGACCGTTACTTCCAGAGCGATAACGCTGCCGACAAACTGGTACCGGAAGGTATCGAAGGCCGCGTGGCGTACAAAGGTCGCCTGAAAGAGATCATTCACCAGCAGATGGGCGGCCTGCGCTCCTGTATGGGCCTGACTGGCTGTGGTACCATCGACGCGCTGCGTACCAAGGCTGAATTTGTACGCATCAGCGGGGCGGGCATTCAGGAAAGTCACGTACATGACGTGACCATCACCAAGGAATCCCCGAACTACCGCATGGGTTCTTGATTATTTCCCGCGCCCGGCTTATGCCGGGCGTTTTGATTTTGTTTCACTTGCCCTGGAATTATCGTCAATGACCGACAATATTCATAAACATCGCATTCTTATCCTCGATTTCGGTTCTCAGTACACTCAACTGGTTGCACGTCGCGTGCGCGAGCTGGGCGTTTATTGTGAACTGTGGGCCTGGGACGTTACCGAAGCACAAATTCGTGAGTTCAATCCGAGCGGTATCATCTTGTCCGGCGGCCCGGAAAGCACCACCGAAGACAACAGCCCGCGCGCGCCAGAGTATGTCTTCGAAGCAGGCGTCCCGGTTCTCGGCGTGTGCTACGGCATGCAGACCATGGCAATGCAGCTTGGCGGCCACGTTGAAGGTTCTAACGAACGTGAGTTTGGCTACGCGCAGGTAGAAGTCAGAACCGACAGCGCATTGGTTCGTGGCATCGAAGACGCCCTGACCGCAGAAGGTAAGCCACTGCTCGACGTATGGATGAGCCACGGCGACAAAGTGACTGCCATCCCGTCTGATTTCGTGACTGTTGCCAGCACTGAAACCTGCCCGTTTGCCATTATGGCAAACGAAGAAAAACGCTTCTACGGCGTGCAGTTCCACCCGGAAGTGACGCACACCCGTCAGGGCCTGCGTATGCTGGAGCGTTTCGTGCTCGATATTTGCCAGTGCGAAGCTCTGTGGACATCAGCAAAAATCATCGAAGATGCTGTTGAGCGTATTCGTCAGCAGGTTGGCAACGACAACGTGATCCTCGGCTTGTCCGGCGGCGTTGATTCTTCCGTAACTGCGATGCTGCTGCACCGTGCTATCGGTAAAAATCTGACCTGTGTGTTCGTCGATAACGGTTTGCTGCGCCTGAATGAATCTCAGCAGGTGCTGGATATGTTTGGCGATCATTTCGGTCTGAACATCGTGCACGTGGAAGGTGAAGAGCGCTTCCTGAGCGCGCTGGCGGGTGAAAACGATCCGGAAGCTAAACGTAAAATTATCGGCCGCGTATTTGTCGAAGTGTTCGATGAAGAAGCGCTGAAGCTCGAAGATGTGAAATGGCTGGCTCAGGGCACTATCTATCCTGACGTGATTGAATCCGCGGCCTCCGCGACCGGTAAAGCACACGTCATCAAATCTCACCACAACGTGGGCGGCCTGCCGAAAGAGATGAAGATGGGTCTGGTTGAACCGCTGCGTGAACTGTTCAAAGACGAAGTGCGCAAAATCGGTCTGGAGCTGGGTCTGCCGTATGACATGCTGTACCGTCACCCGTTCCCAGGGCCAGGCCTCGGCGTACGCGTGCTGGGCGAAGTGAAGAAAGAGTACTGCGATCTGCTGCGTCGTGCGGACGCTATCTTCATCGAAGAGCTGCACAAAGCTGACCTGTACAACAAAGTGAGCCAGGCATTCACCGTATTCCTGCCGGTCCGTTCCGTCGGCGTGATGGGCGATGGCCGCAAGTACGACTGGGTTGTTTCTCTGCGTGCCGTCGAAACTATCGACTTCATGACTGCGCATTGGGCGCACCTGCCGTACGATTTCCTCGGCCGCGTGTCTAATCGCATCATCAACGAAGTGAACGGGATTTCCCGCGTGGTGTATGACATCAGCGGCAAACCGCCAGCGACGATTGAGTGGGAATAACCCCCGGTCAGCTCTAGCCTTTCAGCCCGCGTAACTGCGGGCTTTTTTGTTTTTGTTCAGGTGATTCTTCGCGTCACCCACCAGAATCCAAGTGCTAAAAAACTGATCGCAGCCCCCAGCAGGCACACGGCATCCCAGCCCGCACGGGCATAGGTTGCCGTGGTGGCGATGGCACCCAGTCCGCTGCCGATAGCGTAGAAAAGCATATAGAGTCCGACCAGCCGACTATGCGCGTCGGGTCGGGTACGGAAAATCATGCTCTGATTGGTGACGTGAAGTGCCTGGCCACCTAAATCGAGCAGCACGATGCCAATCACTAGCACACCGAGCGACAACTCCATCTGCGACAGGGGCCACCAGGCTAACAGTAATGCGATAAGCGCTAGCGCACTGGTGCGTTGGGCGTAGCCCCGATCGGCCCATTGCCCGGCTCGAGTGGCGGCCAGTGCCCCGATCACTCCCACCAACCCGAAGGCCCCGATGATGGTGTGCGAGAAGCCATAGGGCGGTGCACTTAATGGCAGCACTAACGCACTCCAGAAAATGTTGAATGCGGCAAACATCAGCAGCGCCAGAACACCGCGTACTTGCAGTACTTTTTCGTCTCTAAGCAGCGTCAGCATGGATGCGATCAGGCGAGGGTAGCTCATCGGGTTAGGTACAACCACCAGCGTCGGTAGCCGCTGCCAAAGAGGAAGGGCAATCATTAGCATGAGTAAGGCGGAGCAGAGGTAAACGCCGCGCCAGCCTGCCAGATCGCTTATTGCCCCGGAAAATACCCGGGCCATCAGTAACCCAATAAACACGCCGCTTTGTGCCGAACCTATGACGCGTCCCTGCTCATGGGCTGCTGCCGCACTGGCTGCATAGGCTATCAGCCCTTGAGTCATCGCCGTTCCCAGCAAGCCTACCGCGAGCATACCCACCAGCAGGGCCGACGCAGAACTCGCCATGGCGACCGCAGTGAGTGCGGCCACCAGCGCCAGTAGTTGGAAAGCCATCAGACGACGGCGATCCACGCGGTCACCCAACGGCACCAGCAGCAGCAGGGCCAGCGCGCAACCAATTTGTGTGGCGGTGACCACGCCGCCAACAGCGGCATGGCTGATACCGAAGTCCTGCGCCAGCACGTCGAGCAGAGGTTGCGCGTAATAGACATTCGCCACGCTCAGGCCACTGGCAATGGCGAATAGCCATACCAGGCTGCGGGGCAGGTCAGTCGTTAACGGTAATGCCATCGAACTCTTCATGATCCCAGCTCTCACTATTCCAGTTTTAAAATAAAACTAGTTGAAGGTTAGGTTATGCAGTTTTAAAATGCAACCAGAATGCCCTGGCCAGTCAACGAGAGGATCCGATGCCGTCCCCTGAATCCATGAACGATGAACCTTGTCCCGTTGCCCGTAGTGTGGATGTGATCGGAGATCGCTGGTCACTTCTCATCGTACGCAACGTCTTCGATGGCATGCGCCGCTTCGGCGATTTCCAGCGTAGCCTGGGAGTGGCACGAAACATCCTCTCCGATCGGCTGAAAAAGCTGGTTAATGCGGAGATCCTTGAGATGCGGAACGCCTCGGATGGAACGACGTATCAGGAGTATGTGTTGACGGCAAAGGGAGAGAGCCTTTTTCCGGTAGTGGTGGCACTGCGGCAATGGGGCGAGCAGCACCTGTTCGAAGCCGGTGAACGCCATTCGATTCTGATCGACAAGCATACCGGCAAGCCGGTTCCGTTCATGGGGCCCATTTCGGAAGATGGAACTGCGCTAGTCCCTGCCGAAACTGAAGTGCAGAAAGTTAAGTAACATGACCTGCGCGGCAGCGCTCATCACCTCGAATGCGCATGCAAGCGAAGAATTTGCTGTCGCATAAAATCCATCAGTCGCTGACTGGCGGAGGAAGGAGGATGGTTGACGGTTTTCACCACGCCGACGTCCATGTAGGTGATGCAGTCATTGATCGTCCGGCGTGCTACTCTCAGGCCGCTCAGTGCCCATGGGCGATACACCAGATCCGACAAAATCGTGACGCCTTTGCCCTGCGCCACCAGGCTGCGCACGGCTTCGAACGAGTTAGAGCGGAAGCAAACGTCTGGCGAGAATCCGCTGTTTTTAAAATGATCGCCGATCACACTGGGGTATTCGTCGGTGCTCAACATCAAATAGGGCATTTGTGCCACATCGCTGAGCGTTATTTCAGGTTTGCTGAGCAGAGGATGGTCGATTGACGTCCAGAGCTGGCGCAGTGAACGGATAAACGTTTCCACTTCCAGATCATCATCGTGTGGAATATTTGAGGTCAGCAATAAACAGAAATCGATCTGTTGATCCCGCAGCGCGCTGAGCAGTTCCGGTGCCTGGGCTTCCTGAAAAATGATGTCTATCAGCGGGAAACGGCTTTCAATTTCATGCAATATTTCGGGTAGCAGATAGGCAGAAAGCGTCTCAGCGATGCCGATGCGCACCACTCCGGCCGTAGTTTCAGGTTGGTTCAGCAAATCTTCCAGCGCAAATCGGCTGTCGTTCATGATTTTTCGGGCATGGGCGAGAAAGCGTTCACCCGCCGCGGTCAACTGAATGCCTTTGGGCTGGCGCAGGAATAATTGCGCATTCACTGTTTCCTCAAGGTTGCGCAGTGCAACGGTCATCGAGGATTGCGAAACGTGGCAACGGCTGGCGGCTTTAGAAACTTGTAATGTTTCTGCTAAAGCTATGTAGAACTCAAGTTGTCTCAGAGTGAACTTCATAGTTTTAAACGATACCCGATGAGGAAAACATTATATTAGCATCCAATTTAGCCCCGCGATAATCTTCTGTTAATCCAGAACGTATTTTTACGGGAGCATTTATGCCTTATTTATTACTTAGCCTTGCAGCCTGCTTTTGGGGTGGGAATTATGTGGTGGGCCATATTTTGGTGGCGCACACAGATCCTATTTTACTTTCGGCTGCACGCTGGGTTTTGACGGTGCTGCTGTTGGTTAGCCTCTATTCCCGACAGATTCGCGCTCAGTGGTCGGTGATGAAACGCTCTTTTTCGGTGCTGGCATTCCTCGCATTATTTGGACAGGTACTATTTCCACTGACACTTTATATTGGCCTGCAATATACCTCTTCGCTGAATGCGGCAATTTATTTATCTACCACGCCAGTGCTGGTGTTATTAATTAATCGTTATATTTTTAAAGAGAAAATATCGGCACATAATATTGCCGGTGTTGTTCTGAGTTCATTTGGTGTGGTGTGGCTGGTAATGCAGGGGGATTTACTGCATCTGGATACGCTGAAAAACCTCAACCGCGGTGACCTCTGGACCATGGGCTCGGCGGCCAGTTGGGCGGTGTACTGTGCGTTCCTGCGCACTAAACCACGTGAAGTTGGAGGCAATGCTTTCGTGGCGGTCAGCGCGGCGTTTGGTGCCGTGGTACTGCTGCCGGTACTGCTGTTCTCCCTGTACGAGCATGGCCTGCCGTCCCCCCATGAGTACCTGCAACCGGAGTTTCTGTCAGGGCTGGCGTATCTGATTATTTTCCCGTCATGGCTGTCGTATCTGCTGTGGAACAAAGGCATTCAGGCTATTGGGGCTACTCGTGGCGAAGTGTTCTCCCATCTGATCCCCCTGACCGGAGGATTATTCAGCGTGATGTTCCTGAACGTGACGCTGCATCCGTTCCATCTGGCCAGCACGGTACTGATTATTTGCGGGATTGCGCTGTGCTCCAGAAATGCACAAAAAAGGGCGACAAAAGTCGCCCTGTCATGACGCCAGGAGGCCGCCCCGATTATGGAGCTGTCTTCGCCTCTGGTGTTTCTTCCGCCGTTTCCGCGTCAGGTGTGATTTCGTCTTCTGGCGCGGCCTCTTCTGCCGGTGTATCCACCATCGCTTCCTGAATAACGTCTTCATCCATTGACGGGTTCAGCGCCACCGCCAGCGGCGAAGACATCAGGCTATCGGGCATTACCACGTGTGGTAATGGCGCATCGACGATGATCTCCGGCTGACGTTTTCTGATCCAGCTGATGGCCCCGATAGTCGCACCGCACAGCGTGAAGCAGAAATAAAGCACGTTACCGCCGAAGGGTTGCATGATTGCACCGGTTATCAGTGGCCCGATACAGGCCCCGACGCCGAATGCCATCAGCAGACAGGCCGTCAGCGATACGCGGCGGTCTGGATCCACGCGATCGTTGGCAATCGCCACGCCGAGCGGATAAAGCGAGAACATCGCCATGCTGGAAATAAAGGCCATACCCAACAGCCAGTAAAAGCCAAGGTGAGGCAGAACCGACAGCGGCAGAGAGGCCAGCGCAAACAGCACCGCGGTATAAAACAGCAGATGCTGACGGTCATAGCGGTCGGAGAGCCAGCTCAGCGGGAACTGCGAAACCATCCCGGCGAAAATGGTCACACCCATGAACAGGCCAGTTTGCCGAGTGCTTAAGCCTTGCGAGATGGCATAGACTGGTGCCAGACCGTAAAACGCGCCGGCAGCCATGCCCATCACCAGCGTTGCCGCCAGCAGTTTGGGGATAGCTTTAAAGAAGTAGCCGAGCTCCATCGGCGCAGGAGTCATTGGCTGCGCGGTGGTGCGGGTGGTGAGCGCGATCGGCACCAGGCACAAGGCGAAGCAGAGAGCGACAATCAGCAGCATCGACGGCCCGGTTCCGGCTGCCGCCATCAGGATAATCTGCCCACCGCACAGGCCGAGATAGGTCGCGACCATATACAGCCCAAAGATGGCGCCGCGCTGCGAGGATTCCGCCCGGTCATTAAGCCAGCTTTCCAGCACCATGTACTGGCACATCATGCACAGGCCAATAACCATGCGCAGGAAAATCCACAAGGGGATAAAATCACTGAGTCCGTGGCCGACGACCGAGGCGGTGATAATCCCCGCACAGGAGACGTAAGCGCGAATGTGCCCCACGCGGGCAATCAGGTTGTGGCCGACTTTGCCGCCAATCACCAGACCCAGATAGTTCGCTGCGGTTATCGCCCCGATAACCGTACCGTTGACTTCTTCGTGCGCAAGGCGCAATGAAATATAGGTAGTCAACAGCCCGGAACCGAGCAACATCAGCAGGGTGGTGGTGTACAGCGGCAGAAAGGTATTCAGGATGTTTTTCATACGTTCCCTGTATTGGCTGTTCGTTACGGATTCACCATCATCGTGCTTGGTTTTACCGTAGGATGCAAATGCAGGGACTTTTGCCGGGAATTGTCCTGGCCTGAGAGGAACTAATTTTGCTCGGTGCGCACCTGAGGTTCAGTGACCTGACTTGACTGCTGCGCGGCTTTCTTGTCCTGATGATGCTGCCAGGCGCCGATTGAGGAATAGACGAAGCGGCCAAAGAAGAAGAGGAAGCTGATAAGTAAAATGATCCGGGTCATGCGACTGTTAAACTGGTGTCGTTTTCGCATAGGAGTTGCCTGGCTCACTGCGGGGTCCTTTAATAATACCCATTATGGGCGATGCGCCTATTAAGGCACAGCAACGCAGCAGGGTCAATTCACAACTGCATAAAAAATGCGCAAAACAGTGCCGAAGAACAAAACAAGCGAACGCATGAACGGAATGACGTATTAATCATAACCGCGTTGTTATTTATTGATTTAAGTCAAATCGTCCACCCTGGTGCTACTTATAATCTCTTGCCCCATTCCGCTTCGTAACAATTCGCGGAAGTCACTAATCAGGTTGGATGCCTGTCTGAAACTACCCATCAGGAATTGGGTCCTCTTTTGAGTATCTATGCATCTTACTGAATTATATAAAAAGAATCGTGATAAATGGTGGGGGTTACCGCTCATCCTGCCAACTCTGCTATTACCCGTTGCCCGCGCTGCTAATACCTTCACCCATATCGATGGCGGTATCGTTTCACTCTATTATTTGCCGCTGGCTCTGCTGCTGTCCCTGATGCTCTTTTTTGGCTGGAAAGCGCTGCCCGGCATCGTCGCAGGGATTTGGCTGGTCATTGCTCAGGGCATGACCATCCCTGAAACTATTGGTATCACCTTCCATTTTTTAATCCCGATTATCCTTAGTTGGGGCGGGTATCGGGTTTTCGTGCCGAGGCGGCATTCCGTTTCCTATGGCTGCACGCGTTTGATGCCGCAACGTCTGTTCTGGCAAATGTTTTTCCCTGCGACCCTTTTTCAGCTGTTGCTGCTGGCCTGCGTCTTTTTTAACATTCTTCCCGCGCGTATTTCGCTGGCCGGAACCGGACCACTGACGCTGCACAGCCTGATTAACTACCAGTCGGTGCTGGTGGGGTGCTTAACTGGGGTGCCGCTGTGTTATTTGGTCATTCGGATCATTCGAAATCCGATGTATTTGCGTGCGTTCATCTCCCAGATGCGCCAACAAATTGATTCCAAAGTGAGCGCGGGTGAGATGATTACCTGGTTGGTTATCTTATTGATTATCATGGGAATGCTTTTTATTCCTGCCGCGAATGCAGCCTCTATTTTTACCACCAATTATACCCTCTCACTGCTGCTGCCGGTGATGCTGTGGGGGTCGATGCGTTTCGGCTATCGGATGATGTCTATCATCTGGACGGTAGTGCTGATAGTTAGTATTCACTTCTACTACCGTTACATGCCGTTTTATCCGAGCTACAGCAACCAGCTGGCGATTACCTCATCCAGCTATCTGGTGTTCTCGTTTATCGTGGTGTACATGGCGATGCTGTCGACCCAACAGCGCTACATCCACGCCCGCGTGAAACGGATGGCGTTTATCGACCCCGTGGTTCAGATGCCGAATTTGTGGGCATTGAGCCGCAAGCTCTCGAGCATACCGTGGTCAGTGCTGTGTTTCTTACGCATTCCGGAACTCGAAGTTCTAGGGCGTCATTACGGGATGATGGTGCGTATCCAGTACAAACAAACGCTGGGGAAATGGCTTGAGCCGGAGCTCCACGACGGTGAGTGTACTTACGAGCTTTCCGGCCACGACCTGGTTATTCGACTGAATACGGAATGCCACGAAGCGAGGATTGCCGCCATTGATGCGCGGATTAAAAAATTCCGTTTTGTTTGGGATGGTATGCCGCTGCAGCCGAACGTGGGGGTGAGTTACTGCCATGTACGTTCCCCGGTGATGCAGCTGCCGATGCTGTTAGGTGAGCTGAGTACGATTGCTAACTCTTCGTTGGTGTCCGGTTCACCTGAAAACCTTCAGCACCGCAGCGCCTCGCATTTGCAGCAGGGCCTGAAAGATAAAATCACCATGATGAACCGGCTGCAGCTGGCGCTGGAACACGATAATTTCAGTCTGATGGCGCAGCCGATTGTCGGCATGCGCGGCGATAGCTATCACGAAGTCTTGCTGCGTCTGAATGGCGATAACGACCAGCTGATTACCCCGGAAGTGTTTCTGCCGGTGGCCCACGAGTTTGGGCTTTCGTCACGGATCGATCTGTGGGTGCTGGAAAATACGCTGAAATTTATGGATAGCCGTCGTGAAACGTTGCCTGGCATGCGATTGTCGGTGAATATCTCGCCCTCATCGGCTTGCGGATCACAGTTTCCGAAGACGGTATCCGACCTGCTAAAGCGCTATAACATTCAGGGCTGGCAGCTCATTTTTGAAATCACTGAAAATCATTCGCTGAGTCACCCGGACCAGGCCATGCTCAACATGGCGCAGCTTCAAGCGCTGGGTTGCCGCATTGCCATTGATGATTTTGGCACTGGCTATGCCAGCTACGCGCGACTGAAAAATGTCAGCGCCGATATCCTTAAAATCGACGGTAGTTTTATCCAGAACCTACTGTTGAGCACGCTGGATTACCAAATCGTTTCGTCGATTTGCCAGCTGGCGCGAATGAAGAACATGCAGGTGGTGGCTGAGTATGTTGAAACGGATGAAATCCGTGAGGCGGCGCTGAGCCTGGGAATTGATTATTTGCAGGGCTTTTATCTCGGCAAACCAGAACCTTTAGAAGGTCTGGCTGCCGAGAATATCAAGCCTGTTACATCAGGCGGCGATGTCTGGTGAGTCTTCTTCAGTAATTTTCAACATCCAACCGGTCACGCCTTGCCAGTACTGCTGCTCTTTTTCCAGATCGAGCAGCACCAGCGCATTTTGACTAAACCAGTTGTGAGGGAAGCACAGTGTCCAGTGATTCGCCTCGGTGGTCAGTTTTAACGTCGGTGGTGTGGTGGTGGCCTGACGCTGGTTATTCAGCAATACGCCGAGGCGTAGCAGCTGGATCATCGGCAGGAATTGCTTCTTCTTAAACAGCGTAAAGCGCGGCAAATCGTCCAACTTCACCCCTTTGCGATGATAGCGAACCAGGGTTGCCATCAGCATCTGCTGCTCTTGGTTGAAGCCGGGCAAATCACTGTTTTGCAAAATGTACGCCGAATGGCGATGCATCCCGCTGTGATTGATATTCAGTCCCACCTCATGCAGCATCGCGGCCCATTTCAGCAGGGCAGCCAACTGGGGATGCGCCTGCTTCACATTCTGCTCCACCCACTGCTCATACATTTGATGCGTGGTTTCCAGCACGCGACGCGCCTGCTCGCGGTCGATATGGTACTGACTGGCCAGGCTTTCCGCGGTTCGGCTGCGGATATCGTCATGACGGAAGCGGCCTTCCATCTCATACAGCACGCCTTCGCGCAGCGCGCCGTCAGACAGGCGCAGCTCTTTAATAGCGAGTGAATCAAACACGCCGCACAGAATCGCCAGGCCCGGCATAAAGACCGCCTGGCGGTCTTCTGAAAGCCCAGGCAGACTGAGTGCGCTGAAGTTTTTAAATTTCAGCGCTTCTTCAACCAGCATTTCCAGGCGTTCCGGGGTGATGATACCGTCTTTTTCGCCCATTTCGACCAGCACTTCATGCACGGCTTTAATGGTGCCGGACGCGCCCATGGCCACGTTCCAGCCCTGAATACGGTATTGCCAGGAGAGCGTTTCCAGTTTCTGCACCGCCGCAAGGCGCGCACGCTGGAAGTTCTCTTTGCTGATAAGACCGCGAGGGAAGAACATTTGGGCAAAACTCACGCAGCCCATGCGACGGCTTTCAACCAACTGCGGCGTAAAATCTTCGCCGATGACCAGTTCCGTCGAACCACCGCCGATGTCGATAACCAGCTTGCGGCCTTTTTCCGGCTGCGTATGCTCCACGCCCATAAAAATCAGACGTGCCTCTTCATTCCCGGAAATGATTTCAATCGGATAAGGAATCACATTTTCCGCACGCTTCAAAAACTCCGGCGCGTTCAGCGCCTGGCGAAGCGTATGTGTACCGACAATACAGACGCTGGACGGAGGAAATCCTTGCAGGCGTTCCGCAAACAGTGACAGACAGGTCAGGCCGCGTTCCATCGCTTCTTCACTGAGCATATTGTCTTCATTCAGGCCATCGGCCAGATGGACGCGCTGTTTCAGGCGGCCAATGATTTGCAGCGCACCGTCAACGACGCGTGCGATAACCATATGAAAACTGTTCGATCCCAGGTCAACCGCAGCAATCTCCTGCGGTCGTGACGTTTTGGTTTTTATGGGCATAAATTAATCGGGCTGCTCAAGTGATTTAATGTAGTCGTAGATCGCCAGCTGTGACCGGACTTTGCGGCGGTTGCCGCGGGGCACGTAACGATTACTCAGTTCTTTGTCGATAAAACGGGCTTTCACGGTATCGCTAAATTGCAGATCGACGATATCCAGTACCTGCTGTTTCAGGCGTGGATCGAGGATCGGCGTAGCGACTTCAATTCGGTAATCGATATTGCGCGTCATCCAGTCAGCGGAAGAGAGCCACACTTTTTTCGTGCCGCCATCTTCAAAAATATACAGCCGGTCGTGCTCAAGATAACGGTCAACGATGCTGATGACGTTAATATTTTCGCTAATACCTTCAAGCTGCGGAATAAGCGAACACATGCCGCGGATCAGCAGGTTCACCGGCACGCCAGAGCTGGACGCTGCGTACAGACGATCAACCAGGCCTTTGTCGACCAGGTTGTTCAACTTCAGGGTGATCCCCGATGGGCGACCATTCTGAGCGTGGGCAATTTCGTTGTCGATCATGTCATACAACAAACGTCGTGAGTTCTGCGGCGAGACCATCAGATAATCGAAATTCACCGGACGGTACGGGTTCTCAATGAAGTTAAACACCCGGCGGACTTCGTTGGTGATCCGCGCATCGGCGGTCAGCAGCGAATAGTCGGTGTAAA
This sequence comes from Scandinavium tedordense, assembly GCF_024764965.1. NCBI lineage: Bacteria > Pseudomonadati > Pseudomonadota > Gammaproteobacteria > Enterobacterales > Enterobacteriaceae > Scandinavium > Scandinavium tedordense. The sequence goes on along the minus strand of NZ_JALIGG010000054.1, from coordinate 322,841 downwards.
TTCGGGCGGTTTTTTCGTTGAAGTTACCGGTGCCTATATGCGCATAGCGCACCACGTTGTCACCTTCCTTACGTGAGATAAGGAACAGTTTGGCGTGAATTTTCAGGCCTGGCGCGGAGAAGATAACGTGTACACCGGCTTCCGTCAGGCGCTTCGCCCAATGGATGTTGGCTTCTTCGTCAAAGCGCGCTTGAAGCTCAACGACGACCGTCACTTTTTTGCCGTTGTGCGCAGCGTGGATCATCGAATCAATAATGCGCGAGTCTTTCGCCACGCGGTAAATATTGATTTTGATAGCCAGCACGCTCGGGTCAAACGAGGCCTGACGCAGCAGTTCCAGCACGTGCTCAAAGGTGTGATACGGGTAATAGAGCAGGACATCGCGCTCACGAATGGCGTCGAAACCGTTACGGAATTTATCGAACCAGATATGACGCAGGCGCGGCAGCGGTTTGTTAACCAGATTGGCTTTACCGACGTTCGGGAAGCCAATGAAATCTTTAAAGTTATGGTAGCGGCCACCCGGTACGATGGAGTCATAGCGGGTGATTGCGAATTTTTTACGCAGCATCTCGACCATCGCATCAGGCATATCGCGCTGATACACAAAGCGTACCGGCTCAGCCGTCAGACGCTGTTTCAGGCTCGAGGACATCAACTCCATCAGGCTCGATTCCATCTCGTGCACCAGATCGTACTCGGCATCACGGGTCATTTTCATCGAGTAGGCATTCAGGGCGTCGTAATCGAAGAAGCCCAGGAAGATGTCGTCCAGGCAGTAGCGCAGAATGTTGTCGAGCAGGATCATCGGTTTGCGGCGACGCGGCGTTTCCGGTGGTAAATTGACGAAGCGCGGCACTTTATCAGACGGGATTTCCAGCAGGGCGTAGCTAATTTCTTCGCCGCGAATAATCTCCACCGCCAGATAGGTGTAATCGTCTTTCAGGAACTGGACTAAGTCCGTTTCGCGATTAATCAGAATCGGCGTGATGTGCTGGCGCAGGTAATGTTTGAAGTAGTGACGTAACCAGCTTTGTTGATTGACCGATAACTGACGCTCGTTAATCAGGAAAATTTGATTGCGCGCCATTTCGAGCAGCAGTTCGTTATAAAGGCTGTCAAATTCTTGGTCGGCTTTCAGCACGCGGGCCTGAATTTTCCCCAGCAGGTGGCGGGAATGGGCGGTGAGGCCTTGTTCTTCACTGATGATAATGCGGCGTTTGAGTTCGGCAAAACGTACTTTATAGAACTCATCAAGGTTATTGGAGTAGATCCCCAAAAAACGCATGCGTTCTATCAACGGGTTGCTTTTATCCGCTGCTTCCTGGAGAACGCGCTCGTTAAAGGATAACCAGCTCAGTTCTTTTTCGATATAAAGCTTATCCTGACCCATTACTACTCACACTCCGGTTGATTGACGCGGACAGCCCTCACATTATGGCGAGCTTTGACCTGTGATGTCCAACTGTGCCAGGTAAGTATGACAATAATCTGTTTGTCGTGAACCTGCGATAACGTTTTTTTATTATTCAGCGGTATGGGGGAGGGGGAAAAGCGCCTGTCGCGTTGGACAGGCGACCTGGAATTACGCTTCGGAGGCGTAGCCTTGCGCGGGAAGCTGAACACCGTCCAGCCATGCACTGTTGTCTTTCATTGCCAGACGTCCGTCGACAAACCAGCTCACCACAAGCGGATAAATAGCGTGCTCCTGGTGCTGAACGCGAGCGGTAATGTCATCTTCTGTGTCACCGATGAATACGGGCACGTTGGCCTGTAAAATCACCGGGCCACCATCGAGTTTGTCCGTCACGAAGTGCACTGAGGTGCCGTGTTCTTCGTCGCCGTTGTCCAGCACCTGACGATGGGTGTTCAGGCCGGGATATTTCGGCAGCAAGGAAGGGTGGATATTCAGCAGACGCCCCTGATAATGCGCCACGAATGCCGGACTCAGAATGCGCATGTAGCCTGCGAGCACTACCACATCAGGCGCGTAGGCATCAATTTCCTGCATCAGCTCGCGGTCAAATGCTTCGCGGTTGGGAAACTGGCTGGCGCTCAGCGCATGCGCAGGGATCGTTGCTTCACGGGCGCGCTCAAGGCCGAACGCGTCGGCCTTATTGCTGAAAACAGCCCGAAGGGTGCCATTGATTTTCTTCTGCTTGCAGGCATCGATAATCGCCTGCAAATTGCTTCCGTTGCCAGAAATCAGCACCACAATATTTTTCATTACTCGATGACCACACGCTGTTCAGAATCGGAAGCTTTGATATAGCCGATTTTCCACGCGTTTTCACCTTTCTCATTCATCAGTGCAATAGCTTTATCGGCTTCTGCGGCTGGCAGCGCAATCAACATGCCCACGCCACAGTTGAAGGTGCGATACATCTCATGTTGGCTAACGTTACCGGCGGTTTGCAGCCAGTTAAATACGGACGGCCACTGCCACGAGGATTCGTCGATCACGGCCTGAGTGTTGTCCGGCAGCACGCGTGGAATGTTCTCCCAGAAACCGCCGCCGGTCAGGTGCGCGATGGCATGCACGTCGACGCTGGCAATCAGTTCCAGAATGTTTTTCACGTAGATACGGGTTGGCGCCAGCAGGTGATCGGCCAGGGGTTTACCGTCAAGTTCCGTGGTTTCTGGATTGGTGTCGCTGACTTCAAGGATTTTACGCACCAGCGAATAACCGTTGGAGTGCGGACCGCTGGAACCGAGAGCCACCAGTACGTCGCCGTCGGCTACTTTGCTGCCGTCGATGATTTCAGATTTCTCGACCACACCTACGCAGAAACCGGCCACGTCGTAATCTTCGCCGTGATACATGCCCGGCATTTCAGCGGTTTCACCGCCCACCAGTGCACAGCCGGACTGCAGGCAGCCTTCGGCGATGCCAGTGATAACGCTTGAGGCGACGTCCACGTCCAGCTTGCCGGTCGCGTAGTAATCAAGGAAGAACAGCGGCTCAGCGCCCTGTACCACCAGGTCGTTCACGCACATTGCCACCAGGTCGATGCCGATGGTGTCGTGACGCTTAAGATCCATTGCCAGGCGCAGCTTGGTGCCGACGCCATCCGTGCCGGAAACCAGCACTGGCTCACGATATTTTTGCGGCAGTGCGCACAGTGCGCCGAATCCACCCAGGCCACCCATCACTTCCGGGCGGCGGGTTTTCTTCACCACACCTTTGATTCGGTCAACCAGAGCATTACCCGCGTCAATATCAACACCGGCATCTTTATAGCTGAGAGAGGTTTTGTCGGTCACTGCAAGTCTCCACGAATGGCGTTAGCAAATAAAATCGGCGCCATTCTAACAGTCTAAGCAAACGTTTGCGAGCCTGGGTGTGGGATATCTTTTGCTGACGTTTTTTTACATGCTTTCAGCATTCGTTCAGGCAAATTTGAACCCGTTCACGAAAATGAAACCGGGTACATTTTAATGCTTGCAGGTTATTGCCACAGCACACAATATTCCACTGAAACCGGTTTCTGAAATTGCCCTCAGGAGGAGTGACGCAGATGCATATTGCCGCGTTTGATATTGGTGGCACGGCGCTCAAAATGGGCGTGGTGACCGACGAAGGGGCCATCATTGCGAAAGGAAAAGTGGCCATCAAAGACAGCGACGGCGAGGCCATTCTGCACGGCATTCTGAGTTGGCTGGATGCACATTCGGAGTGTGAAGGCATCGCCATCAGCGCGCCTGGCTACGTCAATCCTCACACCGGTTTCATCGAAATGGGCGGGGCTATCCGCAAATTCGACCAGTTCGGCATTAAAGCCTGGCTCGAAGAACGCACCCGTCTGCCGGTCGCGATTGAAAATGACGCCAACTGCGTTCTGCTCGCCGAACGCTGGCAGGGCAAAGCGGCAGATATGAGCGACTTTCTGGTGCTGACGATTGGCACCGGCATCGGCGGTGCGATTTTCTGCAATAACCAGCTGGTACGCGGCGCGCGTTTTCGCGGCGGTGAATTTGGCTACATGTTTACCGACCGCCCCGGCAGCCGCCATCCGACGCACTACACCATGAATGCCACCTGCACGCTGCGCGTCCTGCGCAAACGCTATGCGAACCATATCGGGAAACCGCTCGATGACGTCAGTGGCGAAGAGATTTTCGATGCCTGCGATGCGGGAGACGCGGTTTGCCAGCGGCTGGTCAACGATTTTTTCAACGGCATCGCCAGCGGCCTGTACAACCTGGTCAATCTGTTCGACCCGCAAACAATTCTGCTCGGCGGCGGCATTACCGAACGCCCGGGCTTCCTGCAACAACTGAAACAGCATCTCGCCTGGTTCGGTATTGATGAATACGTCGATACCGTTAGCCACGGCAACGACGCCGGTTTACTCGGCGCGGTTTACCATTTTAATCAGCAGTCTGAATGTTAAAGAGGGAGTTGTTATGTCCGGATTTAAAAGCGATTTTCTGTGGGGCGGTGCCGTTGCGGCGCATCAGCTGGAAGGCGGCTGGAAAGAGGGCGGAAAGGGCCCGAGCGTTGCCGATGTGATGACCGCCGGGGCCCACGGCGTAGCGCGTGAAATTACTGACGGCGTGCTGCCTGGAAAAAACTACCCGAACCATGACGCGATTGATTTCTATCACCGCTATAAAGACGACATCAAACTGTTTGCCGAAATGGGCTTCAAATGTTTCCGCACCTCGATTGCCTGGACGCGTCTGTTCCCGAAAGGTGACGAGCTGGAGCCAAACGAAGCAGGTCTGAAATTCTACGACGACCTGTTCGACGAATGCCTGAAATACGGCATCGAGCCGGTGATTACGCTGTCACACTTCGAAATGCCGTATCACCTGGTGAAAGAGTACGGCGGCTGGCGTAACCGTAAAGTCATCGACTTCTTTGTGCGCTTTGCGAAAGTAGCATTCGAGCGCTATCAGCACAAAGTGAAGTACTGGATGACCTTCAACGAAATCAACAACCAGGCAAACTTCCACGAAGATTTCGCGCCGTTTACTAACTCCGGCATCAAGTACGAGGCAGGTGAGGATCGCGAGCCGATTATGTATCAGGCGGCGCACTACGAGTTGGTCGCCAGTGCACTGGCGGTGAAAGTGGCGCGTGAAATTAACCCATCGCTGCAGGTCGGTTGCATGATTGCAATGTGCCCGATTTACCCACTGACCTGCGCGCCGGACGACATGATGATGGCGATGAACGCTATGCATCGCCGTTACTGGTTCACCGATGTACACGTGCGCGGCAAATATCCGCAGCATCTGCTGAACTACTTCGAGCGTCGCGGCGTTGAGCTTGATATCACCGCAGAAGACAACGCCGCGCTGAAACAGGGCTGCGTCGATTACATCGGTTTTAGCTACTACATGTCTTTCGCCACCAAAGCGACGGCAGACAACCCACAACTCGACTACGACGAAACAACCAGTCTGGTTTCCAACCCGTACGTGAAAAAATCCGACTGGGGTTGGCAGATTGACCCGGTTGGCCTGCGTTATTCACTGAACTGGTTCTGGGATCACTATCAGCTTCCGCTGTTCATTGTGGAAAACGGCTTCGGCGCCATCGACGTGCGTGAAAACGACGGCAGCGTAAACGATCAGTACCGCATTGATTATCTCTCCGCCCACATCGCCGAAATGAAAAAGGCGGTGGTGGAAGATGGCGTGGACCTGATGGGCTACACCCCATGGGGCTGTATTGACCTCGTGTCTGCCGGAACCGGCGAGATGAAAAAACGCTACGGTTTTATCTATGTCGATAAAGATAATGAAGGCAAAGGCACCCTGGAACGTAGCCGCAAAAAATCTTTTGCGTGGTATCAAAAGGTTATCAGCAGCAACGGCGAATCGCTCTAATATTGCGCGATCGATTCACTGAAAGATAAAACCTCGCTTCGGCGGGGTTTATTTTTATCCTTACTTTATAATGAGTAACAATGTGTTAATCACTTTGCTTGATCCCCGTCAAAGAGAACAGGTATGGCGCAGCCAGGAAAAAGCGGTATAATCCGGCGATTTTTTTGTGGTTGCCCCTCAGAGGAGAAAGAGAATGAAGATTGTGGAAGTGAAACACCCGCTCGTAAAACACAAGCTGGGCCTGATGCGTGAGCATGACATCAGCACCAAACGCTTCCGTGAACTCGCCTCAGAAGTGGGCAGCTTGCTGACTTATGAAGCAACGTCTGACCTGGAAACTGAAACTGTCACCATCGAAGGCTGGAATGGCCCGGTGCAGGTCGAGCAGATTAAAGGCAAGAAAATTACCGTTGTGCCAATCCTGCGTGCAGGCCTGGGCATGATGGAAGGCGTGCTGGAGCACGTTCCGAGCGCGCGTATCAGCGTGGTCGGCATCTACCGTAATGAAGAAACCCTCGAGCCAGTACCGTACTTCCAGAAGCTGGTGTCAAACATCGACGAGCGTATGGCGCTGGTAGTTGACCCAATGCTGGCAACCGGCGGTTCAATGATTGCCACTATTGACCTGCTGAAAAACGCAGGCTGTACCAGCATTAAGGTGCTGGTTCTGGTTGCCGCTCCGGAAGGTATCGCAGCGCTGGAGAAAGCGCACCCGGATGTAGAACTCTACACCGCATCCATTGACCAGGGCCTGAACGAACACGGATACATTATTCCGGGCCTCGGCGATGCCGGTGATAAGATTTTTGGTACCAAATAAGAGATTCATTAAAAATAGCCGACTTTGAGAGTCGGCTTTTTTTTGACTAAAACACACCAATACAAACAACAACACTCAGACAGAGGATAAGACTATGACGCGCCGCGCTATCGGGGTAAGTGAAAGACCGCCACTTTTGCAGACCATCCCGCTTAGTTTGCAGCATCTGTTCGCCATGTTTGGCGCAACGGTGCTGGTACCTTTCCTGTTCCACATCAACCCGGCAACGGTTCTGCTGTTCAACGGTATCGGCACGCTGATGTATCTGTTCATCTGCAAGGGCAAAATCCCAGCCTATCTCGGTTCAAGCTTTGCATTTATTTCCCCGGTGCTGCTGCTGTTACCGCTGGGTTATGAAGTGGCGCTCGGCGGCTTCATTATGTGCGGCGTGCTGTTCTGCCTGGTGTCGTTCATTGTCAAAAAAGCGGGCACCGGCTGGCTGGATGTGATGTTCCCTCCGGCGGCAATGGGCGCGATTGTCGCGGTAATCGGCCTGGAGCTGGCGCATGTGGCAGCTGACATGGCTGGCCTGCTGCCAGCAGCGGGTACGGCGCCAAATACCACCAGCATCATGATTTCGCTGATAACGCTGGGCGTAACGGTGTTCAGCTCCGTGCTGTTCCGTGGTTTCCTGGCAATCATCCCAATCCTGATTGGCGTGCTGACCGGCTACGCGCTGTCGTTTGCGGTCGGTATCGTAGACACTTCCGCTATTGCACAAGCTCCGTGGTTTGCGTTGCCAACCTTCTACACTCCGCGCTTTGAATGGTTTGCTATCTTCACCATTCTGCCTGCCGCTCTGGTGGTTATCGCCGAGCATATTGGACACTTGGTGGTGACGGCGAACATCGTCAAAAAAGATCTGATCCGCGATCCGGGTCTGCATCGTTCGATGTTTGCCAACGGCCTGTCGACCATCATTTCCGGTTTCTTTGGTTCGACGCCAAATACCACTTACGGTGAAAACATTGGCGTTATGGCCATCACCCGCGTGTACAGCACCTGGGTTATTGGCGGCGCGGCGATCATCGCCATCCTGCTTTCCTGCGTCGGTAAGCTGGCGGCAGCGATTCAAATCATTCCGGTCCCGGTTATCGGTGGTGTGTCATTGCTGCTGTACGGGGTGATTGGCGCGTCCGGTATTCGCGTTCTGATTGAATCAAAAGTCGATTACAACAAAACGCAAAACCTGATCCTGACCGCCGTTATTCTGATCATCGGCGTCAGCGGCGCTACCGTACACATTGGTGCGGCTGAGCTGAAAGGCATGGCGCTGGCAACCATCGTTGGCGTGGCTCTGAGCCTCATCTTCAAGCTGATCAGCGTCCTGCGCCCGGAAGAAGTGGTGCTTGATCCGGCCGACAGTGATAAAACAGCGTAATGATCGACCAACCGGGCGAGGCTTCCCGCCCGGTTCTCTCCTGCGCGCCTTTTGTGTTACACTCACTGCGATTTTAGAAGTTCCATGTTGAGGTCACTCTGAACGCTCCGGCTCAGCTCTCTTTGCCACTCTATCTCCCCGACGACGAAACCTTTGCGAGTTTCTGGGCGGGCGATAACTCTTCTTTACTTGCCGCAGTGCAAACCATGCTGCGTCAGGATCACAGCGGATACATTTACGTCTGGTCGCGCGAAGGTGCTGGCCGCAGCCATTTGCTGCATGCAGCATGCGCTGAACTGTCGCAGCGTGGTGATGCTGTTGGCTATGTCCCGTTGGATAAACGTACCTGGTTCGTTCCTGAAGTGCTGGAAGGTATGGAGCATCTGGCGCTGGTATGCATCGATAATATCGAATGCGTGGCGGGTGATGAGCTGTGGGAAATGGCGATTTTTAACCTCTATAATCGGATTCAGGAGTCGGGTAAAACGCGCCTGTTGATCACCGGCGATCGTCCACCCCGCCAGCTGAATGTAGCGTTGCCCGATCTCGCCTCGCGTCTCGACTGGGGACAAATTTACAAGCTGCAACCGCTGTCCGATGAAGACAAACTTCAGGCGTTACAGCTGCGTGCGAAAATGCGTGGGTTTGAGATGCCAGAAGATGTCTGTCGCTTCCTGATGAAGCGCCTCGATCGCGAAACCCGCACCCTGTTTATGACGCTCGATCAGCTCGATCGTGCGTCGATTACCGCTCAACGCAAACTGACCATCCCGTTTGTGAAAGAGATCCTGAAACTGTAGGCCGGATACGCATCGCGCCATCCGGCATTACTGCCGGGGGCAACCCAAAATACAGACGATCATTTCCGCAGGCCCGGTCAGCGCAGCACCACCGGGCACGGCATCATTGCAAATCATCCAATAGATGCTGTATCAACAACGCAATCGGCCGCCCCGACGCCACGCTTTTACCACTCTCACGCCACAAGGCCGTACCGCTGACATCCAGATGCGCCCACGGAATTTCCGGCGGGCAGAAATGATGTAGCAACCATGCGGCCGACGCGCTGATCGCCGCATTATTCGTCGGCGTATTACACAGATCGGCAATCGCGCTTTCAGTCTGTTTTTTCATTCGTCCGTCGAGGGGAAGCGACCACACCTCGTCGCCACTTTTCTTCCCGGCCTGAACCAGTTGCTCGCGCAACATCTCGTTTTGCGTCATTAATCCGTTCAGCTCATAGCCCAGCGCTTTCACCACTGCACCGGTCAGCGTCGCCATATCAATAATAAAATGCGTCTGCGGATGGCGCTGGCTGGCCCAGGCAATAGCGTCAGCCAGCACCAGACGGCCTTCGGCGTCGGTGTTATTGATTTCCACTGTCATCCCGTTACAGGCGCGCGCTACGCTGCCGGGCTGCATCGCGTCCGGGCCGATGGCATTTTCGGCCAGCGCCAGTACGCCCATCACTCGCACCGGTAGCGCCAGTTCCGCGATACTCAGCATCAGGCCGAGCACGTTTGCCGCGCCGCACATGTCGTATTTCATGGTGTACATGCCCGCGCCTTCTTTCAGCCACAAGCCACCGGTATCAAACGTAATACCTTTCCCGACGTAGCTGCGCACCGGACCGTCTTTCGCCCCATCATAATGAATCGCCAGCAGGCGGGGAGGGCGAGTTGAACCTTTCCCGACGGCATGCAGCAAACCCAGGCCTTGCGCCTGAATGGCGTGTTCGTCCAGCACTTCACAATACAGCGCAGGAAAATGAGCGCACAGGCGCTGAGCTTCCTGCACCACAAACTGCGGGGTACAGGTTTCCGAAGGGAGATCCGCCAGGCGACGCGCCGCCAGCATCCCGTTGGCGACCGCGTGCTGCTGACAAAATGCCGCATGCAGCGATTCTTGCTGCGATGACAGACAGAACCCGGTCAGGCATTTAATCCGCACGCGCACCGTTGTGCCGCTTTTCAGGCCGAGATCGTTCAAGCTGTGATCGAGATTGAAAACCCAACGCAGAACAGGATCACGCACGCAGCTTTCAGTGAGCAAGGTGCAATCCAGCACTACGTTTTCGCTGATGGGCTTTTTGAATAACGGACGCAGAGAGGTAAGCAGTTCTTCGGTCAGTGTGTCCTGCCAGGCGGCGTCAGGAATTATCGTGATGCGGGCAAATGGCGCACAGCCAAATTGACTGTCTGCCAGCTGACCCTTGCGGGCCTGCGCAACCATTTCCGCCAGCAGCGGAATGTTGAACGCTTCCAGCAGCGGGCTGTCAGGCGAGGTAATCAAATGGCAGCCGTGCGGTACGGCTGAAGGTTCGGTGACTAAATGAAATTCCATGATTTACTCCTCAATCGGGGCGCGAATACGCGTGGCGTAAGCCTGCATCCATTCGTCATCCACCGGCTGGTAATGGGTTTTCTCCTGACGGCGTTCGGCGCGATAAACGGTCAGCGGCTGATTTTCCGTGGCGACCACAAACGAAAATGTTTTGATATTGGTGGCAGCGCCAAACTCGCCGCGGCGGTTCATACATACCACCGACAGGTCACCCGCGCGGCCAAACCGCGACATCAGCTTGTCTTCCAGCTCAAACACCACCGAATCCGCAGCGTCCTGCGGTGACATACCGCCCGCCATCCGACGCACGATTTCATAACTGGTGCAGCCTTTCATCAGATCTTCGCCAACGCCGGTAGCCGTTGCCGCGCCTGTTTCACTGTCGCAGTAAAACCCGGAGCCCATGATCGGCGAATCGCCAATGCGCCCGCGTTTTTTCATAAACAGGCCGCTGGTGGAAGTGGCGACGCTCATCGACCCTTGCTGATCGAGCCCGATAATGCCGACTGTGTCGTGCCCATCATATGGGCTGAGGCCTTTATCGAGCGTTTCGCGACAGCGCTTGCGATAGTGTTGCATTGCGCGATCGGTCAGCATGGTTTTCTCGGCAAAGCCCTGTTCCAGAGCCCATTCGCGTGCGCCCTGACCGACCAGCAGCGAGTTATAGCGCTGACGGCTGAGCGCCTGCGCCACGCGAACCGGATTGGCGATATCAATCAGATTGCCGACTGCACCAAACGCCAGGGTGTCGCCGTCCATAAAGGCAGCGTCCAGTTCAACCTCGCCGTTTTCGGTCGGAAGCCCGCCGTAGCCGACGGATTTGTAGAGCGGAAAGTCTTCGACGGCAACAACGGCATCCACTACGGCGGTGGAAGCGGCTCTGCCTGCGGCCAGCGCCGACACTGATTCAGTCACACCTTCCAGCGCCATTCGCCAGGTTGCAATAATTCCCCACATCGTTACGACTCCTGTTTTGCCATCTGGCGAGTTTCATTTTCAGTCAAAATTTCTGCGGCCCGATACTGCTTATCGAGAATGCGCATAAACGGCAGGTAAAGCATCGCGCCAATCAGCAGATTCAATATTTGCATCACGCTGCCGGAAAGGTGTCCGGTGACGATAAATCCGCTCAGCACTGGTGGCAGCGTCCACGGAATGAACACCCCGGTGGTGACCGCCACTGCGCCGATTTTCATCGCCACGTACTGGATGGTGACCAGCACCAGCGGCACGAGGTTGAATGGGATGAGCATGATCGGGTTCATGATGACCGGCAGACCGAACAGCACCGGTTCATTGATGTTGAATATCGACGCACCTGCGCCGAGGCGGGCCACTTCGCGCATGTTTTTACTGCGTGCGAAAATCAGCATTGCAATCACCAGTGACAGCGTGGCACCCGCCCCGCCCATCCAGATCATGTCGAAGAACTGCTCGGTAATAATGTGCGGTGGCGTCACGCCTGCCTGAATGGCGGCGATGTTGTCAGTCTGATTTTCCATCCACAGCGGACGAATAATGCCATTGATCATCGAACCGGAGTTAATGCCCACGGACCACAAAATGGTGATGCTAAATACGGTCATCAGCGCACCGAAATACGAGGTGCCGTAGTGGCGGACCGGGGTGGCGACCACTTCATAAATGAACTGATGAATGGTGTTGTAGTGGGTGTTTTCAAAGCCGATGCGAATGATCAGCACCAGGATCATCACCAGCAGTGCCGGGATCAACGCCGCGAACGATTCCTGCACCGCAGGCGGCACGCCATCGGGCATTTTGATCACCAGCTTTTTACGCTTCAGCCAGCAGAACAGCTCAGTCCACAGCAGTGAACCGATCATTGCCACGAACAGACCTTTGCTGCCGATCCACTCCACTGGCATGACGGTGATACCGCCGTTTTCCGCGACTTTAATAAACGGGGTCAGGATAAGGAAACTCACCAGCGCCAGAATGCCGCACGACACGCGGTCTTCGTTGTAATGTTCCGCAAGGCGATAGGCCACCAGGAAACTGATAAATAGCGACATGGTGGAGAACACTGCATTAAACGGGATCTCGACAATGCTGCTCCAGCTCTCACTAAAGGTGTGAGACATAAACTGTTGGTAGCTCTGATTGGGGAACGACGAAATCACCAGCAGGATCGACCCGACAATGATAAACGGCATGAATGAAACATAGGCGCCGCGAATGGCGCACAGATGGCGTTGCTGTGCGGCTTTCGCCGCCAACGGCATCAGTTTGGCTTCTAAAAATCCCAGAACATTGTTCATTGTGAGCTCCGCACGAGACTGACTGTTTGTTTGTGTGTTATGTATGCGGATTATCAGTGAAAGGCGGGCGGTGAAAGGTGAATTCGGTCACAATGCCAGCGCGTGACTGATATAAATCTCATGTGATTGGTTATAACAGGTCATCAGGAATTGACGATGGAAATAAAGCTGCATGCTAATGCCACTACCACGCCACGCGTGCGCCGTTACCTTCAGCAATCTGATAAAAGCGACCGTGAGCTGGCGAAAGAGCTAGGGATTTCAGTTACCACCGTCCGGCGCTGGCGCAATCGCGAGCAAACGAGCGACCGGCACACCACGCCGCATGTGGTACACAAAGTAATGAGATCTGAACAGATAAATCTGGTGAACGCACTGCGAGATACCCTGCATGCGCCGCTTGATGAGCTGTTGTTTATGGTTAATGCAGGCTTGGGTATTACGATTTCTCGCGCCACGTTGAACCGCTATTTGCGGCCAGCACATCAGCGGGAGAAGGCCACACCACAGGGGAAAAAAGCGCTGAGGGCGGGTGCGGTGCCAAATATGCTAACGCTTCATTATCGGCGGCTGTCGATGACCATGGACGATGGTGGCGATCACCATTTGCTGTGGGCGAGTGAACCGCTGAGCGGCTGGTGCCATGCCCGGGTATATTCCGGCATCTCGTTACCGCTGGTTGAAAACTGGCTACAGGAAACGCTGGCGTGCTGTCCGGCTGATATTCAATGTCTTAAGACTGAGTTGGTTAAATGGCTTGAGGTTGAGGCGCCTGGAATGAAGGTTTCCCGTCTGCCACAGGCCGTAGCGAGCACGATTACCTTTACGGAAGCCCTGCGAACGCTGGTTCCAGCTGCGACGGAACCGGATGCTCTGGTGCAGCAGTTGAGTGTTTTATGGAATACCGGGAAAACGCAGAAGAAATTGGGAGAGAGTACGCCGCAGGGTTTTTTAGAAGCTTACGCTGCGGCATCAAAACCTAGATGATTTCCAGCACCTGTTCTGGTGGACGACCAATTCGCGCCTGACCGTTTTTCACTACGATTGGGCGTTCAATCAGCTTCGGATGGGCAATCATCGCTTCAATCAGTGCGTTTTCACTGAGTGCGCTGTCTGCCAGGTTCAGTTCTTTATATAAGTCTTCTTTCTGACGCATCAGCTCACGGGCGCTGGTCATGCTGAGCATTTTTAGCAGGTTTTTCAGCGTCGCTGCATCTGGCGGCGTGTCGAGATACAGCACCACCTCCGGATCCACGCCGTTATCTTTCAACAGCGCTAAGGTTTCGCGGCTCTTGGAACAGCGTGGGTTGTGGTAAATCTGGACCGCTTGAGTCATCGGGTGTCCTTACATTTTTGAATAGGGTTTAAACGTTTCCTGCATCTGACGGAATTGGTCGATGCGAGCGTCATAACGTGCCTGCTGCAGGCTACCGAGTTTGACCTGGGCGCTGGCGCTGCTGAGCAGGGAAATCGACTGATCAAGTCGACCGACCAGCGCCATGCCTTCTGCCCGCGCCGCCAGTTCCTGATCGCGATTGCCGAGTTTGCCTTCTGCCTGCGCCAGTAAATCCCAGCCGTTAACATCGTCTTTATAGGCAAAGGTGTAGCGATTGAGCAGCGTGGCCGCTTCCTCCGGGTTTCCGGACTGGAGCAAGGCGTTAGCCAGGTTCAACTGAAGCACCGGGCTGTTGCGTAAATCTTTCGCCGCTTTCAGGCGGTTAACCGCTTCTGCATTTTTGTTCTGGCCCAGCGAAATGTCCGTTGCGAGATCGAGATACCAGACATTCTGTGGGTTGCTGGTCAACAGCGATTGCAATTGCTTGCTGGCCTCAGCATAGTTATTGGCCTCCATCGCCTGAAGGGCGCGGCCATACTGCGCGGCGTGCTGCTCACGAATATTGCCTTTGGACCAGCTGTCGAGCAGGTCGCTGCTGAGTTGGTTTTGACCGTTGTTATACATGCCAAGTGTACGCGCTTTCGCCATGTAGAAATCTTCTGAAGACTGCACCACCACCGGACGCATCTGGTTGGCGCGGTTACGAGCATCCGCCAGACGGCTTTCCGGCAGGGGGTGCGTCAGCAGCATTTCGGGTGGTCTGGAAGAGTAGCGAGACTGATCCATCAGCTTGTCCATAAACTGCGGCATGGCCTGAGGATCGAAGCCGGACCGCTGCAACACCTGGATACCGATGCGATCGGCTTCTTCTTCGTTCTGGCGGGTGAAGCTTATTAGCCCCTGCTGCGTGCCCGCCAGCGTACCGGTGAGCGCCGCCATACCGGCCTGCGGGCTGGCCATCGCCAGCAGAATCGACCCCAGTGCGCCTACCCAGGTCAGCGGCGCGTTACGCTTCTGGTCTTCCATAGCGCGGGCCAGGTGACGTTGAGTCACGTGCGAAATTTCGTGCGCCATAACAGATGCCAGCTGGCTTTCGGTGTCGGCATAGCGGAACAGCGCCGAGTGCAGGACCACGTTTCCGCCGAAGAAGGCGAAGGCGTTCAGCTCGTCGTTGTTAATTAAGAAGAAGTGGAACGGTGTCCGCACCGAGTTGGCATGAGAAACCAGGCGCATCCCGAGGCCGTTAATATACTGAACCAGCAGCGGATCGTTAATCAGCGGCGCACTGCCGCGCAGCTGGCGTACGTAAAAGTCGCCCATCTGCATCTCTTGTCCGATGGAGAGCGTGCTTCCTGCGGTGGTGCCCATATCCGGCAGTGAATCTGCGGAGTCCGCAAAGGCAGGCAAGGCCTGGCTCAGGGTCAACGACGCGATGAGAGTCGCAACCAGCGTTTTTTTTAACTGCCTGAACATAACTCGGTCCTGTATGTAGGGTGTGCCAGTTTGACCGACAACGCGGCGTAACGTTCCACTGTCGGCTGCCATCGCAGTTTAGCTGGCTGTGCGACGCCTGAATATACCCTTGCGTGACTTTTGCTACTGGGTGCGGTGCCGCGCAAAAAGCACAGGCAATTTTGTGACATTTCGATACAATTCACGCGGGCCTTTTGCCCGCCATTCAGGGAACAGTGTCGTTATGCTCGAAATGTTAATGCAGTGGTATCGTCGTCGTTTCAGCGACCCGGAAGCGATAGCGCTGCTGGTCATTCTGCTTGCCGGATTCGGCATTCTCTTTTTCTTCAGTGGGCTGCTGGCACCTTTATTGGTCGCCATTGTGCTCGCGTATTTGCTCGAATGGCCGACCGTTCGCCTGGAGCGCATTGGCTGTTCGCGACGTTGGGCAACCTCGATTGTGCTGGTGATGTTTGTCGGCGTTGTGCTGCTGATGGCCTTTGTGGTGATGCCGGTCGCCTGGCAGCAGGGCATTAATTTAATCCGCGATATGCCGGGGATGCTCAATAAGCTTTCTGATTACGCCGCCACGCTGCCGCGGCGTTATCCGGCACTGATGGATGCCGGAATTATTGATGCGATGGCAGAAAACATCCGCAGCCGGATGCTGACGATGGGCGATTCGGTCGTGAAATACTCCCTCGCTTCGCTGGTGGGCTTGCTGACGCTGGCCGTTTATCTGGTGCTGGTGCCGCTGATGGTGTTCTTCCTCGTGAAGGATAAAGAGCAAATGCTCAACGCCGTTCGCCGTGTGCTGCCACGCAATCGCGGGCTGGCAGGCCAGGTGTGGAAGGAGATGAATCAGCAAATCACCAACTACATTCGTGGCAAAGTGCTGGAGATGATTGTTGTCGGCGTCGCCACCTGGATTGGCTTCCTGCTTTTCGGGCTGAACTATTCACTGCTGCTGGCGGTGCTGGTTGGCGTATCGGTGCTGATCCCGTATATCGGCGCGTTTGTGGTAACCATTCCGGTGGTCGGCGTGGCGCTATTCCAGTTTGGGCTGGGTACCGAATTCTGGAGCCTGTTTGCGGTGTACCTGATTATTCAGGGCCTCGACGGCAACCTGCTGGTGCCGGTACTGTTCTCCGAAGCGGTGAATCTGCATCCGTTGGTGATCATCCTGTCCGTCGTCATTTTCGGCGGTTTATGGGGATTCTGGGGCGTGTTCTTCGCCATTCCGCTGGCGACGCTTATCAAAGCGGTGGTACATGCCTGGCCGGACAGTCCGGCTGTCGCTGAGAACATGGATTAAACATTTAAGTGCAAAGCGTGAACGCCGTCATAGCGTCGCGCTTTGCCTTCTTCTCTGCATTTTTCCCCGTAAGACTCCCCTAAGCTGCCAGAATCTCTCTCTTTTTTACGCCGCGACTTTCTGTTCCTGAATTTTCTTTGTCAAATTCACCAAAAATGGCGGCATCTCTAGCTCTTTTTTTGTGTTTTCATCCTGGGCGTCAGGTAGACGAATTCGCTTATAAGAGGCAGCATTAACGCCATCAGGGAGCAGATCAGGACAATGATGAGACGCAATTATTTAAAGGACTATACCGCGCAACAGATAGTGCAGCGTGCGATGAGTATCATTCCTTACTCGGTTAATGTGATGGATGAGCACGGGGTAATTATCGCTTCGGGCGAGCCTGCGCGGATCCAGCAGCGCCACGAAGGTGCGATTCTGGCGCTGAAAGAGAATCGAGTTGTGGAGATTGATTCCGCTACCGCCAATCAGCTCAAGGGCGTGAGGCCAGGAATTAATCTCCCCATTTCGTTCAACGGGCAGCTGATTGGCGTGCTCGGTATCACTGGCGAGCCGAATAAGGTCCGGGCCTACGCGGAACTGGTGAAGATGGCCTCGGAGTTGATCATCGAACACATGGCGCTTATCGAGCAGAAACAGTGGGATAAACGCTACCGTGAAGAACTGATTAACAAGCTGATTCAATATGAAAACACACCCGATTCACTGCATTCGATGGCGTCGTATCTCGGTATCGATCTGGCGTTGCCCCGAGTGGTGATGGTGATTGAGCTACGTCAGCCCGATCGCGAAGCGCTACGTAATCTGATGGATTATTTCGACAACCGCGCCCGCGATCATCTGGTGACGTTCAGCGATTTCAACGAGTTGATTATCATCAAACCAATTGTGCTGAAGGGCGGGGAATGGGACGTGCGCCAGGAGATGAGCGCATTGCAGAGCTTTAAATCCTGGGCGACGTCATCTGGTTTTACCCGCATTATCATCGGCGGTTATTTTCCCGGGGAAACGGGGTTACATCGTTCGCTGCAATCGGCCCGGGCGACTCAGGCGCTGGTGAAGCGACAGAAGCTAAAAAGCCAGTATGTTTTCTATCACGATTACGCACTGCCTGCGCTGCTGGGCGGCGTATCGGAGATCTGGCAGGTGCAGGAACTGTCGCGCCTGTGGCTGCATCTGGTTGAAAACGATGCCAAAGGCGTTTTGCAGCACACCCTGCGCACATGGTTTGAACAGAATTGTGACCTTACTCAAACCGCCAATACCCTGCATATTCACGTCAATACGCTGCGCTATCGCCTTCAACGTTGTGAGGATATTACTCAGATAAAAATCAATGAGTTGAAAAATATGCTCTGGTTGTATATCGGCATGGAGCTACAGCGTGAATCTGTCGGTTCCCACAATTTAACCCCCTCGGTAGTGGCGAAAGTTCGTTAGAACCTCCAGGCCAAACGGCGACGTAATTTTCCATACTGCGTCGTCACTTAATGGAGGCGCAACGAATGACGTCGATATCCGCATTAGGGGCCATAGCCGCACTGGTCGTGGCCATCATTTTGATTCTTAAAAAAGTTTCCCCCGCCTACGGCATGATGGTCGGGGCGTTAGTCGGTGGTCTGGTGGGCGGTGCAGACTTGCTGCAAACCGTGACGCTGATGGTCACTGGCGCGCAGGGCATCACCAATGCCGTCCTGCGTATTCTGGCCGCCGGGGTGCTGGCTGGTGTGCTGATTGAATCCGGTGCGGCGAACACCATCGCCGAAACGGTGGTGAAAAAAGTTGGTGAAACCCGGGCGCTGCTGGCGTTGGCGATTGCCACGATGTGCCTAACGGCGGTCGGCGTGTTTGTTGATGTGGCGGTGATCACCGTGGCACCGATTGCCTTGTCGATTGCCCGTCGCGCAAAGCTTTCGAAAACCGCGATTTTGCTGGCGATGATCGGCGGTGGTAAGGCCGGTAACGTCATGTCGCCGAACCCGAATGCGATTGCCGCTGCTGATAACTTTCACGTCCCGCTGACGTCGGTGATGCTCGCCGGCGTGATCCCCGGTCTGTTTGGTCTGGCCTTGGCGTATTTCCTGGCAAAACGTTTGAGCAAGAAGGGCAGTCCGGTCACGGAAGAGGAAGTGATTTCCCATGGCGATACCATCGGGCAGCCAGGATTCATGGTGTCAATCAGCGCCCCGCTGGTGGCAATTGTGCTGCTGTCGCTGCGACCGATTGCCGGGATTGCTATCGATCCGCTGATTGCCTTACCGCTCGGTGGGCTGGTGGGCGCGCTGTTGATGGGCCGCATTAAAGAGAGCAATCACTTTATGACCGCCGGGCTGGCACGGATGGCCCCCGTCGCCATCATGCTGCTGGGTACCGGGACGCTAGCGGGAATCATCGCCAATTCTGAACTGAAAGATGTACTGATTCACGGTTTGACGGCATCGGGTCTGCCGGCCTATCTGCTGGCACCGATTTCCGGGGCCATTATGTCGATGGCGACTGCATCGACGACGGCGGGCACCGCAGTGGCTTCAGGTGTATTTGCACCGACGCTGCTGGAGCTGGGCGTTTCCGCTCTGGCAGGTGCCGCGATGATTCACGCGGGTGCTACTGTGCTCGATCACCTTCCGCATGGCAGCTTCTTCCACGCCACCGGCGGCAGCGTCAGCATGATTATTCGCGAACGTTTGAAGCTGATGCCGTATGAAACGCTGGTCGGTCTGGCCATCACTATTGTCTCGACCCTGATGTTTGGCGTATTTGGACTCGCAGGATAACCCGTATGAAAATCGTAATTGCACCTGATTCATTCAAGGAAAGTTTGTCAGCAATGGCGGTAGCGACCGCTATTGAACAGGGGTTTCGCCAGATTTATCCGGATGCACAGTACGTCAAAGTGCCGATGGCCGATGGCGGAGAAGGCACGGTGGAATCGATGGTGGAAGCGAGCGGCGGCAGCTACCAGACTCAGCAGGTTATCGGGCCATTGGGCCAGCCGGTGCAGGCGCGCTGGGGCCTGATGGGTGATAGCAAAACGGCGATCGTTGAAATGGCGTCAGCGTCGGGTCTGCATCATGTACCTGCGGCGCAGCGTAATCCGTTGCAGACTACCAGCTATGGTACCGGAGAGCTGATTCTTGCGGCACTGGAGTGTGGCGTAGCGCGCATTATTCTGGGGATTGGCGGCAGTGCCACCAACGACGGCGGCGCAGGGATGATGCAGGCGTTAGGCGCCCGCTTGCGTGATGTACAAGGCCATGAGTTGGCGCACCGCGGCGGCGCGCTTAGCGAGCTTGCCAGCATTGACCTGAGTGGCTGTCATCCAAAACTAAAAGAGGTGACCATTACCGTTGCCTGTGATGTGAATAATCCACTCTGTGGTCCGCAGGGCGCGTCGGCAATTTTTGGTCCGCAGAAAGGGGCTACGCCGCAAATGATTGAAACGCTGGACGCTGCGCTGGCACGTTGGGGCGCACTCATTCAACAGCAGACCGGGCGCGAGGTGCTCAACGCACCGGGTGCTGGCGCGGCGGGCGGCATGGGCAGCGCGCTGCTGGGGTTGTTAAATGCCCAACTGCGTGCGGGGGTGGACATTGTGGTGGAAACGCTAAAACTCGAGCAGGCGGTGAAAGACGCGGATCTGGTGATTACCGGGGAAGGGCGGCTCGACAGCCAGAGTATCTTTGGTAAAACGCCGATTGGCGTGGCGCGGGTGGCAAAACTGCACCATAAACCGGTTATTGCGCTGGCGGGCGGTCTGAAAAGCTGTCACGAGGTGGTGTACGAATACGGAGTTGATGCGGCATTTTCGATTCTGACCCAAGTGGTAACGCTGCCGGAAGCACTGGATGCGGCGGAAGAAAACTTGCGGTTAACGGCGCGCAATGTGGCGTCAGTGTGGAAAATGGCGCTGAAGGAAATTTAAGAAAGAGTGCCCGGTGATGCGAGTCCGCCGGGCACTTTATCACGCAATGTCTTACGCGTTCTCTTTCAGCCAGTTCAGCACCACGTCGTGGTGATTGCTGGTTTTGAAGTCGTCGAACACGTGCTGGACTTTGCCGTCGCCGTCGATCAGGAAGCTGATGCGATGAATGCCGTCGTAGGTTTTGCCCATGAAGGATTTCTCGCCCCAGATACCAAACTGTTCGCAGACCTGATGGTCTTCGTCAGAGAGCAGGGTAAAATTCAGCAGTTCTTTTTCAACGAAACGGGAGAGCTTTTCCGGTTTATCCGTGCTGATACCCAGCACTTCAACACCCGCTTTTTTTAACTCATCCATATTGTCGCGTAAGCCGCAAGCCTGCACGGTGCAGCCAGGCGTCATGGCTTTCGGGTAGAAATAAACCAGAACACGCTGTCCCTGGAAGTCGGTTAAATTTACTTGCTCACCGTCTTGATCGGGCAAGCTAAATTTCGGTGCGATGTCACCGGCTTTCAGTGGGGTCATTACGAAACTCCATCTTGTTCATCATGCTGTGAATAATTGACGATGTTTATACTGCCTTGCGCTTTCAGTTCTGTACACAGGTCTTTAAACGCTTGTTCGATCTTCGCCGCATTTTGCGATGCCGGACTGTGGGCGGTTACCTGAATAAATAGCTGCGGAGAAGCGGCATTGTCACCAGGTTGAATACGGGAAACCAGCTCAGCGATATTCATGCCGTTCGAGTCTAATAGCCCGGTAAAACGCTCGATAATATGTGGTGAATCAGACACCTCAACCTGTACCACTACGGTTAAAGGCTGCGCCGGTCGCGGCTGCGCTGAGGTGCGCTTCATCACAATCAGTAAATCTAGCTCTGCCCCTTTTAATGGCAACGTCGATTCAATCAGGGTAATAGCATTCCAGGTGCCGGAGAGCAGCATAATAAACGTAAATTCATCGCCGAGCATCGCCAGGCGGCTGTCCTCAATATTACAGCCACAGCTACTGACGTGACGCGTGATGGTGTTTACGATGCCAGGGCGATCGGCACCCAGTGCAGTAATCACCAAATAGTGATGTAGGGAGGCTGTCAAACCTGTTCTTCCTGTGAAAAGGGGAGGTTGTAACTAGGAAAGCATAAAAAAAACCGGCATACAACATCCTGAGTGCCTCCGGTCTCTTGCTTTTATAACAGGACCAAACGTACCATTGAGACTCTTGTCCGCACATCTGCACTGAGGATGGCCCATGTTCACGGGAAGTATTGTAGCGATTGTCACGCCGATGGATGAAAAAGGTCAGGTCGACCGCTCCAGCCTGAAAAAACTGATTGATTACCATGTCGCCAGCGGGACCTCGGCGATTGTTTCGGTAGGAACTACCGGTGAGTCTGCCACCCTGAGCCACGATGAGCACGGTGATGTGGTGATGATGACTGTCGAACTCGCCGACGGCCGCATCCCGGTGATTGCAGGCACGGGGGCAAACGCCACCGCAGAGGCCATCAGCCTGACCCAGCGCTTCAATAACAGCGGCATCGTCGGTTGCCTGACGGTCACGCCGTACTACAACCGTCCGACTCAGGAAGGTCTGTTCCAGCATTTCAAAGCGATTGCCGAACATACTGATTTGCCACAAATTCTGTATAATGTGCCGTCCCGTACCGGTTGCGATATGCTGCCGGAAACCGTGGGACGCCTGGCAGAGATCAAAAATATTATCGCTATTAAGGAAGCCACAGGGAACTTAAGTCGCGTTCACCAGATCAAAGAGCTGGTTTCTGATGACTTTATTCTGTTGAGTGGTGATGACGCCACTGCGCTCGACTTCATGCAGCTCGGTGGTCACGGTGTGATTTCCGTGACGACTAACGTAGCCGCGCGCGAAATGGCAGAAATGTGTAAACTGGCCGCCGACGGGTGCTTTGCTGAAGCCCGTGCGATTAACCAGCGTCTGATGCCGTTGCATAATAAATTATTTGTCGAACCCAATCCCATCCCGGTTAAATGGGCTTGTAAGGAATTGGGTCTTGTGGCGACCGATACGCTGCGCCTGCCAATGACCCCGATCACCGCCCATGGCCGTGACGAGGTGGCATCCGCGCTGAAGCATGCCGGTCTGCTGTAAAGTTTAGGGAGATTTGATGGCTTACTCAGTACAGAAGTCGCAGCTGGCGAAAGTTGCGGGTGTTTCGCTTGTTCTGCTCCTCGCAGCCTGTAGCTCAGATTCGCGCTACAAGCGCCAGGTCAGCGGTGATGAAGCCTATCTGGAAGCTCCGCCGCTTTCTGAACTTCATGCACCGGCCGGTATGATCCTGCCGGTCGAAAATGGCGAATACAACATCCCTGTGGCCCGCGGTGACGGCGCAACGGGTAAAGCACTGGACATTCGTCCGCCTGCACAGCCTTTAGCCCTGGTTTCAGGCGCGCGCACCCAATTTACGGGTGACACCGCCACGCTGATGGTCGAAAGTGGCCGTAGCGGAAATCTGTGGCCGCAGGTTGTGAGCATCGTTCAGGATAAAAATTACACCATCGACAAGCGCGATGATGCGACGCAGACGCTGACCACTGATTGGGTCCAATGGAACCGTCTGGACGAAGATCAGCAGTACCGTGGCCGCTATCAGGTTTCTGTTAAACCGCAGGGCTATCAACAAGCCGTAGTGGTGAAGCTGCTGAACCTGGAACAGGCAGGCAAACCGGTTGCTGATGCTGCATCCATGCAGCGATACAGCGCCGAAATGCTGAACGTGATTTCGGCGGGTCTGGATAAGAACGCGACCAGCGCACAGAACGCCGCGCAGAGCCGCGACGGTGCAACCTTCGACGTACAGAGCGCGGCAGACGATACTGGCCTGCCAATGTTGGTCGTACGTGGTCCGTTCAACCAAGTATGGCAGAAACTTCCGGCCGCGCTGGAAAAAGCTGGCATGAAAGTGACTGACAGCACCCGTTCGCAGGGTAGCATCAACGTCACCTACAAACCGCTTTCTGACAGCAGCTGGCGTGACCTTGGCGCAAGTGACCCGGGCCTGAGCTCTGGTGACTACAAGCTCCAGGTTGGCGATCTCGATAACCGCAGTAGCATGCAGTTCATCGATCCGAAAGGACATACGCTGACCCAGTCGCAGAATGACGCGCTGGTAGCGGTATTCCAGGCAGCATTTAAGTAAGAAATAAAAGGGCTGGAGCAATCCGGCCCTTTTTTCTGTATTATACGCAAACGTGTGCGTCGGCAGAAAAGCCCGATTTTAATGTCTAATTTCCTACCCGGAGTATTGAAAGATGCAAAAGCAAGCTGAGTTGTATCGCGGCAAAGCGAAAACCGTTTACAGCACGGAAAACCCGGACCTGTTGGTGCTCGAATTCCGCAACGATACGTCAGCAGGTGATGGAGCGCGTATCGAACAGTTCGATCGTAAAGGCATGGTGAACAACAAGTTTAACCATTTCATTATGAGTAAACTTGAAGAAGCGGGCATTCCGACCCAAATGGAGCAGCTGCTGTCCGATACCGAGTGTCTGGTCAAAAAACTCGATATGGTTCCGGTAGAATGCGTTATCCGCAACCGCGCTGCGGGTTCGCTGGTGAAACGTTTGGGCATTGAAGAAGGCATCGAACTGAATCCACCGTTGTTCGATCTGTTCCTGAAAAACGACGAAATGCACGACCCGATGATTAACGAATCCTACTGCGAAACCTTCGGGTGGGTGAGCCGCGAAAATCTGGCCACCATGCGTGAGCTGACCTACAAAGCGAACGATGTGCTGACCAAGTTGTTTGATGACGCGGGTCTTATCCTGGTCGATTTTAAACTCGAGTTCGGCGTGTTCAACGGCAAAGTGGTGCTGGGCGATGAGTTCTCTCCAGACGGCAGCCGTCTGTGGGATAAGAACACCATGGATAAAATGGACAAAGATCGTTTCCGCCAGAGCCTCGGCGGCCTGATTGAAGCCTACGAAGAAGTTGCGCGTCGTTTAGGCGTTCAGCTCGACTAACCCGAGATGCGAATCGATTGCCCGGTGTTGCTTATGCTTTCCGGGCCTGAAACTAAGAGGATGCTTGTCATCCTCTTTTGATATCTGCCTTGTTAACTATGGTAATCCTGCCTTTAACCGCCTACGATCACTGTATCAGGAACATGAAATACAGAGGTTGCTATGCGTTGGCAAGGTCGTCGCGAGAGCGATAATGTGGAAGACAGGCGAAACGATTCTGGCGGAATGTCCCCAATAGGCGGCGGCCGTGGTGGTTTTCGTCTCCCTCGCGGCAAAGGCGGCATCATTCTGCTGATTGTCGTTGTAGTCGCGGGCTATTACGGGGTCGATCTCACCGGAATGCTCACCGGTCAGCCGATGCCGCAACAGCAAACGGCGCAGCGCTCCATCAGCCCGAACGATGACGAGTCCGCTAAATTCACCTCTGTTATTCTCGCCACTACAGAAGATACCTGGGGGCAGATTTTCCAGAAAATGGGTCGCCAGTACCAACAGCCGAAGTTGGTAATGTATCGTGGTGCCACGCGCACAGGATGTGGCACCGGTCAGTCGGTGATGGGCCCGTTCTACTGCCCGGCTGACAGCACCGTCTATATCGACCTCTCTTTCTACGATGACATGAAAAGCAAGCTTGGCGCTGATGGTGATTTTGCCCAAGGCTACGTGATTGCGCATGAAGTCGGACACCATGTGCAGAAGCTGCTCGGCATCGAGCCGAAAGTTCGGCAGATGCAGCAGAATGCTTCAAGGACTGAAGTGAACCATCTGTCGGTGAAAATGGAGCTTCAGGCGGACTGCTTCGCAGGTGTCTGGGGTCACAGTATGCAGCAGCAGGGCGTATTGGAAGCGGGTGACGTACAGGAAGCGCTGAACGCTGCTGAAGCCATCGGCGATGACCGTTTGCAAAAGCAGAGCCAGGGCCGCGTTGTACCCGACAGCTTCACTCACGGAACGTCAGAGCAGCGATACACATGGTTCAAACGCGGCTTTGACAGTGGCGACCCGTCCCAGTGCAACACCTTCGGTAAAACAGCGCTTAACTAACTCATGCCTGACATGGACGCCATTCTCGCGCAGAGCGCAAACATGAAAGCGCAAGGCATTCGCCGTCTGCTGGTCCTGAGCGGAGAGGCCGACTGGAGCTACCAGCAGGCTTTGCGCCTGCGTGAGCAACTGGGCGGTGACGGGATGTTTATCTCGCCTCAGGTTCAGCCAGAACCGTACTGCGCGCCCTCGGCGATGAAAACTCTGCTCGGGCGTGAGTTCGAACACGCCTTTTTTGATGCCCGCCGTGGTTTTGACGTTGCCGCTTTCGCGGCCCTGGCAGGTACGCTAAAAGCCGGAAGCTGGCTGGTGCTTCTTGTCCCGACCCTCCAGCGCTGGCCGATACTGACTGACGGCGACTCTGTGCGCTGGAGCGATAGCCCCGATCCCATCTTTACGCCGCATTTTGTCGACCAGTTTTGCCGCGTGTTGCAACACGACACCGAAGCGCTTCTTTGGAAACAAAATCAACGGGTTACACTTCCATGTTATCGCCTTCGTCCGCAATGGCATGCCGCGAACGGCGAGCCGCAGGCTGAGCAGGCGGAGATCCTTGCCGCGCTGAAAACCTTGCCGCCGGGCGTGGCGGTAGTGACCGCCGAGCGCGGCCGCGGGAAATCAGCGTTGGCGGGAATGCTGCTGAAAAGCCTGCCAGCGCGCGCCGCCATCGTAACGGCTCCTGCCAAATCGGCCACCGACGTGTTGGCGCATTTTGCCGGAGAGCATTTCCGGTTTATGGCGCCTGACGCGCTGCTGGCCTCAGATGAACAGGCGCAATGGCTGATTGTCGATGAGGCTGCCGCCATTCCTGGCCCGCTACTTGAGCAGTTGGTGAGCCGCTTTCCGCATACGTTGTTGACCACGACCGTGCAGGGCTACGAAGGCACTGGGCGTGGTTTTATGCTTAAGTTTTGTGCCCGGTTCCCACATCTGTCGGCGTTCACGCTGAATCAACCTGTACGTTGGGCAAGTGGCTGTCCGCTGGAAGCCTTCATTACCGACGCACTGCTGTTCGATGATTCGCTTCCCGCGTTGCCTGCGCCAGACACCGTCCACCTTCAACGCGTTGAACAAACGGCGTGGGAAAGCGAGCCGGAACAGCTTTCCACCATGTACCGGTTGCTTTCTGCCGCGCATTACCGGACATCACCCCTCGATTTACGCCGCATGATGGATGCCCCCGGGCAACATTTTATTGCCGCACGTGAAGGCGAAACGCTGACCGGTGCGCTGTGGCTGGTGGAGGAAGGTGGGCTGAGCCAGGAGCTGAGTCAGGCGGTGTGGGCCGGGTTTCGTCGCCCGCGCGGCAATCTGGTGGCGCAATCACTGGCGGCACACGGCGGAAGCCCGCAGGCCGCAGTGCTCAGGAGCCAGCGTATCAGCCGCATCGCCATTCATCCACAGCGGCAACGGCAGGGGACGGGCCAGCGGATGATTGCGGGCGTCATCGCGCAGATTAACGACTGCGATTATCTCTCAGTAAGTTTCGGTTTTACCGATGAACTTTGGCGCTTCTGGCAGCGCTGTGGCTTTCTTCTGGTGCGACTGGGTACGCATCGGGAAGCCAGCAGCGGTTGTTACACAGCGATGGCCATTTACCCGCTGAGTGCGGCAGGACATCAGCTTACAGAGCGTGAGCAGGCCCGCTTCGCCCGCGATGCATATTGGCTGGCGCAGTGGTGTGATGATGGCGTTCAGGCCGCAAATCAGCCGCCAGAGACTATTCTTACAGAGGATGACTGGCAGGAACTGGCCGGTTTTGCCTGGGCACATCGTCCGCTGATGGCGGCGGTAGGGAGCCTCCAGCGCCTGCTCTCGGTGGTCCCGCTGCCCTTGCCCGCATTACGAAGCTCGCTGACGCAACAAACCGATACCGTACCGCTTCAGGGCGGGCGCAAAGCACTCCTGGCAAAGCAGCGTCAGGAGGCGGCAGATGCGCTGAAATGTCTCGACGTGCATCGCAGTGAGACGTTGGCGAAACAGGTAAAAAACCTGCAGTTTTTTTAACAAACTCATTCAGTTAAATGTCATGGTCATTAACGCCCAACGGCGTAGACTCCCCAGCAACAGACCAAGGAGAAAGCCATGAAACATGACCATTTTGTTGTGCAAAGTCCATCAGCCCCGGCCAAACAGCTGCTGCTGTTGTTTCATGGCGTGGGCGATAATCCTGTGTCGATGGGGCAGATTGGCAGCTGGTTTGCGCCGCTGTTTCCAGACGCACTGATTGTCAGCGTTGGGGGCGTTGAGCCTTGTGGCCCGAACGGTCGACAGTGGTTTTCCGTACAGGGCGTGACGGAAGAAAACCGTCAGCAGCGCATTGATGCCATTATGCCGACCTTTATCGACATCGTGCGCCATTGGCAGAAAGAGAGCGGCGTTAGCCCACTGGCCACAGCGCTGATCGGTTTCTCTCAGGGCACGATAATGTCGCTCGAAAGCACCAAAGCGGCACCGGGTTTGGCATCACGCATCATCGCCTTCAACGGACGATTTGCCACGCTGCCGATCAGTGCCAGCACCGCGACCACCGTGCATTTGATTCACGGCGGTGACGACCGGGTAATTGACTTGGCCCACGCGGTGGCGGCTCAGGAAGCGCTGATTGAAGCGGGTGGGGACGTCACACTGGATATTGTGGATGACCTGGGGCACGCCATTGACGATCGCAGCATTCAGTTTGCGCTTGATCATCTACGCTACACCGTGCCAAAACACTATTTCGACGAAGCGCTGAGCGGCGGTAAACCGCAGGATGACGATATCATCGAATTGCTGTAGTCATGCATTTAAATGCATGATTAAAAAGCATATTAATGGGGTGCACTACTCTGGATTGAGTCTGAAAAGAGTAGCCGTACAGCCATCTGGCTATTTAAGCGGTTAAAATAAAAATACATAAAAGTTGCTATATTAATTTTCCTGTGTCTTAATGGCGTCCTTGGTTTGGAACACAGACCTTATGAAAGCAGTTTTAGTAAAGCAGTCCTCAGTTCAGGTGTTATCAATAGATATTGCCCTTCATGAGCCGCCTCCTAAGTGCTAAGTAAGTAGCTCTCTCATTACAGGCCATCATCGCCGCATTTAGTGGCTTAATAATTAAGGAAATATCTATGTCTAATAAAATGACTGGTTTAGTAAAATGGTTCAACGCTGATAAAGGTTTCGGCTTCATCACTCCTGACGACGGCAGCAAAGATGTATTCGTACATTTCTCTGCAATCCAGAGCGATAACTTCAAAACTCTTGATGAAGGCCAGAAAGTATCCTTCACCATCGAGAACGGCGCTAAAGGCCCAGCAGCTGGTAACGTTTCCCCGCTGTAAGTCTTGCTGATTATCAGTAGCCATTACGACAGCGATGAAGACAATCGTCTGAGCAGTTAACTAAGAGCTACTGATAAAGAATAAACCCGCCAAGTGCGGGTTTTTTATTGCCTGAATTTCGGGTGATGATTTGCATGTCTGGCGGGTCTGCAGGTATTTGTAGGCCTGCTAAGCGCAGCGCCAGCAGGCAATTCCCTCACTCAAAAAAAAGCGCCTATCGGGCGCTTTTTTTGTTTAAGGCTTTTTCTTCGGCCACTCATCGTCGTCATCCCACTTATCGTTGAAGTCACGATGCGGGGGAAGGTCCGGCTTGTTCGCCATATACTTCTTCGGGTCGACGCGCTTGAGATCTTTGATGACGTTGAGGATCACGCCTAACAAAAACACCAGCACCAGGATCCACCAATATTTAGCCAGCCAGTCCATGCCTGATACCTCTTTGAGTAATGCCGCTACGCGACAAGTTGTTCCATGATCCGCTGATACATTCGGGCGAGAAGCTGCAGGTCGGCGGCATTAACGCATTCATTAATTTTATGAATGGTGGCATTTACCGGTCCCAGTTCCACGACCTGAGCGCCCATTCGGGCGATAAAGCGTCCGTCTGAGGTGCCGCCTGTGGTCAGCAGCTGCGGTTTAATCTCATTATAGTGCTCAATGGCGTTCACTACCGCATCGACCAGCTTGCCGCGTCCGGTGAGGAACGGCTGCCCGGAGAGCCACCAGTCCACGCTGTAGCGCAGTTGGTGTTTTTCCAACAGAGCGATTACGCGCTCTTTGAGCATTGAGTCGGTCAGTTCGGTGCTGAAGCGGAAGTTGAACTGCACCACCAGATCGCCAGGGATGACGTTATTGCTGCCAGTTCCGGCATTAATATTCGCAATCTGCATGCTGGTCTGTGGGAAGTATTCGTTGCCCTGATCCCACTCGATCTGCACCAGCTCATTGAGCATCGGTGCTGCGCGATGGACCGGGTTATCGGCCAGATGCGGATACGCCACATGACCCTGCACGCCATGAATGGTCAGATTGCAGGTGAGCGAGCCGCGACGGCCATTTTTCACCACGTCACCTACAACTTCGGTACTGGACGGTTCACCGACCAGACAGTAATCGAGGCGCTCGTTACGTGCCATCAACGCTTCAACCACCTTGACGGTGCCGTGCGTTGCGCTGGCTTCTTCGTCGGACGTTATCAGGAACGCCAGACGGCCTTTATGGTTCGGATGCTGGGCGACAAAACGCTCGGCGGCGACAACCATCGCCGCGAGCGAGCCTTTCATATCCGCCGCACCGCGACCGAA
Organism: Scandinavium tedordense; assembly: GCF_024764965.1. Lineage (NCBI taxonomy): Bacteria > Pseudomonadati > Pseudomonadota > Gammaproteobacteria > Enterobacterales > Enterobacteriaceae > Scandinavium > Scandinavium tedordense. Next base: position 292,477 of record NZ_JALIGG010000054.1, on the reverse strand, counting down.
CAACATTCCGTCACGAATAGTCGGTTCGAATGGCGGATTAATCCAGCGGTTGGCATCGCCCGCAGGCACCACGTCGGTGTGACCGGCAAAGGCAAGCGTTTCACCTTTCCCACGCCACGCCCAGAAATTCTGCGTGTCACCGAAGTCCATCGCTTCAACGGTAAAACCAATCGCGCGCAGGCGCTCAATCATCAGCGCCTGGCAACCCGCATCATCGGGGCTAAGGGAAGGGCGGCGAATAAGCTGCTGAGCCAGCTCAATGACCGGGCATGACATACACTACACCTCGTTATACGTCTGGTAACTGGAATCACTAAAGCCCAGCAGCATAGGCTGACCGGGCGCACAGAGCAATGGGCGTTTGATGATTGCTGGCATTTCCAGCATCAACGTGGCGGCGGCATCAGCATTTTTGATGCTGGTGCGAACGGACTCATCCAGCTTGCGCCAGGTGGTGCCACGGGTATTCAGCAGCGCTTCCCAGCCCAGTTCGTCGATAAATGTGTCGAGTAACGCGCGGTCAAGACCGTCCGCCCGGTAGTCGTGAAAACGGTATTCAATCTGGTGGTCATCCAGCCAGCGGCGTGCCTTCTTGATGGTGTCGCAGTTTTTTATCCCGTACATCGTTATCATGTTTAATCCTTTTGCGGTGAAACAGGTAAATCGCTCAGATTTTTCGAATAATGAAAATCGGTTGTGGATCATACGCGAAATATTTATACGACCCTACTTATCCCTAAGCGAAATATCAACCCGTAAGAACTGAATAGATGTTCATCTGAAACGCATAATATGGTGAAATCATGCGGAAGTCGTGTTGTTTCAAAATATTGCAGTAAGTCACATTAAATAAATGGGCATCAGTCATAGTAACGTTAAGCCCCCGTAATACGGAGGCTCAGGGCAGTTATCGCAGCGATGGGTTATCCTATCTTCACAACTCCAGGCTATTTTCGTACACTAATGATAATAATAAGAGAGGTTGTTATGATCGAACATGAACTGGGAAACTGGAAAGATTTTATCGAAGACATGCTTCGTAAATAATTCCGTTGTGGGTAATGCGCTAACTGTTTGTCCGTTGTGCCACACCGTAGAAATGATAAAAAAGGCGACCCGATAAGGTCGCCTTTATAGTGTGTTGTTCAGTTTATTGCGGCTTCTCTTTCAGCGGGAAGCGGCGACGTACTAGCACGAAGAACAGCGGTACAAAGAAGATGGCCAGTATGGTCGCTGAGATCATCCCGCCCATCACCCCAGTACCGACCGCGTGCTGGCTACCAGAACCTGCACCGGTGCTGGTTGCCATCGGCAGTACGCCGAAGATAAACGCCAGCGAAGTCATCAGAATTGGGCGCAGACGTTGACGACAGGCATGCAGCGTGGCTTCCAGCAAATCCTGTCCTTTCTCATTCATCTCGTTGGCAAACTCGACGATAAGAATGGCGTTCTTCGCCGAAAGCCCGATAACCGTCAACAGGCCGACCTGGAAGTACACGTCGTTCTCAAGCCCGCGCATCCAGGTCGCGAGCAGCGCGCCGATCACCCCGAGCGGCACTACCAGCATTACCGAGAACGGCACTGACCAGCTCTCATACAGCGCCGCCAGACACAGGAATACCACCAGCAGTGAAATCGCGTACAGAGCAGGGGCTTGCGCACCGGAGAGACGTTCCTGATAGGACATTGCCGTCCACTCCAGGCCAAAACCGGTCGGAAGCTGGCTGACCAGTTTTTCCATCACGTCCATCGCGGTACCGGTACTGACGCCCGGTGCGGCTTCACCGACGATTTCCAGCGCGGAATAACCGTTGTAACGCTCCAGGCGTGGAGAACCTGTTTCCCAGCGCGAGGTGGCGAAGGCCGAGAACGGCACCATGCCGCCCTCGCTGTTTCGCACATACCAGTAATTAATGTCGTCCGGCAACATACGATACGGCGCGGCTGACTGGACGTACACTTTCTTAGTACGGCCACGATCCATAAAGTCGTTGACGTAATCTGACCCCCACGCGGTTTGCATGGTGTCGTTAATGTCATCTATCGAGACCCCAAGCGCCTGCGCTTTACGCTGATCGATATCGATTTGCAGCTGCGGGCTGTCGTCGAGACCGTTGTGGCGCACGCGAGTTAAATCCGGTTCGTTACTGGCTAATTCCAGTAGCTTATCGCGTGCCGCCATCAAGGCATCATGACCGAGGCCTGCGTGGTCCTGAAGCTCCATATCGAAGCCCGCCGAGCTGCCGAGACCGCTGATTGCCGCTGGGCTGTTAGCAAACACCCGTGCTTCGTTAATTTTATTAAACGCTTTGGTGGCTCGTTCGATAATGGCAAACGAGGTGCCGGTTTTGGTGTCACGATCGTCCCAGTCTTTCAGACGGATAAACATACGCGCGACATTCTGCCCGTTACCGCCCGGGCCGGAACCGATGGTGGCAAAAATCGACGAGACGTTGGTCTGCTCATTTTTGAAGAAGTAGTCCTCAACCTTTTCCACCACTTTCAGCGTCTGCTGCTGCGTGGAGCCGCTTGGCAACTGGATGGACGTCAGGAACATGCCGCGGTCTTCCTGCGGCAGGAAGGAGGTCGGTAGTTTGAGGAACAGGAACACCATGCCGCCGAGCAGCAGCACGTAAATCAGGATCCAGCGCAGGCTGCGATGAAGAATTTTACCGACGCGAGTTTCATAGCGCTGCGCGCTCTTATCGAACATCCGGTTAAACCAGCCGAAGAATCCTCTTTGACCGTGATGTTCGCCTTTATGCAGCGGCTTGAGCAGCGTGGCGCACAGAGCCGGGGTGAGGATCATCGCTACCAGCACCGACAGTACCATCGCCGACACAATCGTTATCGAGAACTGACGGTAAATCGCGCCGGTGGTCCCGCCGAAGAAGGCCATCGGGATAAACACCGCCGACAGCACCATCGCGATACCGACCAGTGCACCCTGAATTTGTCCCATCGATTTTCGCGTCGCTTCCCGAGGCGAAAGCCCTTCGGAGCTCATGATTCGTTCGACGTTTTCCACCACCACGATGGCGTCATCCACCAGCAGGCCGATGGCCAACACCATTGCGAACATCGTTAGCGTGTTTATCGAATAGCCAAACGAGTACAGGATAGCGAAGGTTCCCATCAGGACGACGGGCACGGCAATGGTCGGAATAAGCGTGGCGCGAAAGTTTTGCAGGAACAGGTACATCACCAGGAACACCAGGGCGATCGCTTCCAGCAGCGTTTTCACGACATCATGAATCGAGGCTTTAACGAACGACGTGGTCTCATAGGCAATCTTATATTCCAGCCCGTGCGGGAAGTAGTGCGATAGCTCATCGAGGCGAGCTAGCGTGGCTTCGGCGGTCTGCATTTCGTTGGCGCCGGATGCCAGCTGAATACCTAAACCGGACGCCGCTTTGCGGTTGTAGCGGCTCAGATAATCGTAGTTTTCCGCGCCCAGTTCGACTTTCGCCACGTCGCCAAGCGTGACCAGCGAGCCATCTTTATTGACGCGTAACGTGATATCGCGGAACTGCTGCGGTGTTTGCAACAGCGATTGGGCATTAACCGTCGCGTTCAGGGCCTGTTTATTGACCGACGGTGTACCGCCTAACTGGCCAACGGCCACTTGGGCATTCTGCGAACTGACCGCTTCGGTCACATCCTGAGTCGTCAACTGGTAGCTGTTGAGCTTCGCCGGATCGAGCCAGATGCGCATGGAATATTGTGAGCCATAGGCAGAAATATTCCCCACGCCATTCACACGGCTCAACGGTTCCTGCACGTTACTGGCGACATAGTCGGCGATATCCTGTTTATCCATGCTGCCGTCCGTCGAGACGAAGGCGATGGTCAGAATGTTAGTATCCCCGGTTTTACGCACAGTAACGCCTTGATCCTGCACCGCTTGGGGCAGTTTTTTCAGCGCGGATTGCAGCTGGTTTTGCACCTGCTGCATCGCTTCGTTCGGGTCCGTACCGGCGGTAAAGGTAATGGTCACGGTCGCCTGCCCGGCAGCGCTGCTCTGGGAGGACATATACATCATGTTATCGAGCCCGGTCATATTCTGCTCGATAACCTGAGTCACCGTATTTTCCAGGGTTTGTGCAGATGCCCCCGGATAGTTGGCGGTGATACGCACGTTAGGCGGGGCTAAATCGGGATATTGCTCAACAGGCAGTGATAAAATCGCCAGCGTCCCTGTCAGACACAACAGGATGGCCAGCACCCAGGCAAAAATGGGGCGATCAATAAAGAAATTCGCCATCGGAATCAGGACCTCATTACACGTATTTTTTTGTTATTACAGGCTTTGAACACTGTAGCGGCAAGGCCTGAGCGAAACGTGGAGAAATTAAGGAGATAGTGTAAATTATCATGCCGCTTTCATGCATAAGCATACATAACGCCATGTAAATATGCGTAACGACAAAGTAAGCGATGACGGGTAGACTTGATGGCGAATTCTGACGCTGTGGAGCCGTAATGTCATTTAATATCGAAATCATCAAAGACAAAGTCCTGTCGGAAAATTACTTCGTTTTGCGCAACATCACCTACGATTTGACGCGCAAGGATGGAGAAATTGTGCGCCACAAACGCGAAGTCTACGATCGCGGTAACGGAGCCACCATTCTGCTGTACAACCCGCAAAAGAAAACCGTGGTGCTGGTGCGCCAGTTCCGCGTCGCGACGTGGGTCAACGGCAACGCCGACGGCAGATTAATCGAAACCTGTGCCGGGCTGCTCGATGACGATGAGCCAGAAGCCTGTATTCGCAAAGAAGCGGTGGAAGAAACCGGCTATCAGGTTGACGACGTGCGCAAAGTCTTCGAGCTGTACATGTCGCCGGGTGGCGTGACCGAACTGGTGCATTTCTTTGTCGCCGAATACCACGACAACCTGCGTGCTAACGCGGGCGGCGGTGTGGAAGATGAAGACATCGACGTACTGGAAATGCCTTTCGAACGTGCGCTGGCGATGGTTAAAAGCGGTGAAATTCGTGACGGCAAAGCGGTTATCCTGCTTCAATATCTGCAAAACGCCGGTTTAATGGACTAATCCGATTGAGTAAAAGGTGGCCGCCAGGTGAGGATACGCCGCACTAATCGGCGTTTTTTCTTCTGGGGTCAACTCGTGTCTTTTCGTTTGCTTTTTCTTTTGCTGCTGGTCGGGTTACCGTCGACGCTGACGTGGGCTGCGCCTGTGCAACAGGAATTCAGCGACTGGCAGGTGACCTGCAATAATCAGAATTTCTGTATAACGCGCAATATTGGCTTACACCACGGGCTGGTAATGTCGCTGACACGCAGCGCAGGTGCGCACAATGACTCAACCCTGCGCATCGAACTGGGCGGCCCGGAAAACCCGCTGCCGAAAATTCCCCCCATCGCCCCACGTTTGCTGCTGGATGGCTCGCCGTTAAAGCTGGCCGGTGAACACTGGCAGATTACGCCGTGGCATCTCAGCACTGGCGACAGTCCAACCATCAACACTTTCCTCCAGCATATTCAGAATGGACAGGCGCTGACGCTTGAAAAAGGCACGCAGAGCATCTCTTTGCAGGGGCTGAAAGCGGCGCTGCTGTTTATTGACGATCAGCAAAAGCGCGTCGGCAGCGAAACTGCGTGGATTGGCAAAGGTGACGAGCCACCGCTGAGCGTGCCGCCGGCTCCGGCACTGAAAACGGTGAAAAAAGTGAATCCAACGCCGACGCCGTTCAGCCGCGAAGAGTTTAACGATCTGCTCGATTACGGGACCTGGCGCATGAATAACAGCCAGTGCTCGCTGGATCCTCTGCGCCGCGAAGTGTGGGTTACGCCGCTTACCGACGATAAAGCGCTGCTGATGCTGACCTGCGAATCGGGGGCCTACAACACCATTTATCGGGCGTGGCTCGTCTCGCGACAGAAACCTTTTGTCGCACAGCCCATAAGGCTGCGCCTGCCGTTTCTGCCGCAGGAAAGTGACGAGCGCGACATCGAACTGGTCAATTTGACCTTCAATGACAAAACGCGTGAGCTGGAGACGCTGGATAAGGGCCGCGGTCAGGGCGACTGCGGCGTACAAACGCGCTGGCGTTATGACGGCCAGCGCTTTCGTCTGGTGCGCTACGCCGGGCAACCGGCCTGCGATAACTGGCAGGGGCCAGATGCATGGCCCACGTTGTGGATCACGCGTTAAAATCCGTCATAGTTTGGGCCGCAGAGACGTTGACTGCACTCTCGCACCCCAGTCACTTACGGTGTAAGCATCCTGGGGATGCGCTCCCTTGTCGCCTTCCTGCAACCCAAATTATTTAGGATTCGGACTTAGGATTTACGGGCTAATACCTTCTTCGCTTTCTCGACAACATTCTCCACCGTAAAGCCAAAGAACGGGAACAGCTTCTCGGCGGGCGCTGATTCGCCATAGGTGGTCATGCCGACAATCGCCCCTTTCAGGCCCACGTATTTATACCAGTAATCCGCAATCCCGGCTTCAACTGCCACGCGAGCGGAGACGTCCGACGGTAATACGGATTCACGATACGCCTCATCCTGCTTATCAAACACATCGGTAGAGGGCAGGGAAACCACCCGCACGCTATGCCCATCCGCCACCAGTTTTTCCGCTGCCAGCACGGTGATTTCCAGTTCTGACCCCGTCGCAATCAGGATAAGGTCCGGCTTGCCGCCCGAGTCTTTCAGCACATAGCCGCCGCGGGCAATGGCTTTCACCTGATCCGGCGAGCGTTCGATTTGCGCCAGATTCTGGCGGGACAAGATTAACGCCGTTGGGCCGTCGTGGCGTTCAATGGCTGCTTTCCACGCCACCGCGGTTTCCACTTGATCGCAAGGACGCCAGGTGCTGAAGTTTGGCGTCAGGCGCAGGCTGGCAAGCTGTTCAACCGCCTGGTGCGTCGGACCGTCTTCCCCAAGACCGATCGAGTCATGGGTGTATACCATAATTTGTCGCGCCTTCATCAGCGCCGCCATGCGCGCGGCGTTGCGGGCGTATTCCACGAACATCAGGAAGGTCGCGGTGTACGGCAAAAAGCCGCCGTGATGGGCGATACCGTTGGCGATGGCAGTCATACCGAATTCGCGCACGCCGTAATGAATGTAGTTCCCGGCCGGATCCTCTTTTAGTGAAACCGATTCTTTCCAGATAGTCAGGTTACTCGGCGCAAGATCAGCCGAACCGCCTAACAACTCTTTCAGATACGGGCCATAAACGTTAAGCGTGTTTTGTGATGCCTTACGGGTGGCGATTTTCGCCGGTTCCGACTGCAATGTCTCAATATACTTCTGGGTCAAGTTCTGCCAGTTATCCGGCAGTTTGCCACTCATGCGGCGCTCGAATTCAGCCGCCAGATCTGGGTGCGCTTTTTTATACGCCGAAAGTTTGTCATTCCAGCTATGCTGGGCTTTATCGCCTTTCTCGCGTGCGTCCCAGCCCTGATAAATCTCTTTCGGAATGTCAAACGCCGGGTATTTCCAGCCTAACTGTTTACGCGCCAGCGCCACTTCTTCTTCGCCGAGCGCAGAGCCGTGCGACTCCTCTTTCCCGGCTTTATTTGGTGAGCCGAAACCAATCACCGTCCTGCAGATAATCAGCGATGGTTTGTCCTTCACGCTTTGCGCTTCGATGATCGCTTTTTTCACCGCTTCCGGGTCGTGCCCATCGATTTCATGCACCACGTGCCAGTGATAGGCCTCGAACCGTTTGGCGGTGTCATCGGTAAACCAGCCTTCAGTATGGCCGTCAATCGAGATGCCATTGTGATCGTAAAAGCCGATAAGTTTGCCGAGGCCCAACGTTCCGGCCAGCGAACAGACTTCGTGCGAAATGCCTTCCATCAGACAGCCGTCACCCATAAACACATAGGTATAGTGATCGACGATGTCGTGGTCCGGCTGGTTAAACTGCGCCGCCAGCGTGCGCTCGGAAATCGCCATCCCGACGGCATTCGCCAGCCCCTGACCGAGCGGGCCAGTGGTGGTTTCGATGCCCGGCGTATAGCCCAGTTCCGGGTGTCCCGGCGTTTTGGAATGCAGCTGGCGGAAGTTTTTTAGCTCTTCCATTGGCAGGTCGTAACCGGTCAGATGCAGCAGGCTGTATTGCAGCATCGAGGCGTGACCGTTGGACAAAATAAAGCGGTCACGATCGTACCAGTGCGGGTCGGTCGGGTTGTGCTTGAGGAAATCATTCCACAGAACTTCGGCAATATCCGCCATCCCCATCGGGGCACCCGGGTGGCCGGAATTGGCTTTCTGCACAGCGTCCATACTCAGGGCGCGGATCGCGTTGGCTAGCTCTCTTCGGGACATAGCATTCTCCGTGGCAAAAGTTACAGTTTGGCGGCGAGTAAATCTTCCAGCTTGCGCTGGTCAACGGCGAACAGGCGAATACCTTCCGCCAGTTTGTCCACCGCCATTGGGTCCTGATTATGCTCCCAGCGAAATTGCGCTTCGGTGAGCGGGGCTGGGCGGTTAAAGAATTGCGCGGCCGGAATGAGTTTGCGGGTAACCGCTTCGTCTTTTTCCTGCAGCTCTTTCAGCAGCGGCGGGGCGATGGTCAAGCGGTCGCAGCCAGCCAGCGCCAGAATTTGCTCCGTGCGGCGGAAACTCGCGCCCATCACCACCGTGTTATAGCGGTGCTGCTTGAAGTAATCATAGATATTACGCACCGACTTCACGCCTGGATCTTCTTCCACAATGTACGGGTCCATCGGCTCGCGTTGCTGATACCAGTCGTAAATGCGCCCGACGAACGGGGAAATCAGGAACACGCCCGCTTCGGCGCAGGCGCGGGCCTGAGCGAAGGAAAACAGCAGCGTCAGATTGCAGTGAATGCCTTCTTTCTCCAGCACCTCGGCGGCGCGGATGCCTTCCCAGGTCGAAGCCAATTTGATCAGAATTCGGGATTTATCAACATCCTGGTCGGCATACAGCTGAACCAAATGTCGCGCTTTGGCGATGCTTTTGTCTTTATCAAACGATAGCCGGGCGTCCACTTCGGTGGAAACGCGTCCGGGGATGCTTTTCAGAATTTCGGCACCGAAATTAACCGCCAGCTTGTCGCAGGCGTCGATAACCTGCTGTTCGCGGCTGCTGCCCTGTTTTTTGGCAAACGCCACCGCGTCGTCAATCAGATGTGTGTAGTGTTCGAGGCCTGCGGCTTTCAGTAGCAGGGAAGGGTTGGTGGTGGCATCTTCCGGCTGATAATGGCGGATGGATTCGATATCGCCGCTGTCGGCGACCACCGTGGTGAACTTCTTGATACCGTCTAGCTGGTTCATGAAAAGAGACTCCTTAAAAAGCAAAGTGTTACACGAAGGCTCTCGCTAGCACTTTGGGGGAATTCAGGTCATGCCTAACTCAAAAGCATAGCAGACGGGCTCGTCTTGGTTTACGACACTGCGTAACAGGAGTGTTAAAAATTAATAACAAAATCGCGTTTTTGATGACGAGAGTATGGCAGCCTTCAAAGTTTACGAGACCGCGAAAGGGGATACTCAGGGGTTAGCACCGGGAACATATATCTCCTAATTCTGTGACGTAAAAGGAATCTAAAATGGATGACCAGTTAAAACAAAGCGCCCTCGATTTCCACCAATTCCCCACTCCAGGCAAAATTCAGGTCTCTCCGACCAAGCCACTCGCTACGCAGCGCGATCTGGCCCTGGCCTATTCACCGGGCGTGGCCGCCCCGTGCCTCGAAATCGAAAAAGACCCGCTGGCGGCATTTAAATATACCGCCCGTGGCAACCTGGTGGCGGTAGTCTCGAACGGCACCGCGGTGCTGGGCCTGGGCAATATCGGCGCACTGGCTGGTAAGCCCGTCATGGAAGGGAAAGGGGTGCTGTTCAAAAAATTTGCCGGGATTGACGTCTTCGATATCGAAATCGACGAACTCGATCCGGACAAGCTGATTGACGTTATCGCCGCGCTGGAGCCAACGTTTGGTGGCATCAACCTTGAAGACATCAAAGCGCCGGAGTGCTTCTACATCGAACAGAAGCTGCGCGAGCGGATGAAAATCCCGGTCTTCCACGATGACCAACACGGCACGGCGATTATCAGTACTGCAGCCATTCTCAATGGTTTGCGCGTGGTTGAGAAAAATCTCTCTGACGTGCGGATGGTGGTGTCCGGTGCGGGTGCGGCGGCAATCGCCTGTATGAACCTGCTGGTGGTGCTGGGGATGCAGAAGCACAATATCGTGGTTTGCGATTCCAAAGGCGTTATCTACAAAGACCGCGAACCCAATATGGCGGAAACCAAAGCCGCGTATGCGGTGGATGACGACGGCAAGCGCACGCTGGATGACGTAATTGATGGCGCGGATATCTTCCTTGGCTGTTCAGGCCCGAAAGTGCTGACCCAGGAAATGGTCAAGAAAATGGCGCGGGCGCCGATGATCCTTGCCCTGGCGAACCCGGAGCCAGAGATTCTGCCACCGCTGGCAAAAGAAGTGCGCCCGGACGCGATCATCTGCACCGGCCGCTCCGATTACCCGAACCAGGTGAACAACGTGCTGTGCTTCCCGTTCATCTTCCGTGGCGCGCTGGACGTTGGTGCCACCGCGATTAACGAAGAGATGAAGCTGGCAGCGGTTCACGCCATTGCCGAACTGGCGCATGCCGAGCAGAGTGAAGTGGTGGCGTCGGCGTATGGCGATCAGGATCTGAGCTTCGGCCCGGAATACATCATTCCAAAACCGTTCGATCCACGCCTGATCGTTAAGATCGCACCGGCAGTGGCCAAGGCGGCGATGGATTCCGGCGTGGCGACGCGTCCGATTGCCGATTTTGCCGCCTATGAAGAGAAGCTGAGCGAGTTCGTCTACAAAACCAACCTGTTCATGAAGCCAATTTTCTCTCAGGCGCGAAAAGAGCCGAAACGCGTTGTGCTGGCGGAAGGTGAAGACACCCGCGTACTGCATGCGACTCAGGAGTTAATCACACTGGGTCTCGCGAAGCCGATTCTGATTGGTCGTCCGAATGTGATTGAAATGCGCCTGCAGAAATTGGGGCTGCAAATGAAGCCGGGCATCGATTTCGATATTGTGAATAACGAATCCGATCCGCGCTTTAAAGAGTACTGGATGGAGTACTACAACATCATGAAGCGCCGTGGGATCACCCAGGAGCAGGCGCAGCGCCATGTCATCAGCAACACCACGGTGATTGGTGCGATCATGGTTCAGCGCGGCGAAGCGGATGCGCTGATTTGTGGGACCATCGGTGATTATCACGAGCACTTTAGCGTGATTCAGCAACTGTTCGGCTATCGCGACGGCGTGCATACCGCTGGGGCGATGAACGCGCTGCTGCTGCCGAGCGGCAACACCTTTATCGCTGATACCTACGTAAACGACGATCCGACGCCGGAACAGCTGGCCGAAATCACGTTGATGGCGGCTGAAACCGTGCGTCGTTTCGGCATTGAACCACGCGTGGCGCTGCTGTCACATTCGAACTTTGGTTCGTCCAACTGTGCGGCAGCGACCAAAATGCGTCAGACCCTCGACCTGGTGCGAGCCAGTGCGCCAGAGCTGATGATTGATGGTGAAATGCACGGTGACGCCGCGCTGGTGGAAAGCATCCGCCACGATCGTATGCCGGACAGCCCGTTGAAAGGCGCAGCGAATATTCTGGTGATGCCGAATATGGAAGCGGCGCGTATCAGCTACAACCTGCTGCGCGTGTCGTGCTCGGAAGGTGTAACCGTCGGGCCGGTACTGATGGGCGTGGCGAAACCGGTGCATATTCTGACGCCAATCGCGTCGGTGCGTCGTATCGTCAATATGGTCGCGCTGGCGGTGGTTGAAGCACAGACCGAGCCGCTGTAATAGCCATTACCCTCACCCTCTCCCTGGATGGGAGGGGGATCGACTTTCTCCCTCGCTTTAAGAGATCAAGGGAACGTCTTTTCTCTCTCGCTTTAAGAGACCAAGGGAACGTCTTTTCTCTCTCGCTTTAAGAGATCAAGGGAACGTCTTTTCTCTCTCGCTTTAAGAGATGAAGGGAACGTCTTTTCTCCCTCGTTTTAAGAGATCAAGGGAACGTCTTTTCTCCCTCGTTATAAGAGATCAAGGGAACGTCTTTTCTCCCTCGCCCCTATGGGGAGAGGGCCGGGGTGAGGGGATAAATTACACCCAGTCCCGAACGTGAATAAACTCACTCAAGGCAGCCTCAGGGCTGCCTTCTTCTGGCTGGTAGTTGTATTCCCAGCGCACCAGCGGCGGCATCGACATCAGAATCGACTCCGTACGCCCTCCGGTCTGTAAACCAAATAGCGTGCCGCGATCCCATACCAGATTGAATTCCACGTACCGGCCCCGGCGGTAAAGCTGGAAGTCGCGCTCGCGATCGCTGTAAGCCAGCGCTTTGCGACGTTCGACAATCGGCAGATAGGCTTCGGTATAGCCGTCGCCCACGGCTTGCATAAACGCAAAGCATTGGTCGAAATCTGGCGTATTCAGGTCGTCAAAGAACAGGCCGCCGATACCGCGCTGTTCGTTGCGGTGCTTGAGGTAGAAGTAATCGTCGCACCATTTTTTGTAGCGCGGATACACTTCGTCTCCGAACGGCTGACACAGGTCCCGGGCGACGGTGTGCCAGTGCACGGCGTCTTCCTCAAAACCGTAGTACGGCGTTAAATCAAAACCGCCGCCAAACCACCACACCGGATCGGCGCCTGGTTTTTCAGCAATGAAGAACCGCACGTTGGCGTGGCTGGTGGGCAAAAATGGATTGCGGGGATGGACGACCAGCGAAACGCCCATCGCTTCAAAACGACGACCCGCCAGCTCCGGGCGGTGCGCCGTCGCTGACGCAGGCATTGCATCGCCGTAAACGTGAGAGAAATTCACGCCCGCTTGTTCGAATACGCCGCCGTCGCGCATCACGCGGCTACGCCCGCCGCCGCCCGCATCGCGCTGCCAGTTATCTTCAACAAACGCACAGCCATCGACTGCCGCAAGTTGCTGGCAAATACGGTCCTGGAGTGTCAGTAAAAAAGCTTTTACCTGTGCGGCATCCGGTTTCATTAACGTCTCTTCACGTGTGCTTTCTGGTTATCGAACCAGCTGAAATAACTGATGATGCCCGAAGCAATCGCGTTGGCGATTTTCTGACGAAACGCGGTGGTGCCAAGCAACCTCTCTTCACCCGGGTTGGTGATAAACGAGGTTTCGACCAGCACGGATGGAATTGACGGTGATTTCAGCACCACAAATGCAGCCTGTTCAGTGCTGCGGCTGTGCAGGCGATGCACCGGTTTAATTTGCTTTAAAATGTGCGAGCCGAGCGTCAAACTGTTCTTAATAGTGTCAGTTTGCACCAGATCGAACAGCACCTGCTGTAACAGGTGATCTTTATCCATCGCTTTTTTACCTGCCAGCTCATCGGCGGCGTTTTCCTTATCGGAAAGGTATTTTGCCATGGCGCTACTGGCCCCGCGATTTGACAGGGCAAACACCGAAGCTCCCGCAGCGCTCGGGTTAGTGAAGCCGTCGGCATGGATCGACATAAACAGATCTGCCCCGTGCTTGTGGGCGATTTCCACGCGGTCATACAGGGGAATAAAGGTGTCGCCGGTGCGAGTCAGGTGGGCATCAATGCCGTGACTGCGCAGAATGGAACGCACGTTTTTGGCTATCGCCAGCACCACGTGTTTTTCTTTCGAACCGCTGTGGCCGATGGCGCCCGTGTCAATGCCACCGTGACCCGGATCGAGCATCACGACGCGACGAGCACCGGATTTTTTAGCCGCGGGTTTACTGTGACCATTACTGGTTTTCAGCGTTCCATCTTTGGCGATAGCGTTTGACATGCCGGATAGCGTCAGCGCGGCCAGTCCGGCTTTTAGCACCTGGCGGCGAGATGCGAGTGTCTTTAGGGGTTTAAAAGTGCTCATGCGGCCCGATTTGTAAAAATAAATATTCCATGTGTTATATCGTATCGTGTTTTCCGTTACGACAATCTGGGGTGAGAATTGTTTTACTTTTCATTTCAATACGTGACAATGCAACATTATGCCATTTTTTTGACCGTTATTCGTCAGATATTGGATAATTAGGACGTTCGCGCCATAATCACTGTTTTTAAACCTGAAAAGATGGGCAATACCATGGAGATACGCGTTTTTCGCCAGTCCGATTTCGAAGAGGTTATTACGCTCTGGGAGCGCTGTGACCTGCTACGCCCATGGAATGACCCGGAAATGGATATCGAACGTAAGCTAAACCATGACGTTAGCCTTTTTTTGGTGGCGGAAGTGAATGGCGAAGTGGTCGGCACCGTGATGGGGGGTTACGACGGCCACCGCGGTTCGGCGTATTATCTCGGCGTGCATCCGGAATATCGCGGACGCGGCATTGCCAATGCGTTGCTGAATCGTCTCGAGAAAAAACTGATTGCCCGTGGCTGTCCGAAATTACAGATAATGGTCCGTGAAGATAACGATATGGTGCAGGGCATGTACGAGCGCCTGGGCTATGAGCATGCGGATGTGGTCGTGCTCGGGAAGCGTTTGATAGAAGATGAAGAATACTGATTTTTTGCCGTCGGCATACGATGGTCATGGGCGGCTACGGCTGCCTTTTGTGTTTTGGTGTGTCCTGTTATTACAGGCGCGTGCTTGGGTGGTGTTTGTGATGGCCGGGGCGTCGCGTCAGCAGGGCGGGACGCTACTGGATCTGTTTTACCCCGATCATGACAATTTCTGGATTGGCCTGCTGCCCGGCGTCCCTGCGGTACTCGCCTTTCTCCTGAGCGGGCGGCGACACCAGCTTCCACGTCTGTGGCCGCTAATGCGCTGGATACTTATTCTCGCGCAGCTGGTGCTGTTATTCTGGCAACCGCTGCTGTGGTGGCAGGGCGAACCGCTGAGCGGTATGGGTCTGGCGCTGGTCATTGTGGACGGCTTTGCTCTCTGGTGGCTGCTTAGCAACCCCCGTTTACGCGCCTGCTTTTCCTTACAAGAGGATTAATGGCACTTTTTTGCCATTCTGGACTCCAACAGGCGTTGTGTTGACATACAAAGGATCCTCGAATGAAATCAATGCGTTTATTGCTCTGCGCGCTGCCTCTGGCCTTAACCGGCTGTGCCACCGTCAGTAATGGCTTTAATTCTGTGCCCTGGTCGGCGGCGAATCCGTGGAACTGGTTTGGTTCCTCAACGGAAGTGACGGAGCAGGGCGTCGGTGATTTGACTGCCTCCACACCGCTGAATGAAGAGGCCATCAACGATGCACTCGACGGTGATTACCGCGTGCGTAGCGGCATGAAAACTGACAAAGGCACCATCGTAAAATATTTCGAAGCGCTGAAAGACGATAAGGTTGAACTGGTGGTAAATGGCGAGGGCGGAAGTATCAGCCGGATTGACGTCATGGACAGTGACATCCCGGTAGCCGATGGTGCAAAAATTGGTACGCCGTTCAGCGAGGTGTACAGCAAAGCGTTTGGCAACTGTGAAAAAGCCAGCGGTGAAGATAGCGCCAGCGTCGAGTGTAAAGTCAAAGATAGCCAGCATATCAGCTATATCTTTAGCGGCAGTTGGGGTGGCCCGCAGGAACTGATGCCACCGGATGACTCTCTGAAATTCTGGAAAGTCAGCAAGATTATCTGGCGCCGTTAATTTGCGTCTGAACAAGCCGCCGCCTGAAAAATGCGGGTATAATGCCCGCCATCAATAATGCCACGAGACCGTGGCATCTTTTTTTCAGTCTTTCAGGAGAAGCAGCGATGTCTCAGGTTCAGAGCGGCATTTTGCCGGAACATTGCCGGGCGGCGATTTGGATTGAAGCCAATGTCAAAGGGGACGTCAACGCCCTGCGTGAATGCAGCCGGGTATTTGCCGATAAGCTGGCAACCTTTGAAGCGAAATTCCCCGACGCCCATCTCGGCGCAGTGGTGGCGTTTGGTCACGACACCTGGCGTAGCCTGAGCGGCGGCGTGGGTGCTGAAGAGCTGAAAAATTTCACTCCCTACGGCAAGGGCCTCGCACCCGCAACGCAATACGATGTGCTGTTCCACATTCTCTCCCTGCGTCATGACGTGAACTTCTCCGTCGCGCAGGCGGCGCTGGAAGCCTTTGGCGACGCTATCGAAGTCAAAGATGAAATACACGGTTTCCGTTGGGTCGAAGAGCGTGACCTCAGTGGTTTCGTTGACGGGACCGAAAACCCGGCGGGCGAAGAAACGCGTCGCGACGTGGCGGTGATAGCCGATGGTGCGGATGCGGGCGGCAGCTACGTGTTTGTCCAGCGCTGGGAGCACAATCTCAAGCAGCTGAACCGGATGAGTATTGCGGATCAGGAAATGATGATTGGGCGAACTAAAGAAGCCAATGAAGAGATCGACGGAGACGATCGTCCGGAAACCTCACACCTGACGCGCGTTGACCTGAAAGAGAACGGTAAAGGCCTGAAAATCGTTCGTCAGAGCCTGCCGTACGGCGCCGCCAGCGGCACGCACGGTTTATACTTCTGCGCCTACTGCGCGCGTCTTTACAACATTGAGCAGCAGCTGCTGAGCATGTTCGGCGATACCGACGGGAAGCGCGATGCGATGCTGCGGTTCACCAAACCGGTGACCGGTGGCTACTACTTCGCGCCGTCGCTGGATAAATTGCTGGCACTTTAATCGTGATGCCCGATGGCGTTTCGCTTATCGGGCCTGGGAACCCTGTAGGTCTGGCAGGCTAGCGCCTACAGGCGTTCCAAATTCCGCTATAACAACCCTTTATCGATAAACGTCTGGCGCGTGGCGACGTTTAAATCATACTCGCCGAGCCTGTCCGGGCTGACCCACGCAATTTCCTGAAACTCCTCGTTAAACGTCACCTCACGATTGGCACTGATGCAGTCGAACATCAGGTAAATCATGTAAATCTGTTCTTTGCTGCCGTCGGCGTAAGTTTTGATGCGGGTGTCGTCGCGGAAATGCCACGGGATGATTTTCTCGATGCGCAACTTTTCGCCCAGCTCTTCGCCTATTTCGCGCAGCAGCGCCTGCTCCATCGTTTCACCGGGCTCCATACCCCCACCCGAAAGCGCCCACTGGCCGGGAAATACACCGCGGTCATCGGCCATTTTACACAGCAGGTACTCACCGTTATTCTGAATAATCGGGCAGACAATCGTCCTTTGGCGCATCAGTTCGTCCTCATTGCGGGTTTCGTCCAGTGTACCAAATCGGTTGGTCAATGAACGCCAAAAAACCCTTATTCTGTTTTCAACTTCCAAATCACCAAACGGTATATAAAACCGTTACAGCTTTCATCCTCGATATAAATATTATGGCAGTCGATAGTCATCACATTTATAAGGGTGCGCAATGGCCGTTAAATCACTGAAAAAAGGAACGCTGGCGCTGGGAGCCTTGCTGCTGCTGGCGACTCAGGCGCAGGCAACCGAGTTGCTGAACAGTTCCTATGATGTTTCCCGCGAGCTGTTTGCTGCCCTGAATCCACCGTTTGAACAACAGTGGGCGAAGGATAATGGCGGCGATAAGCTCAACATAAAGCAATCCCACGCCGGTTCTTCCAAACAGGCGCTGGCGATTTTGCAGGGATTGAAGGCCGATGTGGTGACCTACAACCAGGTGACGGACGTGCAGATCCTGCATGACAAAGGCAACCTGATCCCGGCGAACTGGCAGAGCCGTTTGCCGAATAACAGTTCTCCGTTCTATTCGACCATGGCGTTCCTGGTGCGCAAGGGCAACCCGAAGA
Source organism: Scandinavium tedordense (assembly GCF_024764965.1). Taxonomy (NCBI): domain Bacteria; kingdom Pseudomonadati; phylum Pseudomonadota; class Gammaproteobacteria; order Enterobacterales; family Enterobacteriaceae; genus Scandinavium; species Scandinavium tedordense. Next base: position 274,751 of record NZ_JALIGG010000054.1, on the reverse strand, counting down.
ATATTCACAGCTGGAACGACCTGGTGCGCCCGGACGTACAGTTGGTATTCCCGAACCCGAAAACCTCCGGCAACGGGCGTTATACCTATCTGGCGGCCTGGGGTGCAGCGGCTAAAGCCGACGGAAATGATAACGCCAAAACCGAAAAGTTCATGACTCAGTTCCTGAAAAACGTTCAGGTGTTTGATACCGGCGGGCGTGGCGCGACGACTACCTTCGTTGAACGTGGGTTGGGCGATGTGCTGATCACCTTCGAATCCGAAGTGAACAACATCCGCAAACAGTACGCAGACCAGGGCTTCGAAGTCGTGGTGCCGAAAACCAATATTCTGGCCGAATTCCCGGTGACGTGGGTCGACAAAAACGTGAAAGCCAACGGCACGGAAAAAGCGGCGAAGGCGTATCTGACCTGGCTGTACAGCCCGCAGGCGCAAACCATCATCACTGATTACTACTACCGCGTGAACAATCCGGCGGTGATGGATAAGCTGAAAGACAAATTCCCGCAGACTGACCTGTTCCGCGTGGAAGACCAGTTCGGCTCGTGGCCGAACGCGATGAAAACCCATTTCGCCAGCGGTGGTGAGCTGGATAAGCTGTTAGCAGCGGGGCATAAGTAATGTTTGCTGTTTCTTCCAGACGCGTGCTGCCGGGCTTTACCTTAAGCCTCGGCACCAGTCTGCTTTTTGTATGCCTGATTTTGCTGTTGCCACTCAGTGCGCTGGTGATGCAGCTGGCGCAAATGAGCTGGGCGCAATACTGGGAAGTCATCACCAATCCTCAGGTGGTTGCGGCCTATAAAGTGACACTGCTGTCGGCATTTGTAGCCTCAATTTTTAACGGCGTGTTCGGCTTGCTGATGGCCTGGATCCTCACGCGCTACCGTTTCCCGGGCCGCACGTTGCTTGATGCGCTGATGGATCTACCGTTTGCGTTGCCGACGGCAGTGGCGGGTTTAACTCTCGCATCGCTGTTTTCCGTCAACGGTTTCTACGGTGAGTGGTTGGCGAAGTTTGATATCAAAGTGACCTATACCTGGCTCGGCATTGCCGTGGCGATGGCGTTCACCAGCATTCCGTTTGTGGTGCGCACCGTTCAGCCGGTACTGGAAGAACTGGGGCCGGAATACGAAGAAGCGGCAGAAACGCTGGGCGCAACACGGATTCAGAGCTTCTGCAAAGTCGTACTCCCGGAGCTTTCTCCGGCGCTGCTGGCGGGCGTGGCGCTGTCATTTACCCGCAGTTTGGGGGAGTTCGGCGCGGTGATTTTCATCGCCGGGAACATCGCCTGGAAAACGGAAGTGACGTCACTGATGATTTTTGTGCGCTTACAGGAATTTGATTATCCGGCGGCGAGCGCGATTGCGTCTGTTATCCTCGGCGCGTCGTTGCTGCTGCTGTTCTCCATCAACACCTTGCAGAGTCGCTTTGGTCGACGTGTGGTAGGTCACTAATGGCGGAAGTTACGCAATTGAAACGCTATGACGCTCCCCGTATCAATTGGGGAAAATGGTTTCTGATCGGTACCGGCATACTGGTGTCAGCCTTCATTCTGCTGGTGCCGATGATTTATATCTTCGTTGAGGCGTTCAGCAAAGGATTGATGCCCGTGCTGCACAACCTGGCGGACCCGGACATGCTGCACGCCATCTGGCTGACGGTGATGATTGCGCTGATAACGGTGCCGGTTAACCTGGTGTTCGGCACGCTGCTGGCCTGGCTGGTAACGCGCTTTAATTTTCCTGGCCGTCAGTTGCTGCTGACGCTGCTGGACATTCCGTTCGCGGTTTCACCGGTAGTCGCGGGCCTGGTCTATTTGCTGTTTTACGGATCGAATGGCCCGCTCGGTGGCTGGCTTGATGAACATAATTTGCAGGTGATGTTTGCCTGGCCGGGCATGGTGCTGGCGACGATTTTCGTGACCTGTCCGTTTGTGGTGCGCGAGCTGGTGCCGGTGATGTTGAGCCAGGGCAGTCATGAAGATGAGGCCGCTATTTTGCTGGGAGCGTCCGGTTGGCAGATGTTCCGCCGAGTGACGCTGCCGAACATCCGTTGGGCGCTGTTGTACGGTGTGGTATTGACCAATGCCCGCGCAATCGGTGAGTTTGGCGCGGTGTCTGTCGTGTCCGGCTCAATCCGCGGTGAAACGCTGTCGCTGCCGCTACAAATTGAATTACTCCAGCAGGATTACAATACCGTCGGTTCGTTCACCGCTGCGGCCCTGCTGACGTTAATGGCTATCGTGACCCTGTTTTTGAAGAGTGTGGTGCAGTGGCGCCTGGAGAATCAGGAAAAACGCGCGCATCAGGAGACGCATCATGAGCATTGAAATTGCCAGCATTAAGAAATCGTTTGGGCGCACTCAGGTGCTGAATGATATCTCCCTGGATATTCCGTCCGGGCAGATGGTGGCGCTACTGGGGCCGTCCGGTTCGGGTAAAACGACGCTGCTGCGTATTATTGCCGGGCTCGAACATCAGACCAGCGGGCAGATTCGCTTCCAGGGCACGGACGTGAGTCGTCTTCATGCCCGTGACCGTAAGGTCGGTTTCGTGTTCCAGCACTACGCGTTGTTCCGTCACATGACAGTGTTCGACAACATCGCGTTTGGCCTGACGGTGCTTCCGCGTCGTGAACGTCCGAATTCGGCGCAAATCAAAGCCAAAGTGACCAAGCTGCTGGAAATGGTACAGCTGGCGCATCTGGCCGATCGTTTCCCGGCACAGCTCTCCGGCGGGCAAAAGCAGCGCGTGGCGTTGGCCCGTGCGCTGGCGGTTGAACCACAAATTCTGCTGCTCGACGAACCGTTTGGTGCGCTGGACGCCCAGGTGCGTAAAGAGCTGCGTCGTTGGCTGCGTCAGCTTCACGAAGAGCTGAAATTCACCAGCGTTTTCGTGACCCACGATCAGGAAGAGGCGATGGAAGTCGCGGATCGCGTGGTGGTGATGAGCCAGGGTAACATCGAGCAGGTTGATGCACCGGAACAGGTGTGGCGTGAGCCTGCGACCCGTTTCGTGCTTGAATTTATGGGCGAGGTGAATCGTCTGAAAGGCACCCTCCGCGGCGGGCAGTTCCACGTCGGTGCGCACCGTTGGCCGCTCGGCTATACGCCTGCGTATCAAGGTCCGGTTGATTTGTTCCTGCGTCCGTGGGAAGTCGACGTCAGCCGTCGTACCAGCCTCGATTCTCCGCTGCCTGTACAGGTGCTGGAAGCGAGCCCGAAAGGGCATTATACCCAACTGGTGGTGCAGCCTCTCGGCTGGTATGACGAACCGCTGACCGTGGTGATGCGCGACGAAGTACCGCAGCGCGGAGACCGCCTGTTTGTCGGACTTCAGCATGCGCGCCTTTATAACGGCACCGAACGCATCGAAGGGATCGATGAGGTCTCGTCGCTGGTGCTGGCCGAAACGGCCTGATCCCTTTCAAACCATTCGAAAAAGGTCCATGGATAACATGGGCCTTTTTTATTTCTACTGATTTAATCACCTGTGGCAGTAATGAATAAAAGTGAAAGGAAGGTCACAGGGAATTACGTGTGGCTGCCATTCCAGCGTAATGACTTGTCACCCTTATTGCTGTTTAATGGAAATGTGGCACAGGAAACTTAAGTCATATTAAACGTAAGGATATAACCACATTCTCGTGAGGTTAGCATGGTCGATATTAAGCAGTGTGAAGATTTCTTCCCCTCCGATGCCCATGCGTTTTGTGTGTTTATGCTGAACAATCAGGCGATGGCCGATCTTCATGGACATGAATTTGATGAGCTAGTGATTGTGCGTAGCGGTAGCGGTTTTCATATCGTTAACGACCACGCAGAAATGATCCGCCGAGGTGATTTCTTTTACGTCACCGCGAATGACATTCACTATTACGAAGCCACCAGTGAACTATCCTTGATTAATGTGTTAATTCATCGGGAGCGCCCGTTTAATTATATTAAGAATATTGAGGGGATGATTCAGACAATCAGCGATGATACCCGTCCGTTCACTATTCGCTATCAGTCACTGTCAGAATCATCGTTAAATAAGATTATTACACTCGCTGAAAGTATCAGCAGTCGGCGGGATGATGTTTTTGATAGCTGCTATTTTTCCAGTACCGAATCATCACTTTTGCAGATCCTGACGGTTCTGTGTGAGGGAAATCAGGCCGGTAAAATGCCCGTCGCGGAAGCGAAAGGTAAAGTGTATCTGTTGGATCATATTCGACAGAATTATGCCCAAGAGATTAACTGGAAAGGGGTTTGCGAAGAGGCAGGCATTGCGCTGCGCACGCTGTACCGATTCTTCCATGAGATGACGGGAAAAACGCCGGAGAAATTTCAGCAATTATATCGTCTGCTCAAAGCGCAGGAATTGTTGCGAACAACGGATATTCCCGTGAGTCGAATTGCCACGACCTGTGGGTTTATGAGTCCCCCGAGATTAACTGAAGCCTACCGTCGTCATTTTTCACGCACGCCTTCGCAGGAGCGCCAGCGAAGCACCTCTATTCAACAGGAGAGTGAGTAAAGGTTTATTTGTCATAATTATATTATATGGATTTAATTCGGCCATTTTTACGTTATCTGGCTGGAGGGTTTTTATTTTTAGAAATTGATATCCAATATTTTTAATTCAGGAATCTGTGCATTATTCCAATAACATAAATGGAGTGTCTGTTATGCCTGATATTAAACAACCGAACCCCTGGTATGTCGGGGTGGTTTCCGGTATGGCTTCTTATATTGATTCTGCCGCGATTGTTTCTAATGGTACTGCTCTGGTTATTTATCAAAAAACGCTCGGAACAACGGCCGCAGAAATTGGCGTGCTTTCCGGGGTGCTGACTCTGTGTATTGCGCTGGGTGCATTTTTTGGCGGTCGCCTTGGCGATTATTACGGCAGGCGCAAGGTGTTTATTATTACGATGGCAATGGTGGTGATTGGCACATTGCTTTTGGCATTTAGTTCGTCTTTTTCCGCATTACTTATCGGCACGATTTTTGTCGGGTTAGCAACAGGGGCCGACCTTCCTGTTTCTCTGGCGACGATCTCAGAGGCCGCGACGGATAAAAATCGAGGCAAAATTATCGGCTTGTCGAATTTGCTGTGGTTTGCGGGCATTTGCACCACCATGGCGATTTCAGCCGTCGCGGGTGGCTGGGGCAAAACTGGGGCACAAATTCTCTATTTGCATGTCGGCCTCGTGGCTGGAGTGCTGCTGATATTACGTTGGTCGCTCCCGGAATCACCAATGTGGCTCGTGGCCCATAAAGAACGCCTGGGCGGAAAAGCCACCGTGCGTGCACAAAAAAATTCTTACGCCGACCTGTTTCGCGGCAAATATCTGTGGCCCTTTATCGCGCTATGCCTGTTTTACATGTTCACTAATCTGGCGGCCAATACTGGCGGGCAGTTCGGGGCATATGTCGCGGTGAACGTGGTGGGGATCAGCGTTGAAAAAAATGCGCTGTGGAACCTGCTTGTTATGCCGGTGGGTGTGCTTTCAGGCCTGCTGTTTATGAAGATGGTGGACACCAAAAATCGCATGCCAGTGTTTATCATCGGAGCCTGCTTTTTCGCCGGTGGATTCCTTATGCCGGTACTGCTCAATTTCTCTCCGACGTCCTGGTTCTGTTGCTTGCTGTTTACCGCCATCGGCAGCGGGATGGCCTTTGAAGGGATAATGAAGGTTTGGTCCCAGGAGTCGTTTCCTACCATGCTGCGCGCCACTGGGCAGGGTGCGATTGTCGGACTGTCGCGCCTGACCTGCGGCGTATTGGCGTTTGTCACGCCGGTTCTGCTCGATGCCGGGCCGGTCATTCTCTACAGCCTGCTTACCACCATTGTGGCGTCGGGCATGTTTATCGGTTGGCTGTGTTTCCACGGCAAACCGCGCAATGAATTTTCCAGTGAAGCCGAAATTATCTCCCCGGCGACACATCGCCCGCTGCCCGTTGCGGCCCAGACCACCACCCCGAATTAATCTCAATTACGCAAGGAGTCTTTGATTATGCTTTCAGTCAGTCAAATCACGCTCGACGGTGAAGTTTCGTTAAGCGGTGTCGATCAGTTGCCCATTATCGGCTGGAAAATTGACAGCGACAGGCACAATGTTGTGCAGCACTCCTGGTATTTACAGTGCAGTCTGACCGCCGATTTTTCATCGCTGATGTTTGACAGCGGAGAGGTGGTCAGCGGCCAGTCCAGTAACATCGATCTCGGCGACGCAGTGCTGCTGTCGTCAACCCGCTATCATCTGCGGGTCCGCATTACTGACAATCACGGGGAACGCAGCGAATGGAGCCCATCCGCGACGTTCGTCACTGGGCTGCTCGGCTCGCCGTGGCAGGGGGCGTTTATTTCGGCGGAAACGCCAGCAGATAACGCGAAGTCTAACGCGACGCTGCTGCGTAAAGCGTTTTCGTTAACGCAGCCTAAAACGATTGCCGCTGCCTGGGTGCACGCCACGGCGCTGGGAATGTATCAGCTGTTCCTGAACGGCGAACGCGTTGGCAACGATGAACTGACACCGGGCTGGACTAGCTATCGCCATCATTTGCTGTATCAAACCTATGACGTCACCGGTCTGTTGAATCAAGGTGAGAACGTCATTGGCGCGGAGCTGGGCGCGGGTTGGTTCAAAGGTGATATGGGCTTTAGCCGCCATCGTAATTATTACGGCGAGCAAACCGCGCTGCTGTGCCAACTGGTGATTCAGTATGACGATGGTTCACGGCAGGTCGTCGGGTCCGACCGTTCATGGCGAGGCAGCGATTCCGCGCGTGAGTTTGCCGAGATATACGACGGTGAGCGGTTCGATGCGCGTCGGATTCAGGTGGGCTGGAATCAGGCTGGTTTTAGCGATGGATCATGGCGAGCGGTCAGCGTCGTCGATTGGGACAACAATACGCTGAAGGCTCAGGGTGCGGGGACGGTTCGCCAGATGGAACGTCTGGCGGCGAAGGCGCTAATTATTACGCCGCAGGGCGATAAGGTTCTCGATTTCGGTCAGAACATGAGTGGTTGGGTGGAGTTTTGCGTGCGTGGCAATGCGGGCGATAAAGTGGTGCTGCGCCACTTTGAAACGCTGGACGCCAACGGCAACGTCTATCTTGATAACCTGCGCACCGCCAGGCAGACCACGGAATATGTTCTGAAAGGTGAAGGCGATGAAACCTGGCACCCGCGGTTTAGCTGGCAGGGCTTCCGCTATGTGAAGGTGGAGGAATTTCCGGGTGGGCTGGACCTGAACCAGTTCACCGCCATTGTTATCCATTCCGATATGGCCGCCACCGGGCATTTTACCTGTTCAAATCCGGAGTTAAATCAGCTACACCACAACATCCTCTGGGGACTGAAAAGTAACTTTGTTGATGTGCCGACCGACTGTCCTCAGCGTGATGAACGCCTGGGCTGGACCGGCGATGCGCAGATATTTTGCCGGACGGCGAGCTATCTGATGCAAACTCAGACCTTCTTTGCCAAGTGGCTGGTTGATCTGAAAGCCGATCAAACCCCGGAAGGTGGTGTGCCGCATGTCATTCCCGACATTCTCACCGGACACTGTGACCAGGATAAGTTTCTCGCGGAAGGGGGCACGCATTCCGCGACGGGCTGGGCTGACGCTGCAGTGATCAACCCGTGGACGCTGTATCTGATGTACGGCGACAAACGGGTGCTGGAAAGTCAGTATGCCAGCATGAAAGGCTGGGTCGATTTTATGCAGGCCCATGCGGACAACGATATCTGGCGCTACAAATTGCAGTTCGGCGACTGGGTGGCGCTGGATGCGCAAGAGGGCAGTTATTTCGGCGCCACGCCGGAAGACCTGATTTGCACGGCCTGGTACGCCAATTCCACCCAGCTATTGGCGAAAACGGCAAAGGTACTCGAACGTACAGACGATCATCGTTATTACGATGCTTTGCATGCACGGATTGTGGAACGCTTCCGCCAGCGATTTTTCACCGCCGATGGGGACATGACCACCCAAACCCAGACCGCGTATATTCTCGCACTCTGTTTCAACCTGGTGCCGGACGCGTTGCGTGAGCGCACAGCGAATCGGCTGGTGGAACTGCTGCACGAGCATGGTGGGCATCTGGTCACCGGTTTCCTCGGTACGCCGTATTTCTGCCACGCGTTGAGCCAGAATCAACATCCAAAAGAAGCCTGGTCGCTGTTGTTGAAGGATGATTTTCCATCGTGGCTGTATCAGGTTAAAGCTGGGGCCACTACCATTTGGGAGCACTGGGATGGCATCAAACCCGATGGTTCGATGTGGAGTCCGGACATGAATTCGTTCAACCACTATGCCTACGGTGCGGTGGGCGAATGGTTGTATCGCACCGTGGCGGGCATTGAGGCGGACGAAACGGCTCCAGGGTTTAAGCATGTGGTGATTTCGCCACTGCCCGGTGGTGGTCTGAGCTGGATGGACGCGCGCTATCAGTCGATTTATGGTGATATTGCGGTGAACTGGCAGGCGCAAAAGGGACGGGTGGTGCTGACGTTCCGCGTTCCGGCGAACACCACGGCGACCGTTAAGCTGCCTGCTGTCAGGGAAATTATCACCAGCGGCTCGTTGAATTTTTCTCATGAAAACGGTGAATGGTCGGCGCACTGCGGATCGGGAGAATATCGGGTGGAGTATTTGCCTGATGAATCGGTAGACCTGACTTACACAGACTGATAGCTTAACGGCATCACACGGAGCAAGCGGCCCATGTGGCCGCTTTTTCTTTGCAAGTCTGGACAGTGAACGTGAATACATTAGAACAAACCATCGGCAATACACCATTAATTAAACTCCAGCGCCTCACGCCGGATAACGGCAGTGAAATCTGGGTCAAACTGGAAGGCAACAATCCCGCGGGGTCGGTGAAAGACCGTGCCGCGCTATCAATGATTGTGCAGGCGGAAAAACGCGGTGAAATCAACCCGGGCGACGTACTGATTGAAGCCACCAGTGGCAACACCGGCATTGCGCTGGCGATGATCGCCGCGCTGAAGGGCTATCGCATGAAGCTGCTGATGCCCGACAACATGAGTCAGGAGCGTCGGGCCGCGATGCGTGCCTATGGGGCTGAACTGATTCTGGTCAGCAAAGAGCAGGGCATGGAAGGCGCGCGCGATTTAGCACTGGAAATGGCCACCCGTGGCGAAGGCAAATTGCTTGACCAGTTTAATAATCCGGATAATCCGTTTGCGCATTACACCACCACTGGGCCGGAAATTTGGCAGCAAACTGAGCAACGGATGACGCATTTCGTGTCCAGCATGGGCACCACTGGCACCATTACCGGGGTGTCGCGATTTCTGCGCGAGCAGGATAAAAGCGTGACTATTGTGGGACTACAGCCGGAAGAGGGCAGCAGCATTCCGGGCATTCGCCGCTGGCCTGCGGAATACATGCCGGGTATTTTTAATGCTTCTCTGGTGGATGAGGTCATGGATATTCATCAGCGTGATGCGGAAAATACCATGCGTGAACTGGCGGTGCGGGAAGGTATTTTCTGTGGTGTGAGTTCCGGTGGCGCGGTTGCTGGTGCGCTGCGGGTGGCGAAGGCCAATCCGGGCGCGGTGGTGGTGGCGATTATCTGCGATCGCGGCGATAGGTATTTATCGACCGGTGTGTTCGGTGAAGAGAGTTACAATCAGGGGGCGGGGATTTAACGGTCATGGAAATGATTCTATTCCGGGATAAAACCCGGGCGCAGCAGGCCGATATTGTGGCCGTGCAGTCTCAGGTCGTGTACGGCAGTGTTGGTAACAGCGTAGCGGTACCGAATATCAAACAGCACCATCTGAACGTACTGGCGGTGCCAACGGTGCTGTTCAGCAATACGCCGCATTACGATACGTTTTATGGTGGCGTGATCCCTGATGAGTGGTTCAGCGGTTATTTGCGCGCGCTCGAAGAGCGTGATGCGCTGCGTGAACTGAAAGCGGTGACCACAGGCTACATGGGCAGCGCCAGTCAAATTGCGATTCTGGCCCAGTGGTTGAAAGCGATGCGCGAAAAGCATCCACAAATGATGATTCTGGTGGACCCGGTGATCGGCGATACCGACAGCGGCGTGTACGTGAAGCCAGAAATTCCGGCAGCGTACTGTGAACATTTGCTGCCGCTGGCGCAGGGCATTACGCCAAACGTGTTTGAGCTTGGCGTGCTGAGCGGCAAACCGTGCGAGACGCTGGACGAGGCGATTGCCGCAGCAAAAAGCCTGCTGTCAGAGACGCTGAAATGGGTGGCCATTACCAGCGCGCCGGTTGCGGACGATAATGACATTCACGTGGTGCTGGTGACGGCAGATAGCGTGGACATCAGCGGCTGGCCCCGTGTGGCAACTGATTTGAAAGGAACGGGTGATTTATTCTGCTCGGAGTTAATCAGCGCGGTAGTGCAGGGGAAAACGTTGCAGGAGGCGGTGAATTTAGCGGGCAGTCGTGTCGTTGAGGTGATGGCTTACACCCTTGAGAAAGGGTATGACGAACTGATTCTTCCACCGCGATAATTCTCCACGACAGAAACAAAAATGGCGCCCGAAGGCGCCATTTTTCTATCCATGCGGCATCAATTATTTTTTGATGCGGATAACCGGAGTTTCACCCACGGTCACGCTACCGGACAGTTTGATAAGCTCTTTGATCTCGTCCATGTTGGAGATAACAACCGGAGTCAGGGTAGACTTGGCTTTCTCTTCCAGCAGTGCCAGATCGAACTCGATAACCGGATCGCCAACTTTGACACGCTGGCCTTCTTCCGCGATACGTTTGAAACCTTCGCCTTTCAGTTCAACGGTATCGATACCGAAGTGAACGAACAGCTCAATGCCACTGTCGGACTCGATTGAGAACGCGTGGTTGGTTTCAAAGATTTTACCGATAGTACCATCAACCGGCGCAACCATTTTGTTGCCGGTCGGTTTGATAGCAATGCCATCGCCCACGATTTTCTCAGCAAAAACTACATCCGGCACGTCTTCGATGTTGACGATCTCGCCAGAGAGCGGGGCAACAATCTCAATAGTTCCGGTGTCTTTTTTATCATCAGAAACCAGAGATTTCAGTTTATCGAACAAACCCATGATCTTCTCCTAAGCAGTAATTTGGGCCGCATCTCGTGGATTAGCAGATTGTTTTTTCTTCAATGAACTTGTTAACCAGCGTCATTAACTCGTCCGTTGTCGGTTGAGCAAGAGCCTGCTCTGCTAAAACCTTCGCATCTTCGAAGTTCGTGTTACGGATAATCTTCTTAATGCGCGGGATGGAAATGGCGCTCATAGAGAACTCGTCCAGACCCATACCCAGCAACAGAAGTGTAGCACGTTCATCGCCTGCAAGCTCACCACACATGCCAGTCCACTTGCCTTCAGCATGAGAAGCATCAATAACTTGCTTGATAAGCGTCAGGACAGAAGGAGACATTGGCTGGTAGAGATGCGAAATCATATCATTACCACGGTCAACCGCGAGGGTGTACTGCGTTAAATCATTGGTTCCGATACTAAAGAAGTCAACTTCTTTGGCCAGATGACGGGCAATGGTCGCGGCCGCAGGTGTTTCCACCATTACGCCAACTTCGATTGTTTCGTCAAATGCCTTACCTTCGTCACGCAGTTCCTGTTTGTAGATTTCGATCTCTTTTTTCAGTGCACGCACTTCTTCAACAGAGATGATCATCGGGAACATGATGCGCAGTTTACCGAAAGCGGAAGCACGCAGGATTGCACGAACCTGGTCACGCAGGATCTCTTTACGATCCATAGCGATACGGATTGCACGCCAGCCCAGGAACGGGTTCTCTTCTTTCGGGAAGTTCATGTACGGCAGCTCTTTGTCGCCACCGATGTCCATGGTACGGACGATGACCGCCTGAGAGCCACAGGCTTCAGCAACGGCTTTATACGCAGCGAACTGTTCTTCTTCAGTTGGCAGCGAGTCACGGTCCATGAACAGGAATTCTGTGCGGTACAGGCCGACACCTTCAGCGCCATTGCGCTCTGCACCGTCGACATCACGAACGGTACCGATGTTGGCACAGACTTCAACCTGGTGGCCATCGAGAGTGATTGCTGGCAGGTCTTTCAGTTTCGCCAGTTCAGCTTTCTCTTCTGCAACCTGAGTCTGAATATTACGCAGCGATTCGATCTCGTCGTTAGTCGGGTTAACGTAGACTTTGTTATTAACCGCATCGAGGATCAGATAGTCGCCGGTTTTCACGTCAGTGGTGACGCTGCCGGTGCCCACGATCGCTGGCAGTTCAAGGGAACGCGCCATGATTGAGGTGTGGGAAGTACGGCCACCGATATCGGTGATGAAACCCAGCACCTTGTTCAGGTTCAGCTGTGCGGTTTCAGAAGGCGTCAGATCTTTCGCGACCAGGATAACTTCATCCTGAATAGCGCTCAAATCGATAATTGCCAGACCGAGGATGTTGCGCATCAGGCGCTTACCGATGTCACGTACGTCTGCCGCACGTTCTTTCAGGTATTCATCATCGAGCTCTTCCAGAGCAGTCGCCTGACCTTCGATAATCTCATGCGCTGCTGCATCAGCAGTCATGTGCTTATCTTTAATCAGGGCTATGATTTCCTGCTCCAGCTCCTCATCTTCCAGCAACATAATGTGGCCTTCGAAGATGGCTTCTTTTTCTTCGCCGAACGTTTCGCCAGCCTTCGTTTTAATCGCTTCCAGCTGCGCGGACGCCTTAGCACGACCACTCAGAAAGCGTTCAACTTCCTGGTCGACGCTATCAGCAGAAATTTTCTTCCGGTCGATGACAATTTCATCTTCTTTCAACAACAGTGCTTTGCCGAAAGCGATACCCGGGGATGCTAAAATGCCTGAAATCATAACCCTACCTTACTTGTGACTGATTTTAAAAAGAACTCTTGAACTTACTCGAGTTCAGCCATCAGCTTAACTAAATGCTCAACTGCTTTCTGCTCGTCTTCGCCTTCTGCAGAGAGGGTCACTACGGTGCCCTGGGTCAGACCCAAAGTCTGCAGTTTGAACAGGCTCTTAGCGCTAGCGCTTTTGCCGTTGGAGGTCACGGTGATCTCAGAAGCGAAGCCTTTAGCTTCTTTAACAAACTGAGCGGCAGGGCGAGTGTGCAGACCGTTCGGAGCGGTAATGGTAACTTCTTGCTGGAACATTATATTTCCCCAACTTATAGGTTTAGTGTTGTGGAACTAAAGTCTAGCCTGGCGGCTACACTTTAGCCTGTATAGATTAGCGCCGGCGGATACGAAAGCGACACAGAAGGTCTGACGCGATCCTGGCAGGCACTTCTGGCCGGTGACGTTTAGCTCGTCATTAAACATTATGCCGCGAAAGCAAGATTTGAACCAAATCATAAAATCGATTCAGCAAGCGGAAATCCTGAATTGAATAATTTCGCGCATCAAAATAATTGTGATGGTTAAATACCAGACCCGACGGGGGGAAGCAATGCCGGGCGGACCAAAAGTATGACCTGTGCCACAAAAAAGCACCCTATCGGGTGCTTTTTTCGTCATATTTTTACATTTGGCATTACTGTTGCAATTCTTTTTCCGTGAAGAGATCTGCAAACAATGCGGTACTTAAATAACGCTCACCTGAGGACGGTAGAATAACCACTATGTTCTTATTGGTAAAGGTTTCGTCTTCTTGCAGTTTCAGCGCTGCAGCGACTGCTGCACCTGAAGAGATACCTGCCAGAATGCCTTCTTCTTCCATCAGACGACGTGCGGTAGAGATGGCTTCTTCGTTGGTAATGGTGACGACACGGTCAATAATTTTCAGGTCAAGGTTGCCCGGAATGAAGCCCGCGCCGATACCCTGAATTTTGTGCGGGCCCGGTTTGATCTCTTCGCCCGCCAGCGCCTGGGTGATAACCGGTGAATCAGTCGGTTCAACCGCGACGCTAATCAAGTCGGTTTTGCCTTTGGTGCCTTTGATGTAGCGCGTGACGCCCGTCAGAGTGCCGCCAGTGCCCACTCCCGAGATAAAGACATCGACCTGGCCGTCAGTGTCTTCCCAAATTTCTGGGCCGGTCGTTTTCTCGTGGATTTCCGGGTTGGCCGGGTTGCTGAATTGCTGCAGCAACAGGAATTTTTCAGGATTGTCCGCCACAATTTCTTCGGCTTTCTGGATGGCACCTTTCATGCCTTTCGCGCCTTCGGTCAAAACCAGATTCGCGCCCAGCGCTTTCAGCAGCTTGCGGCGTTCAACGCTCATGGTTTCAGGCATGGTCAGTGTCAGTTTGTAGCCACGCGCAGCCGCTACGTAAGCGAGCGCAATCCCGGTGTTACCGCTGGTCGGTTCAACCAGTTCGATGCCCGGCTTCAGTACACCGCGTTTTTCGGCATCCCAAATCATGTTGGCCCCGATTCGGCATTTGACGCTGAAGCTCGGGTTGCGTGACTCCACCTTCGCGAGGATGCGTCCATTACCGATTCGGTTCAGTCGAACCAGCGGCGTATGACCGATTGTCAGCGAGTTATCTTCAAAAATCTTACTCATAGCCCGTCCTTAACTGTATGAAATTTGGGAACGACACCAGCATACGCGGATGGTCATGATGCGGAAGGAAAGTTTTCGTATATCGATATGCTGATGTGAAATAAAGGTTATCAGTATGGAATAAGGGATGGCATTCGCCACCCCTTTATTTACTTTTATATACAGATGACAATCACTTCCAGACCGCGTGCTTGTCGCGATAGCAATCCACCCACATGGCGGTGGCCCCGCAAATAGCGACGGGCAAAATGACCAGGTTCAGCACCGGGATCATCGTGAACAGGCTGGTCAACGCACCAAACTGCATGTTGGTGACTTTGCGTGCGCGCAGTGCTTCACGCATCGTTTTGAACGGCACTTTGTGGTTATCGAATGGATAATCGCAGTACTGGATGGCCATCATCCAGGCGCTGAACAAGAACCACAGCACCGGTGCGAGGGTCTGGCCGATGCCCGGAATGAAGTACAGCACCAGCAGAATCAACGCTCGCGGTAAGTACCATGCCAGTTTTTGCCATTCGCGCTTCATGATGCGCGGCACGTCTTTCATCACGCCCAGTATACCGGCATCGGGCGGAGTGGCTCCCGTCAGACGCGCTTCGAGCTGTTCAGCCAACAGGCCGCTGAACGGGGCGGCAATCCAGTTTGTGATGGTTGAGAAGAAGTAGCCAAAAACAAGCAGAACGGAAAGCACCACAATCGGCCACAGCAAATAGCTCAGCCACTGCAGCCAGTCAGGAATGTGGCCCATCAACGCTGGGATCCAGTTACCGAGTTCACTAAACAGCCACCAGAACGCGCCGCCCATCAGCACGATGTTCACCAGCAAAGGCAGGATCACGAAACGGCGAATGCCTGGCAGGGTGATCAGTTTCCAGCCCTGTGAAAAGTAGTAAACCCCACTACGGGGTGCAGAGGTTGAAACCATGGTCAGGTGATACTCCTTTTAGAAAATTCCTGGTCATTGCGCGCCTATATTATCGGCTTGCCAGACGATATCCAGTTAGGAAATGTTCGAAAAAACAGCAAAAAGCACGATTTGGTTCATCTTTATGCTCCGAATTCCTGGTACGCACTTGCACTTGACGTAATGGGCAAATACTCTTAGTGAGTAAATGTTTGCCGTGGTGGCAAGGTGTTAGAACAACAGAGAATATAATGATGCAGGATTTGCGTCTGATATTAATCATTGTTGGCGCGATCGCCATAATCGCATTGCTGGTTCACGGTTTCTGGACCAGTCGCAAAGAACGTTCTTCGATGTTCCGCGATCGCCCAATGAAACGCATGAAATCGCGTAACGACGATGAGTCGGATGACGACGGCTTCGATGATGAGGTTGAAGGCGTAGGTGAAGTTCGTGTTCACCGGGTGAACCCTGCCCAAAACGTACACGCCGGTGAGCAAGATGCTAACCGCCAGGCGCCGCAGCATCAGTACCAGCCGCCTTACGAGCGTCAGGTACCGCAGCAGCCCGTTCGGCAGGAAGAGCCGGTACGTCAGCCACCTCAGCCGCAGCAACAGTCGCCGGTTCATCAGGCCCCGGAACAGCATCAGCATGTTCAGCAGCCTGTTGCCCCGCAGCAACCTGTTCCACAGCAGCCGGTTGTGCCTCAGTATCAGCAGCCGGTGCAGCCTCAGGCGCCACAGCAGCCTGTACCGCAGCCGCATGCCCATCAGCCTGCGCCGGTAGAGCAGCCTGTCGCTCAGCAGCCAATTGCTCAGCCTGAGCCTGTTGCAGAGCCGCAGCCAGAGCCGCAGCCGGTGAAACAGGAGCGCAAAGAGACGGTTATCGTCTTGAGCGTTGCCGCGCATCAAGGGTCGCTTATCAATGGCGAACTGCTGCGTAACAGCGTTGAGCAGACAGGTTTCGTCTTCGGCGACATGAATATTTATCATCGCCACTTGAATCCTGGCGGCGGTGGCCCGGCGCTGTTCAGCCTCGCAAACATGGTGAAACCGGGGACATTCGATCCGGAAAACATGGCCGACATGCAAACGCCTGGCGTGACCATTTTCATGCAGGTGCCGTCTTACGGTGACGAGCTGCAAAACTTCAAGTTGATGCTGCAATCTGCGCAGTACATCGCGGATGAAGTCGGTGGTGTGGTGCTGGACGATCAGCGCCGAATGATTACCCCGCAGAAGGTGCGTGAGTATCAGGATCGTATCCGCGAAGTGAAAAACGCCAACGCATAAACGCCCGGCGTATCACACCCCTTCCTGAACCCCCGCCTGTCGGGGGTTTTTTATCATTGATGGTGGGATATGGAACCAATCGAACAACAACTGACTGAACTGCGAACCACGCTTCGCCATCACGAATACCTCTATCACGTCATGGATGCGCCGGAAGTGCCGGACGCCGAATACGACCGCCTGATGCGCGAACTGCGCGAGCTGGAACAGCAACACCCTGAGCTGATTACCCCTGATTCGCCAACGCAGCGTGTAGGAGCCGCACCGCTAACTTCGTTCAGCCAGATTCGTCATGAAGTGCCGATGCTGTCGCTGGATAACGTCTTCGACGAAGAGAGTTTTGCCGCCTTTAACAAGCGCGTGCAGGACCGACTGAAAAGCACAGATGCACTGACCTACTGCTGTGAACTGAAGCTTGATGGCCTGGCCGTCAGTATCCTGTATGAAAACGGCATACTGATTCAGGCGGCAACGCGCGGCGACGGTACCACTGGCGAAGATATTACTGCCAACGTGCGCACCATCCGGGCGATTCCGCTGAAGCTGCGTGGTGACAATATACCTGCGCGTCTGGAAGTGCGTGGCGAAGTATTCCTGCCGCAGGCGGGCTTCGAGAAAATCAACGAAGACGCGCGTCGTACGGGCGGAAAACTGTTTGCTAACCCACGTAATGCAGCGGCAGGCTCACTGCGTCAGCTTGATCCGCGCGTCACCGCGAAGCGACCGCTTACTTTCTTCTGCTACGGTGTAGGAGTACTGGAAGGCGGAGAACTGCCGGGCAGCCATCTTGGCCGTTTGCAGCAGTTTAAAGCCTGGGGCTTGCCGGTCAGCAACCGTGTGAAGTTGTGCAGTTCTCCGGAGGAAGTGCTCGCTTACTACCACAAGGTAGAAGAAGACCGCCCAACGCTCGGGTTTGATATCGACGGCGTGGTTATTAAGGTTGATTCGCTGGAACTTCAGGAACAGCTGGGCTTTGTGGCGCGTGCGCCGCGCTGGGCAGTGGCGTTTAAATTCCCTGCGCAGGAACAAATGACCTTTGTGCGCGATGTGGAATTCCAGGTCGGGCGCACCGGGGCCATCACCCCCGTGGCACGTCTGGAGCCGGTGCAGGTTGCCGGTGTATTGGTGAGTAACGCTACGCTGCATAACGCCGATGAAATTGAACGTCTGGGCCTGCGTATTGGCGATAAGGTGGTTATCCGCCGCGCCGGGGATGTTATCCCGCAGGTGGTAAACGTGGTTCTGTCAGAGCGCCCGGATGATACGCGTGCCGTGGAGTTTCCCGCACATTGTCCGGTTTGTGGGTCTGACGTTGAGCGCGTGGAAGGCGAAGTCGTTACCCGCTGCACCGGTGGTTTGATATGCGGGGCGCAGCGCAAAGAAGCATTGAAGCACTTTGTTTCGCGTCGGGCGCTGGATGTTGATGGCATGGGTGACAAAATTATCGATCAACTGGTCGAGAAAGAGTACGTCCTCACGCCGGCTGACCTGTTCCGTTTGACCGCGGGCAAGCTAACCGGACTCGATCGCATGGGACCGAAATCGGCGCAGAACGTGGTCAGCGCGCTGGAAAAATCGAAAGAAACGACTTTCGCGCGTTTCCTGTATGCGCTCGGTATCCGTGAGGTGGGTGAAGCGACAGCCGCAGGTCTGGCGGCGCATTTCGGCACTCTGGAGGCACTGATTTCGGCTTCCATCGAGGATCTGCAAAAGGTGCAGGACGTCGGGATTGTCGTCGCAACCCATGTGTTCAACTTCTTTGCCGAAGAGAGCAACCGCGAGGTTATCCAACAGCTTCAGGCTGAAGGCGTTCACTGGCCTGCGCCAGTGGTCATCAATGCCGAAGAGATTGATAGCCCGTTTGCCGGGAAAACCGTGGTGCTGACCGGCAGTCTGAGTCAGATGTCACGTGACGATGCAAAAGCGCGCCTGGTTGAACTCGGGGCGAAAGTGGCGGGCAGCGTATCAAAGAAAACGGATTTGGTGATTGCCGGTGAGGCCGCAGGCTCGAAGCTTTTGAAAGCACAAGAGCTTGGCATTGACGTCATTGATGAAGCGGAAATGCTGCGCCTGTTAGGAGTGTAACGTGGAAAAAGAGCAGCTGATTGAAATCGCCAACACCGAGATGCCATTTGGTAAATACAAAGGCCGAATGCTGATTGATGTGCCGGAGGAATATTTGCTGTGGTTTGCCCGTAAGGATGAGTTTCCAGCCGGGCGGCTCGGGGAACTGATGGCCATCACGCTGCTGATTAAAACTGAGGGGCTGACTCATCTGGTTCAGCCCCTGAAGCGCAGCCGTTAAGCTTTCGCCTCGTCAACGGCATTTTTGGCCAGAAGTGCGTCAGTCTGGCGTTTGTAGCGACGCGCCAGCCCCGCACAGACCATCAGCTGAATCTGATGGAAAATCATCAGTGGCAGCACCATCATTCCGATCATTGCGGTCGGGAAGAGAATATTGGCCATCGGGATACCGTTGGCCAGACTCTTTTTCGAACCACAGAACACAATCGTTATTTCATCGGCTTTGTTAAAACCACATTTACGCGCCACAAACGTGTTCACGGCAATCACAATCGCCAGCAGCACGATGCTCACCACCACGATAAATAGCAGCGACCCTACGCCAACCTTGTGCCAAATTCCGTTGACCACCGCTTCACTAAAGGCCGAGTAAACGACCAGCAGAATCGACGTCTGGTCCGTTTTGGAAATCCACTTCTTATTTCGCGACACCCAAGCGGCGGTCCACGGACGGGATAAATGGCCAAGCACGAACGGGAGCAGAAGCTGCAGCATGATTTTGCCGACCTGTTCAAAACTGCCTTCCGCCCCGTGTAGATTCATCAGTAAACCCACCAACAGCGGCGAAACGAAAATCCCGAGCAGGCTGGATGCCGACGCAGAACACACTGCTGCCGCGACGTTGCCGCCCGCCATAGACGTAAACGCAATAGCAGACTGCACGGTAGCGGGCAGAATGCACAGATAGATGAAGCCGTTATACAGTGTCTGATCGACATTGATGGGTGCCCAGAGGGCGAAAAGCACACCGAGCACGGGGAATACCACGAAGGTGCTGCACATTACCCAGATGTGCAGTCGCCAATGGCTGCCCCCAGCGATAATCGCTTCGCGAGAGAGTTTGGCGCCGTGCATAAAGAACAGCAGTGCAATGGCGGCGGTGGTTAAGCCTTCAAAGAAAGGCACGTATCCACCGCGCGCAGGAAACAGGGAAGCCAACAGAACGACGCTAATCAGCGTCAGTGTAAAAGGGTCGAGAATGCGAAAAAGTTTCATAAACGCTCCTGAAAGTCGATGTCGCTATTGTGCTTTCTCTGCTTTGAGAAATAAAATTGATTTATTGCATCCATTGATGAATTAAACAGATGAATTATTCCCTGCGTCAGTTGAAAGTGTTTATTACCGTTGCCCGGGCCAAAAGCTTTAGCCGGGCAGGGGAGATGATTGGTCTGAGCCAGTCGGCAGTGAGTCACAGTGTAAAAGAGCTGGAACATCAGACCGGTGTGAAGCTACTCGACCGCACCACGCGAGAAGTGGTGCTGACCGAAGCCGGACAGCAGCTGGCAATTCGGCTTGAGCGTTTGCTCGACGAACTGAACAGTACTCTTCGTGAAGCCGGGCGCGTCGGCCAGCAACTCGCGGGAACCGTGCGGGTGGCGGCGAGCCAGACCATTTCGGCGCATCTGATCCCGCAGTGCATCGCGGCCAGTAATCAGCGTTATCCAGAAATTGATTTTGTGCTTCACGACCGACCGCAGCGGTGGGTACTGGAGAGTATTCGTCAGGGTGAAGTGGATTTTGGGATTGTGATAGACCCGGGTGCGGTGGGGGATTTGCAGTGTGAGCCGATTCTGTCAGAGCCATTTTTTGTGTTGTGCCGGGGCGATCATCCTTTTTCCGGGCTTCAAAGCGTTGAGTGGCAGGCGTTACAGGGGACCAGGATGGTGTTGCAGGATTATGCGTCAGGCAGCCGACCTCTGATTGACGCTGCACTCGCTCATTATGCCATTGAGGCCAATATTGTGCAGGAGATTGGGCATCCGGCGACGCTTTTCCCGATGGTCGAAGCCGGAATCGGGATCAGCATTTTACCCGCGCTGGCCTTGCCGTTGCCGCAGGGCAGTCAGCTGATGGTTAAACGCCTGACGCCAGTGGTTGATCGGCAATTGATGCTGGCAAGACGTAAAAACCGTTCGCTTTCTACCGCAGCGCAGGCTTTGTGGGATGTCGTCGGGCAACAGGCTCAGGCGCTTACCGCCGCCCGTGCTCACGACCCGCTGTATCAGACATAAATATCAATCTGATGGGCGTCCGACGGATTGTTTACCCCGGTGGCCGGAGTTGAAGGTGTTGCTTGTGCCTGTTCTTTTTCAGCCTGCTGGCGTTGGATCTGCGCCAGCTGTGCTTCAAGCATAGTGATTTGTTCCTGAATCATCTCCGCCTGCTTCTGTTTTTCATCCGCATCACCGCTGCCGTCAGCAATGGTTTTCAGCTGCTGGGTTAGTTTAGTTATCTGCTGAGTGATGCGAGTGATTTGCGAAGACGCGTCAGTGCCCTGCGGATGGGTAGTAACGGTTGTCGTTTGCAGACCGGGTGATGAAGAAGAAGGTAACGAAATTGCCGCCATCATGTGTTCCTTTCAATACGGATAACAGAGTTATCGGCAGAAGGGAGTAGGGCTTGAGGGAAAAGAACTGAGAGGGAAAGTCTGGAGAGACGTGCAGGATATCACTCGTCTCATCCTGAGACTCGCCCTGCGGGTCACCGCTAGCGGTGATGCAAAATCGTTCCCGACGATTTTGTCGAACCTGCAGCAGGTTCTCATTCTGCACGTTGGGAACTGAGCCCAGAAACAACAAAAGCGCCAGAAGGCGCTTTTGTTTAAATTTGGTGGGTCGTGCAGGATTCGAACCTGCGACCAATTGATTAAAAGTCAACTGCTCTACCAACTGAGCTAACGACCCGAAGTGGTGGGTGATGACGGGATCGAACCGCCGACCCCCTCCTTGTAAGGGAGGTGCTCTCCCAGCTGAGCTAATCACCCACTTCGGTACTTCATGTAAGAAACGCGCTGGCGAGAAATTGGTGGGTGATGACGGGATCGAACCGCCGACCCCCTCCTTGTAAGGGAGGTGCTCTCCCAGCTGAGCTAATCACCCACTTCTCAATTTCTTACATTTACTGCTTCACACGGCGGAGACTACAAAAGTAGTGGTGGGTGATGACGGGTTCGAACCGCCGACCCCCTCCTTGTAAGGGAGGTGCTCTCCCAGCTGAGCTAATCACCCCCGCTGTGTGGAGTCGCATTATAGGGAGAGTTGAAAATGAGTCAACGCCTTTTCCAAAGATTTTGTTTGTTCGTCGTAAAATTAAACAAAACGATCGCAAATCGTTCCGCAGCGCATGATTTATAAACAAAATCAGCTAAGCGCAGCGATTCAAAGGGATGAACGTTGAGGATTCAGGTGGGAGTGATAGAATATTGCGAATATTTTTATTAAGGATCCGCCGGCTGTCGGCAACGTCCTAAACGTAAGGCCATTTCATGAAAATCAAAACTCGCTTCGCGCCAAGCCCGACAGGCTATCTGCACGTCGGCGGTGCGCGTACTGCTCTTTACTCCTGGCTTTTTGCTCGCAACCACGGCGGTGAGTTCGTGCTGCGCATTGAAGACACCGATCTCGAGCGTTCTACGCCGGAAGCCATCGAAGCAATTATGGATGGCATGAACTGGCTGAGCCTGGAGTGGGACGAAGGCCCGTATTTCCAGACCAAACGTTTCGATCGCTATAATGCGGCCATTGATGAGATGCTGGTCGCGGGCTCTGCATATAAATGCTATTGCTCGAAAGAGCGCCTGGAAGCCCTGCGCGAAGAACAAATGGCCAATGGCGAGAAACCACGTTACGACGGTCGCTGCCGCCACGGTCATGAGCATCATGCTGATGATGAGCCATGCGTGGTGCGTTTTGCTAACCCGCAGGACGGTTCCGTTATTTTTGACGACCAAATTCGTGGCCCAATTGAATTCAGCAACCAGGAGCTGGATGACCTGATCATCCGACGCACCGACGGTTCCCCGACTTACAACTTCTGCGTTGTGGTTGATGACTGGGATATGGAGATCACCCACGTTATCCGTGGCGAAGATCATATCAACAATACCCCGCGTCAGATTAACATTCTGAAAGCGCTGAACGCGCCGGTACCCGTATACGCACACGTGTCGATGATTAACGGCGACGACGGCAAAAAGCTTTCCAAGCGTCACGGTGCGGTGAGCGTAATGCAGTATCGCGATGACGGTTATTTGCCGGAAGCACTGCTGAACTACTTGGTGCGCCTGGGCTGGTCCAGTGGCGATCAGGAAATATTCACCCGTGAAGAGATGATCAAACTGTTCTCTCTGGGTGCAGTAAGCAAATCTGCCAGTGCATTCAATACCGAAAAACTGCAGTGGTTGAACCACCATTACATTAATTCGATGGCACCGGAATATGTTGCGACTCATCTGCAGTGGCACATCGAACAGGAAAATATCGATACCCGCAATGGCCCGCAGCTGTCTGAGCTGGTGACCCTGCTGGGCGAACGTTGTAAAACGCTGAAAGAGATGGCGGCGAGCTGCCATTACTTCTATGAAGAGTTTGATGCGTTCGATGCTGATGCGGCGAAGAAACACCTGCGACCGGTGGCACGTCAGCCGCTGGAAGTGGTGCGTGATAAACTGGAAGCCATCACTGAGTGGACCGCAGAAAACGTACATCACGCGATTCAGGCAACCGCTGATGAGCTGGAAGTGGGCATGGGTAAAGTTGGGATGCCACTGCGTGTGGCCGTCACCGGCGCCGGTCAGTCTCCGGGCCTGGATGTCACCGTTCATGCGATTGGTAAGAGCCGTAGCGTAGCGCGTATCAACAAAGCGCTGGCGTTTATTACTGAGCGTGAAAGCCAGCAGTAACAGGCTCGAATAAGAAACGGCAGGCTCAGGCCTGCCGTTTCTTTATGCGCTTTCGTCCGCGATGCTCAGTCGTCGTAGAAAACCGCTTAACCCTTCCCGAACCAGCAGCGTCTGTAAACGCTGTTTCTCATCAGGCTCCATCATTACTAATACATCCTGAATTTTCCGCCAGACTGGATCGTTGTCCTGCGTGTGGTAGATATAATTGGGTTCGGCTGCCTGCAAGGAAAGCTTGAGGTGACGCAGTTTTGGCGTAGTGGCGAGAAAATCTCTGACCTCTGGCGTGATATGAATCAGACGCGCTCTGCCACCCTTCACGCCAGGTAACGACTCCGTTACCCAGTTTTGTTCCCGGATCCAACGATTGATTGTCTGTTTGGCCACACCCACACAGTTCGTCAGCTCCTGCGTGGTCATTTTGCTGTGAAGTATATTCATCACTGTCCTTGCGTACGGATACCCAGGCGGAGAAGCAGACCGGTGATGCCTTCGCGCAGCAGCAGGCTGGTAAGCTCTTTTTGCTCGTGGTCTGACATTTCTTTTGCGAGCGAGAGCAGAAGGGAATCAAATCCGTCTTCTGCGGAAAAATGTGCTCCGGCTGAGAAATCAGCGGCGTGCTGGGCGCTGCGTATGAATTCACGGACTTCATCACTGACGTGCACGAGACGTGCTTTGCCGCCCTGAACACCCGGACGAGGCGATGTTTGCCATCCTTCTTTACGTACCCATTTATTGATTGTTTGTCGGCTATAACCGGTTAGATGGGCAAGTTCCTCCGGCGTCATTCGTTCCTTGAGCATGCTATTTCCTGAGTGCCTGTGTGGGAATTAAAGGTTCATGTTATAGCATCCTTTTACGTGAAAACGTGACGCGTTTAACTCCTGATTGCGAGAACGTACGCAATGTCATTTAGTTGCATGCTTTTTCATCGATTGAGTTAGAGGTGAACATTTTGCCGTTGACACCTGACAAGGGAATTCATATTATGCCGCCCGTCAACACGACACGCTTTACGTTACGGGGCTATAGCTCAGCTGGGAGAGCGCTTGCATGGCATGCAAGAGGTCAGCGGTTCGATCCCGCTTAGCTCCACCAAATCCTGCACCCAACAGATTTGGAACGTGAAGTAAAAATTGTGGGGCTATAGCTCAGCTGGGAGAGCGCTTGCATGGCATGCAAGAGGTCAGCGGTTCGATCCCGCTTAGCTCCACCAAAATTCAAACCCTCGCCTCGGCGGGGGTTTTTGCTTTCTGCGTCCGTGAGATAGTAAAAAAGCGACCCGCTGATGTTAAAAGGTATCCGGATGTGAAATTCCATACAAATAATGGGACTTTTCTTGCGTCGGGAACTTGCTTCGCTCAATTAATAAACATAATATTTCCCTGTTGCAGTTATGCGCCCAGCCGGAATCCTCCCCAACCAATATGATGTTGAAAAATAACACTTCTGCCAAAAAATTTTTGCTGGCGCTGATCTTAAGTATTTTCACCATTCCCGTGGCCCGTTTTCTGGCGCCGCAAACCGTAATTGATGGCAACGCTATTTACCTTGCCTGGCTACCGCTGTGCGTCATTCTGTCAATTCTGCTGCTGTTTGGTCGCCACGCGGTGCTGCCGTTGGTTCTGGCGTTTACCGTAACAAATACTTGGTTTATGCCGTTGCCCTTTGGGCAGAACCTTGTGCTGGTGTTCTGTCAGCTGTTTGCCCCGATACTTTCCTGTGGCATTTTGCGCATTCTGATAGGTAAGCGCTGGCGCTTCGGGCTACCTAACCGTTACTTGGGGCAACGTATTTTCTGGGGCTGTTTTTTTGCGCCGCTGATACTAAAAGGATCGATGTATCTGGCGGGACTGTGGCTGGACTTCCCGATATCGGTTTCCGGTTATTTTGTTTCCTCTTCGGTTATCTACAGCCTCGTCGATATTCAGAGCCTGGTTTGCGCCGGGCTCATTTTCACCATGCTGTTTTATTACCCGCTGCGGATGCTCATCAACCCGCAGTACGCGCGAAAGTTCTGGCTGCGCAACATCCGGCCTGCCTTGGGCCGCCAGCAGTGGCTGTTTACGGTGAACTGGCTGGTGGCGCTGACTGCATTTCTGCTGATTCTCTGCGCACCATTTGAGTCGGAATATATCGCTGGCTATCTGGTGCCGGTTATTTTCATCCTGTTCTTCCTCGTCATTAACCGCTTTAACTATCCGCTGATCTGCTTACTGTGGGGCATCAGTGCTTTTTTCCTGGTGGGCTATAACGACAACTTCTTGCAGGGCGTGAACACTGAATATGCGCTGTCATTTGTGATGTCAGTGCTTATCTCATTCACCATATGCATGCTCCACATGTCGCAATTACAGACCCGCAGCAATGCCCTCCGCCGCAAATGGCACAACCAGGCGTGGCAGGATCCGCTGACCGGACTGCCAAATCTACGCGCGTTTGAAAGCTATCTGGAGAATCATCCTCAGGCCAGCGTATGCTGCCTGCGGATGGATAATCTGGAGTTCTTAAGCCGCCACTACGGGATGATGATGCGTGTGCATTGTAAGCGGATGCTCACCCGGAGTTTGCAGCCGCTGCTGGGTCGGGAAGAACGGCTTTTCCAGCTGCCGGGGAGTGAACTGCTGCTGGTACTGCACGGATCAGAAACCGCCGCGAGGCTCGCGTATATCGTCGATTTCCTCAACAGCCAGGCGTTTAAATGGCAGGGGGATGCGTTGGATCTGGAGTTTGGCGCAGCCTGGGGTGTGATTGAAGGGGAGGGGGAAGCCTTGCACCACACGCTCGGCCAATTGAGCTGGTTATCAGAGCAGGCCTGCGCCGCGCGGCGGGTGTTGGCACTCGATAATAGCCTTGCGACGGTCTCTGACAACACCACGGAACGCGTGATGCAGCTGAATCGCGTGAAGACAGCGCTGGCTGAAGGCGGTTTAACGCTCTATGCGCAGCCGATTGTTAGCCAGTCCGGCGACTGCTATCACGAAATTCTGGCGCGAATGACCTGCAATGGGCAAATCATTACCCCCGATCAGTTCATCCCAGTTATTGCGCAGTTCAACCTCAGCAAGCGTTTTGATTTGCTGGTGGTAGAGACGCTGTTCAAAGCGATGAAGGAGCTGCCGGGCGAGCGTTTCTCCGTCAACCTGATGCCGTTCACGCTGATGCAAAAGGAGATAGCCAATAAAATTCTCGCGCTGTTTAAGCAGTACGACGTTGCCCCTGAATTGGTCACTATTGAAATCACCGAACAGCAACTGCTGTCCAGTTCGGGAGCCAGTATGCTGAACATCCAGCGTCTGCGGGAGTATGGCTGCCTGATAGCGATAGATGATTTCGGTACTGGCTATGCGAACTACGAACGTTTAAAGCAGCTGGAAGCCGATATCGTTAAGATTGATGGTTGTTTCGTGCGTGACATTCTTACCGACCCGATGGATGAGATGATCGTCAAATCTATCTGTGACCTGGCGCGAGTGAAAAAACTGACTCTGGTGGCGGAATATGTTGAAACCGCTGAGCAACAAACGCTGCTGTACTCAATGGGTGTCGATTATCTGCAGGGGTATTTCATTGGGAAACCCCGTCCACTTGCGGAACTGCGGGCATAAAAAAAGCCGGGATAAACCCGGCTTGTTGACGACATCTGACAACGTATTGACTGACTTACAGAACCAGTGCGGCGATGGATGCGGACAGCACGCTCACCAGCGTAGAACCGTAAACCAGTTTCAGGCCGAAGCGTGAAACTACGTTCCCTTGTTCTTCGTTCAGGCCTTTAATCGCACCGGCGATGATGCCGATGGAAGAGAAGTTGGCGAAGGAAACCAGGAAGATGGACAGGATGCCTTCCGCGCGCGGAGAGAGCGTGCTGGCAATTTTCTGCAGATCCATCATTGCAACGAATTCGTTAGACACCATTTTGGTCGCCATGATGCTGCCGACTTGCAGAGCTTCATGAGCAGGAACACCCATCACCCACGCAACAGGCCAGAAGATATAGCCCAGAATGCCCTGGAAGGAGATACCGTGGCCGAACCAGCTGGTCACGGTGAAGAACAGCGCATTAAGTGCAGCAATCAGTGCGATAAAGCCAATCAGCATAGCGGAAACGATGATCGCTACTTTGAAGCCAGCCAGAATGTACTCGCCCAGCATTTCGAAGAAGCTTTGACCTTCGTGCAGATTAGACATCTGCAGGTTCTCTTCACTCTTATCAACCTGATATGGGTTGATGAGCGACAGAACGATGAAAGTACTGAACATGTTCAGCACCAGTGCTGCAACCACAAATTTCGGATCGAGCATGGTCATGTACGCGCCGACGATGGACATCGAAACGGTAGACATTGCGGTCGCCGCCATGGTGTACATACGGTTGCGTGACATCTTGCCGAGAATGTCTTTATAAGCGATGAAGTTTTCGGACTGACCGAGGATCAGGGAGCTAACCGCGTTGAATGACTCCAGTTTACCCATACCGTTGACTTTAGACAGCACGGTACCGATAGCGCGAATAACAATCGGTAGAATACGGATGTGCTGCAAAATACCAATCAGTGCGGAAATGAATACAATCGGGCAAAGCACTTTCAGGAAGAAGAATGCGAGGCCTTCATCGTTCATTTTACCGAAGACGAAATTTGTCCCTTCATTAGCGAATCCGAGAAGTTTTTCGAACATCTCGGAGAATCCTTTCACAAATCCCAGGCCGACATTAGAGTTCAGGAAGAACCAGGCTAACAGAACTTCAATGACAAGCAATTGAATAACATAGCGAATGCGAATCTTTTTACGATCGTGGCTGACCAGCAAAGCCAAAATCGCAACCACAGCAAGCGCGAGGACAAAGTGTAGAACGCGGTCCATATTTGCTCCAAATATGAGGCAGGTTAAATTTCCGTGCACATTCTATGCAACAAGCTAAAAGAAAACGAGATCTAGACCGCACTATCGGTTAATCCTGTGAGCAAACTCAAAAAAGGTGATCAACCATACAAAATTGTTATGTTATGTAAAGGTGTTAAAAGTTGAGTTAATGTACTAATCTGACGATTGAATCATCCTGACGTTACTCTACTCGATAACATGGCTGATATTTGTTCCCCGGCTATCGTTCCTGTCTATCAAAGAAATTATTATCACCTTTTCAAATGAACTTGATAATCATTCTCATTTTGATAGCATGAAACATAGCAAAGGCTATATTTCTGAGGCAGAAAATGACAAACAGTCGCGTTGAGAGTAGCAGCAGTCGCGCAGCACGCAAGATGCGGTTTGCATTAATGGGGCCTGCGTTCATTGCTGCCATCGGCTATATCGATCCGGGTAACTTCGCCACCAACATTCAGGCTGGGGCCAGCTACGGCTATCAGCTGCTGTGGGTGGTGGTGTGGGCAAACCTGATGGCGATGTTGATTCAGGTGCTGTCAGCCAAACTCGGGATTGCCACCGGTAAAAACCTGGCCGAACAAATTCGTGACCACTATCCGCGTCCGTTGGTGTGGTTCTACTGGGTGCAGGCGGAAATTATCGCCATGGCAACCGATCTGGCGGAATTCATTGGTGCGGCGATTGGTTTCAAGCTGATCCTCGGTATCTCGTTATTCCAAGGGGCGGTCCTGACCGGGATTGCGACCTTCCTGATTTTGATGCTGCAACGGCGTGGCCAAAAACCGCTGGAAAAAGTCATCGGCGGGCTGCTGCTGTTTGTGGCGGCCGCGTATATTGTCGAGCTGATTTTCTCGCAGCCCGCGCTGGCACCACTGGCGAAAGGGATGATTATCCCATCGTTACCAACGTCTGAAGCGGTGTTTCTCGCGGCAGGCGTGCTGGGTGCAACTATCATGCCGCACGTAATTTACCTGCATTCTTCGCTAACGCAGCACCTGCACGGCGGTTCGCGGCAGGAGCGCTACAGCGCGACGCGATGGGATGTGGCGATTGCCATGACTATTGCCGGGTTTGTGAATCTGGCGATGATGGCCACGGCCGCGGCGGCGTTTCACTTCCGCGGTCACACCGGCATTACCGATTTGGATCAGGCGTACCTGACGCTCGAACCACTGCTCAGCCACGCGGCAGCGACTATCTTCGGTCTGAGTTTGATTGCCGCAGGGCTGTCATCTACCGTGGTCGGTACCCTGGCCGGACAGGTCGTCATGCAGGGCTTTATTCGCTTCCACATTCCTCTGTGGGTCCGCCGTGCAGTCACTATGCTGCCGTCGTTTGTGGTCATCTTTCTGGGGCTGGACCCAACGCGTATTCTGGTGATGAGCCAGGTGCTGCTGAGCTTCGGTATCGCCCTGGCTCTGGTGCCGCTACTGCGATTTACCAGTGATGCGAAACTGATGGGCGATCTGGTCAACACGCTCTGGGTAAAACGGATTGGCTGGGTGATTGTGGCGCTGGTGGTAGCGTTGAATGGCTGGCTGCTGATAGGCACGCTGCTCGACCTGTAATTCCGCGTTGAAGACAATAAAAAAGCAGCCTTCTCAGGCTGCTTTTTTTAATGGTGATGCCCACCGTGTCCATGACCGCCACGGCCCGGGCCGCGACCCCAACCGCCACGATGGTCATTCCTGTCGTGCCAGCCTTCACGGTAGCCGCGCTCGTAGGCGTTACGTTTGTCCCAACCACGATGCCGGCCGTTATCATGATGGCGCCAGCGCGCGTCACGCCACTCGTAATTACGGTGCCAGTAGTCGCGGTCGCGCCAGTGGCCGCCGTCCCAGTAATTACCATAATGATCCTGATCGCCAATTTGTAATTTTACCGATGGGATCAGGGTGAGTTCGCCTGCATTCGCCACTATCGGGGCGCTCGCCAGTAAAACTGCAGCCAGAATCAGTGACCTGAACATGAATCTCTCCTTACGTCCGGGGCCTTAGTGGGCCTGTTAACGCAATCTTACGAGGTGTTACAACCCCGCAGCATTGGAGCAACTCCTAAATCCCAGGTCACAGCACTAATTGCTAAAGGTGGCGTTATTTTGTTCCTTTCAAAATGGCATCGATTGCTGCAATTTCCTGCGCAGAAAACTGGCGGTTATTGAGCATACCCACTGCATCATCAAGCTGCGCCGTCTTGCTGGCACCAATCAGCACCGACGTGATTTTGTCATCACGCAGCACCCAGGCCAGCGCCATCTGCGACAATTTCTGCCCACGCTGCTGCGCGATTTCATTCAGCTTGCGCGCCTTAGCGACGTTCTCTTCGGTAATGCTATCCGCGCTCAGGAACTTGCTCCCGCTGGCGGCGCGTGAATCCGCCGGAATGCCGTTCAGGTAGCGGTCCGTCAGCAGCCCGCCCGCCAGCGGGGAAAAGGCAATCGAGCCGACGCCCTGTTCTTCAAGCAGATCCGTCAGGCCGTCTTCCACCCAACGTTCTAACATTGAGTATTTCGGCTGGTGAATAAGACACGGCGTACCGAGATCCTGCAAAATTGCAAACGCTTCACGGGCGCGGTCTGCCGGGTAATTGGAAAGACCTACGTACAGTGCTTTACCCTGGCGCACCACATGGTCCAGTGCGCGCATGGTTTCTTCCAGCGGCGTTTCCGGGTCAGGACGGTGATGATAGAAAATATCGACATATTCCAGACCCATGCGTTTCAGGCTCTGGTCGAGGCTTGAAATCAGGTATTTGCGCGAACCCCAGTCGCCATACGGGCCATCCCACATGGTGTAACCGGCTTTACTGGAAATAATCAGCTCATCACGCCAGGGAAGGAAATCTTCCCGCAGAATGCGGCCGAAATTGCTTTCGGCAGATCCCGGTGGTGGGCCGTAGTTATTGGCGAGGTCAAAATGGGTAATCCCGAGATCGAACGCATGACGCAGCAACTGACGGCTGGTTTCCAGCAATGTTTCATCGCCAAAGTTATGCCATAAGCCCAGCGAAATCGCCGGTAACTTCAGTCCGCTTCGGCCACAGCGGTGATATTCCATTGCCTGATAGCGTGCCGGGTTTGCCTGATAAACCATAAAAACCTCCAATGAGGAAAGGGTGTGTATACGTTTACACTAATCAATGTTGCCACGCAGGTACACCCTTAAAATCTGTAAATTTAACTTTCCACTAACAAATCCTTATCCTTCTGGACAGACTTCGCGCATCTCTAATACTCAGAATATCTATGCGGCGAAAGGAAGATGGCTATGCAAACGAATTACACAATCGCGGATTATCTGGTGGATCGTCTTGCCGGATGCGGTATTGACCATATGTTCGGCGTGCCGGGCGATTATAATTTGCAGTTTCTCGACCATGTCATCGATCACCCAACGCTGTGCTGGGTGGGCTGTGCGAATGAGCTGAATGCAGCCTATGCCGCCGATGGATATTCCCGGATACACGGCGCGGGCGCGCTGCTCACAACCTACGGCGTTGGGGAGCTTAGCGCCCTGAACGGTATTGCCGGGAGTTTTGCCGAATACGTACCTGTTTTGCATATCGTTGGCGCACCGGGCACGGGCAGCCAACAGAAGGGCGAACTGCTACATCACACCCTCGGCGATGGTAATTTCGGCCACTTTTTCGAAATGAGCATTCCACTGAGCGTCGCCAGAGCGAAACTGACCACCAGCAACGCCTGCCAGGAAATCGACCGCGTGCTGCGGGAAATGCTCACCGAACGCCGTCCAGCGTACCTCATGTTACCGGCAGACGTTGCCAAAGCCCCGGCTACAGCGCCTGTAAGCGCTCTCACGCTTAAGCCTGCGAAAGCGGATGACAACGCGCTCGAGGCGTTTACGACGGCGGCACGGCAGATGCTCACGCCTGCTAAGCGGGTTGCGATGCTGGCGGATTTTTTGGCCCAACGTTATGGCCTGCAATCAATGCTCAGAAACTGGGTGGCATCGCAACCGCTGGCATACGCCACGATGCTGATGGGGAAAGGACTATTTGACGAGCATCAAGCGGGCTACGCCGGCACCTACAGCGGAGCCGCCAGCGACGATGACACTCGGGCAGCAATTGAAGATGCCGATGCGATTTTGTGCATTGGCACTCGCTTCACCGACACCATCACAGCCGGGTTTACCCAACATCTTCCGGCAGAGAAAACTATCGAGCTTCAGCCGTTTTCTGCCCGCGTAGGCTCGCGTTGGTTCAGCAGTTTGCCGATGGAGCAGGCGGCCCAAGCGCTGCAATCGCTGTGTGAGGAACTCGCATCTGGCTGGACGGCACCTGTTCCGCAGAAGAAGCCTTCTGTGGGTAAATTCAGCGGAACGCTGAGTCAAAACAGTTTCTGGCAAGCGTTACAGGATGCGCTGCAGCCAGGGGACATCGTTCTGGCAGATCAGGGCACGGCGGCCTTTGGCGCGGCCTCACTCACGCTGCCTGCTGATGCCACGCTGATTGTTCAACCGCTTTGGGGCTCAATCGGATTCACGCTGCCCGCCGCATTTGGCGCGCAAACTGCGGCCCCGGAACGGCGCGTGGTGCTGGTGGTGGGCGATGGCGCAGCGCAGCTGACGGTGCAGGAAATCGGATCGATGCTGCGTGATGGGCAGAAGCCACTGATTTTGCTGTTGAACAATGAGGGCTACACGGTAGAGCGGGCTATTCACGGGCCGAAACAGCGCTACAACGATATCGCGCTGTGGAACTGGACCCAAATTCCGCAGGCGCTAAGCCTGAATTGCCAGGCGCAAAGCTGGCGAGTGACGGAGACGGTGCAGCTGCGTGAAGTGCTGGAGCTGGCTTCTCGTCGCCAGCGGCTGACGTTTGTCGAAGTGGTGCTGCCGAAACTCGAAATTCCTGAACTGCTGCGGGCCGTGACCCAGGCGCTGGAGGCCCGCAACAATACGCAGTGACGGAGATTAACGCGGCGGTTTAGCGATCATCATGGGTTTGCCTGCCAGCAGCAGCCAGGCAGGCAGCATCACAATGCACAGCAGCGGCAGCAGGGTCGTGTCCGGGACAACCACGGCGGCCATAAACAGGCTCAGCCATCCATCGCGAGTGACCACAAGAACCAGGCCAAGGATGGCACAGGAGATGGTAATCGCCGCCGGAACCGCTTCAACGTGCGCGTGCAGCATCAGGCCGAGCGCCACGGCGACAAACACTGCCGGGAAAATACGCCCACCACGGAAACCACTGGCGGCAGCGACGACAAGTGCTGCCAGTTTCATCACCGCTATCAACATGAAATCGGTCGGTGTGAGTGTCTGACTAAAGGCCAGCTGTTGCATTTCATCCAGCCCTTTAAACAGGGTAATCGGCCCGCCAAAGGCACCAATCACCCCCAGCAGAAAGCCGCCCATTCCGAGGATCAGCATCGGATGTTTGAGTTTGTGCAAAAGGGTATGCAGGCGTGGCAGGCACCAGACCGCTACCATGCCGACGGCAATGGCGATTGCCGCGACGACTGCGCCACTGAAAATATCGACCAGGCGCATCTGGCTGTAGTGCGCCACCGGTAGGGAAAATTGCGGATGGAAGAACAGGCTTGTGGTCAGCGCGCCGGATGCGGCGGCAATCAGCGGGGCGAACAGTCGGTCCCACAGCGGGATTTCATCGTTGCCGCTCAACATCTGCGAGAAAATGAGTGCGGCAGCGATAGGCGTGCCGAACAGGGCGCCGACAGTGCCGGAAGCGGCCAGAATGGTCCAATCCATGGCCCCGACGCGTGGGAAAAAACGGGCGCCGAGTGCGACGGCGAGCGCGACGTTCACCGACATTACCGGGTGCTCCGGTCCGAGGCTCACGCCGCCTGCGAGGCCCAGAATCAGCGCGAGAATCAGGCCAGGGAGTGCTGACGGTGGCACCGGGGCGCCAATTAACGGCTCGGTCGCAGGGTCAGGCCCTGCGTGTCCAGGGCTATAGCGAATCACTAATCCAACGGCGAAACCGGTAGCGGTCAGCATGAAAATTATCCAGGTCGTGGAATCGAGGTCAACGCCGAAACTCGCGGGAAGCGTGGACCACAGCAGCCGTTGTAATACGGCTGCAATTTTCATGATAACCACCAGAATCAGACTGGAGGCAATACCAATTATTAAGGCGGGAACCGATAACAGCAGCATGGTTCTGGCTCGCGGGTGGAGCATAGTGATTTCCTTTTAACTTTGAGCGCGCAACACTTTGCCGCCAAATGATGAAACCTTCATTGCAATTGGTGCTGAAACGGTAAAGTTATTCTGTGACCGGGATCGATAAATCGTGGGCACTACAATGTTGATCGTTGTTGTTATGTCGCCATGAATTTACAGTGTGCCAAAGACTTATTCTGACTTTAGCGGAGCAGTAACAGAATGACAAAGTTTGCGTTAACGGGTGATGTCGGCGGGACGAATGCCCGACTGGCACTGTGCAATCTGGCCAACGGCGAGATTACTGAAGCGAAAACCTATTCCGGGCTGGATTATCCAAGCCTTGAGGCGGTAGTGCGGGTTTACCTTGATGAACAAAAGGTTGACGTAAAAGAGGGCTGCATCGCGATTGCCTGTCCGATTACCGGTGACTGGGTGGCGATGACCAACCACACTTGGGCGTTCTCTATCGAAGAGATGAAGAACAATCTGGGCTTTACACATCTGGAGATTATCAACGACTTCACCGCTGTTTCTATGGCGATTCCGATGCTGAAAAAAGAGCTTCTGATTCAGTTCGGCGGTAAAGAGCCGATGGAAGGTAAGCCGATTGCCGTGTACGGTGCGGGAACTGGTTTGGGCGTTGCGCACCTGGTTCATGTGGACAAACGCTGGGTGAGTCTGCCAGGTGAAGGCGGACACGTTGACTACGCGCCGAACAGTGAAGAAGAGGGCATCATTCTGGAAGAGCTGCGTGCCGAACTTGGGCATGTCTCCGCTGAGCGCGTGTTGTCTGGCCCGGGACTGGTGTATCTCTACCGCGCGATTGTTAAATCAGATGGTCGTTTACCGGAAAATTTACAGCCGAAAGACGTCACCGAACGCGCGCTGGATGATTCCTGCATTGACTGCCGTCGTGCGCTGTCGCTGTTCTGTGTGATCCTCGGTCGCTTTGGCGGCAACCTGGCATTGACTCTCGGCACCTTTGGCGGCGTGTACATCGCCGGGGGCATCGTGCCGCGCTTCCTTGAATTCTTTAAATCTTCCGGTTTCCGCGGTGGGTTTGAGGATAAAGGGCGTTTCAAATCCTACGTGCAGGACATTCCTGTATTCCTGATAGTGCACGACAATCCGGGCCTGATTGGTTCCGGGGCGCACCTGCGCCAGTCGCTGGGGCAAATTCTCTGAGTGAATTCCCCTGATATGAAAAAGGCGCCATCGGCGCCTATTTTTACAAATGCATCAGTTGGCGAAACTCTTTCACTTTGCTGCGACTGACCGGCACCTGAAAATCGAGGTCGCGTAATCTGAGAATGTAGGTGTTGTTGAACCATGGCTCTATTTCTCTGATTTTATTCAGATTAACGCAGTACGAGCGGTGGCAGCGGAAGAAGTGCGCCGCCGGAAGCTTGCTGCAAAACTCGGTAATGTTCATCGGCATGACCCACGACTCATGCCTGGTATACACGAAGGTCATTTTCTCGTGCGCTTCGGCGTAATAGATATCGTGGATTGAGGTCACGAAAATCTTCTCATCGCGGACCAGGTTGATGGTATCGTTTTCTCTCTGAGGATTCGCCGCGTTGCTATTGCTACCCGACTGATGCTGCCAGCTGTTTTCCAGTTTTTGCAGCATCGTGACGATGCGCGATTCCTGATAAGGCTTGAGAATGTAATCGAAAGCTTCCAGTTCAAATGCTTCCACCGCATGCTCTTTCCACGCGGTGATAAACACAATGAAGGGTTTATGTGCGAACTGGCTGATGTTCTGCGCCAGAAGCACGCCGTCAAGCGAGGGAATATTGATGTCGAGAAAAATGGCGTCGACCTTGTTGTGCTGCAAAAACTTCAACACGTCCAGTCCGTCATCAAACGTGCCGACAATCTCCATCTGGCTGTGTTCTTTAATCAGCCAGGTGAGCTCCTGCTGGGCAAGCACTTCATCTTCAACAATGATGACTTTCATAGTACGTCCTTATGACAGTAGGCTTGCAGCTGAGGGGGATGGCATTCGCTGGTTTGGCACATAAAACGCAATCTCAGTGCCAGGCTCAAGGCGACGAATATGCAACCCTTCGCCGTACAGCAGCGTCACTCGATGATGCACGTTGAGCAGGCCAATTTTATTGCCTGGCATTTCGTTCGACTCAACTCGGGCAATAACCAACGGGTCGATGCCATTACCCGTATCCCGCACTCCAATTCGCACGCGGTTCCCGCTTTCACTGATGCTGATGGTTACTACGCCTTTCCCCTTGCAGGGCTGAATACCGTGAACAATCGCATTTTCGACTAGCGGCTGAATCAGCAGGCTTGGGATCATGCAATTCACTTCATCGTCGATGTCGTAAATCACCGTTAGCTTGTCACCAAAGCGCGCCTGTTCGATGGCGATGTAATCCTTAATTTGGTACAGCTCTTTGCGAATATCGATCTGTTCGTCATCCTTCAACTCAATGTTATAGCGCAGATAACGTGACAGATTGAAAATCAGCTGCCGGGCGGTGTCTGGATTGAGGCGAATTGACGACGAAATGGCGTTCAGCGCATTAAACAGGAAATGAGGATTAATTTTACTTTGCAGCGCCCGCAGCTCTGCCTTATTTGCCATTTCACGCAATTGCTCGGCGCGGGACACTTCGAGCTGAGTCGAGATTATCTGCGACAGTCCCACCGCCATTTCCTGTAGCGAGGACGTTATCTGGTGCGCGGGGCGGTAATAAATTTTTAGCGTGCCGGTCACGATGCCTTTTTCCCGCAGTGGGATGATCATCAGCGAGTGGATCTCCGGTGTGCGATAGGCCACGTCGTCATTACGAATGATGATTTTTCCGTCGCTGAGCGCCTGGCGAGTTCGGGGGCTTATCCCCAAGTCATTCTGTTTATAATTTGTCTCGCCAAGGCCGACGTAGGCCAACACTTTCTCGTTATCGGTAATTGCCACGGCATCGGCGTCAATATCCCGGCGAATAATGTCGCAGACCTGGCGCAGGGATTCGCTGTTCACGTTACGAAACAGCGGAAGCGTTTTGTTGGCTATTTCCAGGGCGAGCTTGGCCTGTCTGGCGGCGATGGCCTCTTTTTCCCCTTCAACGCTTTGCACCAGAAGCACGATAAAGCCGATGCAGACGGTGCCGAGGATCATCGGCACGCCAATTTTGGAGACGATATCGAACCCAAGTTCCATCGTCGGTGCCCAGATGATAACGAGGATCATGGTCAGCGTTTCACACAGCATCCCTGCGAGGATCCCGACGCGCCAGCGTTGTGCTTTGGGAACTTTGCAGTGGATCCAGCCGGAGAGCAGCCCGGCGAGAATACTGGTGATAAAGCAGGGCACGGCGGTGACGCCGCCGATATCTATCAGATAGCGGTGCGTACCGGCGATAAGGCCGGTGATGGCGCCAACCCACGGGCCAAACAGAATGCCGCCGGACATCACCGCAATTACGCGCACATTCACCAGCGAGCCGTCCACATGCACGCCAGACCAGGTGCTGAACAGCGCGAACAGCGAGAAGATGGCAGTGACGGCGAGCAGCTCTTTCGGCGTATGCGCAGATTTATGCAACAGCTTGCGGAACAGGCGGATGCGGATAAGGAAAAACAGGCAAATCAGCATCAGGGCGGCTCTGTCAAAGACCGCCAGCAGCATATTAAAGATTTCGTGCATGAGTGCGCCGTATGTATCACTGAAAGCAATATGATAAAAAACCTGGCGGGGGATAGCCAGCAATCACGCGGATTAGGGAACGGGGAAAAGTCTTACTTTTAAAAGGGGATTGTTATTTCGGTCTTGGAACAAGAGGAAAAGTGGGTAAATGCGCGTTCTGAAGTAAACCAATTGATATCACTGTGTAAAGGGTATTTTGCCGTAAAGCAGATATCAGGCACCGAGCATTGCCCCTTATCGTATATCGCTTCCTCATTTTAGCTGCATGAATTATTTTTCCCAAACCCTCTCGACAGCAGGAAAAACTTCGGGTTATTTTCATTCATGTCACACAGGTGGCAGCGTCGCTCGGACGGTCCGGGCGCTTACGTTATCCGAGGAAATTATGGCTGACTCCAGTCCTGAACGTCGTTTTACCCGTATCGACAGGCTTCCCCCTTACGTATTCAATATTACAGCTGAGCTGAAGATGGCTGCGCGTCGGCGCGGCGAAGACATTATCGATTTCAGCATGGGTAACCCCGACGGCGCTACGCCCGCGCATATCGTCGAAAAGCTCTGTACCGTAGCCCAGCGTCCGGACACTCATGGCTACTCCACGTCTCGCGGGATCCCACGCCTGCGCCGGGCAATTTCGCGCTGGTATAAAGACCGTTATGACGTAGAAATTGACCCCGAAAGTGAGGCTATCGTCACCATCGGTTCGAAAGAGGGGCTGGCGCATCTGATGCTGGCGACGCTGGATCACGGTGACACCGTGCTGGTGCCGAACCCGAGTTATCCAATTCATATTTATGGTGCGGTGATTGCCGGGGCGCAGGTTCGTTCCGTGCCGCTGGTGGAAGGTGTCGACTTCTTTAATGAACTCGAACGCGCAATTCGCGAAAGCTATCCGAAGCCGAAGATGATGGTCCTCGGCTTCCCATCAAACCCGACCGCGCAATGCGTTGAGCTGGATTTCTTTGAGAAAGTCGTCGCGCTGGCGAAACGCTACAACGTGCTGGTAGTGCATGATTTAGCCTACGCCGATATCGTTTACGACGGCTGGAAAGCACCGTCGATCATGGAAGTCCCTGGCGCACGTGATGTCGCCGTGGAGTTCTTCACGCTGTCGAAAAGCTACAATATGGCAGGCTGGCGAATCGGTTTTATGGTCGGCAACAAAGAACTGGTTAACGCGCTGGCCCGTATCAAAAGCTATCACGATTACGGTACCTTCACGCCGCTGCAGGTGGCGGCGATTGCTGCGCTGGAAGGCGATCAGCAGTGCGTACTGGATATCGCCGAGCAGTATCGTCGCCGTCGTGACGTGCTGGTTAAAGGCTTGCATGAGGCCGGATGGATGGTCGACTTGCCGAAGGCGTCGATGTATGTCTGGGCAAAAATTCCGGAACAGTACGCCGCAATGGGCTCGCTGGAGTTTGCGAAAAAGATGCTGCAGGACGCGAAAGTGTGCGTTTCACCGGGGATTGGTTTTGGCGACTATGGCGACACTCACGTGCGCTTTGCGCTGATTGAAAACCGGGACCGAATCCGCCAGGCCGTTCGTGGGATTAAAGCGATGTTTCGCGCCGACGGTCTGCTGCCGGTTTCCGGCAAGTCCGCGACGGACAGTACCGAATAACTCTCCGGTCGTCACTCTTCAGAAATGCAAACAGGAGCCAATGGGCTCCTGTTTTTGTGCCAGCTCAGGCTTAAACCATCAGGGCGAAAGTGCCGGCCCAGACGATGACCATAAAGGAGATGCCCATAATAAAATATTTCATGTCACATCACTCCGCGTATAGCTCGATACGCCCAAATGAAAACAATCCTGACTGAGTATAGAGAGCTGACACCGCCTCGAATAAAAAATGGGATTTGTCCCTTTTTACCCTTCGGCACCACCTCAAAATTCTGTGCTTCATGTGCTCCAGACGGCGCTAATGTACGCTTAAAAAAGAGGGGTGACAAGCCTGATTTTTTTATTAATTTTTAGTTACTTACGAGTGTCGTGAAACGACGACACAATGATTTCAGTACGCAATAAATGTCCGTACAGCGACGGCAAAAAAACCCTAGAATGAGCAGGTAGTACCACATTGAAATTATAGGGGTTTTACAGAGTGAAAACTCAGGGGGCAGTGAGTCACCGGGGCCCACCTGAGAAATTACAGCGTAGAGTGATGTCTTAAAAACGGTGTCAGGCGAGGCAATTAGAATTGATACTTATACGAGACTTTGATTTTTTTCTCGGCGTCATCAATATAGGTATTGTTGTCCTGGATGTAGGTAAAGGCGCTGACAGAATTGTGCTTGTCGAAGGAGTAGCCCAATCCCACGCCAGCAAAGTAGCCTTTGTAGTTATCACCATCATCGTTTTTCGAACCGTACGAGCCGCCAGCAACGCTCAGTAAGCGCAGATTGGCGATCAGAGGCTTGATCATAAAGACACCCAGATACCCGCTGCTACCTGAACTATCTACCAGACCGAAGCCGTTTTCTTCGGAAAGATCGCCGCTAAAACCTGCTTGAGAGCAAGCTTTGTGCTTGCCTTTATCGCAGCCAAAGGTATCACCTGTGTTGTAGGAGTAGCCTGCCATTGGGAAAAACTGGAAACCGGCGGGTTCAAAACCAAAATAGCTCAGGGGAAGAAATGTCCCGATTGAATAGTTGGTCTGAGAAGCGCCATTGGGAAATTCATTTTTTCCAAAGTTAAAGTTGAAAATACCGATCGGGAAGAGCCATGAACCCCCGATACGCCACTCAGAGGCATCGGTATTGATCTTAACGTTGATTTTTCGCGCTTCGTCCAGTGCAAGCGAGCCTGAGAATTGCACATCACTGTCATCCATATCGTAGTTATCTGACCATGCAACGCCCACTTTTGTGGTGACTCGGGTCGGGTCATCATCCGATTTTTCTTTGTTGGTTTTGACGATACCGGATTGCGCAAACGCGAGAGCCGGGAGGAGTCCCAGAGAGAAGAGAAACAATGAACGTGTTCTGCTATGCATGTTGGGTCCGAAATAAATAAAGGGCTGAAAATAAGCGAAAGCCCGCGATCCTACATTGGATGGACTGGGAATTTGCCTATTTATAATTAAAAATTGGTTTAATTTTGAACTTTGTCTCTTGGTTCGGTATATCAATTTAAATGTTCTGCAGTTTTATATTTCCGAGACTAGTCCAGACATGAATCGCGATAAAGAAGATGATTGAATCATCCATCTGCGCTTCGTTTAGATTCCGGAGCTCATTAATTCTAAATGTATAAATGTCCTACAGGGAAATACCTATCCCATTTAGATTTAATCAATAATGCTCTACATAAAAATCATGACTGCTCGCAACACATGCGTTGACCTCATTTTGCAGAAACTTAACCAAGGCAGAGGCCG
The DNA here is from genome assembly GCF_024764965.1 of Scandinavium tedordense. Taxonomy (NCBI): domain Bacteria; kingdom Pseudomonadati; phylum Pseudomonadota; class Gammaproteobacteria; order Enterobacterales; family Enterobacteriaceae; genus Scandinavium; species Scandinavium tedordense. The sequence goes on along the minus strand of NZ_JALIGG010000054.1, from coordinate 232,975 downwards.
ATTGTAACGGGTCGGTTTCAAAAAGCGCATCGGCCATTTTCTGCCTCTCATCTTGCTTACAATCGTGAATCAATGCCTGAGACAGGACTGCTGGAAGGGTTTTATCCGTAAATAAATAGGCAAATGCTATATCCGGCACCAGACCAAAGTCGGGTTCAAAAGACTTATGTGTTCCCTCTTGTATGTCCAAACGTAAAATAGGTTTTTGAGTCAACAGGAAATCAAACATTATTGATGAATAATCGGTGATGAGGGCATCAAATTTATTGAGGTAGGGATATATATCAATTGTTGGATTAATGTAGTAAACATTTCCGCTAAGTTTGCCACTGCTTTTATCCTGAAGAAGAGTGGGATGGGCCTTAAGATAAAGATCGGCATTGTTTTTCTGACATACCAGCGCTAACTTACCCAAAAATTCAGGCGAACCGGTTAATAGCTGCGTCGCACCCCGCTGCCAGGTTGGTGTGAAGAGGATCTTTTTCCGTTTGTTATTCTGTAATGCCTGAAACATCTCTTTGGGAAGTTCGCTACCGATAGATTCGAGCTTGGTTGCGCCGCGTAATATCACTTCATTCCTGGGATACCCGGCACGAATAATTCGTTTACATCCAAATGATTCGTTGAAAAAACTATCGAGGCATGAAGAGGGACTTAATACGGTGTCAGCCCGTGAGGCAAAGGCTACCGGGCGGCGAAAATTGTAATCAGCAAGCGACAAATGCTTCATCAACAGCAGGTGCTTGACTGAGACACCATGCCACAACTGTATGTGTCGGGCTCCATGCAGACAGGCGAACAGTTCTTCGCTCTCATTGAGGCTTTGTGCGGGGTTAACTGAAAAAACAGCCACCGCAGCAGACAGAAAAAGCCGCATGGTTTCTTCAAACGAATCAGCATCAATCAGATGGCATGGGAGATTTTTCTCTTTAAGGGAGTTAATGAGTGTTTTTTCACAGCTACACCAGATACAGGTATAATCTCTCTGTTCTTCTAATGCCTTGAGATATAAGTATTTTGTATTGTCACTGAAAGTCTCTCGACCAAAAAACAGGACGACTTTATCTTTTTTATTTTTTCGGGAAATATGTTCTAACCGCAAAGACAATTCATTTTTCATGCTGCTATACCCGTGCCTGATTGAAAAATTTACCAGGAAAGTAATAGCGACATTCCGGTTACTGAACTGAAGCCAATTATTAAATTTAAACAATTCAGTCAAAGCATATGAGGTTTGACATGCAAATCCTCTTTGAGGAATGCACATTTTCGATTTTTTCGGACGAAGCCATAGCGGGAAAGTATTCGATAAGGTTATGATAAGTGATGATATTTAATCGACTTTGTTATCTGCTTTTAGCCGTAGTGGCCACCATCAGTGCATTCTTTCCTGACTCGCTGCCGGTGTGGATTATTTCCGTTAATGTGCTCACGCTTCTGCTTTATGGGGCGGACAAATTAGCCGCGCGAAAGAATGGGTACCGTGTACCTGAGTTCACTTTGCTGATTTTTGGTGTGCTGGGTGGCTGGTTTGGCGCCATTCTGGGGCAGCAAATCTTTCGGCATAAAACACAAAAGCAGCCGTTCAAAACCTACTTTGCCATTAGCGTGATAGTGAATCTGGTGGTCGTGATAGCTGGGATGTATTGGGCGATGAGATGAAACAGGGGGGAGTAAATGGTGCCCCCTGCAGGAATCGAACCTGCAACTAGCCCTTAGGAGGGGCTCGTTATATCCATTTAACTAAGGGGACGAAGCGGCACGAGTATAGCGTTTTTTAGCAGGCGCGTTAAGCACATAGCCATCTGACTGCTCAAAGTGTCGCCATCGCCCTTCATTTCTGTTGTGATTTTTCGCGTTGCTGGGCTTTCGCTTTCTCCTCAGCTTTCCGTTTATTGCTCATGTCGTTGCGAATTTGCGCGTGACTCATCAAGGCGAAAATAAAGGTACCGCCGCAAATATTCCCGGCGAGAGTCGGCAGCGCGAAAGGCCAGAAGAAATCATGCCAGTGCAGGGTACCACTGAAAACCAGATACAGAATCTCTACGGTACCGACCACGATATGCGTGGTGTCGCCCAGCGCAATTAGCCAGGTCATGAGAATAATGACGACAATTTTCGCGGCGCCTGCGGAGGGGAACATCCACACCATGGTCGCGATAAGCCACCCTGAAATAATGGCGTTGGCGAACATTTCACCCGGTGTGTTTTTCATGACGTCCATGCCGATTTTGGTAAAGGCATCACGCGTAGGCTCATCAAAAATCGGCATGTATTCGAACGCCCAAGCGGCGACGCCAGTACCGATGAGATTCCCCAGTAACACCACGCCCCAGAGGCGCATAAGCAGGCCAAAATTGCCCATCGTTGGGCTTTGCATGACGGGCAAAACGGCGGTAACGGTGTTCTCTGTAAACAACTGTTGACGGGCCATGATCACGATGACGAAGCCGAAGGTATAGCCCAGATTTTCCAGCAGGAACCCCCCGGGAACACCTTCGAGCTGTACGTGAAAAATCCCTTTCGCCAGTAGCGACGCCCCCATAGACAGCCCGGCGGCGATTGCCGACCACAGCAGCGCCATGGCATCGCGCTCGAGTTCTTTTTCCCCGTCCTGACGAATGTGCTCGTGGATGGCCATTGCCCGCGAAGGAAGCCGCTGTTCATCGACTTCGATCTCTTCGCCTCGGTTTTTTTCATCGCTTTCGACTTCCAGCTCTTCCGTATGGCGGTCAATTTTCTCTTTTTCGATACTGTCCATAGGGTGTGTTACCTTCGTCAACGGAATCTTGGTAAAGCGTAGCGGGTTTTGCTGACTGTCTCCTCGGGCCAGACTCTTAATTTTGGCGTTATGACATGAATAGCGATACGTCTGTTTCAAAATATGTATAAAATCAGTAAGAGCAGTGATTTCTTTACAGGGAGATATTTATGAATTTTCGCCTGTCTGCGCTTGCGCTGAGCGCGACGCTGTTGGTGGGCTGTGCCAGTACCGGTGACCAGCAGCAGGGGCGTTCAGATCCGTTCGAAGGATTCAACCGCACCATGTACGACTTCAACTTTAACGTGCTGGACCCTTATCTGGTCCGCCCGGTTGCTGTCGCATGGCGAGACTATGTCCCGCAGCCTGCGCGTAACGGTATCGGCAACTTCACCAGCAACATCGAAGAGCCTGCGATCATGGTGAACATGTTCCTGCAGGGCGACCCGTATCAGGGTATGGTTCACTTCACACGTTTCTTCCTGAATACCCTTTTAGGAATGGGCGGTTTCATTGATGTCGCGGGAATGGCGAATCAGAAACTGCAGCGCGTTCAGCCACACCGTTTCGGTAGCACCATGGGGCATTATGGTGTGGGCTATGGTCCGTATCTGCAGTTACCGTTCTACGGTAGCTTTACCGTGCGTGATGAAGTCGGCGATATGGCGGACGACTTGTATCCGGCGCTTTCATGGCTGACCTGGCCGATGTCTATCGGCAAGTGGGTGATTGAAGGGGTTGAAACCCGTGCGCAACTGCTGGATTCCGACGGCCTGCTGCGTCAATCGACCGACCCGTATGTTACGGTGCGTGAAGCCTACTTCCAGCAGCATGATTTCATTGCTAACGGCGGTAAACTGAGTACGGAAGACAATCCGAACGCCAAAGCAATTGAAGGCGATCTGAAAGATATCGATTCGCAGTAAGCGAAGTCGAAAATAAAAAAGGTGAGCGTCGCGCTCACCTTTTTTTATGTCTGAACCCGAACTATCAGAAGCGGTAGTTGAAGTTAGAACCGAACAGCCACGCTTTACCTGTAGAGCGGAAGGTGTACGGACCTTCTTCGATAGTCACGTGCTGACCGTGCATATAAGATGCGCCGACGTCGATGGAAGCATCCGGACTAAATGCGTAGGTCGTCCCTGCGCTCAGCCACAGACGGTCCTGATCCGGGATGGAGATAGAGCGGTTACCGGCCGGAACTGGGCTATCATCAAATGCGATACCGGTACGGAATGTCCAGTTGTCGTCGTAGTAATAGGTGGTACCCAGCGCCAGGCGCCATGCATCTTTAAAGCTTTCGTCTTTATAGAACAGGGTATCGCCATTGCTACCATTCGCTTTCAGCTCCTGGAACTGGCTCCAACTGGTATAGGTGGCGCTATAGTGGACTGCCCATTGCGGCGCAACACGGTTATAACCAGACAGTTCCCACATTTCTGGCAAGTTGAGGGTCAGAGAACCATCAACAGTGTGCCCGTCGGTGCCCTGCGGCAGGCCGAAGTTACCGAGGATCTGGTTGTAAGCTGATGGCAGGTTGCTTTTGTACTCACCTTTATCGAAGTCGACTTTGACTTCAGAACGGTAGGTAAAGCCGTAACGGTTGTTTTTATCCAGTTCGTAGAGAATACCGGCGTTCCAGCCGAAGCCCCAGTCATCACCCTTCAGGCGAGCAATCTGAGTATCTCCAGGAATTTGTGCAACCTGACCCGCCAGTGCAGGCGGCAATGCGCCAGAACCGGCCACAATCTGACCTAAGTCACCGGCATAGCGCTCAATTTTCGCTTTCGCGTAGACCGCATCAAAACCGACGCCGAAGCTCCAGTTGCTGTTCAGGCGATAAGCGCCGCTCAGGTTCATGTTCACAGTGGTAAGGTCAGTTTTGCCGCCGACGCTACCCGCCGCATAGTTATCGCTGTACTCGGTTGCCAGACCATAATTGGAGGTAACGGAGGCACCCCAACCGAATTGATCGTTAATAGGCATGACAAAATGTAAGTTCGGAACCCATGCGGTTGGCGCGATATTATCGGCGTCCGTGCTTTTACCGGATGGCGATTTACCGGAAATATTCACGTCAGGATCGATAAATACACCACCCGCAGAAAATTGCGCGCGGTCATACATCATAATCAAAGCGGGGTTACGGCTGGCGTTACCCGGATCGTCGGCAATAGCGCCTTCACCGGAATAAGCACGCCCTAAGCCTGAGGCAGAAAATTCATTTAATTGAAAGCCTGCTGACCAGGCTTGAGAAGAAACGAGTGCCACTGCAACTGCGAGAGCAGATTTTGTAAAACGGGTTTTTTGGCTCATGACCATAACCTCAATCGAGTTATTTTTATGCAAAAATTGTTACATGCCGTAACAGAAGCGCGAAGTGTAGGGTCTGTGTTACGTCAGAGAAATCAGACCAGTGCCGAGAGTATAGGTCTGACCAGATGGAATGTTGCAAGTATGTTTATAAGTTTTTTCAATTGTGATCTAAGAAACGCGATCCAGCTGGCAAAATTAGGGTTATGAAAGTTCCCTTGAGAGGGTGGTTTTTGTTTTAGATCATTTTTAATTGTGATTTAGCTCACTTATGGCGACTGAAGGAAATATCAACTGGAGACGGTCCGGGCAGGGGCGTAAAATAAAGGCATTGTTTATCTTGGCACCCTGGGTGCGAATACAGAGGAAATCTACAATGAGTAAATGCAGTGCTGATGAAACCCCGGTTTGCTGCTGTATGGATGTTGGTACCATTATGGACAACACCGATTGCACCGCATCCTACAGCCGCGTTTTTGCGAACCGCGCTGAAGCTGACGAAACGCTGGCTGCATTGAGTGAAAGAGCCCGTGGTGTTGAGTCCGACCCGTGCAAAATCATCCCGACCTATAAAGACGTCGACGGTGGTGTGCAGCTGGATATCGGTTTTGTGTTCTGCTGCGAAGCTGAAACCCTGATTTTCCAGCTCGGACTGCGTTAATCCCTTCTCTAAAACGCCTCTGCTCAGCAGGGGCGTTTTCTTTTTTATCTCAGTGTGTTTTGGCTCTCACTTTTATGCTTCCCTGATTGGCTGGATGTAAAAAATTAGTTAAGACTGTTATCAGGTCAGACCACTTTTTTACGTTTACCAGGGGACAGTTATGAGTCAGGCATTACCGCTTATCACCCGCCAGGGCGATCGCATTGCCATTGTCAGCGGGTTACGCACGCCTTTTGCCCGCCAGGCGACGGCTTTTCACGGCATTCCCGCGATTGATCTTGGGAAAATGGTTGTCGGTGAACTGCTGGCTCGCAGCGAAATTCCACCTGAAGTCATCGAGCAGTTAGTTTTCGGTCAGGTCGTGCAAATGCCGGAAGCACCAAACATCGCCCGTGAAATTGTGCTCGGCACCGGCATGAGTGTTCATACCGACGCATACAGCGTCAGCCGCGCCTGCGCAACCAGCTTCCAGGCCGTCGCCAACGTCGCAGAAAGCCTGATGGCGGGCACTATTCGCGCCGGGATCGCCGGTGGCGCAGATTCTTCCTCTGTCTTGCCGATTGGCGTGAGTAAAGCGCTGGCCCGCACGCTGGTAGATGCCAACAAAGCCCGCACGTTGGGGCAGAAACTCAAACTCTTCTCTCGTCTGCGCCTCAAAGATTTGGCCCCCGTGCCGCCTGCCGTGGCCGAGTACTCCACGGATTTACGCATGGGCGACACCGCCGAACAAATGGCGAAAACCTGGGGCATCACCCGTGAACAGCAGGATGCGCTGGCGCATCGCTCGCATCTTCATGCAGCCAAAGCCTGGGCCGACGGCAAGCTGACGGACGAAGTGATGACCGCCTATGCACCGCCGTTTCGCGAGCCGTTCGCGCAGGACAATAACGTGAGGACCCATTCCTCCCTGGCAGACTACGCAAAGCTGCGTCCGGCCTTTGACCGCAAACATGGCACGGTAACCGCTGCCAATAGCACCCCGCTGACCGATGGCGCGGCGGCAGTTATTCTGATGACGGAATCTCGCGCAAAAGAGCTGGGCCTGAAGCCGCTCGGCTACCTGCGAAGCTACGCGTTTACCGCGATTGATGTCATGCAGGACATGCTGCTGGGGCCTGCGTGGTCTACACCGCTGGCACTGGAGCGTGCCGGGCTGACGATGGCCGATTTAACCCTGTTTGATATGCATGAAGCTTTCGCCGCCCAGACGCTGGCGAACCTGCAACTGATGGCGAGCGAGCGCTTTGCGCGTAACGTGCTGGGCCGCAGTCATGCGACCGGCGAAGTGGACGACAGTAAATTCAACGTGCTGGGCGGCTCCATTGCCTACGGACACCCTTTTGCAGCGACAGGTGCGCGCATGATCACTCAAACTCTCAATGAACTGCGCCGTCGCGGCGGTGGTTTTGGTCTGGTGACTGCCTGTGCGGCCGGTGGCTTAGGCGCAGCCATGGTTCTGGAGGCTGAATAATGGAAACGACATCCGCATTTACTCTGACTGAACGCCTCGATAACGTGGCGGTCATTACCCTCGACGTTCCAGGCGAAAAAATGAATACCCTGAAGGCCGAGTTTGGTGTTCAGGTGCGGGCTATCCTCAAGCAAATCCGCGACAACAAAGCCCTGCGCGGCGTGGTGTTCATCTCCGCCAAACCGGATAACTTTATCGCCGGAGCCGACATCAACATGATTGGCAACTGTACGTCGGCGCAGGAAGCCGAAGCGCTGGCGCGTCAGGGACAGCAGATCATGGCGGAGATCCATGCTCTGCCAATCCCGGTCATTGCCGCGATTCACGGCGCCTGTCTCGGGGGCGGTCTCGAGCTAGTGTTAGCCTGTCACAGCCGCATTTGCACCGATGATGCAAAAACGGTACTGGGTTTGCCGGAAGTACAATTAGGCCTGTTACCGGGTTCAGGCGGTACGCAACGCCTGCCGCGCCTGGTTGGCATCAGCACCGCGCTGGACATGATCCTCACCGGGAAACAGCTTCGCGCCCGGCAGGCATTAAAAGTCGGTCTGGTGGATGACGTCGTACCGCACGCTATCCTTCTCGACGCGGCGATTGAGCTGGCTAAACAGGAGCGCCCGACCAGCCGACGTCTGCCGGTGCGGGAACGCATTCTGGCAGGCCCGCTGGGACGCAGTCTGGTGTTCAGCCTGGCGGCGAAAAAAACAGAGCAGAAAACGCAGGGGAATTATCCCGCCACCGGGCGTATTTTGAAGGTGCTCGAAACGGGTCTGGCGCAGGGCAGTAGTAGCGGGTATGCCGAGGAAGCCCTGGCGTTTGGCGAGCTGGCGATGACGCCGCAGTCAAAAGCGCTGCGCTCTGTCTTCTTTGCCAGCACTGACGTGAAAAAAGATCCGGCTGCTAACGCCGATCCGCAGCCGCTGCATTCGGTGGCGGTTCTGGGCGGGGGCCTGATGGGCGGTGGTATTGCGTTTGTCACCGCCAGCAAAGCGAAATTGCCGGTCCGTATAAAGGATATCAATGCCAACGGCATCAACCATGCGCTGAAGTACAGCTGGGAGCTGCTTGATAAGAAGGTGCGTCGCCGCCATATCAGAGCCAGTGAACGCGACAGCCAGCTGGCGCTGATTTCCGGCACCACTGATTACCGCGGTTTTGCCCATCGCGACATAGTGATTGAAGCGGTGTTCGAGGATTTATCCTTGAAACAACAAATGGTGGCGGAAGTGGAAGCTAACTTTGCGCCGTACACTATTTTTGCCTCTAACACATCGTCGCTGCCGATTGGCGATATTGCTGCGCAGGCGCAGCGTCCAGAACAGGTGATTGGTCTGCATTTTTTCAGTCCGGTAGATAAAATGCCGCTGGTTGAAGTCATTCCCCATGCAGGCACATCGGAAACCACGATTGCCACCACTGTTAAGCTGGCGAAACAGCTCGGTAAAACACCGGTGGTGGTAGCGGATAAAGCCGGTTTTTACGTCAACCGCATTCTGGCACCCTATATCAATGAGGCGATGCGGCTGCTGACGGAGGGCGAATCCATTAAAAAAATTGATGGGGCGCTGACGAAATATGGCTTCCCGGTAGGCCCAATCCAACTTTTGGATGAGGTCGGAATCGATACTGGAACTAAAATTATTCCAGTACTGGAAAGCGCTTACGGAGAACGTTTCAGCGCACCTGCAAATATCATTAGCGCAATTTTGAACGACGATCGCAAAGGCAGAAAAAATGGTCGCGGTTTCTATCTTTACGCTGCAAAAGGGCGTAAAAGCAAAAAACAGCCTGACCCTGCAATTTATACGCTTATTGGCGGCGGGCAGAAAGGAACGCTGTCTGGGCAACAGATTGCCGAGCGCTGCGTGATGATGATGCTCAACGAAGCCGCACGTTGCTTTGATGAGCAGGTGGTGCGTAGCGCACGCGATGGTGACATCGGTGCGGTGTTTGGTATTGGTTTTCCACCCTTTTTGGGTGGCCCGTTCCGCTATATGGACAGCATTGGTGCGGGGGAAGTCGTGGCGATTCTGCAACGCCTGACGACGCAGTATGGATCACGGTTCACGCCGTGTGACGCATTAATCAGGATGGCAGAACAGGGCCTGGCCTTTTGGCCCGCAAATGAAACTGAGACGTTAAGTTGAGGTCAAATAAAGGTAAATCCAAGAGAGTCATAACGCTGCTGTATGGTTATTTTGTAAACAGAGATTGACTATACTTACGCCATTAAGGTAAAAAACAGCGTTTCATTCAACGAATGGATCAGGCACAATGCCCGACCACCGAATAGACAGCATATTTAATGCGTGTGTCTTTCCCCGGTGCTTCTGGTTAACAAAAGCGGTGCAATATGCAAGTTTTTATTATGCGTCACGGCGACGCTGCCCTCGATGCAGCCAGCGACTCGGTTCGTCCCCTTACCACTTGTGGTTGCGATGAATCCCGTCAGATGGCGAACTGGCTGAAAGGTCAAAAAGTGGATATTGAGCGCGTTCTGGTCAGCCCGTTCTTACGAGCAGAGCAAACGCTGGATGTGGTGGGGGAGTGCATGAACCTGCCAAAAGAGATCGATGTCCTGCCCGAACTCACGCCTTGCGGCGATGTGGGGCTGGTAAGCGCCTATTTGCAGGCGTTGGCGAACGAAGGTGTTGCCTCTGCGTTGGTGGTCTCTCACCTGCCGCTGGTCGGCTACCTGGTGTCTGAGCTCTGTCCGAGTGAAGCTCCGCCGATGTTCTCGACATCCGCCATTGCGAACGTCACGCTGGATGCCAGCGGGCAAGGTCTGTTCAACTGGCAGATGAGTCCCTGCAATCTGAAGATGGCCAAAGCCATCTGAGTAAAAGGCGGGTGAGCCGTGCGCTTCCCGCCACTTTTCCCCGTTTTGTTCTCCACCACGTTGTAACTCTACATAATTTGAGTGACAGGACAACATGTCTCTGACGTGTTGAACAGGCGCAGCCAACGCACCTGTAGCTTGGAGTATGACGAGTTAAGGTATTTCTGGTGGCTGCCACTCTTCTACTTCAATCAACACTACCAATGCGGCGTCTCCGCCATACTCTTTTGGTGCCTGATGAAACGCCATCACGTGTGGGTGCTGTGCCAGCCACAGCGGCGTCTGCTGCTTCAGAATATGTTTCCCGTGTCCGTGCATCACGCAGGCGCAAAACACATGTTCACGACGGCAGGCTGCAATCAACGCACCTAATTCCTGCTTGGCCTGCATCTGGGTCAGTCCGTGCAAATCAAGATACAGCTCCGGTGAATAATCTCCACGACGCAGTTTCTTAGCCTCAAAATGGCTTACGTCCGCACGCACGTATTTCATCGCGCCTTCGGTATTCAGCAGCGGCTGAAATTCATCGGAAAAATAGTGACTGTTATCGGCCTGCTCCTGAAGCAAACGCTTTACCGGCACTTCAGTGATTTTCTTACGCGCCGGGCGATGGACAATGGTGTCCTGTTTAATCTTGCGGGTTCCGGTCATCAGCTGACGGAACAGCGCCTGATCCTCTTCGCTCAGTGAGGTTTTCTTCTTCATTCTTTCATCTCATTTTCGCTTTGCGACAGTTTACCCGACTCTCTTGGCTTACAGGCAGAGAAAACGCATTTTTTCCCCGCTCTCATGACGCAAGAATGCTGATTTATCGGCGTCTTCATGGCAAACTAGCCGCCGAATTTCAGCGATGGGCCCTGGAGGGGAAAGTGGATAAAATATTTGTCGATGAAGCAGTCAATGAGCTGCATACCATTCAGGATATGTTGCGTTGGTCGGTGAGCCGCTTTAGCGCCGCGGGCATCTGGTACGGTCATGGCACAGACAACCCGTGGGATGAGGCGGTTCAGCTGGTGCTGCCGTCGCTCTATTTACCGCTGGATATTCCGGAAGACATGCATACGGCGCGTCTGACCTCCAGTGAAAAACACCGTATCGTTGAGCGCGTGATTCGCCGCGTTAACGAGCGTATTCCCGTCTCCTATCTGACCAATAAAGCCTGGTTCTGCGGCCACGAATTCTATGTGGATGAACGCGTACTGGTTCCGCGTTCGCCGATTGGTGAACTCATCAACAACCGCTTTTCTGGCCTGATTGCTCATCAGCCTGAACATATTCTGGACATGTGTACCGGCAGTGGCTGCATTGCTATCGCCTGTGCATACGCCTTCCCGGAAGCGGAAGTCGACGGCGTCGATATCTCCCCGGATGCGCTGGCGGTGGCTGAGCAAAATATCGAAGATCACGGTCTCATCAATCACGTTACGCCAATCCGTTCCGACCTGTTCCGCGACCTGTCGAAAGTACAGTACGACCTGATCGTGACCAACCCGCCGTACGTTGATGCAGAAGACATGGCAGACCTGCCGAACGAATATCGCCATGAGCCGGAACTGGGTCTGGCGTCAGGCTCTGACGGCCTGAAACTGACGCGCCGCATTCTGGGCAATGCGCCGGATTACCTGACTGACGACGGCATTCTGATTTGTGAAGTCGGTAACAGCATGGTACATCTGATAGAGCAGTATCCTGACGTTCCGTTCACCTGGCTTGAGTTTGATAACGGTGGCGACGGCGTCTTCATGCTCACCAAAGCGCAGCTTCTGGCTGCCCGCGAACACTTCAGCATCTATAAAGACTAATTAAAATTCGATGGAGCCGTGATGGCAGGAAACACAATTGGACAACTCTTTCGCGTAACCACCTTCGGCGAATCCCACGGTGTGGCCCTCGGCTGCATCGTGGACGGCGTACCGCCGGGCATTCCTTTGACGGAAGCTGATCTGCAGCATGATCTCGACAGACGTCGCCCGGGAACCTCGCGTTACACCACGCAGCGTCGCGAACCAGACCAGGTGAAAATCCTGTCTGGCGTGTTTGAAGGCGTAACCACCGGCACCAGTATTGGCCTGCTGATTGAGAATACTGATCAGCGCTCCCAGGATTACAGCGCCATAAAAGATGTATTCCGCCCGGGCCACGCTGATTACACCTACGAACAAAAGTACGGCCTGCGCGACTATCGCGGCGGCGGGCGTTCTTCCGCTCGCGAAACCGCGATGCGCGTAGCGGCAGGGGCGATCGCTAAAAAATACCTCGCAGAGAAATTCGGCGTGGTTATCCGCGGTTGTATGACCCAAATGGGTGATATTCCTCTGGAAATCAAAGACTGGAGCCAGGTGGAACAGAATCCGTTCTTCTGCCCGGATCCGGATAAAATCGACGCGCTCGATGAACTGATGCGTGGCCTGAAAAAAGAAGGCGACTCGATTGGGGCGAAAATCACTGTGGTCGCTGACGGCGTGCCGCCAGGTCTCGGTGAGCCGGTCTTTGACCGCCTGGATGCCGATATCGCGCACGCGCTGATGAGTATCAATGCGGTGAAAGGCGTGGAAATTGGCGATGGCTTTGACGTTGTCAGCCTGCGCGGCAGCCAAAACCGTGATGAAATCACCAAAGAGGGATTCCAGAGCAACCATGCCGGTGGCGTACTGGGCGGGATCAGCAGCGGACAGCAAATCATCGCTCACATGGCGCTGAAACCGACCTCGAGCATTACCGTACCGGGTCGCACGATCAACCGTTTCGGTGAAGAAGTGGAAATGGTAACCAAAGGTCGACACGATCCGTGCGTGGGGATCCGTGCGGTGCCAATAGCAGAAGCGATGCTGGCTATCGTGCTGATGGATCATCTGCTGCGCCAGCGCGCGCAAAATGCGGATGTGTCCACAACGCTGCCTCGCTGGTAAGCCTTTCCGGGGATACGCGGGAAAATGAAAAAAATCGTCATTGCGCTGCTGGCTTTGCTGGCAAGTCACGCGGGTGTCGCCGCCACGCCGTGGCAAAAAATCACTCAGCCAATTCCGGGCACTGCTCAGTCGATTGGTGCTTTTGCCAATGGCTGTATCGTCGGGGCGGAAGGCTTGCCGCTGCGTTCCGATAACTATCAGGTGATGCGTACCGATCAGCGTCGCTATTTCGGCCATCCGGATTTGATTCTGTTCATTCAGCGGCTCAGTAACCAGGTGCACAACCTGGGACTGGGAACGATGCTGATTGGCGATATGGGGATGCCCGCGGGCGGACGCTTTAATGGCGGTCACGCCAGCCATCAGTCCGGGCTGGACGTCGATGTTTTCCTGCAACTTCCGCAGACTCGATGGACTTCGGCGCAGCTGTTAAAACCGCAGGCGCTGGATTTAGTGGCCGCTAATGGCAAGCGTGTGGTGCCGTCGCTGTGGTCGCCAAAAATCAGCGCGCTGGTTAAACTCGCCGCCAAAGATAACGACGTGACGCGCATCTTCGTCAACCCGGCTATCAAACAGCAGCTGTGTCTGGATGCAGGTACCGACCGCGACTGGCTGCGTAAAGTGCGTCCGTGGTTCCAGCATCGTGCCCACATGCACGTGCGTTTACGCTGTCCGGCGGGGAGCCTTGAGTGCGAAGATCAGGCGCCACCTCCTCCGGGTGATGGCTGTGGCGCAGAGCTGCAAAGCTGGTTCGAGCCACCGAGGCCGGGAACAACCAAACCTGTGAAGAAAACGCCGCCACCGTTGCCGCGTTCCTGCCAGGCGCTACTGGATGAGCATGTCCTTTAATGGAACATTTCACTGAGATATTTATGGTGTCACCGTTATGGCTGGTGGCACTTTTCTTTATCGCATTACTGGCAGGATTTATTGACTCTCTGGCGGGCGGCGGTGGCCTGCTGACCATTCCGGCGTTGCTGGCGGTGGGTATGTCTCCGGCCAACGCGCTGGCGACTAACAAACTGCAGGCCTGCGGCGGTTCAGTGTCATCTTCGCTCTATTTTGTTCGCCGTAAAGTCGTAAGCCTCGCGGACCAAAAACTCAATATTCTGATGACGTTTATCGGCTCAATGAGCGGGGCGCTGCTGGTTCAGCATGTGCAATCCGACGTTCTGCGTCAGATCCTGCCGCTGCTGGTGATTGGCATCGGCCTGTATTTCCTGTTGATGCCGAGGCTCGGAGAAGAAGATCGCCAGCGTCGCTTACATGGGCTGCCGTTTGCACTGGTCGCCGGTGGCTGTGTCGGTTTCTATGATGGCTTTTTCGGCCCCGGAGCGGGCTCATTTTATGCGCTGGCGTTTGTGACGCTGGCCGGTTTTAATCTCGCCAAATCTACCGCGCACGCCAAAGTGCTTAATGCCACCTCAAACGTTGGCGGTTTGCTGCTGTTTATCATTGGCGGCAAGGTGATTTGGGGAACCGGTTTTGTGATGATGGCAGGACAATTTTTAGGGGCGCGAATGGGATCGCGACTGGTGCTCAGCAAAGGACAAACGCTGATCCGGCCGATGATCGTCATCGTTTCGGCGGTGATGAGCGCTAAACTTCTCTATGACAGTCACGGGGCGGAGATCCTCCAGTGGTTGGGAATTCATTAATGCAACAACACCATTTTCAGCAGCTGATCGACATATTCGATAGCTGTTTTGCTGATGATTTTAATACCCGTCTGATTTCAGGCGAAGACGAACCGATTTATCTTCCTGCTGATGACGATGCACCGTACAACCGCATCGTCTTTGCGCACGGCTTTTATGCCAGCGCCTTGCACGAGATTTCGCACTGGTGTATTGCCGGTGCCGAGCGCCGCAAGCTGGTGGATTTCGGTTACTGGTACTGCCCGGATGGACGCGATGCGAAAACGCAGGGTCAGTTCGAAGATGTGGAAGTCAAGCCACAGGCGTTCGACTGGCTGTTTTGCGCCGCCGCAGGTTTTCCGTTCAACGTGAGCTGCGACAATCTCGAAGGGGATGTTGAGCCTGACCGCATCGTATTCCAGCGTCGGGTTCATGCGCAGGTGATGACGTATCTCGCAGAAGGGATCCCGGCGCGTCCGGCGCGCCTCATCGCGGCATTACAAAAATATTATCAAACGCCGACGTTAACGGCGGAACACTTCCCCTGGCCGGAAGATCTAAATTGAGGAAAGAAGATGATCGCAGAATTTGAATCGCGCATTCTGGCGTTAATTGATGACATGGTAGAGCACGCCAGCGACGATGAACTGTTTGCCAGCGGCTACCTCCGCGGCCACCTGACGCTTGCGGTCGCAGACCTGGAAGCGGGTGACGATCACTCTCCGGAAGCGGTGTATGAAAAAGTGACCCAGAGCCTGGAAAAAGCCATTCACGCCGGTGAACTGAATCCGCGCGATCAGGCGCTGGTGCTCGGCATGTGGGACACTCTGTTCCAGAAGGCAAAATTTAAGTAAGTTTAAGATGAAAATGCCCGGCGGCGCTGCGTTTGCACAGGACTACAGGACATTGTAGGCCGGGCAAGCATTGCGCCACCCGGCGAAAAAAAGCCCCCGATTGCAAAATCGAGGGCTTTTTTATGCCTGACGGTTTACCAATAAAGCGGCCAAACCTGACGTAAACGCGCCATGGCTTCGAGATAGAAATAATCACCCCAGCTACAGCACTGATCCACGCCTTTGCCGCTCGCCATGTGATAGACCGAATGCTTGAGCAGGCCTTCGCACGGCTCGTCGTCGCGAGCGAGATAGTTTTCGGTAAGCGACTTCATGATGCGCAGCGCCATTTCTTCATAATGTGCGCGATGCGGATCCAGCGTCGGTAATGCCTTTACCAGCTCCAGCAGACCACAAACGGCAATAGCCGCAGCGGAGCTGTCGCGCACGGCATCCGTTCCCAGCAGTGCTAAATCCCAATGGCAAACTTCATCTTCCGGTAGGCGGTTGAGGAAGTAGTGCGCAAGGCTGCGCGTGAGTTCGACCATGCTGCTGTCACCGGTATGCAGGTAGCTCAGCATAAAGCCGTAAATTCCCCACGCTTGGCCGCGAGACCAGCATGACGTGTCACTGTAACCCTGATGCGTGTTACCGAAGCGCGGTTCACCGGTCACCACGTCCATGTAGTAAGTGTGATACGTCGAGGCATCCGGGCGCACGATATACTGCGCGGCCTGCTCGACGTGAGCTGTCGCAGCTTCGGCATAGCTCGGGTCGCCGGTTTGCTCGCTGGCCCAGTACAGCAGCGGCAGGTTCATGTTGCAGTCGATAATCATCCGGCCTTGTTGCTCGGGATCGTTCAGATCACCCCAGGCCTGAATAATTTTCGCGGTCGGGTTGAAGCGTTCCATCAGTGTATCGGCGGCCTGTAATGCCGTGCGGCGCGCGTCTTCGTCGCCGGTCAGTCGCCACGCGCTGACACAGGAAAGTGAGTACAGAAAGCCCAGGTCGTGTGTCGCGGTTTCAATGCGTTTCTCAATGCGTTCAGCAAACGAGGGCAGGGTGCGCTCTGCTGCTTCACGGAAACGCTCTTCGCCGGTCATTTCCCACGCCAGCCACAGTTGTCCGGTCCAGAAGCTGGTGGTCCACTCCACGTTTTTGGTCCGTGGCCAGATGCCGTTTTCACAGGCTTCGCCAGGAAAACTGTCGCCAAACGCGGCAATATTGGTATCCAGTTTTCGCGTGATACGCGTCAGGGCGGCGTCCAGACTTTGACGCAGTGCAGGCCGGTCGATGGCATACAGCTCAACGGGGCGCAGCGGCTCGGTAACAACAGAACGAGTCATGACTTCTCCTTAATGACTTTTTGCAGGGGCAATGGATACCGCGTCCAATGTCTGCGCGTCCTCGGGATGAGGATCGCGCTCTGAGCGGCAGCGTGAAAGGGTAAGAGTGGAAATTAGCGTAAAGAGCAAGGCGCAGCAGCCCATCATCAGGTAGGTCTGCTCGAAACCAATTTTGGCGTACAGATAGCCCGCAGGCGGCGCGACAACGACGGAACCGACGTAGATCATCGCCTGATAGCCGAGCAGGTACATGGTGGCGTTGACCTTCTTGTGGAAATGCTCGGCGATATATTTGAACACCGAAATCAGCAGCAGGGCGATCTCCACGCCGTACAACGGTTTGATTATCGAGATAGCCAGCGGATCGGTCGTCAGGACAGAGGCAATAAGACGTGAACCGACCACCAGACCACAGAGTAATAATCCTTTTTTGGCGCCGTACCGGTTCACCAGCATCGGGACAAACATCATCATCACAAACTCAGTGCCGGACTGGATCATGCTCAGGTAGCCGTACCACACATTTCCCTGTTCTTTGGTGCTAAAAAACGAGACGAAGTAGCGCGGGAACTGCTGTTCGGCGACAAACATCATCCAGGCCACACCGGCGACATACAGGCTGAACATCCAGAATTTGCGGTTTTTCAGCAGTAAGATGACATCGCCGAAGACGATTTTGTTGTCAGAGATAACGTTATTACTGCGCAGTTGCTCATCGCCGATTTTCAGGCTGATCAACATCAGCAGCATCAACACCGAGGTACCGCTACTGACGAGGAAGTTCGCCAGTGGCGTGAGGTTAAACAGAACGCCAGAAAGCGATGCCGCCAGCGCCCAGCCAAGTGATCCCCACATACGAATGCGGCCAAATTCGAGATTATACAAACGGCTGAAGCGGTCTGCGTAAGATTCCGATGCCGCCACGCCAGCGTACCAGCCGAGGCTTAGATACAGGGCGCCGATAATAATCCCGACAAGGGTATGGCTCAGCAGTAACGGCTGATAGACGAAGATAAAAAATGGTGCCATCAGCGTAGACACGGCACAGACAAAATAGAGCAGCCATTTGCTCATGCCGATTTTGTCCATGATGTAGCCGTATACCGGCTTCATGATTACCGCAAATACGCCGTTGATGGCGAAAACGCTGCCGATGGTGATGCTGTCCAGACCGACTTTCTGGCTTAACCACAGGGCATAAAGCCCAAAGCTGGAAGACCAGGTAAAGAAGTAAAGAAAGATAAAGCTGCTCATCTTAATTTGCGCAGTGCGCGAAGTTGTCGCGGTCATGATTGTCTCCTCAGTCTCACGGCAGTACGGTCAGGGGAAAGTGCGTTTTCTGTGTGGCCGACGTCAGGTGAATAACGCCTTGATTAACACTGACTTCGGGGGGACGGGTGACGTTGAAATCCTGCGGAATTCCGGCCCATACGGCGCTTATCAGCAAATGTGTACCGCGTAATAATTCACCGCGAAGTACCGGCACGGCGGCGCGGTCGGCAAACAGCAGGTTACTGTTCGGTGGGGTTAATACCACCTCGCCCTGACGGCGTTTTTCACTCAGACACACAATGACGCTGGTGTCGTGCTCGCCGGTCAGACGGCTGGTGCCGGCTTCCAACAGTTGTTGCGGCTGCGGGCGGGAATTGATGCTGAAGCCGCCTTCGGCGCAGTCCAGTTCACGGGCGGTTTGCAGCAGATGCACGCGGACCTGCCAGTTGCCGTGCGCGACCAGCCAGCTGTCGACGGTGACGTCATTCCACGGCAGCCAGCGGCTGTAGATGTAATTTTCATGTACGCTGACCTGCTGGCATTCGCGGCGTCCGCGCCAGTAGTTGTCCTTTTCACTGAGCAGCAGCATCGAGTCCGGTGAGGCGTGCGCCAGGCCAAAGCGCCCGCGTTCGACGTTAAAGGCATAGCGCGTCGAGTAGGCAAATTTGCAGTACTTCGCTTCGGTGTTGACGAAGTTGTTCCGCTCCAGCTGGCCAGACGTCAGCATCCATAGATGATTAGGCTGGTGGACCAGGATCTGTGCAGCTTTCGGGATAGCGTGCGGCGTTTCGCGTGGCGGCAGCGGTTCTTCTTTGGCCTGCCAGAAGTCGCTGTTTTCGCCCAACGCCAGCACCAGCACGGTTTTTAGCGCCCAGTACGGCGAGCCTGGCGCGTTATAGTCTTCGGCCATGATCAGGTTTGGATAGCTGTAGCCGACGCTCAGCACGCCGTCGCGGTCGAACGGCTGTTGCTGTTGCCACCAACGCAGATGGCGCAACACCAAGCCTTTAAGAATGCCCGGTGAATACACCTCCAGCCCAGTAAATGCGGCGGCGCTCCAGAATGCGGCCTGCGCAAAGCGGTAGGTTAGGCTGCGACCAAACGGAATCGCGGCGCCGTCTTCGTCAAAGAAATGGATAAAATCTTCGGCAAAGACGGTGGCGCGTTCACGTAATAAGGCACAGCGCTGCGGATCGGCCTCTTTCATCAGCCTGGAATAAATCAGACCGTAGAAGTGGAAACCCATCGAAATGTAGTAATCGCGTGGGCGCTCCGGGCCGTCGCTGTACCAGCCGTCGCCGAGCCAGTAATGTTCCATCGCCGCAAAATGGCGCTCAATGGCTTCGTGGTTGACGGGCATTCCGGCGTGATGAAAACCGACCTGCACCAGAATGGGAAAGAAATGCCAGTTGTTGTCTGGAATAGTGGCGGTTTCGCTTTGTTTCAGCCATTGCCACAGATGCTGTTTTTCCTGCTCGTTGAAGTGCGCCAGCAGCGGCTGATGTGCCAGCGCCAGCAGCAGACCGTAGGCGGCCATTTCGACTACCCGCTGATCGCTATGACCAATTTCGCCCCAGTATTCCGGGTGCGCCGGATGGGTGCCGTTTTTAATGGTCTGAATATACAGAGACAGCTGCTCAGGTTCCTGTCCGCCCGCCAGTAATGGCGTGACGCCCCATAATAAACGGGAGAATGCTTCCATATTGGCGATGCGCTGGCCGTAATGAGTGGTGAAATTCGCCAGATCCACGCCGCTGGCGTTATTTTTAAAAAAGGGGGTGACCGAATTCAGTATTTCATTCACCCATTGGGTGAGGTCACTGCGCTGTTGTAAAGGATTTTCAAAGGTAATGTGTTCAGGTTGCACGAGGCCCTCCCGTCAGACACGAGAAAATTAAACGTTATTGTTATTGGACTTTTACCGCGACTGAATCAGGCGGCGAAACCAAGCCTAGCCGCTTTTCTTTCAATGGCTGAGTGAGCAGGTTCACAAAAATGAACCGCTATTTTAAATTCGCTGGATTTTCCCTGCTGAGAGGGCAATAAATTGCAAACCGTAGGCTAAAAATTTAATTTTGTTGTCATGGTGGCGGAATGAGCGATGTACAGTTACTGGAAAGAATAACCTTAGAAAAGCAGGCGATTTCTTTTAACCGGATGTGGGGGTCCAGCGCGGTCTATTATCACTGGCATCAGTGCGTGGAGTTTCTCTATATTTCACAAGGCTACGGCATTGTGGTGGTGGACAATCAGCACTACACCGCACGCCCCGGCAGACTGTTTATCTTCCCGCCGTTTCGCCTGCACAAAGTCCATGTCGATGACAGCGAGCGTAACCATTATCACCGCTCCACTATGCATATCGAGCAGTCGGCGGTGGAAAGCAATCTACAGCAGTTTCCGCGTTTTCAGGCTCAGTTTGCCCGGCTAGCCGTCAGCAGTGCCCCCGCTCAGGCGTATGATCTGAGCGAGCACGCGGGGTATATGGAAACCGTTCTGGCACAGTTTGCGGCACTGGAGTCCAGAGAACACTATCCGGCCGACGACGTGGCTTTTTTGGTTATGCAGATTATGTCGCTACTGCCCGCGTTACCGCAGACCAGTGCGCCGCAGCAGCAAACAGCGTCGGCGCAAATCATGCAGTGGCTGGAAGCGCATTACAGCGAGAAGTTTTCGCTGGAGGATTTGGCGCGGGATATTGGGCTTTCGCGCAGCTATACGTCACGTATTTTCCGCCAACAGACAGGGGGGAGTATTCACGAGTATTTGCTCACCCGGCGGTTGAAGCGCAGCTGTGATTTGCTGCGCACCCGTGAAATGAGCGTCGATGCTATTGCGGCGAAAGTCGGTTTTCAGGAGGTAACCTACTTCATCACATGCTTCAAACGGATGATGCACCAGACGCCGTTGCAGTATCGCAAACAGGCGCAGCAGCGCATTAATCTGCTTTGATAACCGCTTTGCCTTTCAGCAGTTTACGCACCCACAGCCGGTTCGGATTCAGCGCTGCCAGGGTTCTGGCGTCGAGTGGCAGCGGTTCATGGCTCATCTGTGAAGCCAGAATTTCTGCTGCCAGCGGGGCAGAGCACAGGCCGCGTGAACCAAGGCCACCGAGCATGAACAGGTTGTTGTGAACAGGCGCGGATTTGGCATTGTCGCGGTTGTCAGCCAGCGTGGCGTAGGTGTCCAGCGTTTGCGGATAATCCGGCACGTTGCCCAGCATGGGTAAATGATCGCGTGTGGCGCAGCGCACGCCGCAGCGAGCTTCACCGTCACTGACATCGACTTCCTGTGCCCACGTGGCACTCGGGAAACAATCGAGCAAACGCTGCCGATTATGCTGCTGATCGTCTTCGCTGTAGGCCATGTCCGTTTGCCCGCGATGGTAGCTGGCACCAATGCAGTGCTGCTGATTGTGGGGATTTTGCGGCGTGAGATAGCCGTCGTAACACAGCACCTGATGTAACTTTGCCAGCTCCGGCGTGGTCGGAATATGGCTGACCTGACCGCCCACCGCAGATACCGGCAGCTCCGCCGTTTGCGAGAACTGATTAATCTGATAACCGTTGGCGAGCACCACGCTGGCGTGATGTTTTGTTTCGCCGTTCGCAAAATGCAGCGCCCAGCCGTTGGTCTGCGCATCGAGCGTTTCATTTCGATGATTCCAGTTAACGTTCAGCCCATTCTGACAGGCCAGCTCGATAACCGCCGCTGTGAGCTGTGCCGGACATAGCCAACCGCCGAGTGGGTACTGAATGCCTGCGCAGCCCGTTTCGATACCAAGTGTGCGCTGCACTTCGGCCTCATTCACTTCAACAGCAATTTCTGGTGGCAGCGCGAGCTTCAGCATCTGAGCAATTTTGTGTCTGCTTTTTTCATCCCAGCCAAGCTGCGTCACGCCACACCAGTCATGATCAAAAGCAACGGGCAGGGAATCGTACAGACGGCGCGCAAAGGTAAACGCCGCCGGGAAGAAGGTTTCCATCGCCGGATCGTGAGCGCTTAGTAGCGGGTAGAGCGCGCCCTGGCGGTTGCCGGATGCGCCTTGTGCAGGAACGTCGTCTTCGCAATACAGCGTGACCTGCCAGCCGCGGCGCAGCAGTGCCAGAGACAGCAGTGCACTGGCAATACCACCGCCGATAATCGCTGTTTCTCGGGTTTCACTTCCGGAGCGGGCAAACCACGGCGCCGTGGCTGTGGCTGGTTGAGTATCATCCCGATACCCGGTCAGCATTTCTCGTTTGCGGCCAAAGCCTTTGCTCTTTTTCATGCAAAAACCGGCGTCGTTTAAGCCGCGACGCACAAAGCCCGCCGAGGTAAACGTCGCCACCGTGGCGCCGGGACGCGCCAGTTTTGCCATCGCGTTAAACAGCGTTGGCGTCCACATATCCGGGTTTTTAGCGGGCGCAAAACCGTCGAGGAACCACGCATCGACCTGCTGATTCAGGGAGTCATCCAGAGTGCCGATCCGTTCATTAATATCGCCAAACCACAGATCCAGCGTGACCCGACCTTCATCCAGTATTAAGCGGTGACAACCGGAAAAAGGCAGTGGCCATTGCGCCTGTAATTGCGCGGCAAAATCAGCCAGTTCAGGCCAGTGCTGATGAGCAAGTTTCAGGTCGTTCAGACGCAGCGGGAATTTTTCGAAACTGATGAAATGCAATCTTTGTAGCGTAGCGTCAGGCTGCGAGTCGAGAAAAGTCTTAAATGCCTGCCAGAGAGTGAGGAAATTCAATCCGGTACCAAATCCACTCTCGGCAACCACCAGGTGGGGACGATCGTGAGATGTAAAGCGCTCCGTTAGCCGGTTTCCCTCAAGAAAAACGTATCGAGTCTCTTCCAGTCCGTTATCATTAGAAAAGTAGACGTCATCAAAATCTCGGGAAACAGGTGTACCCTCACTATTAAATTCGAGGTTGGCAGGTTGTATGGCGTTTTGTTTCACGTAAGTTACTCGCAGTGCAAGGCGTCCAGCGATCTTAGCGATGTGTGCCGGGTGGCGCAAATTTATACTTAATTTGTCTGATCGGACTTGTTCAGCGTACAAGTGTACGCTATTGTGCGACTCGAAACTTAAAATAGTATATGACTTACAGAGGTATTGAATGAAACGTGCAGTGATTACTGGCCTGGGCATCGTTTCCAGCATCGGTAACAACCAGCAGGAAGTCCTGGAATCTCTGCGTGAAGGACGCTCGGGGATCACTTTCTCTCAAGAATTCAAAGATTCTGGAATGCGTAGCCACGTGTGGGGTAACGTCAAACTGGACACCACGGGTCTAATCGACCGCAAAGTGGTCCGTTTCATGAACGATGCCTCTATCTATGCTTACCTCTCTATGCAGCAGGCTGTTGAAGATGCTGGATTGAAAGAAGACGTTTATCAGAACAACCCACGCGTGGGCCTGATTGCAGGTTCCGGTGGCTCTTCTAAATCTCAGGTATTCGGCGCAGACGCAATGCGTAGCCCGCGTGGCCTGAAAGCGGTCGGTCCTTACGTTGTGACCAAAGCGATGGCTTCTGCGGTTTCCGCGTGCCTCGCCACCCCGTTCAAAATTCACGGTGTGAACTATTCCATCAGCTCTGCTTGTGCGACTTCCGCACACTGTATCGGTAGCGCGGTTGAGCAAATTCAGCTGGGCAAACAGGACATCGTATTTGCGGGCGGCGGCGAAGAGCTGTGCTGGGAAATGGCCTGTGAGTTCGATGCGATGGGCGCACTGTCTACCAAGTACAATGAAACCCCGGACAAAGCGTCCCGTACCTATGATGCGAGCCGTGACGGTTTCGTTATCGCAGGCGGCGGCGGTATGGTTGTGGTTGAAGAACTGGAACACGCTCTGGCGCGTGGGGCACATATCTACGCAGAAGTGGTTGGCTACGGCGCAACCTCTGATGGCGCAGACATGGTTGCTCCGTCTGGCGAAGGTGCAGTACGCTGCATGAAGCTGGCGATGGACGGTGTTGATTCTCCAATCGACTACCTGAACTCCCACGGTACTTCTACGCCAGTTGGCGACGTGAAAGAACTGGGCGCAATCCGTGAAGTCTTCGGTGACAACACTCCAGCAATTTCTGCAACTAAAGCCATGACCGGTCACTCTCTGGGTGCCGCAGGCGTTCAGGAAGCAATCTACTCTCTGCTGATGCTGGAACACGGCTTCGTTGCCCCAAGCATCAACATCGACGAGATGGATGAGAAGGCTGAAGGCCTGAACATCGTGACTCAGCCGACCGAGCGTCAGCTGAACACCGTGATGTCTAACAGCTTCGGCTTCGGTGGTACTAACGCCACTCTGGTTATGCGTAAGCTGAAAGCGTAATTAATACGCCTGATATATGAAAGGAGCCAAAAGGCTCCTTTTTTATGCCTGTGATTCAGCATTGACAGCCACTGCGATCCGCAGGCAAACTTCAGCCCTAACATTGTCATCGCGATAATGCGTAAGCGTTTAACGTCATCCAACGCACCTTAATCCTGATGTTCAGGTAGAGGGGGCGTGGCATTTACCCGCCTTACTCTGCGTTATGGAGTAATGCATGTCTGCAGTAACAGAATCTGTAAAATCCTCTTCAGCGAATACTTCGCTGTTTCGCATCGCCTTTGCGGTGTTCCTCACCTATATGACCGTGGGCCTGCCTTTGCCGGTTATTCCGCTGTTTGTGCATAACGAACTCGGTTACGGCAACATGATGGTCGGTTTTGCCGTCGGTATTCAATTCCTCGCGACAGTTTTAACGCGCGGCTATGCCGGGCGACTGGCGGATCAGCGCGGGGCTAAACGCTCAGCGTTGCAGGGAATGTTCGCCTGCGGTCTGGCGGGCGGAGCGTGGCTGCTGGCGGCCCTGCTACCGATTGGCGTCGAAGGTAAGTTTGCACTGCTGGTCGTTGGACGTCTGATCCTCGGTTTTGGCGAAAGCCAGCTGCTGACCGGGACGTTGACCTGGGGCATGGGGCTGGTGGGGCCAACGCGTTCCGGCAAAGTGATGTCATGGAACGGGATGGCGATTTACGGCGCGCTGGCGGCCGGCGCACCGCTGGGTTTACTCATTCACAGCCATTTCGGTTATGCCGCACTGGCGGGAGCCACCATGGTGCTGCCGCTGCTGGCCTGGGCGTTTAACGGCCCGGTGCGGAAAGTCCCTGCTCATGCTGGTGAACGTCCGTCGCTCTGGAGCGTCGTCGGCCTTATCTGGAAACCGGGTATGGGTCTGGCCTTACAGGGAGTGGGCTTTGCGGTGATCGGCACCTTTATTTCGCTCTATTTTATGAGTCACGGCTGGGCAATGGCGGGCTTTACGCTGACCGCTTTTGGCGGTGCGTTCGTGCTGATGCGCATTCTGTTTGGCTGGATGCCGGACCGTTTCGGCGGGGTAAAAGTGGCGACGGTCTCACTGCTGGTGGAAACCGTGGGTCTGCTCCTGCTGTGGCAGGCGCCAAATGCTTGGGTTGCGCTGGCGGGCGCGGCATTAACCGGGGCCGGTTGTTCGCTTATCTTCCCGGCGCTGGGCGTTGAGGTGGTGAAACGTGTACCGCAGCAGGTGCGCGGCACGGCGCTTGGTGGTTATGCTGCTTTTCAGGATATCTCATACGGCGTTACCGGGCCGCTTGCAGGGCTGCTTGCGACCTCGTTTGGTTACTCATCGGTGTTCCTGGCTGGCGCGATTTCCGCAGTAGTCGGGATTGTGGTCACCCTGGTGTCGTTTCGTCGGGCTTAGAACAGGATCCACAGCAGGAAGATTATCACCAGTAGCCCAACCAGCATCAGACCTGGGCGGGCTGACATCGCCTTCATGTTATCGATCAACGGCGTGAACGGATTAAAGATCGGTTGAATATAACGGGTGTCGACGGTGTCCTGTGCGCGTTCGACGCGTTTGAGGAATACCTGATTCAGCAGATCCTGCACCTGCGCCTGAGTTAACACCGTTTGCGGCGTCGCCTGCCAGGTTTGCTGGGCATAGTCACGCAGAACGTTAAATTCCTGCGTTTCCATCGGTTGTTTCAGCGCCGCCTGCAGCGTGTTAAGCGTCGGGGCTTTCTGGTCGCTCAACGTTTGACGCGCCTGCAGCCAGGTCATCAGCTGGTTGAAGTGTTTCGCCGGGATAAGATCGCCGGTTTTCACCCCTGAAAGCTCAAGCATCGACTGCCAAATCATCTTGCTGGATTCCCCGGTCGCCGCGGCCACCTTAGTCACCATCTGATTCAGCGTGTTGTGCTCGGCAGGCAGTAACGACCTGTCCGTTGCCGGGCGCTGTTGAGGCTGCGGAATGGCCAGCTCGTTGTTTTGCAGCAGCTGCAGGACATTTTTAAGCTGATCGGGCGTCAGCTGGCTTAACGTCGTGTGGCCATACTGCTGGCGAATAAAATCGCTCACCGCCTGACGGTTATTGCCCTGGCTCAACAGCTCGGTCAACTGCGCAACAATCTGGCGCACTTCGTGAGTCTGCTGAGCGCTGACCAGACGCTGATTGAGATTCTGTTCCGCGGCGGGGAAGTGCCTTGAGAGCAGCTGCGCATCATTCTTCAGACCCAAATCGTGTTTCATCCCGGCCCATACCCCGGCGCTTTGCTGCGACGTCAGCGCAACAAGACGCGTGATCAGCCGTTCGAGCACGGTGCGCTGCTGGGTGGAGAGTGGTTGCTCGCCGATGTGACTCGTCGTTGTTGCTTCCCCCGGGGGGCGGGCGGGCACGCCTGAAATAGGTTGCGTCATGATAAATCCTGAATGTCCGTCGGTGTTCTCAAGGCTCAGTGTTCCTGGCCGCGAGATTATGGCACACTTCCCCGGTTAACTCTCGTTCCAGACAGGTACTGTACCGTGAAAATCCTTGTTGATGAAAATATGCCCTATGCCCGCGAGCTGTTCAGCCGTTTGGGTGATGTAAAGGCGGTTCCTGGCCGTCCAATTCCACAGCATGAGCTGGATGATGCCGATGCGTTAATGGTGCGCTCAGTCACCAAAGTGAATGAGGCGCTGCTGGCAGGGAAGGGGATCAAATTTGTGGGTACCGCAACCGCGGGTACCGACCATGTCGATGAGAAATGGCTGACGCAGGCCGGAATCGGTTTTTCTGCAGCCCCTGGATGCAACGCCATCGCGGTGGTGGAGTATGTCTTTTCATCGCTGCTGATGCTGGCCGAACGTGATGGTTTCACGCTGGCTGATCGCACCGTCGGGATCGTCGGGGTGGGTAACGTCGGCGGACGTTTGCAAAAACGCCTTGAGGCTCTGGGTATTCGCACGTTGTTATGCGATCCACCGCGTGCTGATAACGGCGATGAAGGTGATTTCCGCAGCCTCGACGACCTGGCGCAGAATGCCGACATTCTGACTTTCCACACGCCGCTGTTTAAAGACGGGCCGTATAAGTCGTTGCATCTGGCCGATGAAGCGCTAATTTCGCGCCTGAAGCCTGGCACTATTCTGATAAACGCCTGCCGTGGACCGGTGGTAGATAACGCCGCACTGCTCAAATGCTTACAGGCAGGACAGGATTTAAGCGTAGTGCTGGACGTCTGGGAGCCGGAGCCTGAACTCAATACCGAACTGCTGTCTCTCGTTGATATTGGCACCGCACACATTGCGGGCTATACGCTGGAAGGCAAAGCACGCGGCACCACTCAGGTGTTTGAGGCCTACAGCGAGTTTATTGGCAATCGCCACCAGGTATCGCTGGATACGCTGCTCCCTGCGCCGGAATTCGGCCGGATTACGCTGCACGGTCCGCTCGATCAGGCGACGCTAAAAAGGCTGGTGCATTTGGTGTATGATGTGCGCCGCGATGATGCGCCGCTGCGGAAAGTGGCGGGTATTCCGGGTGAGTTCGATAAGCTGCGTAAAAACTATTCTGAACGCCGCGAGTGGTCTTCGCTGAACGTACTGTGTGACGACGAGCAGGCTGCCGTTTTACTCAAAAATCTGGGATTCAACGCCGTTCATCACGCAGCGCATTAATGTCTTCTTAATACGCCCGGCCAGATACTCTGGCCGGGCGGCTATTTTTATTTCTGGAGTAAACCACCATGTCTGAAGGCTGGAATATTGCCGTACTGGGCGCAACGGGTGCCGTAGGTGTTGCCCTGCTTGAAACTCTTGCAGAGCGTCAGTTCCCGGTGGGAGAAATTTACGGTCTGGCCCGTAGCGAAAGCGCCGGAGAATCCCTGCGCTACGAAGGTAAAACCGTGCGCGTGCAGGACGTCGCCGAGTTTGACTGGACTCAAGTTCAGCTGGCCTTTTTTGCTGCGGGGGTGGAAGCCTCTGCGGCCTGGGCTGACGAAGCCGCTAACGCAGGCTGTCTGGTGATTGATTTAAGCGGTCTGTTCGCGCTTGAGCCTGACGTCCCGCTGGTTGTGCCGGATGTGAACCCGTTTGTGCTGGCGGATTACCGCAATCGCAATATCGTGGCGGTGCCGGACAGCCTGACCAGCCAACTTCTGACTGCGTTGAAGCCGCTGATCGACGACGGTGGTCTGTCGCGTATCGCGGTTACCAGCCTGATGTCGGCATCCTCACAGGGCAAGAAGGCCGTCGACGCGCTGGCAGGGCAGAGCGCCAAACTGCTGAACGGCATTCCGATTGATGAAGATGATTTCTTTGGCCGTCAGTTAGCCTTCAATATGCTGCCACTGCTGGTTGATCGTGAAGGCGGTATTGCGGAAGAACGTCGTATTGTCGATCAGGCCCGCAAAATCATGCAGGACGATGGCCTGATGATTTCTGCTCAGTGCGTACGTGCGCCAGTGTTTTACGGTCTGGCGCAAATGGTTAGCTTCGAAGCGCTGCGCCCGCTGGCAGCAGAAGAGGCGCGTGACGCGTTCGAGCGCACTGAGGATATCGCCCTGTCTGCGGATACTGATTTTCCGACTCAGGTAGCTGATGCCTCCGGCAGCGCGCATCTTTCCGTGGGCTGTGTGCGTAACGATTACGGTATGCCTGAGCAGATTCAGTTCTGGTCGGTAGCCGATAACGTCCGTTTTGGCGGCGCGTTGATGGCGGTAAAAATCGCTGAGAAATTGGTTCAGGAGTATATGTACTGATGTCTGAAGTGGAAGCGCTGCCGGTCAGTAAAGTCGCGCTCGGCATTGAGTACGACGGCAGCAAATACTACGGTTGGCAACGACAGAACGACGTGCGCAGCGTGCAGGAAAAACTGGAAAAGGCGCTGTCGCAGGTCGCGAACGAACCGATTAGCGTGTATTGCGCAGGCCGAACTGACGCAGGCGTGCACGGCACCGGTCAGGTTGTGCATTTTGAAACGCAGGCGCAGCGCAAAGACGCGGCCTGGACGCTTGGGGTAAATGCGAATTTACCTAAAGACATCGCGGTGCGTTGGGTGAAAGCTGTGCCTGACGATTTCCATGCGCGTTTCAGTGCCACCGCACGTCGGTATCGTTACATTATCTACAATCAACGTCTTCGTCCGGCAGTGTTAAGCGAGGGCGTAACGCATTATTACCATGCACTTGATGCCGAACGCATGCAGCGTGCGGCGCAAAGTCTGCTCGGTGAGAATGACTTTACCTCGTTTCGTGCGGTCCAGTGTCAGTCGCGCACGCCGTGGCGAAACGTGATGCACATTAACGTCGAACGTTACGGTGCATACGTGGTGGTGGATATCAAAGCAAATGCCTTTGTACATCATATGGTGCGGAATATTGTGGGCAGCCTGATGGAAGTGGGTGCCGGAAACCAGCCTGAGAGCTGGATTGCAGAGCTGCTGGAGGCGAAGGACAGAACGCTTGCGGCAGCGACGGCGAAAGCTGAAGGGCTATATCTTGTTTCGGTAGATTATCCGGAACGGTTCGACCTTCCTACGCCGCCTATGGGCCCGCTATTTTTAGCGGACTGAATGCAGTCACTTAAGGTTAAGTTACTATGGATCTGATTCGCTTTCTGATTGATTTTATTTTGCATATTGATGTGCATCTGGCTGAACTGGTCGCGCAATACGGCGTCTGGGTCTACGCTATTTTGTTCCTGATTTTGTTCTGTGAAACAGGATTGGTGGTGACACCTTTCCTGCCAGGCGATTCGCTGCTGTTTGTTGCCGGTGCTCTTTCTGCGTTACCGACAAACGATCTGAACGTGCATTTGATGGTGGTATTGATGGTGATTGCGGCGATTGTCGGCGATGCACTGAATTACACCATTGGTCGCGTGTTTGGCGAACGGTTGTTCAGTAATCCGAATTCGAAAATCTTCCGTCGTAGCTATCTCGATAAAACGCACCAGTTTTATGAAAAGCACGGTGGGAAAACCATCATCCTCGCCCGTTTTGTGCCGATCGTCAGAACCTTCGCACCGTTTGTGGCGGGAATGGGGCACATGTCCTATCGTCATTTTGCGGCGTATAACGTGATTGGCGCGCTGCTGTGGGTACTGCTGTTTACCTACGCGGGTTATCTGTTCGGTGACCTTCCGATCATTCAGGAAAACCTGAAACTGCTGATCGTGGCCATTATCGTGCTGTCGGTCCTGCCGGGCATTATCGAGATAATTCGTCACAAGCGCGCCGCCGCTAAGCAGGTTAAATAATTACAGAGCCCGGAAAGTGGCGCAAAGTGGCACCGGTTAGACCACTTTTTTGTCCCATGTTCTGGGCTCTTATGTTTTAATGTGCAACATTTCATGGTCTGTAAGCCCTAAAAATGGCATTATTCGCCGCTTACAGCAAAAACTGGCATCGACCAGGTTCAGGCAGAAAGGTTATCAATGAGCTGGATTGAACGAATTAAAAGCAACATAACCCCCACGCGCAAGGCGAGTATTCCGGAAGGGGTATGGACCAAATGTGACAGCTGCGGACAGGTACTGTACCGCGCAGAGCTGGAGCGTAACCTGGAGGTTTGTCCGAAGTGCGATCACCACATGCGTATGTCAGCGCGTAACCGCCTGCATAGCCTGATGGATGAAGGTACTCTGGTAGAGCTGGGTAGCGAGCTTGAGCCGAAAGATCTGCTGAAGTTCCGCGACTCTAAGAAATACAAAGATCGTCTGGCTTCTGCTCAAAAAGAAACCGGTGAGAAAGACGCGCTGGTGGTAATGAAGGGGACCCTGTTTGGTGCACCTGTCGTTGCTGTGGCCTTTGAGTTTTCCTTTATGGGCGGCTCGATGGGTTCTGTGGTTGGTGCCCGTTTCGTCCGTGCCGTTGAGTATGCGCTGGAAAACAATTGCCCGATGGTGTGCTTCTCCGCCTCCGGTGGTGCGCGTATGCAGGAAGCGCTGATGTCACTGATGCAGATGGCGAAAACCTCTGCAGCGCTGGCAAAAATGCAGGAACGTGGTCTGCCGTATATTTCAGTGCTGACCGACCCAACCATGGGTGGCGTTTCCGCAAGCTTCGCAATGCTGGGTGACCTTAACATCGCTGAGCCGAAAGCGTTGATCGGCTTTGCCGGCCCGCGCGTTATCGAGCAGACGGTACGTGAAAAACTGCCGCCGGGCTTCCAGCGCAGTGAATTCCTTATCCAGAAGGGCGCGATCGACATGATCGTCCGTCGTCCGGAGATGCGCTTCAAGATTGCCAGCTTGCTGGCGAAGATGATGAATCTCCCGGCACCGAATCCGGATGCGCCACTTGAAGAAGTGGTGGTACCGCCGGTACCGGATCAGGAACCAGAGGCCTGATAAATGCAAAGGGCAGGGCCAGACGGCGCTGCCCTTTTTGCTTGTGCTAACCGTTAACTATCGCGGGTATCATGGAAAAAGACATCACTCCACTCGCCACGTCGCCCCTCGCCGCGTGGCTTTCTTATCTGGAACACCTGCACAGCAAAACCATCGATCTGGGACTGGCGCGCGTCAGCGAGGTCGCGGGTCGAATGGGCGTGCTGAAACCTGCTCCATTCGTCTTCACCGTCGCGGGTACTAACGGCAAAGGGACTACCTGCCGTACGCTTGAATCGGTGCTGTTGGCCGCAGGCTTTAAGGTCGGCGTATACAGTTCTCCGCATCTGGTCCGGTACACCGAACGCGTGCGCGTACAGGGTGGCGAGCTGGCTGAATCTGCACATACCGCGTCGTTTGCTGAAATCGAAAAGGCACGCGGCGAAATCTCCCTGACCTACTTTGAATTTGGTACGCTGTCAGCGCTGTGGTTGTTTAAACAGGCTCAGCTGGACGTAGTCATTCTGGAAGTGGGACTCGGCGGACGTCTGGACGCGACCAATATCGTCGATGCCGACGTGGCGGTTGTCACCAGCATTGCGCTCGACCATACCGATTGGCTAGGGCCGGATCGCGAAAGCATTGGCCGTGAAAAAGCCGGTGTGTTCCGCAGCGGTAAACCGGCAGTTGTCGGTGAACCCGATATGCCGCAGACCATTGCCGAGGTCGCTGCTGAAAAAGGCGCTACGCTGCTGCGTCGCGGCGTTAACTGGCGTTATGAGATCACGGGCGACAGCTGGCGGTTCAGCGATGCTCAGGGCGAGCTGAGCGCGCTCCCGTTACCGCAGGTGCCACAGCCTAATGCTGCGACGGCGCTGGCGGCGTTGCGGGCGAGTGGGCTGGCGATTGGCGAGCAGGCAATGCGGGACGGCATTCAGAACGCGATGCTGCCGGGGCGTTTCCAGATTGTGAGCGATTCACCGCGTCTGATCCTCGACGTGGCGCATAATCCTCATGCGGCGGCATATCTGGCGGAACGTCTGAAAATGCCGTCTACAGCCGGGCGTACGCTGGCGGTGATTGGTATGCTTCATGACAAAGATATTGCCGGGACGCTGGCCTGTCTGTCGGACGTTGTTGACAGCTGGTATTGCGCCCCGCTGGAAGGCCCTCGTGGGGCTACGGCGGAACAGCTGGTGGAACATTTGCGCGATGGCGCAGTCTATGCCACTGTAGCGCAGGCGTGGCATGCCGCGATGGCGGATGCTGGCCCACAAGATACGGTGCTGGTGTGTGGTTCGTTCCACACGGTGGCTCATGTAATGGAAGAGATGGACGCGGGGAGAACCGGTGGCGAGTAAGTTTCAGAATCGTTTAGTCGGAACCATTGCGCTGGTGGCACTGGGGGTTATTGTGCTTCCAGGGCTGCTGGATGGTCAGAAAAAGCATTATCAGGATGAGTTCGCGGCAATTCCCCTGGTTCCTAAACCGGGTGATAAAGAAGAACCGGATATGCTGCCAGCGGTTACGCAGGCGCTGCCTTCTCAGCCTCCGGAAGGGGCGGCAGAAGAGGTCAGGGCAGGGGATGCAGCAGCCCCATCGCTTGATACGTCGCGCTATGCGGCGAACAGCGGTGCGAATGAGATAGATGATGCCGCACAGCCTGCACCAAAACCGGTAGCACCTAAGCCTCAGGTTCAGACGCAAACCAGACCACAACGTGATACCACAAACGCACAGTCAGCAGCAACGACGCAAGCGCCTCCTGCTCAGTCGAAGCCTGTTGCCGAAGACAAACCGACGCCGACGGGCAAAGCCTACGTCGTGCAGCTCGGTGCGTTGAAGAATGCCGACAAGGTCAATGAGATTGTCAGCAAACTGCGTGGCGCCGGATATCGCGTCTTTACCGCGCCGTCTACGCCAGTGCAGGGCAAAATCACCCGCATTCTGGTGGGGCCGGACGCGTCGAAAGACAAGATGAAAGGTTCGCTTGGCGAGTTGAAACAGCTGTCAGGTCTGAACGGTGTGGTAATGGGCTACAGTCCGAACTAACGATACACTTCATCTTTCGAACAGCCTTTGCGTTGGCTTTACGTGTTCACCCCGGTCACATCGTTTTCTCTGTGACCGGGGATTCCCGCGTTTGCCGTCCTGGCGCATCTCGAAAGATTTTGGGTATATGCAACGAAATCGATGAAAATCGATTGGGCTGAAAGTGCCCTCAGAGGCGAAAAGCTCATGCGGCGTTGAACGTTTTTTCAGCGCCATTTTTATTTGGGCGGGGAAAGGAATTCCCTACGCAAACGTTTTCTTTTTCTGTTAGAATTCGCCCCGAACTGGACGACAGGGCGTAAAATCGTGGGACAACTATGGTCTGGATTGATTACGCCATTATTGCGGTGATTGGTTTTTCCTGTTTGGTAAGCCTCATCCGCGGCTTTGTTCGTGAAGCATTGTCACTGGTAACGTGGGGTTGTGCTTTCTTTGTTGCCAGTCATTACTACACTTATCTGTCTGTCTGGTTTACGGGCTTTGAAGACGAACTGGTTCGAAACGGGATTGCTATCGCGCTGCTCTTTGTCGCGACGCTTATCGTCGGTGCTATCGTTAACTACGTTATCGGTACGCTGGTAGAGAAGACGGGCCTGTCGGGAACCGACAGGGTGCTTGGGATCTGTTTTGGTGCGCTGCGTGGAGTATTGATCGTCGCCGCCATACTGTTTTTCCTCGATACCTTCACCGGCTTTTCGAAAAGCGACGACTGGCAAAAGTCTCAGCTGATCCCTCAGTTCAGCGTCGTCATCAGAATGTTCTTTGACTATCTGCAAAGCTCGTCAAGTTTCTTGCCCAAAGCATAAGCTTTGGGGAGTTCTGAACGAGGAAAATGACGTATGTGCGGTATTGTCGGTATCGCCGGTGTTATGCCGGTAAACCAGTCGATTTATGACGCGTTAACGGTGCTTCAGCACCGTGGGCAGGATGCCGCGGGCATCATCACCATTGATGCAAACAACTGCTTCCGTTTGCGTAAAGCCAACGGCCTGGTGAGCGATGTGTTTGGCGCCGTGCATATGCAGCGCCTGCAGGGCAATATGGGTATCGGCCATGTCCGTTACCCAACCGCCGGCAGCTCCAGCGCGTCTGAGGCTCAACCTTTCTACGTTAACTCACCTTATGGCATCACCCTTGCGCACAACGGCAACTTGACCAACGCTCACGAGCTGCGCAAAAAGCTGTTCGAAGAAAAGCGCCGCCATATCAACACTACTTCCGATTCTGAAATTCTGCTGAACATCTTCGCCAGTGAGCTGGACAACTTCCGCCATTATCCGCTGGAAGCTGACAACATTTTCGCTGCGATTGGCGCGACTAATCGTCAGATTCGCGGGGCGTATGCGTGTGTGGCGATGATTATCGGACACGGCATGGTGGCTTTCCGTGACCCTAACGGCATCCGCCCGCTGGTACTCGGTAAGCGTGATATCGGCGATGGTCGCACCGAATACATGGTGGCGTCGGAAAGCGTCGCGCTCGATACGCTGGGCTTTGAATTCCTGCGTGACGTGGCGCCAGGCGAAGCGATTTACATCACCGAAAAAGGCCAGTTATTCACCCGTCAGTGTGCTGACAACCCGGTGAGCAATCCCTGCTTGTTCGAATATGTTTACTTCGCTCGTCCGGACTCGTTCATTGACAAGATTTCCGTCTACAGTGCGCGCGTGAATATGGGCACCAGGCTCGGTGAAAAAATCGCCCGCGAGTGGGAAGATCTGGATATCGACGTGGTTATCCCGATTCCGGAAACCTCTTGCGATATCGCCCTGGAAATTGCACGCATTCTGAACAAACCGTACCGTCAGGGTTTTGTGAAAAACCGCTACGTGGGCCGTACGTTCATCATGCCAGGCCAGCAGCTTCGCCGTAAATCGGTGCGCCGTAAACTGAATGCCAACCGCGCAGAGTTCCGTGACAAGAACGTGCTGCTGGTAGATGACTCCATCGTGCGTGGTACGACGTCAGAGCAGATCATCGAAATGGCGCGCGAAGCCGGTGCGAAGAAAGTATACCTGGCATCTGCCGCACCGGAAATTCGCTTCCCGAATGTCTACGGAATCGATATGCCGAGTGCCACGGAGCTGATTGCTCATGGTCGTGAAGTGGATGAGATCCGCCAGATTATCGGCGCCGACGGTTTAATTTTCCAGGATCTGAACGATCTGATTGAAGCGGTTCGCGCTGAGAATCCGGATATTCAGCAGTTTGAATGCTCGGTATTCAACGGCGTATACGTCACCAAAGACGTGGACCAGCAATATCTCGATTATCTCGACACCCTGCGCAACGACGACAGCAAAGCGCTAGCGCGTCAGAATGAAGTCGAAAGCCTTGAGATGCATAACGAAGGTTAATCGTCTCCACGCCCTCTCGTGCAGAGAGGGCGTCTTTCCTTGCAACTCCCTCTGAATTCCGGCAAAGTCAGGCCCAGTACGAAGACAGGGCGGAATCATGAAACGACTCATTATTGGAATTTCCGGTGCCAGCGGCGCTATCTATGGCGTTCGGCTGTTGCAGGTGCTGCGTGACGTCGCAGAGGTGGAAACCCATTTGGTGATGAGTCAGGCTGCGCGACAGACGCTGGCCCTCGAAACCGAGTTTTCTTTACGTGAAGTGCAGGCGCTCGCCAATGTTGTTCACGATGCACGTGATATTGCTGCCAGCATCTCTTCGGGTTCGTTTAAAACCGACGGAATGGTTATCCTGCCGTGCTCGATAAAAACGCTCTCAGGCATCGTCCATAGCTACACCGATGGTTTACTGACCCGCGCCGCTGATGTGGTGCTAAAAGAGCGCCGTCGCCTGGTGCTTTGCGTGCGTGAAACGCCGCTGCATCTGGGGCATTTACGACTGATGACTCAGGCGGCGGAAATCGGCGCTATCATTATGCCGCCGGTTCCAGCATTTTATCACCGTCCGCAAACGCTGGACGACGTGATTGATCAAACGGTTAATCGCGTACTGGACCAGTTTGATATCACCTTGCCAAAAGAGCTTTTCACCCGTTGGCAGGGTACGGAATAGGCGCACTAAGATAGTGCATCTTTTTGGTGCATGTGTGGCCGCCCGACGATTTTGCAATCCCGATCAAATCCTCAACATTTAATCCCTCATTTCGCTGTTTAGCGCTGCGGTTTATCCGTTAGAGCTGTTATCTTTCAATCTTAAGACAACTCCGCAGCTATTCATTAACACATTTAACGCTGTTTTTTTGAGCAGATGTTTAGGTGGCATAAAACGTGCAGGGCTGTCTGGCAACACACAACACGATAGATTACATAACACGCAACTGCATCACGACACTTAAGGGTAATGTATGAAGAAGACGGTTTTGGCTCTCTCTTTAATGCTTGGGATCAGCAGTGCTTCCAGCGTATTTGCCGCGCTGCCGCAGACTGTTCGCATCGGTACTGACGCCACTTACGCGCCATTCTCATCCAAGGATGAGAAAGGGGATTTCGTCGGTTTTGATATCGATTTGGGTAATGAAATGTGCAAGCGCATGCACGTGAAATGTACCTGGGTTGGCATCGATTTTGACTCCCTGATCCCGTCCCTGAAGGCGAAGAAAATCGACGCCATTATCTCCTCACTGTCGATCACCGAAAAGCGCCAGCAGGAAATCGGCTTCTCTGACAAGCTGTACGCCGCTGACTCTCGCCTGATCGCTGCCAAAGGTTCTCCGATTGTCCCAACGCTTGATTCGCTGAAAGGCAAACATGTGGGCGTGCTGCAAGGCTCAACTCAGGAAACCTATGCCAATGAAAACTGGCGTAGCAAAGGCATCGATGTGGTGGCCTATCAGAACCAGGATCTTATCTATTCTGACCTCGCAGCTGGACGTCTCGACGCCGCTTTCCAGGACGAAGTTGCCGCCAGCGAAGGCTTCCTGAAACAGCCAGCCGGTAAAGAGTACGCCTTTGCGGGCCCGTCCGTTAAAGACAAGAAATACTTTGGCGACGGCACCGGCGTAGGTCTGCGTAAGGACGATACCGAGCTGAAAGCTGCCTTCGACAAAGCACTCGACGGACTGCGTAAAGATGGCACCTACGACAAGATGGCGAAGAAGTATTTCGACTTCAACGTCTACGGTGACTAAGACTGCACAGGCCCGGGAAACCGGGCCTTTCGGGCTGAGCAGTTATCTATACATGTGTGGCATAACGGCATAATGCTTTTTGCTGGTGCAACGAGCGCACTAAAATGGTGCGCGATTGCATAGTTAAGCAACAATAATGCAAAAAGTTGCGTATATGTCCCCATAACCTTTTGCCTTATCCGCATAAAAGGTGGCACGATAACTGTTCTTGATACTTCTGATTACCCGCTAAATGACAGTCTGTTGAGGATAGTTATGAAAAAACTGGCGTTGTCTCTTTCTCTTGCGTTGGCACTTTCCAGCGTTTCTACGGTTTTCGCAGCCATTCCTTCGAAAGTTCGTATTGGCACAGATCCGACTTATGCCCCCTTCGAATCCAAGAATGCGCAGGGGGAATTAGTTGGTTTTGACATCGATCTGGCAAAAGAGCTGTGTAAGCGAATTAAAGCGCAATGTACCTTCGTTGAAAACCCACTGGATGCGCTGATCCCGTCTCTGCAGGCGAAGAAAATCGACGCCATTATGTCCTCACTCTCCATTACGGAAAAACGCCAGCAGCAGATTGCCTTCACGGACAAACTCTATGCCGCAGACTCTCGCCTGGTGGTTAAAAAAGGCAGTCCGGTTACGCCGGATCTGAATGCCCTGAAAGGCAAGCGTGTGGGTGTTCTGCAAGGCACCACGCAGGAAACATACGGCAATGAGCACTGGGCACCAAAAGGCATCGAAATCGTCTCCTACCAGGGCCAGGATAATATCTATTCTGACCTGACGGCCGGACGTATTGATGCCGCATTCCAGGATGAAGTGGCGGCAAGCGAAGGCTTCCTCAAGCAGCCTGTCGGTAAAGATTATCAGTTTGGCGGCCCGTCCATTAAGGATGAAAAACTGTTCGGCGTAGGTACCGGTATGGGCCTGCGTAAAGAGGATAACGAACTCCGTGTTGCCCTGAATAAAGCCTTTGCTGAGATGCGCGCTGACGGCACCTACGACAAGCTGGCGAAGAAGTATTTCGATTTTAACGTATACGGCGAGTAATCGCTGTTTGCGCTGCTGACTCCGACGTTCCCGGGGCAGCAGCGCAGGACTGACAGGACAGGCTCAATGCTGTACGGGTTTTCACAAGTGATATTTCAGGGGGCCTTGGTCACCCTTGAGCTGGCCCTCAGCTCCGTAGTGCTGGCCCTGCTTATCGGTCTGGCAGGCGCTGCGGGCAAACTTTCCGGCAATCGTGCAGTGGCGCTTATTTTTGAAAGCTATACCACATTAATTCGTGGCGTTCCGGATCTGGTGTTGATGCTGCTGATTTTCTACGGTCTGCAAATTGCGCTCAACAGCATTACCGATGCGCTGGGCGTGGCACAGTTTGATATCGACCCGATGATTGCGGGCATCATTACCCTTGGTTTTATCTACGGAGCCTACTTCACCGAAACTTTCCGCGGTGCGTTTCTGGCAGTACCCAGAGGCCATATTGAAGCGGCGACTGCCTTCGGCTTTACCAGCCGTCAGACGTTTGTGCGTATTCTGTTTCCGGCAATGATGCGGTTTGCGCTGCCTGGGATTGGCAACAATTGGCAGGTTATCCTCAAAGCAACAGCCCTGGTGTCATTGCTGGGTCTGGAAGATGTGGTGAAAGCGACGCAGCTTGCAGGAAAAAGTACCTGGGAGCCGTTCTACTTCGCCATTGTCTGCGGACTGATTTATCTGGTATTTACGACGGTATCCAATGGAGTGCTGCTTCTGCTCGAACGTCGTTATTCCGTGGGTGTGAAGAGGGCTGACCTGTGATTGATATTATTCACGAATACTGGAAGTCCCTGCTGTGGACCGACGGTTATCGCCTTACTGGCGTGGCGATAACCCTCTGGCTGCTGATTTCTTCAGTGCTGATGGGCGGCATTCTGGCAGTGTTTTTAGCTATCGGCCGCGTATCCAGCAATAAATTCGTTCAGTTTCCGATTTGGCTCTTCACTTACATTTTCCGCGGTACACCGCTGTATGTGCAGCTTTTGGTGTTTTATTCTGGGATGTACACGCTCGAGATTGTTAAAGGCACCGAACTGTTGAATGCCTTTTTCCGCAGCGGCCTGAACTGTACGGTACTGGCGCTGACGCTCAACACCTGTGCGTACACCACGGAAATTTTTGCCGGGGCTATTCGCTCTGTGCCAGCGGGAGAAGTGGAAGCCGCGCGCGCCTACGGTTTTTCCGGCGTGAAGCTTTATCGCTGCATCATTTTGCCGTCGGCGCTACGTATCGCGCTCCCAGCCTACAGCAACGAAGTGATTTTGATGCTGCATTCCACAGCGCTGGCATTTACGGCCACGGTGCCGGATTTGCTGAAAATCGCCCGTGATATTAACTCTGCCACTTACCAGCCGTTTACCGCGTTTGGGATTGCGGCGGTGCTGTATCTGATTATCTCTTATGTGCTGATTAGCCTGTTCCGCAAGGCGGAAAAACGCTGGCTGCAACATGTGAAACCCTCTTCGACACACTGAGAACATCATGCCTGACAATAAATTAAACGTTATCGACCTGCACAAGCGCTACGGCGAACATGAAGTGCTGAAAGGGGTGTCACTGAAGGCCAACGCCGGTGATGTTATCAGTATTATCGGCTCGTCCGGCTCCGGGAAAAGTACCTTCCTGCGCTGCATTAACTTCCTCGAAAAGCCAAGCGAAGGGAATATTGTGGTCAGCGGGCAGAATATCGGCCTGGTGCGTGATAAAGACGGTCAGCTGAAAGTGGCGGATAAAAACCAGCTGCGCCTGTTGCGTACGCGTTTGACTATGGTGTTCCAGCACTTCAACCTGTGGAGCCACATGACGGTGCTGGAAAACGTGATGGAAGCACCGATTCAGGTTCTCGGTCTCAGCAAGCAGGAAGCGCGCGAACGTGCGGTGAAATATCTCGCGAAAGTGGGTATCGACGAGCGCCAGCAGATTAAATATCCGGTTCACCTTTCCGGTGGCCAGCAGCAGCGTGTGTCTATTGCCCGTGCGCTGGCGATGGAACCCGAAGTGCTGTTGTTTGACGAACCGACTTCAGCCCTTGACCCGGAACTTGTCGGCGAAGTGCTGCGCATCATGCAGAAACTGGCGGAAGAGGGGAAAACCATGGTGGTGGTGACGCATGAAATGGGCTTTGCCCGCGATGTGTCTTCCCACGTGATTTTCCTGCATCAGGGCCTGATTGAAGAAGAAGGCCATCCGGATGATGTCTTCGGAAGCCCGAAAAGCCCACGCTTGCAGCAGTTCCTGAAAGGTTCGTTAAAATAAGCTATTTTCCCTCGTCCAGCGCGGGCGAGGGGAATATTCACCGCTCCAGTCGATACACCCAATCGTCGTAAAGCTCGCCGTTAATCTCGAAGGCCTTTTCCAGCACCTGCGTGCGTACAAACCCAAGTTTTTCCAGCAAACGCACCGACCCGTCGTTATCGGCCAGCACCCAGGCGTTAATCGCTTGCAGGCCGAGTGTGGAAAAACCATATTCGCAAATGGCCGCCAGGGCTTCCTGCGCGTACCCTTTGCCCTGTGCCTGAGGCAGCAAGGCGTAGCCGATATCGGCTTCCTGAGCGTTATGCGTGCTAACCTGCAGCCCCATATCACCCACGCATTCTCCTTCGCGGTCATGTATCGCGAACACATGACCTGAAAGCCGTGAACTGAACTTCAGACGCAGTTCTGCTTCTGAGAGCGGCACTCCCATAAAGCGCATTACCTGCGGGTCGCTGCGCAGAGCCAGAAAACAGGGCCAGTCATTTTCAGACATCGGGGAAAGCCTCAGGCGTGAAGTAAGCAATACTGGCATGGCGTCTCC
Organism: Scandinavium tedordense; assembly: GCF_024764965.1. Classification (NCBI taxonomy): domain Bacteria; kingdom Pseudomonadati; phylum Pseudomonadota; class Gammaproteobacteria; order Enterobacterales; family Enterobacteriaceae; genus Scandinavium; species Scandinavium tedordense. The sequence goes on along the minus strand of NZ_JALIGG010000054.1, from coordinate 191,340 downwards.
TGATTATTGAGGCGTTGGTGCAGCACCTTTGTGTTCCAGCTGGTGCAGGTAATGCATCACCGTTCCTTTTTCAAGCGAAGAACGAAGTTGCAATGCGAGGTTCATACTGTCGAGAATGTGTGCATTGGCAATAAGCAGTGAGTCAGGCGGAATACGCCCTTCACTCGCCAGCCAGTCAACAACCGTGCGCCAGTGCCAGAGCGGGGAGTTTCCCTTTACGCGCTGTACCGGGCCAGGAAACTGACGTGAACCTCTGGCGCCATCTTTCAGCAATGCGATGGCCTGGCGCGTGAGGCCGGTCAGTTCTGCAATATCGCTTAATCCGACCAGGGTGGAATCGACGGATTCGACTCGTGCGCCAATTCCTGCTGATTCGATATCATTGACCGCGGAAAGCACGGCCTGTGCCAGGCTTTGTGCCTCACGATCGAATTCAAGATACACGGCGGTGCCGTAAAAGCAGACCAGGGCGTCATCGCAGCCCGAGGTAAAAAGGCGGTCTTCCAGCGCGGAGGTATCTGACGTTACGCCTGAAAGCGTCAGAGTGAAATTAAATAGTGGCATGACGACTCCTTGTTTCTCTGTTATTCCAGAATTCCCGTTGGCACAGGCAGTGGGAGACAACTATCCACTTTCCTGATGATTTGTCGGGCATGGTTCTGTGGGCTACCGGGCGTCGACCAGACGCTCATCATATGTTGCCGGTGCGCGGGAATGCTGCATTTCAACCTGCCGAAACAGTGTGAACTGTGACCACCAGGGGCAAAAAACCAGCCTTGTGATTCGGCATAACGGATAGCCGCGCGGATATGTTTGTCAGGATGTTCCTTCATCATTTTGTCCAGTGCAGTATGAATAATGTGTTGACCGGTGTCAACAGTCTGCTCGAGTGAAATTTAACCCGTTGTGCTCGCACAGAGAATACGCCAGCTGCAGATCATTCATGCTGAAAGGGGAGGGGGAATGGATAAGAATTTTTCAAGGATACGAGCATGCTTCCAGCGAGACTGAAACCGTCACGCCGGAACGTACAAATGAAGATGATAAATGCGAGGAAGAGAATTAAGGCAGGACGTCGCCTAACGCTTCCTCAAGATCGTACCATCGAAAGCCGAAACCAGACTCTTCAAGGCGCTTAGGCAGCGCCCGTTGTCCACCTAAGACCAGCACAGAAGACTCCCCCATTAGCAATCTGACGGCAGTTGCCGGGGCTCGCAGCACAGCGGGTCGATGCAGCGCATGGCCGAGGGCATGGGCAAATTGTTCGTTCCGAACCGGATATGGCGAAACCATGTTGAATGGGCCGCGCAGGTCATTATCCAGCAGCCAAATAATGCCGTTAACCATATCGTCGATATGGATCCACGAGAGGTATTGACGACCCGTGCCGACAGGACCGCCAAGACCGAGTTTGAAGGGCGGTACCATTTTACCGAGAATCCCCCCTTTAGGCGCCAGAACGACGCCGGTACGCAGCAAACAAACGCGGGTGTTCTCGCTTTGCGCATCGCAGGCAATTTGCTCCCAGCGGGCGCAGAGTTTATGGGTGAATTCGTTATGTGGAGGTTCTTCTTCTGTCACCACCACTTCACCGAGGTCGCCGTAGTATCCCGCGGCAGAACCGGAAATCAGCACTCTCGGTGGCTGAGTGCTTGCAGAAAACAAGGCAACCAGCTTTTGGGTGATGTGCCAGCGGCTGTTGCACAACCGCTGTTTTTGCTCTTCGGTCCAGCGTTTGTCGGCGATGGGTTCGCCTGCAAGATTGATTACTGCGTCGATACCGTCAAGCGTGCTGTGTTCGTTGAGTCCTTTCCAGAGTTCAACGCGGGCATCCAACTGCTGGCGTGCTTTCTCTGGGCTACGTGTCACCACAATGACGCCGTGACCGAGCTCCAGCAAGCGTGGGATCAAATGACGGCCAATCAGGCCAGTACCGCCGGTAATCAGGATCTTCATGCCACCTCCGGATTGCGTTTAGCCTCGCCAGCTCATGGTCATAGAGACAGAATCGGCATAGCGCAGCGCGTGAAGTTTGTCGATTTCCACTTCAGCATAAGTGACCCAGTGATGTTCGCATGCGATATTGAGCACATCCTGAGTTAATTTTTCCAGCAAAGAGAAGCGGCTATTCTCAACATGCTGAATAATGCGCTTAGTGATGGTGCGGTAGTTCAGCGCATCATTGATATCTTCGCTATTGCGTGCGTTTTCCGCAGGATAATGGATAGACACGTTGATGACGATATCCTGACGGTTCGCTATCTCTTCTTCTTTGATACCGATGTAGGTACGCAGGCGCAGGTTCTTGATTCGAATAATGGCGTCTGGTTGGGACATTGCAGGTTTCCTCTTGGTTATTATCCCAACCATAATACAACAAAGCGCTGTTAATTCGCCTGGGCCTTCTGCATAGCGCGCTCTGTAGCCGGACGCAGGCGTATCCGCTCAAACCAGTTGTTCACCGCCGGGAAATTTTGCAGGTCGATGCGCTGTCGCAGATGCGCGTTAACCCACGGCCAGCAGGCGATATCGGCAATGCTGTAATGCTCGCCGCCGAGCCAGGGTGAGATGCTCAGCCGCTTGTTTAACACGTTATAGAGTCGCAGGGTTTCAACCTGATAACGTTCAATGGCGTAAGGCACCGGCTGAGGCGCGAAGTGGTTGAAATGATGATTCTGCCCAAGCATTGGCCCCAGACCGCCGACCTGCCAGAACAGCCACTGAAGCGTGACATGACGCTCCCGCAGTTCACCGCTCAGCAGCTTTCCTGATTTTTCGGCTAGATACAGCAAAATTTCACCGGACTCAAACAGGCTAAAAGGGGCTCCCCCATCAGCAGGAACGTGGTCAACAATGGCCGGGATCTTATTATTGGGCGACACTGTCAGAAATTCAGGGCGAAACTGATCGCCCCTGCTGATATCCACGCGGATCTGCCGGTAAGCGAGCTGTGCTTCTTCCAGAAACAGCGTGATTTTATGGCCGTTAGGGGTAGGGGCGTAATAGAGATCAATCATTTTAACTCCTGGACCTGGGGTATTGTCATGATTTTTCGAGTATAGGTGGTTAAGGAAATTGTGTGAGTTTTCATCGAGTGACAGCCTGTCAAAGACACGATATGTTGACGTTTTCACCCGAAAACCGTTGAGGAAGCTATGACTCGTCCCGTAATAACGCTGTGGTCCGATAACCGTTTTTACTCGCCGTTTGTGATGTCCGTTTATGTCGCTTTGCAGGAGAAAGGGCTGGCGTTCAGTCTGAAAACCGTCGATTTGGCAAAGGGTGAACATCTACAATCTGGCTGGAAGGGGTACGGCTTAACCCGCCGGGTGCCGCTGCTGGAGGTGGATGCCTTCGAACTGACCGAATCCTCGGCCATCACCGAATATCTTGATGAGCGTTTCGCCCCGCCGCAGTGGGAGCGCCTTTATCCGCATGATATCGAAAAGCGTGCCCGCGCCCGGCAGGTTCAGGCCTGGATACGCAGTGATTTCATGTCCATCCGAGAAGAACGTTCCACAGACGTTGTCTTTGGGGGGGTGAAAAAACCGGCACTTACTCGCGCTGGAGAAAAAGCCGCAGCGAAACTGTACGCCACCACAAGCGCGCTGCTATCCCACGGGAAGCCAAACCTGTTTGGAGAATGGTCTATCGCGGATACCGACCTGGCGCTGATGATTAATCGCCTGGTGTTGAACGGGGATGATGTCCCGGAACCGCTGGCCGATTATGCCTCCTTCCAGTGGCAGCGAGCATCAGTCCAGCGCTTCCTTGCGCTCTCGGCAAAACACGTAGGCTGAACAGGCCGCAATAATCCGTTATGATAGTGCGGTTTTTTGTGGAGGAATGATTGATGAAGCTGATGTTTGCATCTGATATTCACGGGTCTTTACCCGCCGCTGAACGCGTGCTGTCTCTGTTTGCACAGAGTGACGCCAGATATCTGGTCATTTTGGGCGATGTGTTAAATCATGGCCCGCGTAACGCCTTACCTGAAGGTTATGCGCCAGCTGAAGTTGCTGAATGCTTAAATACGCAGGCAGAGCGGATTATTGCCGTGTGCGGGAACTGTGACAGTGAAGTGGACCAGATGCTGCTGCATTTTCCCATCACTGCGCCATGGCAGCAGGTGTTGACCACCGAACAGCGTCTGTTTTTGACTCATGGACATTTGTTTGGTCCGGACAATCTGCCGTCCCTCGTGGCTGGCGATGTGCTGGTTTATGGTCATACTCATATTCCGGTTGCTGAACGTAGAGGCGACATCTTCCACTTCAACCCGGGTTCCATCAGCATACCGAAAGGCGACTTTAGTGCCAGTTACGGTATGATGGAGGGCAATAAATTGCGGGTTTTAGCACTCAATGATCAACGGGTTATTGCAGAGGTGGCAATTAATCCGTAATTTACCCGACAACCGTAAACGCGCCGCGAGAGCGTAATAAAGAGAAGGTTTTCCGATGGTGGAGCAGAATTTGGCAAGCACAGAATGGGTGGATATCGTCAACGAAGACAATGAGGTCATCGCACAGTCCAGCCGTGAACAAATGCGTGCGCAGTGTCTGCGTCATCGCGCGACCTATATTGTGGTTCATGACGGCATGGGAAAAATTCTCGTACAGCGCCGGACTGAAACCAAAGATTTTATGCCGGGTATGTTGGATGCCACCGCTGGCGGCGTGGTGCAGTCTGACGAGCAACTGCTCGACTCAGCGCGTCGCGAAGCAGAAGAAGAGCTTGGTATTGCAGGCGTGCCGTTTGCCGACCACGGACAATTCTACTTCGAAGACAAGCACTGCCGTGTGTGGGGCAGCCTTTTCAGCTGTGTATCTCACGGTCCGTTTGCGTTGCAGGAAGAAGAAGTAACTGAAGTCTGCTGGCTAACGCCGGAAGAGATAACCGCCCGTTGCGATGAATTTACCCCTGACTCACTGAAGGCGCTGGCGCTGTGGATGACCCGCAATGCCAAGAACGAAGCCGCGAAAGACGCGTCAAAAGACGCGCCGAAAGAAGAAGAGACCGAGTAACGTTTTAGCAGCTGTCCCGTAAACACAGTTTTGCGGCGATGGCGGGGTTATCATTCCACTCCTCATCATTGAGACGCGCCAGCAGGGCGCGTCCAGCCTCAATTCCTATCTGCTTGTGTGGCACTGAAATCGTCGTCAGTGGCGGTTGACAGACGCGGCTCACGTCGCTGTCCCCGAAGCCCACAATCGCCAGATCGTCTGGCACTTTTATTCGCCGACGCTGGCACTCATACAGTGCACCACAGGCCATTTCATCCGACACACACACCAACGCATCCAGCTCAGGCCACGCCAGTAAAAATTCAGGCAACTGCGCCGCTCCCGTTGTAAACGTAGCCGGTTCGGCGGCATTTATGACGCGATTGGGCGACATATGATGGCGCAGCATCGCTTTATACCAACCCTGTAAATGCTGCTGAAAAATCCACTGTTCCTGATTGGCGCACAGCAGGCCGATATTCTGATAGCCGCGCTGAATCAGTGTTTGCGTTAGTTCAAACATGGCCGCGACGTTATCGATACCGATATTCATGTCCAGCGGGTCGGTACGTTTGGCACCAATTTCCATCACCGGAATACCGCTGTTTTCCAGCCACTGGTGCGTGGTATCGCTGTGCTCAACGCTAAGCAGAATAGCGGCGGCGATGTTAGATGCCAGCAGCGTTTCGAGCAGTTTTTCTTCCTGGTCGAGGTGATGACGCGATTCCGCGAGCATGATTTGGTAGCCCGCAGGCTGCAAAATTTGCTGCAGTCCGGCGAACATTTCTGAGCAGCCGACCTGTGCCAGGCTCGGAACGACCATGCCAATCGTCCAGGATGATGCGGATGCCAGCGCGCTTGCCGCCATGTTGGGCATATATCCCAGTGCCTGAACCGCCGCTTCAATCTTTTCCCGGAGTTTATCGGAGACCTGTTCCGGCGTGCGCAGCGCACGGGAAACGGTCATCGTTCCCACGCCCGCCAGCTGTGCCACATCTGCCAGCGTGACTTTGCCAGTACTGCGACGTTTTCGGGTCAGAGACATGCTTCTTCCTGATTGAAATCTCGTTTTGACAGTGCATGCAGTATACGCCGGAAATCCCTCTTTTTGCTGAGTTATTACACCATGTTCACATTTTGATAGCGCTATCACAATTTCCGCACCTGATAATTTGGTAGCGCTATCTTTGTGATCGTTGTCACGGTCAGCATTCAGGACCTTGCATAAAGTTTGTCCACTTACCGAATGCTGGAGAACACGAATGCTGAGTCAATGGCTCCACGAAGGAACGATCCGGTTGCAGGAACGAGTCGAAAACTGGCCGCAGGCTCTGGAGGTTTGCGCCGAGCCGCTGCTGGAAGCGCGCGTGATAATGCCGGAGTACGTCACCGCCATTATCGAGCAGCACCAAAAACTTGGGCCGTATTATGTGTTGGCTCCCGGCCTTGCGATGCCGCATGCTCGCCCGGAAGAGGGGGCAAAAGGTTTAGGTCTTTCGTTACTGAAACTGCAACATGGCGTCAATTTTGGTTCGAGCGAGCATGATCCGGTGGATCTGATTATTATGCTGGCGGCCCCGGATAAACACAGCCACATTGAAATGATCTCTGCGCTGGCAGAATTATTTTCCAACGAAGAGGAATTACTGTCGCTACACCAGGCGAAATCCTTTGGGGAGATAAAAAATATAATATCACGTTTCTGATTGTTTTAATTTCTAACCCTGACATCCAACATTTTACTCACGGGTAACGTGCGGGCTGACTCTACGAAAAAAAAGGTGACAATAATGAAAATTATGGCGATTTGCGGATCCGGCCTTGGCAGTAGTTTTATGGTCGAGATGAATATTAAAAAAATCCTCAAGAAACTGAATATCGAAGCAGAGGTGGAGCACTCAGACCTTTCATCAGCCACGCCGGGCGCGGCAGATCTCTTTGTGATGGCAAAAGACATCGCCGAAAGCGCCAGCGTACCGGATAACCAACTGGTGGTTATTAATAATATTATCGACATCAATGAACTGGAAAATAAGCTCAGTGCTTATTTCGCCGGTCGTTAATCAATTATCTCTCAGAGAGTGAGGCGCAGATATGTTTATCCTCGAATCGCTTAATTTTGTGGTAGATATTCTTAAAGTCCCTTCAGTGCTGGTGGGTTTAATTGCACTGATTGGTTTGGTAGCGCAGAAAAAATCATTTTCAGACGTTGTTAAAGGCACGGTAAAAACCATTCTGGGCTTTATTGTGCTGGGCGGTGGCGCGGGTGTTTTAGTGGGCTCGCTGAACCCACTGGGTGGGATGTTTGAACACGCGTTCAATATTCAAGGGATAATTCCGAATAACGAAGCGATTGTGTCCATCGCGCTGGAAAAATATGGTGCAGCGACGGCGCTGATCATGGCCTTCGGCATGGTAGCGAACATTGTGGTAGCTCGCTTCACCCGTCTGAAATACATTTTCCTGACCGGGCATCACACCTTCTACATGGCCTGCATGATTGGGGTCATCCTCACCGTCGCAGGTTTTGAAGGCATCGGTCTGGTGTTTACCGGCTCGCTGATCCTGGGCCTGATCATGGCGTTTTTCCCGGCCATTGCGCAGCGTTATATGAAGCGCATAACCGGTAATGACGACATCGCGTTTGGTCACTTCGGGACGCTCGGCTACGTGCTTTCTGGCTGGATTGGCAGCAAAGTGGGCAAAGGTTCTCGCTCAACCGAGGAGATGAACCTGCCGAAAAACCTCAGTTTCCTGCGCGACAGTTCCATTTCCATTTCACTGACCATGATGATCATTTATCTGATTATGGCGGTTTGCGCCGGGCGTGAGTACGTTGAGGCGCAGTTCAGCGGCGGCCAGAACTATCTCGTCTACGCCATCATCATGGCGATCACCTTCGCGGCAGGCGTGTTCATCATCCTGCAGGGCGTGCGACTGATTCTGGCGGAAATCGTTCCGGCATTTACCGGCTTCTCGGAAAAACTGGTCCCGAATGCGCGTCCGGCACTCGATTGCCCGGTAGTGTATCCGTACGCCCCAAATGCGGTGCTGATTGGCTTCCTGTTCAGCTTCCTTGGCGGCCTGGTGGGGCTGTTCCTCTGCGGACAGTTCAAATGGGTGCTTATCCTGCCGGGCGTCGTGCCTCACTTCTTCACAGGCGCAACCGCGGGCGTGTTCGGTAACGCCACCGGCGGACGTCGCGGAGCAATGATCGGCGCGTTCGCAAATGGCCTGCTGATCACCTTCCTGCCGGTATTACTGCTGCCAGTTCTCGGCGCGCTGGGCTTTGCCAACACCACATTCTCTGATGCCGATTTCGGTGCGGTGGGCATCGTGCTGGGCAACCTCGCGCGTTATCTGTCACCAATGGCGATAACCGGCCTGGTGGTGGTTATCTTCGCGCTGTTGGTGCTGTTCAACTATCTGGCCAAAGGCAAAGTCGCTGGCAATGATTCCCCGCAAAATACAGGAGCCAAATGATGAGTACGGTTGCAGAAGTCACTCAATTGGCGCGCGATATCCGCGTTGCCACCCTGAAATCGCTGACGGACCTTGGGTTTGGTCATTATGGCGGCAGCATGTCGGTGGTGGAAACCCTGGCGGTGCTCTATGGCGACGTAATGCGCATCGACCCGGGCGACCCGGACTGGAAAGAGCGCGACTATTTCGTGTTGTCGAAAGGTCACGCGGGCCCGGCGCTGTACAGCACGCTCGCCATCAAAGGCTATTTTCCGCAGGAAGAACTAAGCACCCTGAACCATAACGGCACCAAACTGCCGAGCCATCCGGACAGGCTGAAAACGCGCGGCGTGGATGCCACAACCGGTTCGCTGGGCCAGGGGATTTCCATTGCCGGAGGCATGGCGCTCTCGCACAAACTGGCGGGGCGCAGTAACCGCGTGTTCTGTATCGTCGGCGACGGCGAACTGAACGAAGGCCAGTGCTGGGAAGCGTTCCAGTTCATCGCACATCACAAACTCAATAACCTGACGGTGTTTGTCGACTGGAACAAGCAGCAGCTCGACGGCGAACTGGATGAAATCATCTGCGCGTTCGACCTGCACGAAAAATTCACCGCCTTCGGTTATGACGTGGTCACGGTGAAGGGGGACGACATTCCTGGCCTGATAGACGCGGTGAAACCGGTGCCCGAAGCGAATGCCCGACCACGGCTGATTATCCTCGACAGCATCAAAGGGCAGGGCGTGCCGTATCTGGAAAATCTGGGTAACTCGCACCACCTGCGCCTGACCGACGACATGAGAAAAACCCTGAACGACACCATTGCCCAACTGGAGGCCACACATGATTAAGGTTGCACCTGCGGGAGAAAAAGACGCGATCGAGATGCGTAAAGTCTATGCCGGATTTGTGACGGATCAGATTGAAGCGGGCAGCGAAATCATCGCGCTCGAAGCCGACCTGATGAGTTCGATGGCGATGGATAGCGTCCATAAAAAATACCCGCAGCAGGTGATTAACTGCGGGATTATGGAAGCGAACGTGATTGGCACCGCGGCAGGATTATCGCTGACCGGTCGTAAGCCGTTCGTGCATACGTTCACTGCGTTCGCCAGCCGCCGCTGTTTCGACCAGTTGTTTATGTCGCTCGACTACCAGCGTAATAACGTCAAAGTCATCGCCTCCGATGCGGGCGTCACTGCCTGTCATAACGGCGGGACGCACATGTCATTTGAAGATATGGGCATTGTGCGCGGGCTGGCGAACTCAGTGGTGATGGAAGTGACCGATGCCACCATGTTTAAGGACATCCTAAATCAGCTGATTGACCTGGAAGGTTTTTACTGGGTGCGCACCATCCGCAAGCAGGCCCCGTCTGTGTATCAGGAAGGCTCAACTTTCACCATCGGCAAAGGCAACGTGCTGCGTGAAGGCGACGACATCACGCTCATCGCGAACGGCATTATGGTGGCAGAAGCGCTAGAAGCCGCTCGTCGTCTGGAGCGTGAGGGCATCAGTGCGGCGGTCATCGATATGTTTACGTTAAAGCCTATCGACCGGATGCTGGTGAAAAACTACGCCGAAAAAACCGGGCGTATCGTGACCTGTGAAAATCACAGTATTCATAACGGCCTGGGGTCGGCGGTGGCAGAAGTGCTGGTCGAAACCTGTCCGGTGCCGATGCGTCGTGTGGGCGTGAAAGAACGGTATGGTCAGGTCGGAACGCAGGATTTCCTGCAACAGGAATATGGCCTGACGGCGGATGAGATCGTGAAAGCGGCGAAGGAACTGCTGTAGACAAATTGAAGTAATAAAAAAGGCAGCCATTTGGCTGCCTTTTGCATTTCAGCGGAGGATTATTCCTGCTGAGACGACTGGATCGCGGTCAGTGCGATGGTGTAGACGATGTCGTCTACCAGCGCGCCACGAGACAGGTCGTTGACGGGTTTGCGCATACCCTGCAGCATCGGCCCGATGGAGATCAGGTCGGCTGAACGCTGTACCGCTTTGTAGGTGGTGTTACCGGTGTTCAGGTCTGGGAAGATGAACACGGTAGCGCGACCTGCAACCGGAGAGTTCGGCGCTTTGGATTTCGCAACGTCTGCCATTACGGCGGCGTCATACTGCAGCGGGCCGTCGATAACCAGGTCCGGACGTTTTTCCTGCGCGATGCGAGTGGCTTCACGCACTTTCTCAACGTCGCTACCCTGGCCGGAAGTCCCGGTGGAGTAGGAGAGCATGGCTACGCGCGGGTCGATACCGAATGCAGCAGCGGAATCCGCAGACTGGATAGCGATTTCGGCCAGCTGCTCAGCGGTTGGATCCGGGTTAATCGCGCAGTCACCGTAAACATAAACCTGTTCAGGCAGCAACATGAAGAACACAGAAGAAACCAGTGAGCTGTTCGGCGCAGTTTTGATCAGCTGCAGCGGTGGACGGATGGTGTTGGCGGTGGTGTGAACCGCGCCAGAAACCAGACCGTCAACTTCGTCCTGCTCCAGCATCATGGTGCCGAGCACAACGTTGTCTTCCAGCTGCTCGCGAGCCACGGCTTCAGTCATGCCTTTGCTCTTACGCAGTTCGACCAGGCGCGCGACGTAGCTTTCACGTACCACTTCCGGATCGACAATTTCGATGCCTGCGCTCAGTTCAACACCCTGGTCAGCCGCAACGCGGGTGATTTCTTCCGGGTTGCCGAGCAGTACACAGGTCGCGATACCGCGCTCTGCACAGATAGCAGCCGCTTTCACAGTACGTGGTTCGTCGCCTTCTGGCAGAACAACGCGTTTGCCTGCTTTACGCGCCAGCTCGGTCAGCTGGTAGCGGAACGCTGGCGGAGACAGACGACGGCTACGCTCAGACGTTGCAGTCAGTGACTCGATCCAGTTGGCATCGATGTGGCTAGCCACATATTCCTGCACTTTTTCGATACGCGCATGGTCATCAACCGGCACTTCGAGGTTGAAGCTCTGCAGGCTCAAGGACGTCTGCCAGGTGTTAGTGTTTACCATGAATACTGGCAGGCCAGTGGCGAACGCACGTTCACACAGCTTGCTCACACGCGCATCCATTTCGTATGCACCGGTCAACAGGATGGCACCGATTTCAACGCCATTCATTGCTGCCAGACATGCTGCAACCAGCACGTCTGGACGGTCTGCGGAGGTCACCAGCAGAGAGCCTGCGCGGAAGTGTTCCAGCATGTGCGGAATGCTGCGCGCACAGAAGGTCACGGACTTCACGCGGCGGGTGTTGATGTCGCCTTCGTTCACGATGGTCGCGTTCAGATGACGAGCCATATCGATTGCACGGGTAGCAATCAGATCAAAGCTCCATGGCACCGCGCCCAGCATTGGAAGCGGGCTGGATGCTACCAGGTCTGTCGGATTGATTTTCACAACTTTCGCAGTGGAAGAATCGTCGAAAATTTCAGACAGGTCAGGACGAGTACGGCCCTGATCATCAACCGGTGCGTTCAGCTTGTTAACGATAACGCCGGTGATGTTGGTGTTTTTCGCGCCGCCGAAGCTGCTACGGGTCAGTTCGATACGCTCTTTCAGGCCTTCCTGAGTATCGGTGCCCTGAGACATTACGAACACGATTTCCGCATTCAGCGTCTTAGCAATCTCGTAGTTCAGGGACTGTGCGAACTGGTGTTTACGGGTCGGGACCAGGCCTTCAACCAGCACCACTTCAGCATCCTGAGTGTTCGCGTGGTAGTTAGCGATGATCTCTTCCATCAGCACGTCATTCTGGTTGCTGGAGAGCAGAGATTCAACGTGGCTCATCTTCAGCGGTTCAGCTGCTGGCAGATTGGAGTTAGCACGCACGATAGCCGTGGTCTGGTCTGGCGCATCGCCACCGGCACGCGGCTGAGCGATTGGCTTAAAGACGCTCAGACGAACGCCTTTGCGTTCCATAGCGCGGATAACGCCAAGGCTGACGCTGGTCAGACCGACGCTGGTTCCGGTAGGGATCAGCATAATTGTACGGGACACGATTTATCCTCTTTCGTTACCGCCAAGGGTTGGCGGGATCCAAAACAGCACCGCCAGCTAGGCTGGCGGTGTGGAATCAGGCAGTCAGACGAGCTGCGTCTTGTGCGATGACCAATTCTTCGTTGGTCGGGATGACCACGGCAGGACGGGTGCCTTCTTTGTTGATGAAGCCAGACTTGCCGAAGCGGGCAGCCAGGTTGCGCTCGTGATCAACGTCGAAGCCCAGAACGCCCAGTTTACCCAAGGACAGTTCGCGAACCATCGCGGCGTTTTCGCCGATACCACCGGTGAAGACAACAGCGTCCAGACGACCGTCCATCAGCGCGGTGTAAGAACCGATGTATTTCGCCAGGCGGTGGCAGTAAACGTCCATTGCACGTTTAGCGTCTGCTTTGGTTTCGTAGTTGTCTTCAACATAACGGCAGTCGCTGGTGACTTCGGTCAGACCCAGCAGGCCAGACTCTTTGGTCAGCATTTTGTTGATTGCATCAACGCTCATGCCCAGGGTGTCGTGCAGATGGAAGATGATTGCCGGGTCGATGTCACCAGAACGGGTGCCCATGACCAGACCTTCCAGTGGGGTCAGACCCATGGAAGTATCAACACATTCGCCGTTACGGATAGCAGAAACAGAACCACCGTTGCCCAAGTGGCAAGTGATAATGTTCAGTTCTTCAACCGGCTTGTTCAGAACTTTAGCGGCTTCCTGAGTCACGAAGAAGTGGCTGGTGCCGTGTGCGCCATAGCGACGAACGCCGTGTTCTTTGTACAGGCTGTACGGCAGAGCATATAAGTAAGACTCTTCCGGCATGGTCTGATGGAACGCGGTGTCGAAGACAGCAACGTTTTTGTCTTTCAGGTTCGGGAAGGATTTCAGCGCTTCCGCGATGCCGATCAGGTGTGCTGGGTTGTGCAGCGGTGCAAAAGAGGCTGCATCTTTGATACCCTGAATAACGGAATCGTCGATAATCACAGAACCGGTGTATTTTTCGCCGCCGTGAACAACACGGTGACCGATAGCCGCCAGCTGAGCAGACAGTTCTGGTTTTTGTGCCAGAATAGTGTTAACGATAAAGTTAAGCGCTTCACTGTGAGCGGCGCCTGCACCTAAAGCCGCTTCTTGTTTGGCGCCGTCCATTTTCCATTTCAGACGTGCTTCAGGGAGATGGAAACATTCGGCCAAACCAGAGAGGTATTCTTCACCATTGATCGCGTCGATGACAGCGAATTTCAGTGAAGAGCTACCGCAGTTCAGAACCAGTACTAACTTACTCGACATGGAAGTACCTATTAATCTTATGTGGCTAAAAAAACGTCAGTGAGTCAAAGAGCGTAGCGCATGATGACGCTGACATTTATGATTAACATCATGCTCAATACTTTTAGCAGGCATGATGAAAGAAATTCGGGTGATTCATCCTTCAGTTTTGCACAATTTTCAACCGATGGCAGAATGTGCAATAATTTGACGAATCGCGAGAGTGGGTCTACGCCCATCTCAGGCCGCACAGGATACCTGAATGCCGCCTTTATTGCCAAAATGTTTTGAACGTTGTCATGCATAGTTGTTGTTTTGCACGAAATTTTGATTTTTTATCTGTGAAGTTGAGGTAACGCCATGTCGACACCCGAGAACCGCCCGGTAAACTTTTTCAGTTCGTTCCGCCGTGGGCAGCACTACGCGAAGACGTGGCCGATGGAAAAACGCCTGGCACCGGTGTTTGTTGAAAACCGCGTCATCCGTGCCACCCGCCACGCTATTCGCTTCATGCCGCCGGTTGCGGTGTTTACGCTGTGCTGGCAAATCGCCCTCGGCGGCCAACTAGGCCCGGCCATTGCGACCGCACTGTTTGCGCTGAGCCTGCCGATGCAAGGATTATGGTGGCTGGGCAAGCGTTCCGCCACTCCGCTGCCGCCAACGATTTTGAGCTGGTTCTATGAAGTGCGCGGAAAATTGCAGGAGTCAGGCCAGGTTCTGGCACCTTTTGAAGGAAAGCCAGATTACCAGGCGTTAGCTGACACGCTTAAGCGCGCATTCAATCAATTGGATAAAACTTTCCTTGATGATTTGTAATTAACTATCAAAAACGCATATAAAAGAGGGCATACACTTTGTAAGCCCTCTTTTTTCATGCGTAAGCGCAACAGGAGTCGAAAATGGAAATGACCAACGCTCAACGTCTGATTTTGTCAAATCAGTACAAAATGATGACCATGATGGATCCCGACAACGCCGAGCGTTACCGCCGCCTGCAGACGATCATCGAGCGCGGCTACGGTCTGCAAATGCGCGAACTGGATCGTGAATTTGGCCAGCTGACCGAGGAAACCTGCCGGGTGATCATCGACATTATGGAGATGTACCATGCGCTGCACGTTTCCTGGACCAACCTTAAAGACGCAGACGGCGTGGACGAACGTCGGGTGACTTTCCTCGGCTTCGATGCCGCAACCGAAGCCCGCTATCTCGGCTACGTGCGCTTTATGGTCAATACCGAAGGCCGTTACACCCATTTCGATGCCGGTACTCACGGTTTCAACGCCCAGACTCCAATGTGGGAAAAATACCAACGTATGCTCAGCGCATGGCATGCGTGTCCACGTCAGTATCACCTGAGCAGCAACGAAATTAATCAGATTATTAATGCCTGATGGAGGCCACCGTGCAGTGCAAAGGCTTTTTGTTTGATCTCGACGGTACACTGGTGGATTCACTGCCGGTTGTAGAACGTTCTTGGTGTCATTGGGCTGACCGTCATGGTCTGAGCCACAGTGAAGTCCTGAGTTTTATTCACGGTAAGCAGGCAATTACGTCGCTGCGCCACTTCCTGCCTGGCCGTACCGAAGAGGAAATTCAGGTGGAGTTCAGCTGGCTCGAACGAATGGAGTCCGAGGACACCGCCGGGATCACCGCTCTGCCGGGGGCGCTGGCGTTGCTGAATCATCTGGATGATGCCGGTATTCCGTGGGCGATCGTGACCTCTGGTTCCGTTCCGGTGGCACATGCGCGTCATCGCGCGGCGGGCCTGCCGGACGCAAAAGTGTTTGTCACTGCTGAGCAGGTAAAACGCGGTAAGCCGGAGCCTGATGCGTATCTGCTCGGCGCTGAACTGTTGGGCTTTGCCCCGGCAGAATGCGCAGTAGTGGAAGACGCGGCGGCGGGGATGCTTTCTGGTCTCGCGGCAGGCTGTCACGTAATTGCCGTGAACGTGCCCGGCGATGCACCGCGGTTAAACGAAGCGGACTTCGTACTGACCACGCTCGAAGCGCTAAGCATTAACCGGCAGCTCGATGGCACAGTTGATGTGCGTCTGAAAGACTAAACGCATGATCTGGCCTCGCTTCGGCGGGGCTTTTTTATGCCACAATGATCGCTCTCTTCTCTGACAAGACTCTCTTCTGACAAGGACACGTTGTGAACGGTGAACTGATTTGGGTGTTGTGCCTGTTGGCGGTGGCGGTGCTGCTTTTCGCCACTGGCAAAGTGCGCATGGATGCCGTCGCCCTGCTGGTTATTGTTGCCTTTGTTCTGAGCGGAACGCTCACCCTCAGCGAAGCCTTTTCCGGCTTCAGTGATCCTAACGTTATCCTTATCGCCGCGCTGTTTATCATCGGCGACGGACTCGTACGCACCGGCGTTGCCACCAGTATGGGCTCATGGCTAGTGAAAGTGGCGGGCAACAGCGAAATCAAGATGCTGGTGTTCCTGATGCTGACGGTGGCGGGGCTTGGCGCGTTTATGAGCTCCACTGGCGTGGTAGCCATCTTCATTCCTGTGGTGCTTAGCGTCTGCATGCGCATGAATACCTCGCCATCGCGCTTAATGATGCCGTTGAGTTTTGCCGGGCTTATCAGCGGCATGATGACGCTGGTCGCTACACCGCCAAATTTGGTGATTAACAGCGAGCTGCTCCGCGAAGGTTTGCAAGGTTTCAGTTTCTTTAGCGTGACGCCGATAGGCCTGGTGGTTCTGTTGCTCGGCATTGTGTATATGCTGCTGGTGCGTTTTATGCTTCCCGGCGACGACGAAAACCAAAAGAATGATAAACGCCGCACGTTTCGCGATTTAATCAAAGAGTATCGCCTGAACGGCCGTGCGCGCCGATTGGCTATTCGTCCGGGCTCGCCACTGGTTGGCCTGCGTCTGGATGACCTCAAACTACGTGAGCGATACGGCGCAAACGTGATCGGCGTGGAGCGCTGGCGGCGTTTCCGTCGGGTAATTGTCAACGTTAACGGTGTGTCGGAGTTTCATGCGCGTGACGTCCTGCTGATTGATATGTCAGCGGCAGACGTCGACCTGAGACAGTTTTGCACGGAGCAGTTGCTGGAGCCGATGGTGCTGCGCGGCGAGTATTTTTCCGATCAGGCGCTGGACGTCGGCATGGCCGAAGTATCGCTGATCCCGGATTCAGAACAGGTAGGAAAAACGGTGCGGGAAATGGAATTTCGTACCCGCTTTGGGCTGAATGTGGTGGGCATGAAACGCGAAGGTAAAGCCGTCGACGGTGCGGTGGTGGATGAAACGATCGCGCTGGGAGACATTCTGCTGGTGGTTGGCAACTGGAAACAGATAGCGCAACTCTCGCAACGGGGGCGTGATTTTGTGGTGCATAACATGCCAATCGAAGTTAACGACGCTTCCCCGGCACACAGTCAGGCTCCACATGCCATTTTCTGCCTGGTGTTGATGGTCGCTCTGATGTTGACGGACGAAATTCCTAACCCTATCGCCGCGATCGTATCCTGTTTGCTGATGGGTAAATTCCGCTGCATCAACGCCGAAAGCGCCTACAAAGCCATTCACTGGCCGAGCATTATTTTGATTGTCGGGATGATGCCGTTTGCGCTCGCCCTGCAAAAAACAGGCGGCGTTGATTTAGTGGTTAAAGGGTTGATGGAAGTCGGCGGTGGGCAGGGACCGTATCTGATGCTGATCTGTTTGTTCGTGATGTGCGCCACGATTGGTCTGTTTATATCCAACACTGCCACCGCTGTGCTGATGGCGCCAATTGCGCTGGCTGCGGCAAAATCGATGGGCGTGTCGCCTTATCCGTTTGCGATGATGGTGGCGATGGCTGCCTCGGCGGCATTTATGACGCCAGTCTCCTCACCGGTTAACACGCTTGTTCTGGGGCCGGGGAAATACCGCTTCAGTGATTTTGTGAAGATAGGCGTGCCGTTCACGGTGTTAGTGATGGTGGTGTGCGTGGTGCTGATTCCGGTGTTGTTCCCATTCTGATACGATCCTCCGGCTGCGCGAGCGCTCGCGGTTTATAGGCCCGGCAAGCTAAGTGGACTGACCCCTTAACGTTGGACAGTTTACATTAAGCGCCGCCGGGCAGAGCGAGTTACAGAGGCGAATCCTGACTGATTTCATCCAATGAAAGCTGGAAGCTCGGCACAAAGACCTGCATGAAATAGTCCATTTCCGGGCTACGACGCGATTCCAGCGTTTTTTCCAGACGGCTTTTCGCCAGCAAAAACTCGTTATTTCCTGCGGATAGTTCTTCCAGACATTTCAGGTACGCACACAGCGCATCTGCCTGTTTAACCAGCAGTCTTTCTTCTTCGCTGCACTGATGCTCATCAATCAGCGGCGCGAAGATATCTCGCAGTTCTTCCGGTACCATATCGACCAATTTTTGCTGGGCAATCTTTTCAATCGCTTTATATTCCTGCGCAATTTGCGAGTTGAAGTATTTTACCGGCGTCGGCAGGTCACCTGTCAGTACTTCGGACGCGTCGTGGTACATCGCCAACAGCGCTATGCGCTCGGCGTTCACCGAACCGTTAAATTTGCGGTTTTTAATCGCCGCCAGCGCATGGGCTACCATCGCCACCTGCAAACTGTGCTCGGAGACGTTTTCGGTGCGCACGTTGCGCATCAGTGGCCAGCGGTTGATCAACTTCAGACGGGAAAGATGGGCAAAGAAATGACTCTGGCTCATGGGGATCCTTGATGCGTTACAGCAGGTTACCCATTGTGCGCTGAGTTGACCGCCGGATGCAAACCCCGGCGGTCGACGGTGTTATGCCTGACGGTAGCCGGACAGGAAGCGGCTGAAGCGCGAGATAGACATTTCCAGGTCATCCATGCGCGGCAGCGTTACGATACGCACGTGATCTGGCCACGGCCAGTTGAAGGCGGAGCCCTGAACCAGCAGGACTTTTTCCTGCAGCAGGAAATCGAGCACCATTTTTTGATCGTCGTGAATATTAAAACGCTTACTGTCGATTTTCGGGAACATATACAGCGCGCCGTTTGGCTTCACGCAACTGACGCCCGGGATTTCGTTGATCAATTCCCACGCACGGTTACGCTGCTCATAAAGACGGCCGCCCGGGACGATAAATTCGCTGATGCTCTGATAACCGCCCAGCGCCGTCTGAATGGCGTGCTGAGCCGGAACGTTGGCGCACAAACGCATCGAGGCCAGCATTTCAAGCCCTTCGATATAGCCTTTCGCGTGTTTCTTCGGCCCATTCAGAACCATCCAGCCTTGGCGGAAACCCGCGACACGGTAGGTTTTTGACAGGCCGTTAAAAGTGACGGTCAGCAGATCCGGCGCCAGGGCGGCGATCGAATGGTGCTGTGCTTCGTCATAGAGGATCTTGTCGTAGATTTCGTCAGCGAAAATAATCAGGTTGTTCTGACGCGCGATTTCCACGATTTCCAGCAGTAGCTCTTTGGAGTACACCGCGCCGGTTGGGTTGTTCGGGTTAATAATCACGATCCCACGCGTGCGCGGGGTAATTTTACTGCGAATGTCGTCCAGGTCCGGGAACCAGCCTGCAGATTCATCACACAGATAATGCACCGCTTTACCGCTGGAGAGCGACACTGCCGCCGTCCATAATGGGTAATCCGGGGCCGGCACCAGCATTTCATCGCCGCTGTTGAGCAGCGCCTGCATCGCCTGAACAATTAGCTCAGACACACCGTTACCGATGTAGATATCTTCTACCGTGACGTCACGCATATCGCGTGCCTGGTAGTGCTGCATGATGGCCTTACGGGCCGAATAGAGGCCCTTGGAATCGCAATAGCCCTGTGCCGTTGGAAGATTACGGATCACATCGACGAGGATTTCGTCAGGGGCATCGAAGCCGAACGGGGCCGGGTTGCCGATATTCAGTTTAAGAACCTTGTTGCCTTCTTCTTCAAGGCGTTTAGCTTCTTTAAGTACCGGACCGCGGATGTCATAACAGACATTATCTAATTTGCTGGATTTTTCGATGGGGGACATGAATCTTGACCTTTTCGCTAGTTTTGCCACTCCCTGCCGTGGAAGTCTGCACGGAATAAGGTACTCCCCATCCCGGGTGTTTTGAAGAGTTGGCAGGACAATATTTTGCACATTGCGTGATGTCTGTGTGATTTGTTTGTCTGCAATTTGGCCGCTTCGTCTGCCTATATCACCACGTTTAGTATTCATCGTGGTGATTAATGTTGTCATTTTCCTTTTCGTTTGGATTTTTGACTAAATTATCCTGGGCCGCCGCCGACTATCCTGCCGGATTATTTTGATATCGGGCGAAATTTCAACCACTAAAAGCTGGTGGTTTGCTACCCTATGGATGAGGGATAATATCACTTTCTGTGAATGCATTGTTAAGCTTTGTTAATGAAACAATATTTAAATAATTACTATTTCTTCATTAATTGCAAAGTTGTCTCTGTGGTTTGTTAATTTATTTAGAGATCATGATTAACATTTAAAAATTTATGTAAGATAATACCTAATAACACTTATAAATATAAAGGTTTTGCGGTAGGATGCCGTGGTAAGCAGGCTCTGATTATCAGCATTCAAGTGATATTCGTGCTTGCTGGGATAATATAACTTAATGTTATTGCTGGTGTTTTTGTTGTGTTTGATGTGCCTGTAATTTTTTATTTTATTGTTGAGTGTTCTTTAAGAATTTAAAGTTAAAGTAACAGTTTTATTGGAAATACTCACATAAAAGTGTCAGAAATAATTAAATCATCATTCAGATGTAAACGAAAATATAGCTAAGGGGTCTGCTTAACGAGAAGCAGGCAGGCAATTATAATGCAATAACGCTCTTTCAGGTATTCGTCCGGCTTGCCGGACCGGGGGATGTGATTCAAAAGGAATTGCCTGATTTTCTTAGAGCACAGCATCAACCAGGCAGGTCAGCACAAGCAACCTGTAAGTGAAGAATATGATTAACGCAAATCGTCCGATATTGAATCTCGATCTCGATCTGCTGAGAACGTTTGTTGCGGTCGCTGATCTGAACACCTTTGCTGCAGCTGCAGCTGCTGTGTGTCGTACCCAGTCTGCTGTCAGCCAGCAGATGCAGCGCCTTGAACAGCTGGTTGGTAAAGAGCTGTTCGCCCGTCATGGTCGAAATAAGCTGCTGACGGAACATGGCATACAGCTGCTGGGCTATGCGCGAAAAATTCTGCGCTTTAACGATGAAGCATGTACATCGCTGATGTTTAGTTCCCTGCAGGGGATGTTAACCATCGGTTCTTCTGATGAGTCAGCAGACACCATTCTGCCTTTCTTGCTCAACCGTATCAGTTCGGTCTACCCGAAGCTGGCGCTGGATGTGCGCGTTAAGCGTCATGGCGAAATGGGCAACATGTTACAGGCCAGCGAAGTCGATCTGGTGTTAACCACCCATCGGCTGGCGCAGTATGAAGCGATTTCATTGCGCACCTCGCCAACGCTTTGGTACTGCGCCGCGGATTACATGCTCCCGCCAGGCGAACCTGTACCGCTGGTGTTGCTCGAGGATCCAAGCCCATTCCGCGATATGATTATTGATACCCTGAATGCCGCACGCATTCCGTGGCGTCTGGCGTACGTCGCCTCAACGCTGTCTGCCGTACGGGCAGCCGTGAAGGCTGGATTAGGTGTCACTGCGCGCCCGGTGGAGATGATGAGCCCGGAACTGCGCGTACTGGGTAAAAGTGATGGATTGCCGCAATTACCCGACACCGAGTATCTGCTGAGCTGCAACACTCACAATCCGAACGAGCTGGTACAGGCCATTTTCCAGTCGCTGGATAGCTACAATAATCCCTGTTATCAGTTCGGGACATCTACCTCCGAAGGGGGAGACGATAACCTTGTTGCTGAGAAGGATTTAGAGTAACAAGTCCGGTTCTATCTGGTAACAATTTGTAAGTGTAAAAAAAGGCCGCTGAAGCGTAAATTGTGTTCAGCGGCCTTTTTTGTGGGTAAAGAGTGAACGTATGTGTACCGTTCCGTTTATTTATACTTATTTTTCATTTGGTTGTTAACTACCTGGCTCCATTTTCCACTTTTTACAAACCCAACTTCCAACTTCCTGCTAATGTTAAAAAAACGGCTAGATTGTTGCCAGTTTACAGTGTGAATTAACAAAAGCGTGTCTCAGATCAAGAAAATACTCCCCAATAGGGGGAGGAATCACCGGCGATTCCTGTCAAAATAGAAGAGTAATTCGTGTTTAAGCCTCAGACGGACACGATTCACCAACCGTAAATTCCCTCGGTTATTTCACCGTGAAAAGGCTAAAGGGCATTTAATGTTAATGAAAGGTGTTCGGTGTAAATTAATGTGAGGAAACTTTTGTTAAAGTTGACAAAAGGTTATAGAAAGGAGTAAAAAACCACATCATTTAGATGTTTAAGCCATTTGTGGCACACATTTTGTGGTTTTTTCATTCCTCCCCATGAATCATGTGGCGTTCATCTGCCAGCCAGAGCAGAGTTTCAGCGCTACTTATTTTGGTTAAGCAATGCGTATGTCAACATCCACTGAAGTCATCGCTCATCACTGGGCATTCGCTATATTTCTCATCATTGCCATAGGCCTCTGCTGTTTGATGCTGATTGGCGGTTGGTATCTCGGCGGTCGCGCGCGCGCGCGTAGCAAGAACACCCCGTTCGAGTCGGGTATCGACTCTGTGGGCTCAGCCCGCTTACGTCTCTCGGCGAAGTTCTACCTGGTCGCCATGTTCTTCGTCATCTTTGACGTGGAAGCCCTTTACCTTTACGCATGGTCTACGTCTATCCGCGAAAGTGGTTGGGTGGGCTTTGTTGAAGCCGCAATTTTCATTTTAGTGCTACTGGCAGGCCTGGTTTACCTCGTCCGCATCGGTGCGCTGGACTGGACGCCTTCGCGCTCCCGTCGCACGCTGGTTAACCCGGAAACCGACAGTACTACTAATCGTCATACGCAGTAAAAGCGAGGCAATAAGATGGATTATACGCTCACCCGCATAGATCCTAACGGTGAGAACGACCGTTACCCCCTGCAAAAACAGGAGATCGTAACCGACCCTCTTGAGCAGGAAGTAAACAAAAGCGTGTACATGGGCAAGCTCGAAAACGCCCTGCACGATATGGTCAACTGGGGTCGCAAGAATTCAATCTGGCCATACAACTTTGGCCTTTCCTGCTGCTACGTTGAAATGGTGACGTCATTCACTGCGGTGCATGACGTTGCGCGTTTTGGGGCAGAAGTACTGCGAGCTTCCCCGCGTCAGGCTGACCTGATGGTGGTTGCCGGTACCTGTTTCACCAAAATGGCCCCGGTCATTCAGCGTCTGTACGATCAGATGCTTGAGCCAAAGTGGGTTATTTCCATGGGTGCCTGTGCAAACTCTGGCGGCATGTACGACATTTACTCTGTCGTGCAGGGCGTCGATAAGTTTATCCCGGTCGATGTTTACATCCCTGGCTGCCCGCCGCGTCCGGAAGCCTACATGCAGGCTCTGATGCTGCTGCAGGAATCCATCGGCAAAGAACGTCGTCCGCTCTCGTGGGTGGTTGGCGATCAGGGCGTGTATCGCGCCAACATGCAATCTGAGCGCGAGCGTAAACGCGGCGAACGTATTGCTGTGACGAATCTGCGGACACCCGACGAGATTTAACTTTGCGCCTGTGGGCAGTGGACAAAGCCTTCGCATATCAAAATTAATAGCGCGGAGCCACGCCCAACAGTCACCACGGAACTTTTGCAATGGTGAACAATATGACCGATTTAACCGCGCACGAAGCTGCCGCATGGCAGACCCGGGATCATCTCGATGACCCGGTGATTGCCGAACTGCGCAACCGTTTTGGGCCGGATGCCTTTACCGTTCAGCCGACCCGCACCGGGGTACCCGTTGTTTGGGTTAAGCGCGAACAGTTACTGGAAGTGGTCGATTTCCTCAAGAAATTACCGAAGCCTTACATCATGCTGTTTGATTTACACGGCATGGACGAGCGTCTGCGCACACACCGTGACGGGTTACCCGCCGCGGATTTTTCCGTTTTCTACCATCTCATGTCTATCGATCGCAACCGCGACATCATGCTCAAGGTTGCGCTGTCTGAGAATGACCTGAATGTGCCGACGGTGACCAAACTTTTCCCTAACGCTAACTGGTATGAGCGCGAAACCTGGGAAATGTTCGGCATCAACATCGAGGGCCACCCGAATCTGCGTCGCATCATGATGCCGGATACCTGGGAAGGGCACCCGCTGCGTAAAGACTACCCGGCGCGCGCCACCGAATTCGACCCGTTTGAGCTGACTAAAGCCAAGCAGGATCTGGAGATGGAAGCGCTAACCTTCAAACCTGAAGACTGGGGCATGAAACGTAGCACCGAAAACGAGGACTTCATGTTCCTCAACCTCGGCCCTAACCACCCCTCTGCGCACGGTGCGTTCCGTATCATCCTGCAGTTGGATGGCGAAGAGATTGTCGACTGTGTTCCGGATATCGGTTACCACCACCGTGGTGCTGAGAAAATGGGTGAGCGTCAGTCCTGGCACAGCTACATTCCGTACACCGACCGTATCGAGTACCTCGGCGGCTGTGTGAACGAAATGCCATACGTGCTGGCCGTTGAAAAACTGGCCGGGATCAAAGTGCCTGAGCGCGTTGATGTTATCCGCGTAATGCTCTCTGAACTGTTCCGTATCAACAGCCACCTGCTGTATATCTCCACCTTCATTCAGGACGTCGGTGCCATGACGCCGGTGTTCTTCGCGTTCACCGACAGGCAGAAAATCTACGATCTGGTCGAAGCGATCACTGGTTTCCGTATGCACCCAGCCTGGTTCCGTATCGGCGGTGTCGCACATGACTTGCCGCGTGGCTGGGATCGTTTGCTGCGTGAGTTCCTTGACTGGATGCCAAAGCGTCTGGCTTCTTACGAGAAGGCCGCGCTGCGTAACTCTATTCTGAAAGGCCGTTCTCAGGGCGTTGCTGCGTACACCGCGAAAGAAGCGCTGGAGTGGGGCACCACCGGTGCTGGCCTGCGTGCTACCGGGATAGACTTCGACGTGCGTAAGGCGCGTCCGTACTCTGGATATGAAAACTTCGACTTCGAAATCCCGGTTGGCGGTGGTGTATCCGACTGCTACACCCGCGTGATGCTGAAAGTGGAAGAGCTGCGCCAGAGCCTGCGCATTCTTGAACAGTGTTACAAGAACATGCCGGAAGGCCCGTTCAAAGCGGATCACCCGCTGACGACGCCGCCACCGAAAGAGCGCACGCTGCAGCATATCGAAACCCTGATCACTCACTTCCTGCAGGTTTCCTGGGGTCCGGTCATGCCGGCCAACGAATCCTTCCAGATGGTTGAGGCGACCAAGGGCATCAACAGTTACTACCTGACAAGCGACGGCAGCACCATGAGCTACCGTACCCGTATTCGTACGCCGAGCTATGCGCACTTGCAGCAGATCCCGGCCGCGATCCGCGGAAGCCTGGTCTCGGACCTGATCGTTTATCTGGGTAGTATCGATTTTGTTATGTCAGATGTGGACCGCTAATTATGCACGAGAATCAACAACCACAAACCGAGGCTTTTGAGCTGAGTGCGGCTGAGCGTGACGCTATTGAGCACGAAAAGCATCACTACGAAGATCCGCGTGCGGCGTCCATTGAAGCGCTGAAGATCGTTCAGAAGCAGCGTGGCTGGGTGCCGGATGGGGCCATTTACGCCATCGCCGACGTGCTGGGTATCCCGGCAAGTGACGTCGAAGGTGTGGCTACGTTTTACAGCCAAATCTTCCGCCAGCCGGTTGGCCGCCACGTGATTCGCTACTGCGACAGCGTGGTTTGTCATATCACGGGCTATCAGGGTATTCAGGCGGCACTTGAGCAAAAGCTCAACATTAAGCCGGGCCAGACCACCTTTGATGGACGTTTCACCCTCCTGCCAACCTGTTGTTTAGGCAACTGCGACAAAGGGCCGAACATGATGATTGATGAGGATACTCACAGTCATCTGACGCCGGAGGCGATCCCTGATCTGCTGGAGCGGTATAAATGAAAAACATTACCATGACTCCTGAAACGCACCCGCTGACATGGCGCCTGCGTGAAGACAAACAGCCGGTTTGGCTCGAAGAATATGAGAGCAAAAACGGCTATGCCGGAGCGCGTAAAGCCTTGGGCAGCCTGGCTCCTGATGAAATCGTCAATCAGGTTAAAGACGCTGGCCTGAAAGGGCGCGGCGGCGCGGGCTTTTCCACCGGTCTGAAGTGGAGCCTGATGCCGAAAGACGAATCCATGAACATCCGTTACCTGCTGTGTAACGCCGATGAAATGGAGCCGGGGACCTACAAAGACCGCCTGTTGATGGAGCAGCTGCCGCATCTGTTGGTGGAAGGTATGCTGATTTCCGCGTTCGCGCTGAAAGCGTACCGTGGCTACATCTTCCTGCGTGGCGAATACATCGAAGCCGCGGTTCACCTGCGTCGTGCGATTGCTGAAGCGACCGAAGCCGGTCTGCTCGGGAAAAACATCCTCGGTTCCGGTTTCGACTTCGAACTGATCGTTCACACCGGGGCAGGGCGTTACATCTGTGGTGAAGAAACCGCGCTGATTAACTCCCTCGAAGGTCGTCGTGCCAACCCACGTTCCAAGCCGCCATTCCCGGCAAGCTCCGGTGTGTGGGGTAAACCGACCTGCGTGAACAACGTAGAAACCCTCTGCAATGTCCCGGCCATTCTCGCGAACGGCGTGGAGTGGTACCAGAACATCTCGAAAAGCAAAGATGCGGGTACCAAGCTGATGGGCTTCTCCGGTCGCGTGAAGAATCCAGGCGTATGGGAGCTGCCGTTTGGCACCACCGCGCGTGAAATTCTTGAAGACTACGCGGGCGGTATGCGTGATGGCCTGAAATTCAAAGCCTGGCAGCCAGGCGGCGCGGGAACAGACTTCCTGACCGAATCGCACCTCGATTTACCGATGGAGTTTGAAAGCATCGGTAAAGCGGGAAGCCGTTTAGGTACGGCGCTGGCGATGGCTGTTGACCATGAAATTGGCATGGTCGGGCTGGTGCGTAACCTGGAAGAGTTCTTTGCTCGCGAATCCTGCGGCTGGTGTACGCCATGCCGTGATGGTCTGCCGTGGAGCGTGAAAATTCTGCGTGCTATCGAGCGGGGCGAAGGCCAGCCGGGCGACATCGAGACACTTGAGCAACTGTGTCGATCCCTCGGCCCGGGCAAAACCTTCTGCGCGCATGCGCCTGGCGCGGTTGAACCGCTGCAGAGCGCGATTAAATATTTCCGCGACGAATTCGAAGCAGGCATCAAGCAGCAGTTCAGCAATACCCATGCAATTGGTGGGATCCAGCCGAACCTGCTGAAAGCACGCTGGTAGTTATCTACGCGAAATCATTCCAGACGCGTTTAGGCGGCTTGAAGGATGAAGTGTAAAAGAATTTTGATTAACGCCTGGTTTCGACCGGGCCAACTGGAAGCACGCTAATGGCTACGATTCATGTAGACGGCAAAGAATACGAGGTCAACGGAGCGGACAACCTGTTACAGGCTTGCCTCTCTCACGGCCTTGATATTCCCTATTTTTGCTGGCATCCGGCGCTGGGAAGCGTTGGCGCCTGCCGCCAGTGTGCGGTGAAGCAATATCAAAACGCGGAAGACACGCGTGGCCGCCTGGTGATGTCCTGTATGACACCGGCATCCGACGGCGCCTTTATTTCTATTGATGACGAAGAAGCGAAGCAGTTCCGCGAAAGCGTGGTCGAGTGGTTGATGACCAACCACCCGCATGACTGCCCGGTCTGTGAAGAGGGCGGCAACTGCCACCTGCAAGATATGACCGTCATGACCGGTCACAGCTTCCGTCGCTATCGTTTCACCAAACGTACCCACCGTAACCAGGATCTGGGGCCGTTCATCTCTCACGAAATGAACCGCTGCATCGCCTGTTACCGCTGCGTGCGTTATTACAAAGATTACGCCGACGGCCCGGATCTGGGTGTTTACGGTGCGCACGACAATGTCTATTTTGGACGTCCGGAAGATGGCACGCTGGAGAGCGAGTTCTCCGGTAACCTCGTTGAAATCTGCCCGACCGGCGTTTTCACCGACAAAACCCACTCCGAACGCTACAACCGTAAATGGGACATGCAGTTTGCGCCAAGCATCTGCCAGCAGTGTTCTCTGGGCTGTAACACCAGTCCGGGCGAGCGCTACGGCGAACTGCGTCGTATCGAAAACCGTTATAACGGTACCGTAAACCATTATTTCCTGTGCGACCGCGGTCGTTTCGGCTATGGCTACGTGAACCTGAAAGATCGTCCGCGTCAGCCGGTACAGCGTCGCGGTGACGACTTCATCACCCTTAACGCCGAGCAGGCGATGCAGGGCGCCGCAGATATTCTGCGTCAGTCGAAGAAAGTCATTGGCATCGGCTCTCCACGCGCAAGCGTTGAGAGCAACTTCGCGCTGCGTGAACTGGTCGGAGCGGATAACTTCTACACCGGTATCGCCAAAGGCGAGCAGGAACGTCTGCAGCTGGCACTGAAAGTGCTGCGTGAAGGCGGCATTCATACGCCTGCGCTGCGTGACATCGAATCTTACGATGCCGTTCTGGTTCTCGGGGAAGATATCACCCAGACCGGCGCTCGCGTTGCCCTGGCGGTTCGTCAGGCGGTGAAAGGTAAAGCACGTGAAATGGCAGCGGCCCAGAAAGTGGCTGACTGGCAGATTGCGGCGATCCTTAACATCGGTCAGCGTGCGAAACATCCGCTGTTCGTGACCAACGTCGACAACACTCGTCTGGATGACATCGCGGCGTGGACCTACTGCGCACCGGTCGAAGACCAGGCGCGTTTAGGTTTCGCTATCGCTCACGCATTGGATAACAGTGCGCCAGCGGTTGAAGGCCTGAGCAACGACCTGAAAGGCAAAGTGGACGTTATCGTGCAGGCGCTGGCCGGTGCGAAAAAACCACTGATTGTCTCCGGGACCAACTCCGGCAGCGCCGAAATGATTCAGGCGGCAGCTAACGTCGCTAAAGCCCTGAAAGGCCGCGGTTCAGACGTCGGTGTGACCATGATTGCCCGGGCTGTGAATAGCGTCGGTCTCGGCCTGATTGGCGGGGGGTCACTGGAAGAGGCATTAGACGAGCTGGAATCCGGTTCTGCTGATGCGGTGGTGGTGCTGGAAAATGACCTGCATCGTCATGCTTCTGCAGCCCGCGTAGATGCTGCGCTGTCTAAAGCGCCGTTGGTGATGGTTATCGACCATCAGCGTACCGCGATTATGGACAAAGCGCATCTGGTTCTGTCCGCTGCGAGCTTCGCAGAAAGCGACGGAACGGTCATCAACAACGAAGGCCGCGCTCAGCGTTTCTTCCAGGTATACGATCCGGCTTATTACGACAGCAACATCATCATGCTGGAAAGCTGGCGCTGGCTGCATTCGCTGCACAGCACCTTAGAAAGCCGTGAAGTTGACTGGACGCAGCTGGATCACGTCATTGACGCTGCCGTGGCTGCACTTCCGCAGCTGGCAGGTATCAAAGACGCTGCGCCGGATGCGTCGTTCCGTATTCGTGGTCAGAAACTGTCTCGTTCACCGATTCGCTCCAGCGGTCGTACCGCCATGCGCGCGGATATCAGCGTTCACGAGCCGCGTCAGCCGCAGGATAAAGACACCATGTTCGCCTTCTCCATGGAAGGGAACAACCAGCCAACGGCTGCACGTTCGCAAATTCCATTTGCGTGGGCACCAGGTTGGAACTCCCCGCAGGCATGGAACAAGTTCCAGGCTGAAGTGGGTGGTCATCTGCGTAACGGCGATCCGGGCGTGCGTTTGATTGAAGCGTCTGAAAACGGTCTGGCTTACTTCGAGCAGGTTCCGGCCAGCTTCGAAGCGCAGGACGGTCAATGGCGTATTGCGCCTTACTATCATCTGTTCGGCAGTGACGAAATGTCACAGCGTTCGCCGGTCTTCCAGCAACGTATGCCGCAGCCGTACATCAAGCTCAATCCGGTCGATGCCGCGAAGCTTGGCGTCAACGCCGGGGCAAACATTGCACTGAGCTACGACGGTCAGACCATCAACCTGCCGCTGGTGCTTTCCGATGCACTGACAGCAGGGCAGGTCGGTCTGCCGATGGGTATGCCGGGTATTGCGCCAGTGTTGGCAGGTGCGCATATTGAGAATCTGCAGGAGGCGAAAGCATGAGTTGGTTAACACCGGATGTTATCGACATTCTGTTAAGCATCCTGAAAGCGGTCGTCATTCTGCTGGTGGTCGTCACCTGCGGTGCGTTCATGAGCTTTGGTGAACGTCGTCTGCTCGGTCTGTTCCAGAACCGTTACGGACCGAACCGCGTAGGTTGGGGTGGTTCACTCCAGCTGGTGGCGGACATGATCAAGATGTTCTTCAAAGAGGACTGGATCCCGAAATTTACCGACAAGGTTATCTTTACCCTTGCGCCGGTTATCGCGTTCACCTCTTTGCTGGTGTCGTTCGCTATCGTCCCGGTCAGTCCGACCTGGGTCGTTGCCGACCTCAACATCGGTATCCTGTTCTTCCTGATGATGGCAGGCCTGGCGGTTTACGCCGTTCTGTTCGCGGGCTGGTCGAGTAACAACAAATACTCGCTGCTCGGTGCGATGCGTGCTTCTGCGCAGACCCTGAGCTACGAAGTGTTCCTCGGCTTATCGCTGATGGGCGTTGTGGCGCAGGCTGGCTCCTTCAACATGACCGATATCGTTAACAACCAGGCGCACCTGTGGAACGTGATTCCGCAGTTCTTCGGCTTCATCACTTTCGCCATCGCGGGCGTAGCGGTATGTCACCGTCACCCGTTTGACCAGCCGGAAGCGGAGCAGGAACTGGCCGACGGTTATCACATTGAATATTCCGGCATGAAGTTCGGTCTGTTCTTCGTGGGCGAATACATCGGTATCGTCACTGTTTCAGCGCTTATCGTAACGCTGTTCTTCGGTGGCTGGCAGGGTCCATTCTTACCACCATTCATCTGGTTCGCGCTGAAAACCGCGTTCTTCATGATGATGTTCATTTTGATCCGTGCAGCATTGCCGCGTCCGCGTTATGACCAGGTAATGTCCTTCGGCTGGAAAATCTGCCTGCCGCTGACGCTGATCAACTTGTTGGTAACGGCGGCTGTCATTCTCTGGCAGGCGCAATAAGGGGCGAATAGACCATGACCTTAAAAGAATTATTAGTGGGCTTTGGCACCCAGGTTCGCAGTATCTGCATGATCGGGATGCATGCGTTCGCCAAACGCGAAACGCAGATGTATCCGGAAGAGCCGGTTTATCTGCCACCGCGCTACCGTGGCCGTATCGTGCTGACGCGCGATCCGGACGGGGAAGAGCGTTGTGTAGCCTGTAACCTGTGTGCGGTAGCCTGTCCGGTTGGCTGTATCTCTCTGCAAAAAGCAGAGACTAAAGACGGCCGCTGGTACCCAGAGTTTTTCCGTATTAACTTCTCACGCTGCATTTTCTGCGGTCTGTGTGAAGAAGCGTGCCCAACCACGGCGATTCAGTTGACCCCGGATTTCGAACTGGGTGAATACAAGCGTCAGGATCTGGTGTACGAGAAAGAGGATCTGCTGATTTCCGGTCCGGGCAAATACCCGGAATATAACTTCTACCGGATGGCGGGTATGGCAATCGACGGCAAAGATAAGGGCGAAGCAGAGAACGAAGCCAAGCCTATCGACGTCAAGGGCCTGTTACCGTAAGGAGAGGGGCAATGGAATTCGCATTTTATATTTGTGGTCTGGTCGCCATCCTGGCCACGCTACGGGTCATCACGCACACCAATCCGGTGCATGCGTTGTTGTACCTGATCATCTCACTGCTGGCGATTGCCGGGGTGTTCTTCTCGCTCGGTGCGTACTTCGCCGGTGCGCTGGAGATTATCGTCTATGCCGGGGCCATCATGGTTCTGTTCGTATTCGTGGTGATGATGCTGAACCTGGGCGGAGCTGAAATCGAGCAGGAACGCCAGTGGCTGAAGCCGCAGGTCTGGATTGGGCCTGGTGTGCTGTCCGTTATCCTGTTGGCGGTGATTGTTTACGGTATCCTGGGCGTGAGCGACCAGGGCATCGAAGGCAACGCTATCAGCGCTAAAGAAGTCGGTATCGCCTTGTTTGGTCCGTACGTACTGGCGGTGGAGCTGGCCTCCATGCTGCTGCTGGCGGGCCTGGTTGTTGCCTTCCACCTGGGACGCGAAGAGCGTGCCGGTGAAGTACTGAGCAACCGTTCGAACGATAGCGCGAAAAGAAAACCGGAGGAGCGCGCATGATCCCCTTAACACATGGACTGATCCTCGCCGCGATCCTCTTCGTTCTCGGTCTGACAGGTCTGGTTATCCGCCGCAATCTGCTGTTTATGCTGATCGGTCTGGAAATCATGATTAACGCCGCTGCGCTGGCCTTTGTGGTCGCCGGCAGCTACTGGGGCCAGACCGACGGTCAGGTAATGTATATCCTCGCTATCAGCCTTGCGGCTGCGGAGGCGAGTATTGGCCTGGCGCTGCTGCTGCAGCTCCACCGTCGCCGCCAGAACCTGAACATCGATTCAGTAAGTGAGTTGCGTGGATGAACATGCTTGCCTTAACCATCATTTTGCCATTGATTGGCTTCCTACTGCTGTCCTTCTCCCGTGGCCGCTGGTCGGAAAACGTTTCCGCTACCATCGGCATGGGGTCTGTCGGCCTGGCGGCGCTGGTCACCGCGTTTGTTGGCGTTGATTTCTTCGCTAACGGCAAACAGGCAATCAGCGTCCCACTGTGGACCTGGATGTCAGTCGGTGATTTCAACATCGGATTCAACCTGGTGCTGGACGGCCTGTCGCTGACCATGCTCTCCGTGGTGACCGGCGTTGGCTTCCTTATCCACATGTTCGCTTCCTGGTACATGCGCGGTGAAGAGGGTTACTCTCGCTTCTTCGCCTACACCAACCTGTTCATTGCGAGCATGGTGGTGTTGGTGTTGGGTGACAACCTGCTGCTGATGTATCTGGGCTGGGAAGGCGTGGGCCTGTGCTCCTATCTGCTGATCGGTTTCTACTACACCGATCCGAAGAATGGCGCCGCGGCAATGAAAGCGTTCGTCGTGACCCGTGTGGGTGACGTCTTCCTCGCGTTCGCGCTGTTCATTCTCTACAACGAGCTGGGCACGCTGAACTTCCGCGAAATGGTTGAACTGGCTCCTGCGCACTTCGAAGCGGGCAACAACATGTTGACCTGGGCGACGCTGATGCTGCTGGGTGGTGCGGTCGGTAAATCTGCACAGCTGCCGTTGCAGACCTGGCTTGCGGATGCAATGGCCGGTCCAACGCCGGTTTCTGCGCTGATCCACGCCGCGACCATGGTTACCGCGGGCGTCTACCTGATTGCCCGTACCCACGGTCTGTTCTTGATGACCCCGGAAATTCTGCATCTGGTCGGGATCGTCGGTGCGGTTACGCTGGTGCTGGCAGGTTTCGCCGCGCTGGTACAAACCGACATCAAACGCGTACTCGCTTACTCCACCATGAGCCAGATTGGCTACATGTTCCTGGCGCTGGGCGTACAGGCGTGGGATGCGGCGATTTTCCACCTGATGACGCACGCGTTCTTTAAAGCGCTGCTGTTCCTCTCTTCTGGTTCAGTCATCCTGGCGTGTCATCACGAGCAGAACATCTTCAAGATGGGTGGCCTGCGGAAGTCGATTCCGCTGGTTTACGTCTGCTTCCTGGTCGGGGGCGCAGCGCTGTCTGCACTGCCACTGATTACCGCAGGCTTCTTCAGTAAGGACGAAATCCTTGCCGGTGCGATGGCTAACGGTCACGTCAATCTGATGGTGGCGGGTCTGGTGGGTGCGTTCATGACGTCGCTCTATACCTTCCGCATGATCTTCATCGTGTTCCACGGCAAAGAGCAGATCCACGCTCACGCAGGGAAGGGCATTACCCATCACCTGCCGCTGATCGTGCTGCTTGTTCTGTCCACCTTCGTTGGCGCGATGATTGTGCCACCGCTGCAAGGTGTACTGCCGCAGACGACTGAACTTGCGCATAGCCACGTACTGACGCTGGAAATCACTTCCGGGGTTGTTGCGATTGCCGGCATCCTGATTGCCGCATGGCTGTGGCTGGGTAAACGTACGCTGGTTACCGCGATTGCCAACAGCGCACCGGGCCGTCTGCTCGGAACCTGGTGGTACAACGCGTGGGGCTTCGACTGGCTGTATGACATGATTTTCGTCAAACCGTATCTGGGCATTGCGTGGCTGCTGAAACGCGATCCGCTGAACAGTCTGATGAATATCCCGGCCATTCTTTCCCGCTTTGCAGGTAAAGGCCTGCTGGTCAGCGAGAACGGTTATCTGCGCTGGTATGTGGCATCCATGAGCATTGGCGCGGTGGTTGTTCTCGCGCTGCTGATGGTTTTGCGTTGAGTTGACAGAAAAGGAATATAGATCGCCATGTTATTACCCTGGCTAATACTAATCCCGTTCATCGGCGGATTCTTATGCTGGCAGACCGAACGCTTCGGCGTGAAGATGCCGCGCTGGATCGCGTTGATTACAATGGGACTGACGCTGGCCCTGTCCCTGCAACTGTGGTTGCAGGGCGGCTACTCTCTGACGCAAGCCACTGGCCTTCCGCAATGGCAGTCTGAATTTATTCTGCCGTGGATCCCACGCTTTGGCATTAATGTCCATCTCGCACTCGACGGTCTGTCGCTGCTGATGGTGGTCCTGACCGGTCTGCTCGGCGTGCTGGCAGTGCTGTGTTCCTGGCGTGAAATCGAAAAATACCAGGGCTTCTTCCACCTCAATCTGATGTGGATCCTGGGCGGCGTAATCGGCGTGTTCCTCGCCATCGACATGTTCCTGTTCTTCTTCTTCTGGGAGATGATGCTGGTTCCGATGTACTTCCTGATCGCGCTGTGGGGCCACAAAGCCTCTGACGGTAAAACGCGTATCACGGCGGCGACCAAGTTCTTCATCTACACCCAGGCGAGTGGTCTGGTGATGTTGATTTCGATCCTGGCGCTGGTATTCGTACATTACAGCGCCTCGGGCGTCTGGACTTTCAGCTACGAAGAGCTGCTGAAAACGCCGATGACCCACAACGTAGAATATCTGCTGATGCTCGGCTTCTTCATCGCGTTCGCGGTGAAAATGCCGGTGGTTCCGCTGCACGGTTGGCTGCCAGACGCGCACTCACAGGCACCAACTGCGGGTTCTGTTGACCTCGCGGGCATCCTGTTGAAAACCGCGGCCTACGGTATGCTGCGTTTCGCTCTGCCGCTGTTCCCGAACGCGTCTGCCGAATTTGCCCCAATCGCTATGTGGCTGGGTGTCATCGGTATCTTCTACGGCGCGTGGATGGCCTTCACGCAATACGATATCAAACGCCTGATTGCTTACACCTCCGTATCGCACATGGGCTTTGTGCTGATTGCGATTTACACCGGTAGTCAGCTGGCATACCAGGGTGCAGTGATTCAGATGATTGCGCACGGTCTGTCCGCGGCGGGTCTGTTCATTCTGTGTGGTCAGCTGTACGAACGTCTGCACACGCGTGATATGCGTATGATGGGCGGTCTGTGGAGCAAAATTAAATGGCTGCCTGCGCTGTCCATGTTCTTCGCAGTAGCGACGCTGGGTATGCCGGGTACCGGTAACTTCGTCGGTGAATTCATGATCCTGTTCGGCAGCTTCCACGTTGTGCCGGGTATCACCGTGATTTCAACCTTCGGTCTGGTCTTTGCGTCTGTTTACTCGCTGGCGATGCTGCATCGCGCTTACTTCGGTAAAGCGAAAAGCGAAATTGCTGCCAAAGAATTGCCAGGGATGTCGCTGCGCGAGCTGTTTATCGTCCTGCTGTTAGTGGTGCTGCTGGTTCTGCTCGGGTTCTACCCACAGCCGATCCTCGACACTTCTCATGCTGCGATGGGCAATATTCAGCAGTGGTTTGTTAATTCTGTTTCTACTACAAGGCCGTAAATCGCCATGACAATAACTCCACAACAACTGATCGCACTGCTACCGCTGCTGATCGTCGGCTTGACGGTGGTGGTTGTGATGCTCTCCATTGCGTGGCGACGCAATCATTTCTTCAATGCCACGCTGTCGGTCATCGGCCTGAACGTCGCGCTGCTGTCGCTCTGGTTTGTTGGCCACGTTGGCGCAATGGACGTGACGCCGCTGATGCGCGTCGATGGTTATGCCATGCTCTACACCGGGCTGGTGCTGCTGGCGAGTCTCGCCACCTGTACTTTTGCCTATCCGTGGCTTGAGGGCTATTACGACAACAAAGAAGAGTTCTACCTGCTGGTGCTGATTGCCGCACTGGGTGGGATTCTGCTGGCTAACGCTAATCACATGGCTGCGCTGTTCCTCGGTATCGAGCTTATCTCGCTGCCGCTGTTCGGTCTGATTGGCTACGCGTACCGTCAAAAGCGCTCGCTCGAAGCGAGTATCAAATACACCATTCTGTCTGCCGCAGCGTCTTCATTCCTGCTGTTCGGTATGGCGCTGGTGTACGCGAACTCTGGCAGTCTGTCGTTCCTGGCACTGGGTAAGCTGCTTGCGGACAACATGCTGCACGAGCCGCTGCTGCTGGCAGGCCTCGGTCTGATGATTGTTGGTCTTGGCTTCAAACTGTCTCTGGTTCCGTTCCACCTGTGGACGCCAGATGTGTATCAGGGTGCGCCTGCGCCGGTTTCCACCTTCCTGGCAACCGCGAGCAAAATCGCCATCTTCGGCGTGGTTATGCGTCTGTTCCTGTACGCACCCGTCGGTGACAGCGAAGCAGTACGCGTGGTGCTGGGCATTATTGCCTGCGCCTCAATCATCTTCGGTAACCTGATGGCGCTGAGCCAGACTAACATCAAGCGTCTGCTCGGCTACTCCTCCATCTCACATCTGGGTTATCTGCTGGTGGCGCTGATTGCGCTGCACAGCGGTCAGATGTCCATGGAAGCCGTTGGCGTGTACCTGGCCGGTTACCTGTTCAGCAGCCTCGGCGCGTTCGGCGTGGTTAGCCTGATGTCCAGTCCATACCGTGGCCCGGATGCAGATTCTCTGTACTCCTACCGTGGTCTGTTCTGGCACCGTCCAATCCTGTCAGCGGTGATGACAGTGATGATGCTCTCCCTGGCCGGTATCCCGATGACCCTCGGCTTTATTGGTAAGTTCTACGTGCTTGCCGTCGGTGTTCAGGCGCACTTGTGGTGGCTGACGGCGGCGGTGGTACTGGGCTCTGCGATTGGTCTCTACTACTACCTGCGTGTAGCGGTGAGCCTGTATCTGGAAGCGCCACAGCAGCTGAACCGCGATGCACCGTCGAACTGGCAATACAGCGCTGGTGGGATTGTGGTACTGATTTCCGCGCTGCTGGTGCTGATCCTCGGTATCTACCCGCAGCCGCTGATCAGTATCGTTCAGATGGCGATGCCGATGATGTAAAAATAAAAAACCCGCTTCGGCGGGTTTTTTTATGGCAGTGTTGTTATCAAACCGAATGCAGCCGACTAATCAGTGGCCCTTCTTCGCGGCGCTCGGCACGCTCGAGCACTTCCTTAATCACCGATGACAGCTCATTAATTTCGAACTTCGCCACATAACCGTCGGCTTTCACTTTGCGGATATGGTCTTCGTTAGCATTGCCCGACAGCGACGAGTGGATAACGACCGGAATGGCTTTCAGGCGCGGGTCAGATTTGATTTTACGCGTCAGGGTAAAGCCATCCATCTCCGGCATTTCGAGGTCGGTCAGCACCAGCGCGATTTTATCGGTCACCGGCACGCCTTCGTCCTGCGCTTCTTTCGCCAGCTTTTCGATAGTCTCCCAAGCCTGTAGCCCGGTAACGTGCATCCTGGTCGGGATTTCCATCGCCTGCAGGCCTTTCTCCAGCATCGCCCGCGCCACCTTCGAATCCTCAGCGACGATCGCCGTAGCGCCCGGTTTGATACGCTGTTTGGGCGCGGTCAGGCGTGTGGCATGCAGGTCGTGGTCGGCAGGCGCAATGTCATACAGAATTTGTTCCACGTCGATAACCATCGCCAGGTTATTACTGTCTTTTTCATTGTCGAGGCAAGCAATGCTGGTGATGTACTGGCCGTTCACCGCTTTTTCCGCAGTGTGCACCTGGGTCCAGTCGAGGCGCGTAATGTTTTCCACCGACTCCACGGCAAACGCCTGCACGCTGCGGGCGTACTCGGTGATAAGCAGAATGTTCAGCCCGCTTTCCGCTTTGCAGCCCAGCACTGACGGCAGGTCAATCACCGGGATAATCTGGTCACGAATATTCACCATACCCATCACCGGTGCCTTAATGCCCGCGGGTTTAGTAAAGGAGGGCATTGGCACGATTTCGCGCAGTTTGAAAACATTAATGCCAAACAGTTCTGACTTGCCGCCGTCCTCTGATGCGCCAAGGCGGAACAGCAGCAGTTCGAAGCGGTTCGACAGGGTCAAATTAGCCCTGTCGTCGATATCTTTCTGGAAATTATCCATATTGCCCTCAGAGTAAAGAGTCGGGTCGAGCCTTTACTCTGTTATCGGCAAAATTAAATAAAAGTTAAGCCAAAGGGAACACGCTGAAATCTTCCGCCAGCTCGCACGGCTCAAACACGCTTCGACACTCTGCCAGCAGGCGCTGACAGCCTTCCCAGTCATAACGGGAACTCACATGCGTAATAATCAATTTGCTAACGTTGGCATCGCGCGCCAGTTCGGCGGTCTGAATCGAGGAGGAGTGCCCACGGCTGTTGGCTTTTTCTGCCATCTCGTGTTCGAGTGTGGTTTCATGCACCATCACATCCACTTCTTTCGCCATCGCCAGCGCGGCCGGGCAGGGAGCGGTATCACCGAAAATTGCCAGTTTTACGCCTGGCGTACTGGGCCCTAAATAATCCTGACCGTTCACCCTACGCCCGTCCGGCATCTCAACCGTCTGTCCTTTTTTCAGCTGCTGGAACAGCGGCCCGGCTTTAATGCCGTCGGCCAGCAGGCGCTGAGCGTCGAGCGGGCCAGGCTTATCGTGCTGCTCAATGCGGTAACCAAAACATTCCACCGGGTGATTAAGCGGATACGCGGTGACCTTAAACAGGCCATCGTCAAACACTTCACCGGCGCTGATTTCTTCAACGGTGAGTGGATAATCGGTCCATGAACCGCTCAGGCGCAGCGCCATTTCGACAAATTCTTTAATGCCCTTTGGCCCAAAAATCGTCAGTGGCGACGGATTGCCCTGCATCGAACGGCTACACAACAGGCCCGGCAGCCCGAACAAATGGTCGCCGTGCAGGTGAGTAATGAAAATTTTATCGAGCTTTCCCGGATGATGGCTGGTTTTGAGAAACTGGTGCTGCGTGCCTTCGCCACAGTCAAACAGCCACATTTGCGACAGCGTAGGTTGTTGCAAATTCAGCAGTATCGACGTCATATTACGGTGACGGGTCGGTACGCCTGCGGATGTCCCGAGAAAAATCAATTCCATAACGCAGTGTCCTCGAAGCGTTAAATTAAAACGA
The DNA here is from genome assembly GCF_024764965.1 of Scandinavium tedordense. Lineage (NCBI taxonomy): Bacteria > Pseudomonadati > Pseudomonadota > Gammaproteobacteria > Enterobacterales > Enterobacteriaceae > Scandinavium > Scandinavium tedordense. The sequence goes on along the minus strand of NZ_JALIGG010000054.1, from coordinate 152,084 downwards.
CAGTATAACGGAGCACAATATGATTCAGTGGAACGATCTTCACCACAGTCAGTTAACCGTCCCGCAGTTGTATGCTTTGCTCAAGCTACGCTGTGAGGTATTCGTGGTGGAGCAGACCTGTCCTTATCAGGATATCGACGGTGACGATCTCTTGGGTGAGAACCGGCATATCCTCGGCTGGCGTGATGGAGAGCTGGTGGCGTATGCGAGGATTCTGAAAAGCGAAGAGGAATTTGAGCCGGTAGTGATTGGTCGGGTGATTATCAGCCACGCGGTACGAGGCGAAAAACTGGGCTATAAGCTGATGGAACAGACCCTTGCCAGCTGCCAGCAAAACTGGCCGCTGAAGGCGCTGTATCTGGGTGCACAGGCGCATCTGCAACCGTTCTATGCCCACTTTGGATTCTCCCCGGTAACCGATGTCTATGATGAAGACGGCATCCCGCATATCGGCATGGCGCGGGAAGCGAACTCCTGAACCATTGTCTATAGTTAGCGGACAGGTTTAACCATGGAGAAAACTGATGGCTTATCATTCTTATGAATCACGTATTGATGACGATCTGGCTTTGCTGAGTGACACTCTGGAAGAGGTCTTAAGCTCCTCGGGCGATCCCGCGGACCAGAAGTATATTGAGCTTAAGCTCCGGGCCGAACAGGCCTTACAGGATGTACAGTCCCGCGTCAGCCAGGCGTCAGACACCTATTATTACCGTGCTAAACAGGCTGTAACCCGTGCTGATGACTACGTACACGACAAACCTTGGCAGGGCATTGGCGTCGGTGCCGCCGTCGGGCTGGTGTTGGGGCTGCTGTTAGCGCGTCGATAGTCGTCTAAGCACGTCGGTAAAAATCCACTCCCTCGTCATGGGTACTGCATTTTTCAGGCAGTACCCCTTATACTCGTCATCCTTCACGCTGCATGTGCGTTGGCTACACCTGTTCACCCCTGTCACTTACTTAGGTAAGCTCCTGGGGACTCGCAGGTTTGCCGCCTGCCTGCAACTTGAATTATTTAGAGTATATAATGTGTGGTTTTTATCAGAGAGAGGTTCGCGTGCATTCCATTACCGCTGCGCTGGAAAACCTGTTGGGTTTTCTGTCTGACGACATGCCTGATGCACCTGGCTCGCGAATTTTCGACACACCTTTTCCTCTCAATGATGCTTTTGATCCCCTGAGCTGGCTTTGCAGTCAGCCGATATTCCCGCAGTTTTACTGGCAGCATCGCAGCGGCCAGGAAGAGGTTGCCGCTCTCGGCGCCGTGCGTCGCTTTACCTCGTTACCTCACGCCAATGCCTTTCTTCAGCAGCAGCAAACCGCGCTTCGCATCTGGGGCCTCAACGCCTTTGAGCCGGAAACGGGTGAACTGTTTTTGCCGCGTCTGGAATGGCGGCGCGATGCGGGAAAAGCCTTATTACGCCTGACGCTCAGTAGCGATTCGTCGTTGCGAGAAGATGCCCGTGCGGCGTGGGAATTTTTAACCGCCTTGCTGCCTGCTCATCCGTTGCCCCTGTTAAGCGGCGAGTTGAAAGGCGAACGCCATTTTCCTGATCACGCGGGTTGGCTGCGCTTGATTGAAACCGCGACGGACACTATCGCTACAGGTGAACTGGAGAAAGTCGTGCTTGCCCGCGCCACAGATCTGCAATTCGCCGCGCCGCTGCACGCCGGTGCAATGATGGCCGCGAGCCGCCGCGTCAATCTCAACTGCACCCATTTTCTGATGGCCTTCGATGCAAAAAGCGCGTTTCTGGGCTCGACGCCGGAACGGCTCTGGCGTCGTCACGGACAACAGCTCGATACTGAAGCGCTGGCGGGCACAGTGGCGAGCCATCCGGACGATAAGCAGGCGCAGAATTTTGCTAACTGGCTAATGCGCGATGATAAAAATCAGCGTGAAAATCTGCTGGTGGTGGAAGACATATGCCAGCGTTTGCAGCAGGACGTCAGCGCGCTGGAAGTGCTGCCGCCGCAGGTGATTCGCCTGCGAAAAGTGCAGCATCTCAGACGCTGTATTCAGGCCGAACTAAAAAAACCTGACGACGAACGCTGCCTGTTTCAGCTTCAGCCGACGGCTGCGGTGGCTGGGCTCCCGCGCGAGCAGGCCCGGCAGTTTATCGAGCATCATGAGCCGTTCACCCGCGAATGGTACGCCGGCTCCGCGGGCTATCTCAGCCTGCAACAAAGCGAATTCTGCGTAGCGCTGCGTTCGGCGAAAGTCACCGGCGACGTGGCGCGATTATATGCCGGAGCCGGGATTGTTCGCGGCTCCGATCCTGAACAGGAATGGCAGGAAATCACCCAAAAAGCAGCAGGATTACGCTCCTTGCTTATCCGATAACCGACGAATATCAATAACCTGTCGGAATCACTCATCTATAATTATACGCAAAATTGATACCGGACAATCTCATGTCAGTAAGCGCATTTAACCGACGCTGGGCGGCGGTGATTCTGGAAGCATTAATTCGCCACGGCGTGCAGCACGTATGCATCGCGCCGGGCTCTCGCTCGACGCCATTAACGCTGGCGGCGGCGGAAAACCGCGCTCTGATAGCCCACACCCATTTTGATGAGCGTGGCCTCGGCCATCTGGCGCTGGGGCTGGCAAAGGCAAGCCAACAGCCGGTGGCGGTGATTGTCACATCCGGAACGGCAGTCGCCAATTTGTATCCCGCGCTGATTGAAGCGGGACTGACGGGCGAAAAAATCATTCTGCTGACCGCCGACCGACCGCCAGAACTCATCGACTGTGGCGCCAATCAGGCGATTCGCCAGCCTGGCATGTTCGGTTCGCATCCGTCACAAACGCTGTCTCTGCCGCGCCCGAGCCACGACATTCCGGCCCGCTGGCTGGTGTCGTCGATTGATAACGCGTTGGGCCAACTGCACAGCGGCGGGGTACATATCAACTGCCCGTTCGCAGAACCGCTGTACGGCGAAATGGACGATACCGGACTCGATTGGCAGCAAGCGCTCGGCAACTGGTGGCAAAGCGACAAGCCGTGGCTGCGCGAAGGGCTGCAGCTGGAAAGTGAAAAGCAGCGCGACTGGTTTTTCTGGCGACAGAAGCGGGGCGTGGTGGTGGCCGGGCGCATGAGCGCGGCGGAAGGAAAGAAAGTGGCTGAATGGGCGAAAATGCTCGGCTGGCCGCTAATAAGCGACGTGCTGTCGCAAACCGGACAACCGCTACCGTGTGCCGATCTCTGGCTCGGAAATGCCAACGCTGTCACCGAACTGGCGCAGGCGCAAATAGTAGTGCAGTTCGGCAGCAGCCTGACGGGCAAGCGCCTCCTGCAATGGCAAGCTACCTGCGAACCGGATGAATACTGGTTGGTGGACAACCTTCCTGGCCGGCTCGACCCGGCGCATCACCGCGGCCGTCGCCTGGTGTGCAAAGTAGGCGCCTGGCTGGAACAGCATCCGGCAGAGCAGCGCCAGCCCTGGACGGTGGATATCCCGTACCTGTCAGAGCTGGCGTGGCAGGCCGTTGTTGCCCAGCGTGAAACGTTCGGCGAAGCGCAACTGGCGCATCGTATCAGTGAATATCTGCCCGATCAGGGCCAGCTTTTTGTCGGCAACAGCCTCGTGGTTCGTCTGATCGACGCCCTGGGCAAGCTTCCGGCGGGGTACCCGGTGTACAGCAATCGTGGCGCGAGCGGCATCGACGGGCTGATTTCCACTGCCGCAGGCGTCCAGCGCGGCAGTGCCAAATCGACGCTGGCCATCATGGGCGATCTCTCGGCGCTGTATGATCTCAACGGTCTGGCCTTATTGCGCCAGGTTTCCGCCCCGCTCGTGCTGATCGTGGTGAACAACAATGGCGGGCAGATTTTCTCGCTGCTGCCGACGCCGACTGAAGAACGTGAACGATTCTATCTGATGCCGCAAAACGTCCATTTTGAGCACGCGGCAAACATGTTCGGCCTGCGCTATCACCGCCCGGAAAACTGGACTGCGCTGGAAGAAGCGCTGCATGGCGCGTGGCGTCAGCCGGTGACCACGGTGATTGAGCTGGTGGTCAACGACACCGACGGCGCGCAGACGCTGCAAAAATTACTGGCGCAGGTCAGCCAGCTATGACGCTCCACGCCGTTGCCCGAGAAGGTGCCCCGAACCAGCCGTGGCTGGTGTTTCTGCACGGCTTTTCGGGCGATCATCGTGAATGGCAGGCGGTAGGAGAAAAACTCGTTGAGTTTTCTCGGCTGTATATCGACCTGCCTGGTCACGGTGGGTCAGCGGCAATTTCAGTGACGAATTTCGACGATGTGTGCCGGGCGTTGCAGGAAACGTTGATTAGTTACAACATCCTAAATTATTGGCTGATTGGTTACTCGCTGGGTGGGCGTGTGGCGATGGTTGCGGCAAATCAGGAGAAACTCCCCGGTTTGAAAGGGCTGGTTGTCGAAGGTGGTCATCCTGGCTTACAGGATAGAGCCGCCCGTGAAGCGCGCCTGCAGTCCGATACGCAATGGGCCCAGCGCTTTCGCCACGAACCGCTGGCCGACGTTTTCGATGCCTGGTACCGTCAGCCGGTATTTGCCTCACTCACCGACGCACAGCGCCAGACACTGGTGGCATTACGCGCCGACAACAATGGCCCGCGGCTGTCCGACATGCTGCTCGCCACCTCGCTTGCAGTGCAGCCTGATTTACGCGCGGCGCTCGCCGCCCGTGGCTATGCTTCAGGTGACTATGCATTTTTATATCTATGCGGTGAACGCGACGCTAAATTCCGTGCACTGGCGGAAGAACTGGCTGCGCCATGCCACCTTATTCCTCACGCCGGACACAATGCCCATCGGGAAAATCCCGCAGCGGTGGCGAACTGTCTGGCACAGATTCTGAATGACTGACGACAGGACATATTATGATTTCCCCAGATGAAAAAATGCTCTACGCCCCGGTTGAATGGCAAGACTGCTCCGAAGGTTTCAGCGATATCCGTTATCAGAAATCCGCTGACGGCATCGCCAAAATCACCATCAACCGTCCGCAGGTGCGTAACGCGTTCCGCCCACTGACTGTCAAAGAGATGATCCAGGCGCTGGCCGATGCGCGCTATGACGACAACGTCGGCACCATCATTCTGACCGGCGAAGGCGATAAAGCGTTCTGCGCGGGCGGCGATCAGAAAGTTCGCGGCGACTACGGCGGATACCAGGATGACTCTGGCACCCATCACCTGAACGTGCTCGACTTCCAGCGTCAGATCCGCACCTGCCCGAAACCCGTTGTGGCAATGGTTGCAGGCTACTCTATCGGTGGCGGCCACGTGCTGCACATGATGTGTGACCTGACTATCGCGGCGGAAAATGCCATCTTCGGCCAGACCGGCCCGAAAGTCGGCTCCTTCGACGGAGGCTGGGGCGCATCTTACATGGCCCGCATCGTCGGTCAGAAGAAAGCCCGCGAAATCTGGTTCCTGTGCCGTCAGTACGACGCGAAAGAAGCGCTGGACATGGGGCTGGTCAACACCGTGGTCCCGCTGGCGGATCTGGAAAAAGAGACCGTGCGCTGGTGTCGTGAAATGCTGCAAAACAGCCCAATGGCGCTGCGCTGCCTGAAGGCGGCACTCAACGCCGATTGCGACGGTCAGGCCGGTCTGCAGGAACTGGCGGGCAACGCCACCATGCTGTTCTACATGACTGAAGAAGGTCAGGAAGGCCGCAATGCCTTCAACCAGAAACGTCAGCCTGACTTCAGCAAATTCAAACGGAACCCGTAATGCGCCAAGCCCAGGTGTACCGCTGGCAGATCCCGATGGACGCGGGAGTGGTTCTGCGAGAGCGACGGCTGAAAACCCGCGATGGACTGTTGGTCAGGCTTTGCCTGGGCGAGGCTGAAGGCTGGGGCGAGATTTCGCCCTTGCCGGGGTTCAGTCTGGAAACGCTCGACGAGGTGCAGGCGGCCGTGATTGCCTGGGTGAGTGCGTGGCTGGAAGGGGACGACCCTGAATTTCCGTCACAGCCCTCTGCCGCGTTTGGTTTGAGCTGTGCGCTGGCCGAGCTGAATAACGATCTGCCCGACGCCGCCGATTACCGCGCTGTGCCGCTGTGTACCGGCGATCCAGATGAGCTGTTCACGGTGTTGCAGGCGATGCCCGGCGAGAAAGTCGCGAAGGTGAAAGTCGGTCTGTGGGAAGCGGTACGCGACGGCATGGTGGTCAATCTGCTGCTGGAAGCCGTGCCAGATTTACAGCTTCGTCTGGATGCCAACCGTGCCTGGACGCCGCTAAAAGCGCAGCAGTTCGCCAAATACGTTAATCCGGACTATCGCTCACGCATCGCCTTTATCGAAGAGCCGTGTCGCACCCGCGACGATTCCCGTGCCTTTGCGCAGGAAACCGGGATCGCCATCGCCTGGGATGAAAGCCTGCGCGAAGCCGATTTCGCCTTTATCGCCGAGCCGGGCGTGAAGGCTGTGGTTATCAAACCGACGCTCACTGGCAGTCTGCAAAAGGTCCGCGAACAGGTCGCGGCGGCCCATCAACAGGGGTTGACCGCAGTGATCAGCTCGTCGATTGAATCGAGTCTCGGCCTGACGCAACTGGCGCGTATTGCCGCCTGGCTGACGCCGGGCACCATGCCGGGGCTGGACACGCTGAACCTGATGCAGGCGCAGCTGATTCGTCGCTGGCCGAATAATGAATTACCGTGCATGACCCACGACAGTCTGGACCCGCTGTTATGATTTTCCACGATTACCCATGGCGACACTGGCGTACCCTGCGCCCACGCGCGCAGGCGCTGCGTCTGGGTGACGAAATCCTCGACTGGCAGCAGTTGTGTCAGCGGATTGACGCGCTGGCCGCCGGGTTTGCTGCGCAAAATGTTCAACCGGACGACGGGGTGCTGCTGCGGGCGTATAACAACCCGCAAACGCTGCTGGCGTGGCTGGCGCTGCTACAATGCGGCGCGCGTGTTTTGCCGGTTAACCCTCAGTTACCGCGCGAGCTGGTGGCCGCACTCTTGCCGCAGTTTTCGCTGCGCCATGCGTTATTGCTCACCGACGAAAAGCCGTTCGACGCGCTGACTGAGCTAGCTCTCCAACAGGCTGAAGATGTGCCGGACGTTGCCTGGCAGGCAGAGCGTCTGGCGACCATGACGCTGACGTCAGGCTCCAGCGGCCTGCCAAAAGCCGCGGTGCATACGCTGGGCGCTCATCTCGCCAGCGCCGAAGGCGTGTTAGCGCTGATGCCATACCGCGAAACCGACGACTGGCTGCTGTCGCTGCCGCTGTTTCACGTTTCCGGACAGGGCATTCTCTGGCGCTGGTTACTGAAAGGCGCGCGCTTAACGGTGCGCGAACGCGTGCCGCTGGCGCAAATGCTCGAGGGCTGCACCCATGCTTCTCTGGTGCCCACGCAGCTGTGGCGGTTGCTGAAGGAGGACGAAACGCTAACGCTCAATACCGTGCTGCTTGGCGGCGCGGCGATCCCCGTTGAGCTGGCGGAACATTCCCGTTCATGCGGCATCCGCACTTTTTGTGGCTATGGGTTGACGGAGTTTGCCTCAACGGTCTGCGCCAAAGAAACCGACGGTGAAGCTGACGTCGGTTCGGCGTTACCGGGGCGAGAAGTGAAAGTCGTTGACGGCGAAATCTGGCTGCGGGCGAAAAGCATGGCTGCGGGCTACTGGCGAAACGGTGTGCTCATGCCGTTGACTAACGCCGAAGGCTGGTTCCCGACGCGGGATCGCGGTGAATTACATGGCGATCGCCTGACCGTTCTCGGGCGCATGGATAATCTCTTTTTCTGCGGCGGGGAAGGTATTCAGCCAGAAGAAGTCGAACGGGTGATCGCGCGTCATCCGCAGGTTGAACAAATCTTTATTGTGCCGCTGGATGACGCCGAATTTGGTCAGCGTCCGGTGGCGGTAGTGGAAGGGGGCGATGACTTTGACGTCACGCAAATGCCGGACTGGGCGACGGATAAACTGGCGCGATTTCAACAGCCGGTGTGTTGGCTGATGCTGCCTGCCAGCCTGAAAACCGGCGGGATAAAAATCTCCCGCCGGGCATTACAGGAGTGGGTCAACGCCACGCTGCGCGGTTAGTTCGCTTCCGCGGCGGTTTTACGCTGGCGTTTACGCACCAGACGCAGCACCGGTGGAATGACAATCACCGCGAAGGCCAGCACCAGCAGCGTTTTCGCCACACCGCTTTCCCACAGAATATTCATGCTGCCGTTGCTGATCGACAGTGCGCGGCGCAGGTTCTGCTCCAGCATTTCCCCCAGCACGAACCCGAGGATCAGCGGCGACATCGGGAAATTCATTTTCCGCAGAATGTAGCCAAATACCCCAAGTCCTACCATCAGCACCAAATCAAAAGTGGTGCTGTGTACCGCGTAGACGCCTACCGCAGAGACGGCGGCAATCGCCGGAACCAGGAACCATAGCGGAATGGTCAACATGCGGGTGAACAGGCCAATCAGCGGAATGTTCATGATAAGCAACATCACATTGGCAATCAGCAGCGCGGCAATCAGCCCCCAAACGATATCCGGTTGTTCGGTAAACATCGCCGGGCCAGGGGTGATGTTATACAGCGTCAGCGCGCCCATCATCACAGCCGTGGTGCCGGAACCCGGCACGCCTAACGTCAGCATGGGAATGAACGAGCCACAGGCCGAAGCGTTATTCGCAGCTTCTGGCGCAGCGACGCCGCGTATATCGCCCTTGCCGAAACTGTCGCTGTTGCCGCTGATTTTCTTCTCGGTCATGTAGGTGATGGCGCTGGCGATGGTCGCTCCGGCCCCTGGCAGCACGCCAACGAAGAATCCGACCACCGATGAGCGCAGCGTGGCGCCCACGCACTGCGAGGCTTCCTTCATGTTAAACATCATGCGTCCGGTTTTGCGGACCAGCGTCTGACCGCCACTGGTGCTTTCCAGCATCAGCAGAATTTCCGACACCGAGAACAGACCGATAACCACCACGATGAACTGCACGCCATCGGACAAATGGACGCTGTCGAAGGTGAAGCGATATACACCGGTGTTGGCATCCACACCCACCGTCGCCAGACCCAGGCCAATCAACGCCGCCAGGAAAGATTTCAGCGGGTTTTCCGCCATCATGCTGCCGAGACAGGCGATAGCAAACACCATCAGGGCGAAATACTCCGCCGGACCAAACGCCAGCGACCACTGCGCCAGCGCCGGAGCGAACAGAATAATGCCGAAAATGGCGATCATCGACCCCATAAACGAGCTGACGGCGGAAATCGATAGCGCGACACCGCCGCGGCCTTGCTGCGCCATCGGGTAGCCGTCCAGGGCGGTCATAATGGCCGCCGCGTCGCCGGGGACGTTCAGCAGAATTGATGAAATACGCCCGCCATATTCACAGCCGATATACACCGTGGCGAGCAGGATCAGCGCTGATTCGGCGGGCAGATGCAGAGCGAACGCCAGCGGCAGCAGAATGGCCACGCCGTTGATTGGCCCAAGGCCGGGCAGCAGCCCAACGATGGTGCCGACGAAGCAGCCAATCAGCGCAATCACCAGGTTTTCCGGGGTCATCGCCACGGCGAACCCCTGCGAGAGATAAATCCAGGTATCCATAGGAGACTCCGTCAGTTTAACCAGGCGCCGAGCGGCAGGGTGACATCCAGCAGCCGGTCAAAGGCGAACCACAGCGTAACGCCGAGCACCACGCCAGAGATGGCCGCCGCGGGCAGCGTCGCGCCAAAGAGCATGCCGATAATCGCCGTCAGAATGGCGGTTGCCAGCGGGAAGCCCAGCGATTCAAAGCCCCAGGCGTACATCAGCAGCACAATCACCATCACCAGCAGGCGCTGAAGGACCTGGCGGTGCGGCCACTCCACCACATCAGAACGGCGTAGCAGCATCGACACCGAACACAGCAGCATCAGCCCGATAATGCCCAGCGGGAACGGACGCGGGCCAACCGGTTCATAGCTGTATTCGCTGTGAAGCTGCCAGGCGACCATCAGCCCGCCAAGGCAGAGCAGAAGCCAGATCCCGGCAAAAATACGATCGCTCATATGTGCCCCCGGTTTATTTCGCCAGACCAAAAGATTTGGCCTGCTCGCGGTATTCCGTGACCTGCTGCTTCACGTAGCTGTCGAGCGCTTTGCCGTTCAGGTTGAATTCAAAAAGCCCGCGTAATTCGCGCTGCTTTTTGAATTCTTCGGTCTGCTGCATTTTTGCAAAGGTATCGACCCACCAGTTGTACTCGGCGTCGCTGACTTTCGGCCCGACGTAGAAACCACGAATAATCGGCCAGACCAGGTCATAACCCTGTTCTTTGGCCGTCGGCACGCCAGCTAACTGGCCCGGCAGACGGTTTTCTGAGAACACTGCCAGCACGCGGATTTTATCGCCCTGCAGATACGGCACCATTTCACTCAGGTCACCGGACACCGCCTGCACGTGGTTGCCCATCAGCGCGGTGACCGGTTCACCGCCGCCCTCAAAGGCCACATAACGCATCTTGTGCGGATCGACGTTGGCTTTCTGCGCCAGCTTCGCGGCCTTCATCCAGTCCTGGCTACCAATCGACGCGCCAGCGCCAATCACCACCTGATTCGGATCTTTTTCCATTGCCGTCAGCAGGTCTTTCAGCGTTTTCCACGGCGCATCTTTACGCACTGCGATCATTCCGTAATCGGTACCAACGCTCGCCAGCCAGCGCACGTCATCGACGTTATAGCGGCCGAACTTCCCTTGTGAAAGGTTAAGCAGCGAGCCGCCGGAGAAGGCCACCACGGTACCCGGTTCGCCAGGGCGCTGTGCGACGATGGCGTTATAAGCCACCGCGCCCACACCGCCAGGCATATAGGTCACGCGCATCGGTTTTTCGATGGCGTTGGTTTCCTGCAAACTGACCTGAATCAGTTTGCAGGTGAGATCAAAACCGCCGCCGGGCTTGGCCGGAGCGATACATTCAGTACGTCCTGGGGCTTCCACGGCCAGAGCATGTGCGCTGCCGAGAAGCAGGGCAGTAGTAACAAAGGTACGAAGGATCTGCGTTTTCATTTTTTATCCTCACGCCGGGTAAACCGGATTAGTGGGTACAGGTTTTTTTCTGATTATGTGAACCGTCGTGTAGCGGTCCCGTTGCGTGATTGTTAAAACAGTAACCTTTCATTTCCCTTTCAATGCGCCACTTACTTTACAGGATGTGATATGCGTCTCTTATTGGCGGAAGATAACCGTGAGCTGGCTCACTGGCTGGAGAAGGCTCTGGTGCAGGGCGGTTTTGCCGTAGACACCGTTTGCGATGGCAAAGCTGCCGATCATCTCCTGCAAAGTGAAAAATACGCGCTGGCGGTGCTGGATATCGGTATGCCCGGTTTAGATGGGCTGGAAGTGGTGCAACGCCTACGCAAACGCGGGCAAACCTTGCCGGTGCTGCTGCTGACCGCACGTAGCGCTGTAGCGGAGCGGGTGATTGGCCTCAATGCCGGGGCCGATGACTATCTGCCCAAGCCATTTGAGCTGGAAGAGCTCGACGCCCGACTGCGCGCTCTGCTGCGCCGCAGCGAAGGGCAGGTGCAGGAGACGCAGCAGCTGGGTGACCTGACGTTTCATGACGACGGTTATTTCCTGCTGCACGGACAAACGCTGGCGCTCACGCCCCGGGAGCATGCTCTGCTGACGGTGCTGATGTATCGCCGCCAGCGTCCTGTTTCGCGCCAGCAGCTGTTCGAACAGGTGTTCAGCCTGAGCGACGACGTCAGCCCGGAAAGCATCGAACTCTATATTCATCGATTGCGTAAAAAACTTCAGGACAGCAATGTGCGCATCGTGACGCTACGCGGGCTCGGCTACCTGCTGGAGCGCAGCGATGACGTGGCGTAAACCGCAGTCGCTTTTTGCTCAACTGCTCTTGTTTCTCGGTTTGCCGCTGCTGTTGCTGTGGGGGCTGTCGGCGTTTAACAGTTACGTCAGCGCGCTACAGGCGGCGACGCAGGCCTATGACCGCACGCTGCTTTCCTCGGCGCGAACTATCTCCGAACGTCTCGCAGTAAACGCGGGCAAACTGGTGGTCAACGTACCGTGGGTGGTGCTCGACAGCTTCGAGCTGAACATGAATGACCGCCTGTATTACAAAGTGGTGGACCCGGTTGGAAAGGTGATTTCTGGCTATGACGATTTGCCCGTCATGCCGCCGTCGACCTCCCGTACTACGCTGTATCCGGCACTGGCGTGGTTTTATCATACCCAGTATCGCGGGCAGCCGATCCGCGTGGCGCGCTTGCTTCAGCCGGTGAACGAAGGCGGCGTGATGGGCATGGCGGAAATCTATGTTGCAGAAACGCTGCAATCCCGGCGCTATCTGGCACGCCAGCTGCTTCTTTCCTCGCTCGCCACGCAAGGGATGTTGGTTCTGCTGACGCTGGTGCTGGCGGGCTGGTTGTTGCGCCGGGTGCTGCGCCCGATGCGTCAGCTTTCGTCGATCATGGTGCGTCGCGACCCGGGTTTGCTCACGCCGCTGCCAGAGCTGCTGCCATGGTCTGAAACGCGGCTGCTGATTATCGCCTTCAACCGCTACATCGACCGCCTCCGTGGCCTGATTTCCCGGCAGCAGCGCTTCAGCGCCGACGCATCTCATCAGCTTAAAACGCCGCTGGCTATCCTCAAAACGCAGATCTCTGTGGCACTGGCCAGCCCGCAGCCGAAGGCGTGGCGTGAAAGTTTACAGGCGATGAGTGTCACGCTGGACAACACCATTTCGCTCACCGAACGCCTGTTACAGCTTTCTGCCGTGAAGGGCAAAGAGCAGGGCACCCGACAGTTTGACATCGTCGATTTGCACGACATTGTGCAGCAAAGCTGTTTTTCCCGACTGGCACAGGCCCGCAGCAGGCAAATCGACCTCGGCTACGAGGGCGAGCAAACGGCGATGCCGGTGCAGGGCGATGCCATTCTGCTCGGTGAGCTGTGCGCTAACCTGCTGGACAACGCGCTGAAATATACGCCAGTTTCTGGCACGGTGACCGTCAGTCTGACCCGCGACGGCGATAGCATTATTCTGGAAATTGAGGACAGCGGTCCAGGCATTGACGATGCGCTGCAAAGTCTGGCGCTGCAACCTTTCCAGAGGCTGGATAACGTCGGCGACGCAGCCGGGGCAGGGCTCGGACTGGCGCTGGTCAATGATATCGCCCGTCTGCACCGCGCGGTGCCCGTCCTCTCCCGGAGTCCGCGTTTAGGCGGACTTTGTGTCAAAGTACGTCTGCTCCAGGCTAAATAATCAGTCGTCGTGACGGTTTCAGGTAGTAACTGGTTACAATCGGCTGGTCATTCCTCTTTTTAGGACATTGATTCCTGAGCATTCAGCAGTACAATTCTGCCGTTTTGGGTATTTTTATTAATTTGTGTTTGCTGGAACGTTAAAAAATGAAAAAAAGTATTTTGTTAGGTCTGTCCGGACTGCTGTTTGTTTCCGCTGCTGCCAACGCGATTAGCGTGAGTGGCCAGGCGGGTGAACACTACACCAATCTGGGCGTCGGCTTTGGAACGGAGTCTACGGGTCTTGCGCTGAGCGGTAACTGGACCCACAGCGATAACGACGGCGATGCCGCCAATATCGGCGTGGGTCTGAATATTCCGCTGGGTCCGTTCATTGCGACCGTCGGTGGTAAAGGTATTTACACTAACCCGAACGACGGCGACGAAGGTTATGCCGCAGCGGTCGGCGGCGGCCTGCAGTGGAAAATCGGCGACAGCTTCCGTCTGTTTGGCGAGTACTACTATTCTCCGGACTCGCTTTCCAGCGGTATCGAGAGCTACCAGGAAGCGAACGCAGGTGGTCGCTGGACTATCATGCGTCCAATCAGCATCGAAGCGGGTTACCGTTACCTGAACCTGGCGGGCAAAGATGGCAATCGTGATAACACTATCGCAGATGGCCCGTACGTCGGCGTAAGCGCAGCGTTTTAATCCTCCGGCGCGGCATTCTGTCGCGCCTGTTTTCCCTTTCCCTCTCGCCTCCGCTATAGTGAATCGTCCTCTTGTTAAGGAGAAAACGATGATAAACGTGGAGATGCTGTCCACTGGCGATGAAGTGCTGCATGGTCAAATTATTGATACTAATGCGGCGTGGCTTGCCGACTACTTATTTACCCAGGGAATGCCGTTAACCCGGCGCAACACCGTGGGCGATAGCCTCGAAGCGCTGGTGTCCGTGCTGCGTGAACGCAGTCAGCATGCAGATATTCTGATCGTTAACGGCGGCCTCGGCCCAACCAGTGACGATCTCAGCGCGCTGGCCGCCGCCACGGCAAAAGGTGAAGGGCTGGTGCTGCACGAAGAATGGCTCGCAGAGATGGAGAAATTTTTCAGCGACCGCGGGCGCATCATGGCCCCGAGCAATCGTAAACAGGCGGAAATTCCTGCCAGCGCCGAGCTTATCGATAATCCGGTCGGCACCGCCTGCGGATTCGCGGTACAGCTCAATCGCTGCCTGATGTTCTTCACGCCGGGCGTGCCGTCCGAATTTAAAGTGATGGTTGCCGACCAGATTGTGCCGCGGCTGCGCGAGCGCTTTACGCTGCCGGAACCGCCGCTCTGCTTGCGTCTGACGACGTTCGGGCGTTCCGAAAGCGATCTGGCCCAGAGTCTGGACCACTTGACGCTGCCGCCGGGCGTGACTATGGGCTATCGCTCATCGATGCCAATCATTGAGCTGAAGCTGACGGGGCCGGCCTCGGAGCGAGACGCAATGCTGAAGCTGTGGCCGGAAGTGCAAAAGGTGGCGGGCGAAAGTCTGATTTTTGAAGGCACCGAAGGGCTGGCGGCACAAATCGCGCACACTCTGCAAGACAGCAAGCTGAGTATTACGCTCAGCGAGCAGTTCACTTCCGGACTTATCGCGTTACAGCTTGGGCGAGAATCCGCGCCGTTGCTGGCAAGTGAAGTGGTGCCGTGCCAAGAAGAAACCCTGGCTCAGACCGCGCACTGGACCGCAGAACGCCGCGTGAACCATTTTGCCGGACTGGCGCTGGCCGTTAGCGGCCTGGAACAGCATCACGTTAATTTTGCGCTTTCCACGCCAGAGGGCACGCACGCCCTGCAAGTAAAATTCAGTACTTCGCGTCACAGCGTGGCGGTGCGCCAGGAAGTGTGCGCGATGATGGCGTTGAACATTGTTCGTCGCTGGCTGAACGGCAAAGATATCGCCAGCGATCACGGCTGGGTCAACGTGGTGGATTCTTTATTCCTGCCAGCATAACATTTCAACGCGCGCCGGATTTTCCCGGCGCGGGAATCACAGTAGCGCCTGCGCCAGCAACGTAATCGGATGTTCACAACGTTTGCTTGTGGACATTTCGATTTGCCATTTACAGGTTTCACAATCGGTTATTACCAGGTCGGCACCGCTTTCTTCTATCTGGCGAAACAGTGGTGCGCCAATTGCCTGCGATGTGGTGTAGTTCTCCGATTTAAAGCCGTAGGTTCCGGCGATGCCGCAGCACTGTGAGTCCAGCACAATCACTTCCAGTTCCGGGATTTTCCGCAGTAATTCGAGGGTATAAATCGCCCAGCCCATTTTTTCCATATGGCACGGCGTGTGATACACCACTTTGAGTGGTAACGATTTAAGCGGCAGCGTTTTCCCGGCCTCCAGTTGTTTCCACAGCCAGCGGGTAGCGAGTTCGATGTTATCGCGCACGTCGTGATTATCGATATCCAGCAGATGTGGATATTCATCGCGCAGTGTGAAGGTGCATGTCGAAGAGGTGGCGATCGCCGGAAGCTGTTTGTCCACCACTGCTTTACGCAGCGAGGCGGTGTTCACCCGTGCCTGTTTACGCGCCTTGTCGATAAAACCGTTGGCAATCAGTGGCACGCCACAGCATTTCTCTTTTTCCAGCAGTTGCACGCCGACGCCTATTGCATTCAGCACACGGATTAAATCTTTGCCGAGCTGCGGATGGTTGTAATTGACATAGCAGCCGTGGAAAAAGGCCACCTGCTCGTGGTACTGCGCCTGTTGTTTTGCTACCTGTCGATATCCGCGACGGAAGGTACCCATGCCGTATTTCGGCAGCGTGCGGCGATGGTCTATTTTCAGGGCGACGTCCAGCAGCTGACGCACTGGTTTCAGGCTGGTAGTGGCATTGACCAGCGGTGCAAACGGCGTGGAAAGCGTGCCCATCAAATCAGTGTGGCTGAGGATAGTATCCCGCAGCGTTGGTTTTTGCTGGCTGAATTGCGCCCGCGCGCGCTGGATAATATCGCCAATTCGCACGTCTGACGGGCAGGCCACTTCACAGCGTTTGCAGTTAATGCAGTATTTCAGCGCCTCGTCATACAGCGCGCCGTCTTTCAGACGCAGGCGCTCGCCGTCCGGTCCGGCCTGTTTCGGGCCTGGGTAACGCGGGTTAACACGACTCACCGGGCACGCCGTGGTGCAGACGGTGCATTTGATACAGCTTTCAAAACGGCTATCGCTCATGGGCGGCCTCCGGCGAGTTCGCCAATCTGACGCGCGGCGTGCAAGGCGGTGATGGCGCTCACGCCGCCCGCGCAACCTTGCGAAATACCATCAAAACCGCCAAGCACGCCACCAATGGCAAACAGATTGTTGAAGCGTTGTCCGTTGCGCTGCGGGCGCAGCGTGGCATCGACCTGCACGCCAAAGCGCTGCCACGGCTGTGGTTCAAAGAAATCGCCGTGGGTCCAGCTTTCGCGCGGTGAAGATTGCATCACATCCAGTCCGAGCACCGGTTCGATAACGCCGTCGCGGCTGGCAATCAAGCCGTTGCTGAAAAAACTGCCGCTGGCGAGAACGGCAAAGCGGGTCCGGAACGGCACGTCGCCGTGGTTACGGGTGGTGATGGCAGAGATATTTTGGCCGTCTTGAATCACATCGGTGACGACATCACCCGCCAGCCACATGCCGCCGTTTTTGATGAACTGGCGCTGCAATGCGGTATGCAGCCGGATGCCCGGCACCGATGGCGGCAGCGTTGGTAGCAGTGAAAGTGGACAAGGAAGCGTTTCATTTAGCCAGCGCCAGAGGCCATCGTCATTCAAACCAAAACAGGCAGGCAGTAAAAGTCTGTCGCTCACCTGCGCGTGGGGCAGCAGCGCATCGTGCAGGCTGCGCCACTGGGCGTCATCGTCCAGCAGTCGTGCCAGATTCACCGAGCGAAATTCAGAGGCGTTATCACGTAATACGTCGAGCTGCGGGAGATCAATTTCACACACGCGGTTCTCAACGCCCATTTTCTCAAGCGAGGCCGCCACCAGATGCGGCTGAAAATCGAGGAAACCACTGATCCCCACGACGGTGATGCGTTCATCATGGCGTGGGGCCAGTGTGATATCCGGTGGTGTAAGCCACGCCTGTCTTAGCGTGCCAATCGGAGTGACGCGCTGATGCGGTTGGTCGACGCAGCCTTGCATGGCAATGCTGCAATCGCGCAGCAGCGCTTCGGTCTGTTGCGCATAGTCGAGCACCTGCGTGGTGCCAATCAGGCTGTAAGGATGATCCGGTGCACTCAGGCCCAGCACATCCAGCGCTTCTTGTGGCGTACTGGTTGCACAATGCTCCAGTAAATCCATCGAGCCGGACGAGAAATGTAGCCCGCTCTGGCCGCGGCTAATAATGGCGCAGCGTAGCCCTTGTCGGGTGAGCGACAATCCGCAGAGCAAACCCGCCAGCCCGCCGCCGATTATGACGGTATCAACGTTCATCTTGATGCTCCTTTTCCAGACCGCACAGCCCTTGCCAGACCCAACGGGTAAATTCGCTTTCACGTAATGCATCGCCCCAGGCGATGGGCTGCACGCCGCGCCAGCGCTCGTTTAAAAATTCAGAAAGTTGAGTCAGCGACTGCGCAGGCGTGGTGACCTGATAGCGGTGCAATAGCGCGGCGGCGCGGCAGGCGCACAGTTCGCCCTGACAGGTGCCCATGCCCACGCGGGTGCGGCGGCGTAAATCGAGCAAGTTTTTCACGCCAAGATTTTCCACCGCGTACTGCACCTCCCCGGCGGTGACCGATTCGCACTCACACACCAGGCTGCGTTTCAGGCGGGAATCTCCAATCCATGCGGGGGTGCGGTCGCCATGGCGATATACCGCTGAACCGCGTAGGGGGGCGGGCAGCGAGACAATTTTATGCAGCGTTTTCTCGGGTGGCTCCTGCGAGCCGGGCAGCGGTGTTTCAGCCGTGGTGCAGGGGGCGTTGTGATTCAGCTTGCGGCAGATAGCATCGGTGGCCATTTCGGCCATCAGACGGTAGGTCATCAGTTTGCCACCGGTGATGGTGATAAACCCTTCCAGCCCGTCACGCACGGCGTGATCGAGCAACACAATACCGCGACTGACGTTCCGCCCACTCGGATCATTGTCACTGGCGACCAGCGGACGCACGCCGCAGTAAGCGCGCAGAATGCGGGTGGTGGCTATGGACGGGGCCAGCTTTACGCCCTCGCGCAGCAGTATATCCACTTCCGCTGCCGTGACCCGGTTGTAGTCGATGTCGCGATAATCAATGTGCGTGGAGGTGGTGCCAATCAGGGAAATGGTGTCGCCGGGCACCAGAATGTCGGCGTCTGCGGGTTTGCGGCAGCGATTAATGACGTGTTGGTTGATACGGTTTTCGAAGATGAGCAATGAGCCTTTGGCCGGAAACATGCGCACGCTTAAATCGGCATATTCGGCAATACGCTGGCCCCAGATGCCGCCCGCGTTGACCACGACCTGGGCATGTAAGTTTTCACTGGCGTGACGCGTGCGGTCCCATATTGTCACGCCGCTTACGCGCTCGCCCTGACGAATCAGGCGGGTGACCTTGCATCCGGTACGAATGATTGCCCCGTGTTCGCGTGCATCGAGCATATTTGCCGCGGTCAGCCGGAAAGGATCGACGGTGCCATCGGGAACGTTGACCGCGCCAATAAGGTTCGGATTCACCGCAGGCTCCAGCGCGATAGCCTGAGCTGGTGTTAACGGTCGGGTGGGAATATTTGCCGCGAGGCAGGCTTCAATAAACTGATGCTGATAATCGAGGGAGTCTTCCGGCAGGGTGATGAACAGTCCCTCCGTGGCCTCGATACAGTGGCGTGCAATCCGTTTCAGAATCGCGTTTTCCGCGATGCATTCCTGCGCGGATTCCGCATCCGTCACCGCGTATCGCGCGCCGCTGTGCAGCAGGCCGTGATTGCGCCCGGTGGCGCCGGTGGCGATATCATCCCGTTCGACCAGGATAACCTTAAGTCCGCGCAGGCTGCAGTCCCGGGCGATCCCGGCCCCGGTGGCCCCGCCGCCGATGATAATGACGTCGGCTTCGCTGGAGGTAGAGACACTCATGCTGATCCCTCAATGTTCGCTTTCTTCCATTTAGCCACATTAAAAATGCGGTTTGTTTGATATCGAGCATGTTCGAGCACAAAACGAAAATGAAACGTGATTTCGCGCTCAATATGGAATTTTTGTCATAATTCTGTAACATTCTGTGCAGCATTTCACAGTACCTGGATAACACTTTACCTACCATCCAGCGCACATACTCACGGCGTACAGGTCACATCGGTAACGTCCGTCTGATAACGATGGCCACGGAGGCTACTATGCTCAGTATTTTCAAACCTGCCGCGCACACTGCAAGAGTGCCGGATGCGCAGATTGATTCGGACTATCGCCGTCTTCGCTGGCAAATTTTCCTCGGGATCTTCTTCGGTTACGCCGCTTACTATCTGGTGCGTAAGAACTTTGCTTTAGCCATGCCGTATCTGATCGAACAGGGATTCTCTCGGGGGGATTTGGGGTTAGCGCTGTCGGGGATTTCGATTGCCTACGGCTTCTCAAAATTCATTATGGGATCGGTCTCTGACCGCTCGAATCCGCGCATTTTCTTACCGGCTGGTCTGATCCTTGCGGCAATGGTGATGCTGTTCATGGGCTTTGTCCCGTGGGCGACATCGAGTATTGCAGTCATGTTCGTGCTGTTGTTCATTTGCGGCTGGTTCCAGGGGATGGGCTGGCCGCCGTGCGGGCGTACCATGGTTCACTGGTGGTCAAAGAAGGAGCGCGGCAGCATTGTATCGGTGTGGAACTGTGCGCATAACGTTGGGGGTGGACTGCCGCCGCTGCTGTTCCTGCTGGGGATGGCGTGGTTTAACGACTGGCGTGCGGCGCTCTATATGCCTGCGTTTGGTGCCATTCTGGTGGCGTTGATTGCGTTCGCTCTGATGCGTGATACCCCGCAGTCCTGTGGTCTGCCGCCTGTCGAAGAGTACAAAAACGATTACCCGGATGATTACAGCGAGAAGTATGAAGAAGAGCTGACGGCGAAGCAGATTTTTATGCAGTACGTGTTACCGAACAAACTGCTGTGGTACATCGCTATCGCCAACGTGTTCGTTTATTTGCTGCGTTACGGGATTCTCGACTGGTCGCCGACCTACCTGAAAGAAGTGAAGCATTTCGCCCTGGATAAATCCTCCTGGGCGTACTTCCTGTATGAGTATGCGGGGATCCCGGGCACGCTGCTGTGCGGCTGGATGTCGGACAAAGTGTTCCGTGGTAATCGCGGGGCGACCGGCGTGTTCTTTATGATTCTGGTCACCATTGCAACCGTCGTTTACTGGCTCAACCCGCCGGGTAATCCGGGAGTCGATATGACCTGTATGATTGTCATCGGCTTCCTGATTTACGGTCCGGTGATGTTAATTGGTCTGCATGCGCTTGAGCTGGCGCCGAAGAAAGCGGCGGGTACGGCGGCGGGCTTTACCGGGCTGTTTGGCTATCTCGGTGGTTCCGTCGCGGCCAGCGCCATTGTGGGTTATACCGTCGATTTCTTCGGCTGGGATGGCGGCTTTATGGTGATGATTGGCGGCAGCGTGCTGGCGGTGATTTTACTGCTGGTGGTGATGGTCGGTGAGAAGCGTCACCACGCCGAACTGCTGGCTCGTCGTTAATGAGGATCATGATGATGAAAATAACCTTTACTCGTATCGCAACAGGATTGCTGTTGGCAGGTTTATTTGCCGGACAGGCGCTGGCGACTGACAAAATTGTCATTGCCCACCGGGGAGCAAGCGGCTATTTACCAGAGCATACTCTGCCAGCAAAAGCGATGGCCTACGCACAAGGGGCTGATTATCTTGAGCAAGATTTGGTGATGACGAAGGATGACCGCCTGGTGGTTCTGCACGATCATTATCTTGACCGGGTGACGGATGTAGCTTAGCGCTTCCCGGATCGTGTCCGCAAAGATGGACGTTATTACGCCATTGATTTCACGCTGGACGAAATTCGATCGCTTAAATTTACCGAAGGTTTCGAGCTGGAAAACGGTAAAAAAGTGCAGGTCTATCCGGGCCGATTCCCGATGGGAAAATCAGATTTCCGCATTCATACTTTTGAAGAGGAGATTGAATTTGTCCAGGGGCTCAACCATTCTACCGGGAAAAATATCGGTATTTACCCGGAAATCAAAGCGCCGTGGTTCCATCATCAGGAAGGGAAGGATATTGCAGCGAAGACACTGGAAGTCCTGAAAAAATACGGTTACACCAGCAAAAGCGACAAGGTATACCTGCAATGTTTTGATGCCGCAGAGCTGAAGCGCATCAGAAATGAGCTGGAACCGAAAATGGGAATGGACGTGAATCTGGTGCAGTTGATTGCGTATACCGACTGGAATGAAACCCAGGTGAAGCAGCCGAACGGTAAATGGATCAACTATAGCTATGACTGGATGTTCAAACCCGGCGCCATGAAGCAGATAGCGCAATATGCCGATGGGATAGGGCCTGATTACCATATGCTGGTGGCGGAAGGGTCTGGCAAGGGAAACATCAGGTTGACGGCGATGGTACAAGAGGCGCATGCCAGCAAATTGCAGGTGCATCCGTATACGGTGCGTGCCGATCAGTTGCCGGATTACGCCAGCAATGTGAATCAGCTGTACGACATGCTGTATAACCAGGCGGGGGTAGACGGATTGTTTACCGATTTCCCGGATAAGGCCGTCCAGTTTCTGAAAGAAAAATCGTAAAACGAAAAGGGGTCGCATTGCGACCCCTTTACAATTACATCTCGATTTCGATATCGCCTTTGGCTTTACAACAACACGGCAAAATCTCTCCGTGCTGGATAAACGCCAGCGGCTCGGTCAGCCAGTCAACCTGGCCGGAAACCAGACGGCAGCGACAGGAGCCGCAATAGCCTTCTCGACATTGAAACTCGACCGCCACGTTGTGCGACTCTAGCGCCACCAGTAACGAAGGGTGTTCTTCCTGGCACAACAGCTGTGTGCCAGTCAGACGAAGGGTCACGCGGCTCATCAGAGCTGGAAGTTGCTCAGGTCATCGGCATCCACGTTGGAGTCGATTTGACCAACCAGATAAGAACTGACTTCCACTTCCTGCGGCGCAACCTGGACGTTATCGGACACCAACCAGGTGTTGATCCACGGGATCGGATTGGAGCGGGTCTTGAACGGCATATCGAGCCCAACGGCTTGCATACGAATGTTGGTGATGTATTCGATGTACTGCCACAGGATATCTTTATTCAGACCAATCATAGAGCCGTCACGGAACAGGTATTCCGCCCACTCTTTTTCCTGCTGTGCGGCCAGCACGAACAGGTCATAACACTCTTGTTTGCACTCTTCGGCAATCACCGCCATTTCCGGGTCGTCCTGGCCTGAACGCAGCAGGTTCAGCATGTGCTGGGTACCGGTCAGGTGCAGAGCTTCATCACGGGCAATCAGACGGATGATTTTGGCGTTGCCTTCCATCAGCTTACGTTCTGCGAAGGCGAAAGAGCAGGCGAAGCTGACGTAGAAGCGGATCGCTTCCAGCGCGTTAACGCTCATCAGACACAGGTACAGTTTTTTCTTCAGCTCATGCAGGCTAACGGTTACGGTTTTGCCGTTCACGTTGTGGGTGCCTTCGCCCAGCAGATGCCAGTAACTGGTCAGCTCAATCAGGGAGTCGTAGTAGTGGGAAATCCCTTCGGCGCGTTTCTGAATCTGCTCGTTGGTGACGATATCATCGAACACGGTCGCCGGATCGTTGACGATGTTACGGATGATATGGGTGTATGAACGCGAGTGGATGGTTTCAGAGAACGCCCACGTTTCGACCCAGGTTTCCAGCTCAGGAATAGAGATCAGCGGCAGCAGTGCCACGTTCGGGCTACGGCCCTGAATGGAATCCAGCAGCGTCTGGTACTTCAGGTTGCTGATGAAAATGTGCTTTTCATGGTCTGGCAGCGCCTGGTAGTCAATGCGATCGCGCGATACGTCCACTTCTTCCGGACGCCAGAAGAAGGAGAGTTGCTTTTCAATCAGCTTTTCGAAGATGTCATATTTTTGCTGATCGTAGCGTGCCACGTTGACCGGCTGGCCGAAGAACATGGGCTCCAGCAGCTGGTTATTTTTCGTCTGTGAAAAGGTGGTATAAGCCATGAATGAGTCCTGTTAAGATTTTATTGCCCGGCAGTGCGTTGCTAGCCGGGCCGTCAAAATCGTAGGCCGGGTAAACGAAGCGCTACCCGGCAAATAGCTTAGATTTTACATGCGCCGCTTTCGCAGCCATCGTCCTGGATGGACGGTGCCATATCGTCCTGGGCATCTTCTGCGCCATCACGGGTGTTGTGATAGTACAGGGTTTTCACGCCAAATTTATAGGCATTGAGCAGGTCTTTGAGCAGTTGCTGCATCGGCACTTTACCAGACGGGAAACGCGTCGGGTCATAGTTGGTGTTTGCCGAAATCGACTGGTCGATAAACTTCTGCATGATACCAACCAGTTGCAGATAACCGTCGTTGTTTGGCATTTCCCACAGCAGCTCGTAGCCGTTCTGCAGCTTTTCGTAATCCGGAACAACCTGGCGCAGGATCCCGTCTTTCGACGCTTTGATGCTGACGTGGCCGCGCGGCGGCTCGATGCCGTTGGTCGCGTTCGAGATTTGCGAAGAGGTCTCAGACGGCATCAGGGCAGACAGCGTGGAGTTACGCAGACCGTGGGTTTTGATCGACTCGCGCAGACCATCCCAGTCGTAGTGCAGCGGCTCGTTAACGATAGCATCCAGGTCTTTCTTGTAGGTATCGATCGGCAGAACGCCTTTCGCGTAGGTGGTTTCGTTGAACCATGGGCACGCGCCTTGCTCTTTCGCCAGTTCGTTGGATGCTTTCAGCAGGTAATACTGGATGGCTTCAAACGTTCTGTGGGTCAGGTTGTTGCCGCTGCCGTCGGAGTAGCGTTTACCGTGTTTCGCCAGGTAGTAAGCGAAGTTGATAACGCCAATGCCGAGAGTACGACGGCCCATTGCGCCACGTTTTGCCGCCAGAATTGGGTAGTCCTGATAATCGAGCAGGGCATCCAGCGCACGAACTGCCAGGATTGCCAGCTCTTCCAGATCGTCCAGGCTGTCAATCGCGCCAAGGTTGAATGCAGACAGCGTACACAGGGCAATTTCACCGTTTTCGTCGTTTACATCGTCCAGCGGTTTGGTTGGCAGGGCGATTTCCAGGCACAGGTTAGACTGACGCACCGGGGCGATGACCGGATCGAACGGGCTGTGGGTGTTGCAGTGGTCAACGTTCTGGATGTAGATACGGCCAGTAGAGGCACGTTCCTGCATAACAAGAGAGAACAGTTCAACCGCTTTGATGCGCTGCTTACGGATGCTGGTGTCTTTTTCGTATTTCACATACAGGCGCTCAAACTCGTCCTGATTGGCGAAGAACGCGTCGTACAGGCCTGGGACGTCTGACGGGCTGAACAGGGTGATGTCTTCACCTCTCAGCAGACGGGTATACATCAGTTTGTTGATCTGTACGCCGTAGTCCATGTGACGCACGCGGTTGGCTTCAGTACCACGGTTGTTTTTCAGCACCAGCAGGCTTTCAACTTCGAGATGCCACATTGGGTAGAACAGTGTCGCTGCACCACCACGTACGCCGCCCTGAGAGCAGGACTTCACTGCGGTCTGGAAGTGCTTGTAGAACGGGATACAACCGGTGTGGAACGCTTCACCGCCACGAATTGGGCTGCCCAGCGCACGGATGCGACCGGCATTGATACCAATCCCTGCGCGCTGAGAAACATATTTCACGATCGCGCTGGAGGTGGCGTTGATGGAGTCGAGGCTGTCGCCGCACTCGATCAGCACGCAAGAGCTGAACTGACGCGTTGGGGTACGCACGCCGGACATGATTGGCGTCGGCAGTGAAATCTTGAAGGTGGAGACGGCGTCATAAAAACGCTTCACGTAGTCCAGACGCGTTTCACGCGGATAGTTAGAAAACAGACACGCGGCGACCAGAATGTAGAGGAACTGGGCGCTTTCATAGATTTCACCCGTTACGCGGTTCTGAACCAGGTATTTCCCTTCCAGCTGTTTCACTGCGGCATAAGAGAAGTTCATGTCGCGCCAGTGGTCGATAAAACCGTCCATCTGCTTGAACTCTTCTTCCGTGTAGTCTTCCAGCAGATGACTGTCGTATTTACCCAGCTCAACCATGTTGACGACGTGGGTGTACAGCGCAGGCGGTTCAAACTGACCGTACGCTTTCTTACGCAGATGGAAGATCGCCAGGCGCGCGGCCAGGTATTGGTAATCAGGGGCATCACGGGAAATCAGATCCGCTGCGGCCTTGATGATGGTCTCATGGATGTCGGCGGTTTTGATGCCGTCATAGAACTGGATGTGAGAGCGCAGTTCAACCTGAGAAATGGAAACGTTGTTCAGCCCTTCGGCCGCCCAGTCCAGCACGCGATGAATTTTATCGAGATTGATCTGCTCAGTCTCGCCATCACGCTTTGTCACCATCAGACGCTGATTCATGTGCTTTTTTACCTGTCCGTGAAATGGAAAAATATCCCCCGCTTATCCACAAAATGCCGTTGTGGCTAACTCTGTGGATAAATACTATATGTAGGGGTTTTGCGATAAGATAAACGCTATATGGTGAGTATTCTAGTAAGGATTCATTTGAGTACAAGGGTTGATTTTGAGGTTAATTTAAGGTTGCAGAAGGGTAGCGGAGGCTAAGTCCACGGATTGTAAGGCCTGGCGAGATTGTCAATATTCGAAGAAAAAAAATAGAAATTTGATCGAGTGCTGATTTCTTCAACGAGAAGGCGAATTGCGCAACAGAACGCTGCGCAAACTTTATAAGAATAAGCTATGACGTTAGTCGTTTTTTGCCGTTGTGTGCAACATGTAATTAACATCAACACCCGGCGCGAGCTTAAAGTGATTGGTGACCGGATTGTAGTGCAGGCCGATAATGTGACGTTCCTGCAGACAAGTTTTGTCGACCCAGCCCAGCAGCTCGGCTGGCTTGATGAACTTCTTCACGTCATGCGTGCCTTTTGGCACCATGTTTAAGACATATTCCGCACCCACGACGGCCATCAGCCACGCTTTGCCGTTGCGGTTGATGGTGGAGAAAAAGACCTGACCGCCGGGCTTCACTAGTTTCGCACAGGCATTTACTACGGACTGCGGGTCCGGTACGTGTTCGAGCATTTCCATGCAGGTCACGACGTCGTACTGCTGCGCGTATTTCGCCGCGTGGTCTTCCACGGTTTCCTGAACATAATCCACCTGAATGCCAGTTTCCAACGCATGCAAACGCGCGACCTGTAATGGTTCAAAACCCATATCCAGCCCGGTAACGGTGGCACCTTCACGCGCCATGCTTTCGGCAAGGATCCCGCCGCCGCAGCCGACATCCAGCACTTTCTTGCCAAACAACCCACCTGAACGGTTGCTGATGTAGCCCAGACGCAGCGGATTAATCCGGTGCAGTGGTTTAAATTCCCCTTCCAGGTCCCACCAGCGTGAGGCGACGGCTTCGAATTTCGCAATTTCGTCGTGATCGACGTTAACCACCGGCTGTTTTTCGGCATTCATGGGTACATTGACTCCTTTTCTTATCAGGTCTGTGAGTATATCAGCACCCCGGCGCGAATAAAGCGCTGTGCTGGTACATAGGTTTACCTCAATCACGACGGCTGTGTTATAATTTGCGACCTTTGAATCCGGGAACAGTAGAGGGATAGCGGTTAGATGAGCGACCTTGCGAGAGAAATTACACCGGTCAACATTGAGGAAGAGCTTAAGCGCTCATATCTGGATTACGCGATGTCCGTTATTGTCGGCCGCGCACTGCCAGATGTCCGAGATGGACTCAAGCCGGTACACCGTCGCGTACTTTACGCCATGAATGTATTGGGCAACGACTGGAATAAAGCCTACAAAAAATCTGCCCGCGTCGTGGGTGACGTCATCGGTAAATACCACCCTCATGGTGATACCGCCGTTTACGACACCATCGTCCGTATGGCGCAACCATTCTCCCTGCGTTACATGCTGGTCGACGGCCAAGGTAACTTCGGTTCAGTAGACGGCGACTCCGCCGCAGCGATGCGTTATACGGAAATCCGTATGTCGAAAATCGCCCATGAACTGATGGCCGACCTGGAAAAAGACACCGTTGATTTCGTCGATAACTACGACGGTACCGAACGTATTCCAGACGTTATGCCAACCAAGATCCCGAACCTGTTAGTTAACGGTTCGTCCGGTATCGCGGTGGGTATGGCAACGAACATTCCGCCACATAACATTACCGAAGTCATTAACGGCTGCCTGGCTTACATTGACGATGAAGACATCACCGTCGAAGGGCTGATGGAACACATCCCAGGGCCTGACTTCCCGACTGCAGCTATCATCAATGGCCGTCGTGGCATTGAAGAAGCCTATCGTACCGGTCGCGGTAAAATCTATATTCGCGCCCGTGCGGAAGTCGAAGCTGACGCCAAAACTGGCCGTGAAACCATCATCGTGCACGAAATTCCTTATCAGGTGAACAAAGCTCGCCTGATCGAGAAAATCGCCGAGCTGGTGAAAGACAAACGCGTTGAAGGTATCAGTGCGCTGCGTGACGAGTCTGATAAAGACGGTATGCGCATCGTGATTGAAATCAAACGTGACGCGGTGGGTGAAGTGGTTCTGAACAACCTCTACTCCCAGACTCAGCTGCAGACCTCTTTCGGTATCAACATGGTTGCTCTGCACCATGGCCAGCCGAAGATCATGAACCTGAAAGACATCCTTTCCGCGTTCGTGCGTCACCGCCGTGAAGTCGTTACCCGTCGTACCATCTTCGAATTGCGTAAAGCACGCGATCGTGCGCACATCCTTGAAGCACTGGCTATCGCGCTGGCAAACATCGACCCGATCATCGAAATGATCCGTCGTGCGCCAACGCCTGCTGAAGCGAAAGCTGCGCTGATTGCACAGTCATGGGAACTGGGCAACGTTTCAGCGATGCTGGAGCGTGCGGGTGATGATGCTGCGCGTCCGGAGTGGCTGGAGCCACAGTTCGGGATCCACGATGGTAAGTATTTCCTGACCGAACAGCAGGCTCAGGCGATTCTTGATCTGCGACTGCAGAAACTGACCGGCCTTGAGCATGAAAAACTGCTCGACGAATACAAAGAGTTGCTGGAACAGATTGCGGAGCTGTTGCGCATTCTGGGTAGCGCTGACCGTCTGATGGAAGTGATTCGTGAAGAGCTTGAACTCGCTCGCGAGCAGTTCGGCGACCAGCGTCGTACCGAAATCACGGCCAACACCGCAGACATCAACATCGAAGACCTGATCAACCAGGAAGACGTTGTTGTGACGCTGTCTCATCAGGGTTACGTGAAGTACCAGCCGCTGACCGATTACGAAGCTCAGCGTCGCGGTGGCAAAGGTAAATCAGCCGCGCGTATTAAAGAAGAAGACTTTATCGACCGCCTGCTGGTCGCCAACACCCATGACACCATTCTGCTGTTCTCCAGCCGTGGTCGTCTGTACTGGATGAAGGTTTATCAGCTGCCAGAAGCGAGCCGTGGCGCGCGTGGACGTCCAATCGTCAACCTGCTGCCGCTGGAAGCGAACGAACGTATCACCGCCATTCTGCCGGTGCGTGAATACGAAGAAGGCATTAACGTCTTCATGGCTACCGCTAGCGGTACCGTCAAGAAAACGGCGCTGACTGAGTTCAGCCGTCCGCGTTCTGCCGGTATCATTGCGGTGAACCTGAAAGAAGACGATGAGCTGATTGGCGTTGACCTGACCAACGGTAACGATGAAGCGATGCTGTTCTCTGCCGCCGGTAAAGTCGTGCGCTTTAAAGAGGGTGCAGTGCGTGCCATGGGCCGAACGGCGACAGGTGTTCGCGGTATCAAACTGGCCGGTGAAGACAAAGTCGTGTCGCTGATTATCCCACGCGGTGAAGGGGCGGTTCTGACCGTGACCCAGAACGGCTACGGCAAGCGTACTTCTGAAACCGAATATCCAACTAAGTCTCGCGGCACGCAGGGCGTTATCTCGATCAAAGTGACCGAGCGTAATGGTTCTGTAGTTGGCGCAGTGCAGGTTGTGGATAGCGACCAGATAATGATGATAACCGATGCCGGTACGCTGGTGCGTACACGCGTTTCGGAAGTCAGCGTGGTTGGCCGTAACACCCAGGGCGTTATCCTCATCCGCACCGCGGAAGATGAAAACGTAGTGGGCCTGCAGCGCGTAGCTGAACCGGTTGACGAAGAAGAACTCGACGCTATCGACGGCAGCGTTGCTGAAGGTGATGATGAAATCGCACCGGAAGCAGAATCAGATGATGAAGTGTCTGACGACGACGTGTCTGATGACGACGTAGCCGATGACGCAGATGAGTAATTGTCTAAAATAATCGCCTGAAGTCAGTGAAAAGGGCCAGTGAAAACTGGCCCTTTTTCTTTGAACGTTGCGAGGGTAGAGATTTACCGCTACCTTAATCCCATCTTTTTGCATGTACACGGCCAAACGTTGAAATACCTCGTCTCTTTTCGCACGACTCTGAAAGTCTCCCGCTATCTTTTCCGGGCACTGGCGCTGTTGCTCTGGCTGCTGATTGCCTTTGTCTCGGCGTTTTACATTGTGAATGCGCTGCACTCCAAAGAGGCGGAAATACGTCAGGAATTTAACCTCAGCTACGATCAGGCCCAGCGCTACATTCAGCGCACGTCAGATGTGATGAAAGAGCTGAAGTACATTGCGGAAAATCGACTGAGTGTGGAAAACGGCGTGATGTCCTCACGCACAACGAAAGACGATACCGAAGTCCCCGAATTTGAGCCACTGTTCCAGGATTCCGACTGTGGTGCACTGAGCAACAGTTGGCGCGGCTCGCTTGAGTCGTTGGCGTGGTTTATGCGCTACTGGCGCGACAATTTCTCTGCGGCTTACGATCTCAACCGCGTGTTCCTGATTGGCAGCGACAATCTCTGTATGGCGAACTTTGGCCTGCGCGATATGCCGATGGAACATGAGCAGGCGCTGAAAATCCTGCATGAGCGGATCATGAAATATCGCAATGCACCGCAGGATGAGCGCGGCAATAATCTGTTCTGGATTAGCCAGGGCCCGCGTCCAGGCGTGGGCTACTTCTATGCGCTGACGCCGGTGTATCTCGCCAACCGCCTACAGGCGCTGCTCGGCATTGAACAAACCATCCGCATGGAAAACTTCTTCACGCCGGGCAGTATGCCAATGGGCGTGACCATTCTGGATGAAAGCGGCCAGCCGTTGATTTCCCTTACCGGCGGCGAAAGCAAACTGAAAATCGACCCGCACTGGATGCAGGAGCGTGCCTGGTTTGGCTATACATCGGGCTTCCGCGAGCTGGTGCTGAAGAAAAGCCTGCCGCCGTCCTCGCTGAGCATTGTCTACTCGGTACCGGTGGATTTGGTTCTCGAGCGGATAAGAATGCTTATCCTCAATGCCGTGCTGCTGAATATTCTGACTGGCGCGGCGCTGTTTACCCTGGCGCGAATGTACGAACGCCGGATTTTCCTGCCTGCCGAAGCCGATGCGCAGCGCCTGGAGGAGCACGAACAGTTCAATCGTAAAATTGTGGCGTCTGCCCCGGTTGGGATCTGTATTTTACGCACCCAGGACGGGACTAACATTCTGAGTAACGAGCTGGCGCATAATTATCTGAATATGTTGACCCACGAAGACCGACAGCGGTTGACGCAGATTATCTGCGGCCAACAGGTTAACTTTGTTGATGTGCTCACCAGCAACAATACCAATCTGCAAATCAGCTTTGTCCATTCGCGCTATCGCAATGAAAACGTGGCGATTTGCGTCCTGGTGGACGTGTCGTCGCGTGTGAAGATGGAAGAGTCATTGCAGGAAATGGCGCAGGCTGCCGAGCAGGCGAGCCAGTCGAAATCGATGTTCCTTGCCACCGTCAGCCACGAGTTGCGCACCCCGCTGTATGGCATAATCGGTAACCTCGACCTGCTGCAAACTAAAGAGCTGCCAAAGGGCGTCGACCGACTGGTCACGGCGATGAATAACTCCTCCAGTCTGCTGCTGAAAATCATCAGCGACATTCTCGATTTCTCGAAGATTGAGTCCGAGCAGCTGAAAATCGAACCGCGCGAGTTTTCGCCGCGTGAGGTGATGAGTCACATCACCGCCAACTATCTGCCGCTGGTGGTGCGTAAACAACTTGGGCTGTACTGCTTCGTTGAACCGGATGTGCCACAGCAGCTGGCGGGTGACCCAATGCGTTTGCAGCAGGTGATTTCCAACCTGCTGAGCAATGCGATTAAGTTCACTGACGTCGGCTGCATTATTCTGCATCTGCGCCGCGATGAGGACTATCTCAGCATTAGCGTGCGTGATACCGGCGTGGGTATTCCGGCGAAAGAAGTCGTCCGGCTGTTTGACCCGTTCTTCCAGGTCGGCACCGGTGTGCAGCGTAATTTCCAGGGAACCGGGCTGGGGCTGGCGATTTGTGAGAAGCTCATCAACATGATGGACGGCGACATTTCGGTGGATACCGAGCCGGGCATGGGCAGCCAGTTCACCATTCGTATTCCGCTGTATGGTGCGCAAAATCTGAAGCCTGCCGCCATTGATGGCCTGTCTGGCAAGCGCTGCTGGCTGGCGGTGCGTAATGCGTCGCTGTCGCAGTTTGTCGAATCCCTGCTGTCGCGCCACGGCGTGGAAGTGATGCGCTATGAGGGCCAGACGCCGCAGGCTGACGATATGCTGATTTCCGACGACGAGATGGCTCAGTCGTGGGCCGGGCGCGGGGCGATTATATTCTGCCGTCGCCATATCGGTATTCCGCTGGAACGTGCGCCGGGCGAGTGGATCCACAGCGTGGCATCGCCACATGAACTGTTGGCGCTGCTGGGCCGAATTTACAGTATTGAAGTCGAAACCGCTGAAAATGGCGGAGCGCTGGCTTCGGCGGAAAACACCGCTGATGCCAACGATGACATGATGATTCTGGTTGTCGACGATCATCCGATCAACCGTCGCCTGCTGGCCGATCAGCTCGGATCGCTTGGCTATCAGTGTAAAACCGCCAATGACGGTGTAGATGCGCTGAACGTGCTCAGCAAAAACCATATTGATATCGTGCTCAGCGATGTCAACATGCCAAATATGGACGGTTATCGTCTCACGCAGCGAATCCGTCAGTTGGGGCTTACGCTACCCGTTGTTGGAGTTACTGCGAATGCACTCGCAGAAGAGAAGCAGCGTTGCCTGGAGTCGGGAATGGATAGCTGTTTGTCGAAACCGGTGACACTGGATGTGCTGAAGCAGACGGTTGGGGTGTATGCGATGCGGGTCAGAAAAACAAGGGAGTAGGGAGTAGATTCCCCCGGCGGGCCGGGGGAAAGTCGTTTAGTCTTTGTCAGCCGAGCTCAGCGTGACGGACGACAGATAGTTCAGCAGGGCGATATCGTTTTCCACGCCCAGTTTCATCATCGCCGACTTCTTCTGGCTACTGATGGTTTTGATGCTGCGGTTCAATTTCTTAGCAATTTCGGTAACCAGGAAACCTTCTGCGAACAGACGCAGCACTTCACTTTCTTTCGGTGACAGACGTTTGTCGCCGTAACCGCCCGCGCTGATTTTTTCCAGCAGACGAGCAACGCTTTCCGGGGTAAATTTCTTCCCTTTCTGCAGCGCCGCGAGGGCTTTCGGCAGATCGGTTGGTGCACCCTGTTTCAGGACAATCCCTTCAATATCCAGATCCAGAACGGCACTCAGAATGGCCGGGTTATTGTTCATGGTCAGAACAATGATCGAAATAGCCGGAAAATGACGTTTGATGTATTTAATAAGCGTAATGCCATCACCGTATTTGTCTCCAGGCATGGAGAGATCGGTAATCAGCACATGGGCGTCAAGTTTTGGCAGATTATTGATAAGTGCAGTGGAGTCTTCAAATTCGCCGACGACATTCACCCACTCGATTTGCTCAAGTGATTTGCGAATACCGAACAGTACAATCGGGTGATCATCGGCAATAATAACGTTCATATTGTTCATGTATTAGGCTACCTTGCTACATCAAGCTTTTGACGTAGGCGTCAATGTCGCTGATATATTTTTCTGTGCCGGGTGCATCCTTCTCACGAATGAGATGCTCCAGCGTTTCACATAACTGCTTGCCGGGTACCAGATTGAGCATGGCAAACACCCCTTTCAGGCGGTGAGCTGTCTGTGCCAGCGCAGCAAAGTCAGTTGTCGCTGACTCAGTATACAACCTCTTAACATCTTCCGGTACCGTATCAACAAACAGCGCATAATAACCGCTGGCATGGAGCTCGGCGTTTTCATTTACACCCGCAGGTGTTCCCAGCAACTCTCCCTGCGCCAGTTGTTCTTCTATAAGTTGTAGCACTGCTTCCTGCATGGCATTACTGATATTGAAGTTGACCCGTAGCTGACCTGGACCAATCTTACGAATACCGGCCTCATCATCGCTCAAAAGCAAGCCAGGCGCAGTAAGATTAGACGGATTATCAGTTAAAAACAGATCATATTCTTGACTTGTCAGGCGCTCATCCGGGGAAATGCAGCTCGCACCCCAGTTTTCCATCAGCCGAACGACCACGCTTCGCACTTCGTTGGACGTAATATCAATCATTGCAATTACGTCATCGAGTAGCTTCTCTTGCGATTCGGTTTCTTCTTCACGCGGCGCCATTTTGACGTGCAGAGAGTAACGCGTGCCCAGCGATTCCCTGGCTTTAATATTCAGATGGCCGCCAAGTTTACGCGCCAGCTGATCGCACAGCCAGAAGGTGAGGGCGTTGGCTTTACCGAATCGATCTTCCTGAGTGTCGTTCAGGAACGGGAAGTGAAGATTGTCGATTTCACTGTTCGAGACGCCGTTGCCGGTATCAAGAATACGGAAGGTGAGTCTGTCTTCGGCTGACTCATCTTTTCCGACTTCGAGTGTTACCTTGCCGATTTGTGTGGTGGTGACCGCGTACTGAATAAGCAGCAGCAGGATCCGTTTGAGCGCTTCGCGATCGCCATGACGCTGCTCACTGGCTGCCAGATGGTTGTTGATCAGCAGCTGCAAGCCTTTACGCTTAATCACCGGTAAAACTTCCGGCACCACTTCGTCGATCAAATCCTGAATTGAGAACAGCGCAGATTGTCCTTTCCAGCCTTCACCTTCCAGCATATTCGCCAGTTGGATCTCATCGACCAGACGCACCACCGTATCGGCGTGCTGAGCGAGTTTCTGATTTTCATCACCCTTCAGTGCTGCGGCGTCTTCTGCCAGTGATTTTACCGGCTGCTTCAACGCTTCGCCAATGTTCTGCATAAAGGCGATACGGCCCTGCTGGTTTTTCTCATACAGACGCTGGGCTTGTTTAAGTTTTTTGTTCACCAGCACTTCTTTATCCTGGTCGCGAATAATGAAGATTTGCGTGCGCGGAGCCACCTGGCTGCGGAATTGGCGAATTTCGTACAGTTCGTTATTGATAGTCGCCTGAATGACGCCCTGATGCTGGTCGGCCATGCTGGTGATATTTTGCAGATTCAGGTGCGGCAGCAAGTGATCGGCAATTTTGTTGCTGATAACCGTGCGATTGGACTCCTGGTCATGCACCAGCAGCCCCAGCGGCAGTACCGAGACAATCTCTTCATTAATCGCTTTCAATACCCGCAGTTCATTGTTGGCAGCGCCTGGAGTGGCGCTTTCCGTCTGACGGCGGCCGGAATAATGACGGAAGGTGTTATAGCCAAATAGCGCCAGCGCCAGCAGGGCGATGTTCAACAGCAGCGGCAGCAAAATATTTTGTAAGGTATCGAGCAACAGCGTACCGAACGGCACTTGCCACACCAGACGCATGCCGGTGGCATTGACCGACGAGGCAATCTCAATGCGCGAACTGTTGAAATTGATGCTTACGCTATCAGCGGCATCTTTATCCTGACTGCGCAGGTTTTTCTGCTTAGGATCCGGCTCAAGACGGAAACTGTCCAGCGCCATGCCCGGTGGGATCAGATCGTTAATCGGTAAATCGAAAGCAACGACGGTGGCCAGATGGCCCGGCTGGTTGAATGTCGTACGCAGCGTAAAGTAGTGACCGTTCTGCCAGGCGAGGCGGCGTAGAGCCGAGAAGGTTTCGCGTTCATCCAGCGTATTGGCCTGCTGAAGCATTTCTGCACGGCGTGAATCGACAATGCTGCCAACCGTAGACTCTTTAAAACCGGCGGACAGATCTTTCAGCGGCAGGGTAGATATGAGGATCAGGCTGTTATCCTGGCCGTTGAGGTAGTACATCGACCATGGAACGGTTTCAGCACCCCACAGTGTATCGAGGTAGTTCGACATTTTTTGCGTCATGTCGAGGGTGGCACCGTCGTGGGAGCCGAAAATCAGTGCTTCTGTTTTACGACGCGGTTTCTCGAGGTAATACACGTCCTGCTTCAGGCGGGTTTCCTGAAGGCCATCGGCCCCAGAGGTTGCCGTCGCGGACGCAGCGATGTTGTCATAAATCTGCCAGGTGGCGTAGCGCCATGTATCGATGCGTTTATGGATGGAATGTGTCATATCGACAATCTGGTAGCTTTTATCCTTCAGCCAGGCATTCACCGCACTCTGGGTAATCACGCCCATTGTCACCAAAAGCACGACAATCAGCAGCAGAAAGAAACGGTTAATGCTCCCTGGAATAAGGGAAAACTTGTTGGAGATAGTCGGGTCGGAATGACTCATTCGTGTGTGTAATCCATGATGACTGCACCAAATAAAATGCGTTGCAAGCGGGTCTGCTGCCTTTGGCGAAAACCTGTTGCCGGTTTTCTGCTGGGTTTAGTCACGGCAACTCCAGCAGGCAGTATAAAGGGTAATGCGCCAATTTCCACATTCTCAGGCCGGTTGTTGACTTTGTGAGCAATCTGCACAGTTGTCTCACAGGGATGTACATGGTTACATTTTCTGTACAAATATTTACGCTGAGATCCATGAGAATAGCACTAAATAACAAGAGATTATTTAATCCTTAGTGCCTAAGGGGAATTTTTCCAGTGAGAGTGATTACTTAATAGTCATTATGATTTCGAGGGGGTAGCACACGGCTATTAATTTGCGTAAAGAAAGGTAAAAAAAAACCGGATGCGAAGCACCCGGTAAAAATATGAGTAAACAGACATTCAGAACTGAATGACGGTAATAAATAAAGTTAATGATGATAGCGTTGATTATTTTAGAGATCGTTGAAGAATTTGTTTTGTCATTCAGTGCTATACGTAAAATGATAATTATGAATATGATTTAATTGGTTTTTTTATTAATTTTGATTTTTGGTGCTATATTTTTTGGCTTTTCGTGGCATAAAAAAGTTCCGTGATATTTACATTATGAAACATCTAGTGGGTAATTTGAAACACCTTAAAAGTTCTCGTATCATTTTCTTGTTGGATATTTCTGGATTTTGCAGCACAATGGGTTTGCCGACTGATTAGAGGGTCAATCAGTAAGCAGTGGCATAAAAAAGGCATATAACAGAGGGTTAATAAAATGAAAGTTAAAGTACTGTCCCTCCTGGTACCAGCACTGCTGGTAGCGGGCGCAGCGAATGCGGCTGAAATTTATAACAAAGACGGCAACAAATTAGATCTGTACGGTAAAGTAGACGGCCTGCACTATTTTTCTGACGACAAGGGCGCTGACGGCGACCAGTCTTACATTCGTCTGGGCTTCAAAGGCGAAACTCAGGTTAACGACCAGATCACCGGTTACGGCCAGTGGGAATACAACGTTCAGGCGAACAACACCGAAGGTTCTGCTGACCAGGCATGGACTCGTGTAGGTTTCGCAGGTATTCGTGTTAAAGATGCCGGTTCTTTCGACTACGGTCGTAACTATGGCGTTGTTTACGACGTAACTTCCTGGACTGACGTCCTGCCAGAATTCGGCGGCGACACCTACGGTTCTGACAACTTCATGCAGCAGCGTGGTAACGGCTACGCGACTTACCGTAACACCGATTTCTTCGGCCTGGTTGACGGTCTGAACTTCGCAATTCAGTACCAGGGTAAAAACGGTAGCCCAAGCGGTGAAGGTTCTACTGCCAACGGCCGTACTGCTCTGAAACAGAACGGCGACGGCGTCGGCGGTTCCGTAACTTATGATCTGGGCGAAGGCTTCGGTCTGGGTGCTGCAATGTCCAGCTCCAAACGTACAACTGACCAGAACGATGGTGTTTACCTGGGTGAAGGCGACCGCGCTGAAACTTACACCGGCGGCCTGAAATACGACGCGAACAACGTCTACCTGGCAGCTCAGTATACTCAGACTTACAACGCAACCCGCGCTGGCAGCCTGGGCTGGGCGAACAAAGCTCAGAACTTTGAAATGGTTGCTCAGTACCAGTTCGACTTCGGTCTGCGTCCATCCGTGGCTTACCTGCAGTCCAAAGGTAAAGACATGGAAAATGGTTACGGCGACCAGGATCTGCTGAAATATGTTGATGTTGGCGCGACTTACTACTTCAACAAAAACATGTCCACCTACGTTGATTACAAAATCAACCTGCTGGACGAAAACAACTTCACCCGTAACGCTGGCGTCTCTACCGATGACATCGTAGCTCTGGGTCTGGTTTACCAGTTCTAATCGACTGCTAATCAGTAAAAAGGGTCCTTTTGGACCCTTTTTTTTATCCCTTGTTTAAGTTGATTGGTGTACCCTTGCGCGCAAACATGAGGGGCATTACGTATGGATTTCACTTATTTCCGCGCGGCACTGATGGCCGTCGCTCTCGTTATTTCTGGCTGCGATAACAGCCCACCGACACCTACTGCGCAAAAAGCGCCAGCCACCGTCCTTGAAGGCAAGACGATGGGGACATTCTGGCGGGTCAGCGTCATCAATCTCGACAGTAGCAAAGCAGAAGCCCTACGCCAGAAGGTGCAAAGCCAGCTGGACGCCGACGATCAGCTGCTCTCCACGTGGAAAAACGACTCCGCGCTGATGCGATTCAACCATTCCACCAGTACCGCACCGTGGCCGGTCAACGAAGCGATGGCAGATATCGTCACCGAATCACTGCGTATAGGCGCGAATACCCAGGGCGCCATGGACATTACTGTCGGGCCGCTGGTGAATCTGTGGGGCTTTGGCCCTGATAAACAGCCGGTGAAAACGCCGGATCGGGCGCAAATTGACGCCGCAAAAGTGCGTACCGGTCTGAAACATCTAACGGTCATTAACCACTCCGGCAGCCAGTATTTACAAAAAGATATTCCCGACTTGTATGTTGATCTCTCGACCGTAGGCGAAGGCTACGCCGCCGATCATTTGGCGCGCTTAATGGAACAAGAAGGCATTGCTCGCTACCTGGTATCTGTGGGCGGCGCGCTGTCGAGCCGTGGCATGAATACCGAAGGGCTGCCGTGGCGCGTGGCGATTCAGAAACCGACGGATAAAGAAAATGCGGTGCAGGCAATTGTTGATATCAACGGCCACGGCATCAGCACCTCGGGCAGCTATCGCAACTACTACGAGCTTGACGGCAAACGCATTTCCCATGTAATCGATCCGCAAACGGGTGCACCTATACAGCATAAGCTGGTGTCGGTCACGGTGATTTCACCGACTGCGCTGGAAGCCGACGGCTGGGATACTGGGCTGATGGTGCTCGGTCCGGATAAAGCTAAAGAAGTGGTGCGCGAGCAAGGGCTGGCGGTTTACATGATCATCAAAGACGGCGACGGCTTCAAAACCTGGATGTCTCCTCAGTTCGAAACCTTCCTGGTCAGCGGTAAAAATTAAAAAGCAAGAATGGCGGTTTTTTTAGCTGCCTTCTGCGCCAGACTCAGGCTACCCTGAATAGAGAGCCGGAGACTGTATGAAACGTAATGCTGCTATTAATGATGAGGCCCGCTGGCAGGCGGTCCTCGACAGAGATTTGGCCGCCGATGGTCAGTTTGTTTTTGCGGTACTGACCACTGGGATCTACTGCCGCCCGTCTTGCCGCGCGCGCCACGCCCTACGCCAAAACGTCCATTTCTACCCGAATGTCAGCGCCGCCGAGGCCGCTGGTTTTCGGGCCTGCAAACGCTGCCAGCCTGATAAAGCTGACCCTCAACAACAGCGAATAGATAAAGTCGCCCAGGCGTGTCGATTGCTGGAGCAAGAGCGCACTCTGACGCTCGACGAACTGGCGCGGGAAGTCGCCGTCAGTCCGTATCATTTCCATCGGCTGTTCAAATCCGTGACTGGTATGACGCCCCGCGCCTGGCAGCAGGCCTGGCGGGCGAAGATGTTGCGTGATGCGCTGAAAGAAAGCCCAACCGTCACCGAGGCGGTACTGGCCGCCGGTTTTCCTGGCAGCAGCAGTTTCTATCGTCATGCCGATAACACGCTCGGCATGACGGCGAGCCAGTTTCGTCGCGGCGGCGATGACCTGCGAGTGCGTTACACGCTGCAGCCGTGCCTGCTCGGGCGTTGTCTGGTGGCGGCCAGTACTCGCGGTATTTGCGCCGTTTTGCCCGGAGATAATGATGAAACGCTGATTGCCGAACTTGAGCTGATGTTTCCCCATGCCCAGCGGGAAGAAGCCGACGACGGATTCCGTCAACAGGTCGCGCAGGTCATTGCTTTGTTAGATGGGCAGCGGGCGACGGTTTCGCTGCCGCTGGATATTCGCGGGACGGCGTTTCAGCAGTCGGTCTGGCAAGCGCTGCGTGATATTCCGGCAGGTGAAACCCGCAGCTATCAGCAGGTGGCAGACAGCATCGGCAAGCCGAAGGCGGTGCGCGCCGTGGCGAATGCCTGCGCGGCAAATAAACTGGCGCTGATCGTGCCTTGTCATCGTGTGGTGCGACAGAGCGGGGCGCTGTCTGGTTATCGTTGGGGCGAGGCGCGAAAAGTGGCATTACTGCGGCGCGAAGCCGGACAGGAGAGATAACGATGCTGGACTTGTTCGCCGATACTCCGCCGTGGCAGGAGCCACTCGCGCCAGGGGCGGTCATCTTACGTCGCCGCGCGCTGGCCAATGCTGAACTACTGCTCGACCAGGTCAATCAGGTGGCGACACGGTCTCCCTTCCGGCAAATGGTCACGCCCGGCGGCTACACCATGTCTGTGGCGATGACCAACTGCGGGCACGTCGGCTGGACGACAAATCAGCACGGTTATCTGTATGCCAGCGTCGATCCGCTAACTGGGCAACGTTGGCCCGCCATGCCCGCGGCTTTTTTAGCGCTGGCCCAGGCATGTGCGCAGGAAGCGGGCTATGCCGATTTTCAGCCGGATGCCTGCCTTATCAACCGATATTCCCCGGGGGCTAAGCTCTCGCTGCATCAGGATAAAGATGAAAAGGACCAGCGTGCACCGATTGTTTCTGTCTCGCTGGG
Organism: Scandinavium tedordense; assembly: GCF_024764965.1. NCBI lineage: Bacteria > Pseudomonadati > Pseudomonadota > Gammaproteobacteria > Enterobacterales > Enterobacteriaceae > Scandinavium > Scandinavium tedordense. The sequence goes on along the minus strand of NZ_JALIGG010000054.1, from coordinate 111,393 downwards.
CTTGCCGGCGGTATTTCAATTTGGCGGTCTGAAGCGCAACGATCCCTTGCAGCGCGTACTGCTGGAACACGGTGATGTAGTGGTGTGGGGCGGAGAATCGAGGCTGTTTTATCATGGCATTCAGCCGCTTAAAGAGGATGACCATCCGGCAACCGGCGCGTTCCGTTTCAATCTCACTTTCCGTCATACCTGAAACAGCAATAAAAATAAGAATTATTCTTGATGTAGGGCGCGAGCCGTTTAAACTGCTGGCTGTTTTGGTCGTCCGGAATTGTTTTTATGCAGCTTCTTCTTCTGGTCTGGCGGCAGTACCGCTGGCCTTTCATCGCCGTCATGGCGTTGAGCCTGCTGAGCGCCGCGCTCGGTATTGGCCTGATTGCGTTTATTAACCTGCGCCTGATCGAAAGCGTCGATGCGTCGCTGGCGGTGCTTCCGGAATTTCTCGGCCTGCTCGCGCTGTTAATGGTCGTCACGCTCGGTTCGCAGCTGGCGTTGACTGTGCTCGGACACCACTTCGTCTATCGCCTGCGCAGTGAATTCATCAAACGTATTCTCGACACCCAAATTGAGCGGGTCGAAAAGCTGGGAAGCGCAGCGCTGCTCGCCGGGCTGACCAGCGATGTTCGTGCCATTACCATTGCCTTCGTGCGTTTACCGGAACTGGTGCAGGGTATCATTCTAACCTTTGGTTCGGCGGCGTATCTCTTCTTCCTGTCCGGTAAAATGCTGGTGATCACCGCGTTGTGGGTGGCGTTGACCATCTGGGGCGGATTTGTACTGGTGGCGCGAGTGTACAAGCATATGGCGACCCTACGCGAAACGGAAGACAAGCTGTACCACGATTATCAGACCGTGCTGGAAGGGCGCAAAGAGCTGACCCTCAACCGTGAGCGTGCGGAGCACATCTTTAATACCCTGTATATTCCAGACGCCAAAGAGTATCGCCACCACATCATTCGGGCCGATACCTTCCACTTAAGCGCGGTGAACTGGTCGAATATCATGATGCTTGGGGCGATTGGCCTGGTGTTCTGGATGGCGAACAGCCTCGGTTGGGCGGACACCAACGTGGCGGCGACCTATTCACTGACGCTGCTATTCCTGCGCACGCCGCTGCTTTCCGCCGTCGGCGCGCTGCCGACGCTGCTCAGCGCCCAAGTGGCTTTTAAAAAGCTGAATACTTTTTCTCTGGCACCGTATCGCATCGAGTTTCCAAAACCGGAAGCCCATCCGAACTGGCAGACGCTGGAACTGCGTGACGTGGAATTCCATTATCAGGACAACAGCTTTGCTGTCGGGCCGATTAATCTGACGCTGAATCGCGGGGAACTGGTGTTTCTGATTGGCGGCAATGGTAGCGGGAAATCGACGCTGGCGATGCTGCTCACCGGGCTTTATCAACCGATTTCCGGAAAGATCCTGCTCGACGGTCAGCCGCTGGCGGTGGATAAACCGGAAGATTATCGCAAGCTATTCTCGGCGGTGTTTACCGACGTGTGGCTGTTCGATCAGCTGCTCGGCCCGGAGGGGCATCAGGCGAATCAGGCGCTGATCGACAAGTGGCTCGAACAGCTGAAAATGGACCACAAGCTGAAGCTTGAGAACGGTAAAATTCTCGACCTGAAACTATCTAAAGGGCAGAAAAAACGCGTCGCGCTGTTGCTGGCACTGGCCGAAGAACGTGACATCATTTTGCTGGATGAATGGGCCGCCGATCAGGACCCGCATTTCCGCCGCGAGTTTTATCAGGTTTTGCTGCCGCTAATGCAAGAGATGGGTAAAACCGTGTTTGCTATCAGTCATGACGATCACTACTTCATTCACGCCGATCGCCTGCTGGAAATGCGCAATGGCAAACTCAGCGAGCTGATCGGGGAAGAGCGCGATGCCGCTTCCCGGGACGCTGTCGCACGTACTGCCTAATCTTTCACGCCCCTTTTCACGGGGCGTTTGCCTACTTTTCCCGCATCTCAGTCACGAGTTTATTATTTTTTACTTTCACTCGCGCTATGCTTAGAGGCTGGAAAACTGCCCCCGCTCAAGGATTGCCAACCGATGTCCGTGTTTCATAAAAACAGCGCCCGACTGCGTGACCAGGAACGTGCTCGCCTTATCTGGCTGCTGACCACCGATAAAGCCATTACATCCGCGCTGACCAACAAACTGACGCTGGCTGAACAATATGATGAAGGGCAACTGGCAGATGATATTGCCGAAGTGGGCGCGCTGGTGGCGCACCTGCCTGCGCCTGATCTGGCGGATACGCTGGAGGCACTGCCTTCCGATGAACGTCATGCGCTTTGGGGCCTGGTGGAAGACAGCAAACGCGGTAACGTGCTGCTCGAAGCGTCCGAAGGCGTGTATGAAGATCTGATTGAAGGGATGAGCGACAAGGCGTTGCTTGATGCGCTGGAAACCCTCGATATCGATGAAAAAATCTATCTGGTTCAGCACCTTCCGCGCAATCTGACCGGTCGTCTGTTGGCGACGCTTGCACCTGCCGAGCGTGACCGCGTGCGTCAGGTGATGAATTACGCCCACGACAGCGTGGGTGCAATCATGGAGTTCGAGGTGATCACCATTCGCCCGGACGTCACGCTGGGCGCGGTGCAGCGTTACTTGCGCCGGTTGGGAAAAATGCCGGAGAACACCGACAAACTGTTTGTTACCTCGCGTGATAAAACGCTGCTTGGCGAACTGGAGCTGCAAACCATTTTGCTCAATCCGGCGCAGCGCCGGGTTAACGACGTGATGGAAGCGGAGCCCGTCACCTTCCATCCAGAAGAAGATGCCGAAAAAGTCGCGCGTACCTTTGAACGTGATGACTTGCTGAGTGCCGCCGTGATAGATGCCGAAGGCAAACTGCTCGGGCGCCTGACCATCGATGAAATTGTTGACGTGGTATATGAAGAAACCGACAACGATATTCGCCAGATGAGCGGTCTGAGTAACGACCAGGACGTATTCGCCCCGGTCAGCAAAGCGGTGAAAACGCGCTGGGCGTGGCTGGCAGTCAATCTCTGTACCGCGTTTATCGCCTCAAGGGTGATTGATAGCTTCGAACACACCATTTCCCAGCTGGTGGCGCTGGCCTCGCTGATGCCCATCGTGGCGGGGATCGGCGGCAACACCGGCAACCAGACCATTACCATGATCGTTCGTGCGTTGGCGCTCCAGCATATTCAGCCGGGTAACTTTTCGTTCCTGATCCTGCGTGAAATGGGCGTGGCACTGATTAACGGCCTGGTGTGGGGCGGCATAATGGGCGGAGTGACGTGGTGGCTGTATGATGATCCGCAGCTTGGCGGCGTGATGATGTTGGCGATGGTGCTCAACCTGCTGGTGGCGTCGTTGATGGGGGTACTGATCCCGATGATTATGACCAAGTTTGGCCGCGATCCGGCAGTTGGCTCCAGTGTCATGATCACCGCGATCACCGACACTGGCGGCTTTTTTATTTTTCTGGGGCTGGCGACGGTGTTTCTGCTTTAGCCGCGTGATGTCGGCGGATACGCTTCGGAATCAACGCCAGTGCCACAATCCCGGCCAGTACACCAATAGCCAGATTGCCGGTGCTGACGGTCGCCGCGACGGTGACCAGCATCACCAGTGTTACCGACCACGGCGTTTGCTTCAGGGTGGCTGGCTGAATGCTGTGCCAGCTAAAGGTTTTGAACGCCACTATCGCCATGATCCCGGCGAGCACCGCCATGGGGATTTTCGCCATCACGTTGCTCAGCCCGGTTACCAGTAACAGCAATACCAGGCCTGCGACAACGGTAGACAAGCGGCTGCGGCCTTTGCCCATTTCCACGTTTACGATGGTCTGACCGATCATCGCGCACCCGGCAATCCCGCCGAAAAAGCCTGCCATGATATTGGCGATACCCAGCCCGGCGCTTTCACGCGCTTTATTCGACGGCGTGGCGGTTAAGTCATCGACCAGTTTTGCGGTCAGCAGCGATTCCATCAGCCCGACAAAGGCGATGCTCAACGCGCAGGGCCAGATTATCTGTAATGTGTGCAGATTAAACGGCACCAGCAGCTGGGTCAGCCCAGGCAAACCACCTGACATCGAGCCTTCATCGCCGACGGTCGGCAGAATCTGGCCGCTATAGACGGTGTACAGCGTCAGAATAACGATAGCGATCAGCGGCGAAGGTACGCTTTTAATCACTCGTGGCGCCCACAGCACAATCAACAGCGTAGCGGCAAACAGCGTCAGAATCAGCGGTTCTTTGCTCCAAAAATGCGGCACCTGGGCAAAGAAAATAAGAATACCGAGCGCATTTACAAAGCCAGTCATCACCGCCTGCGGGATGAATCGCATCAGCCTCGCCATACCGAACACGCCAAAAGCAATCTGAATCACGCCAGCCATCACCACTGCAGGCAGGATGTACGCCACACCGTGCTGGTGCACCATCGGGCCGATGACCAGCGCCACTGAACCCGCCGCCGCCGTGACCATCGCAGGACGCCCGCCGAGGAACGACATGGCCAGACACAGGACGACCGATGCAATTAGGCTTACTTTCGGATCAACGCCTGCAATCACCGAAAATGAAATCACTTCCGGAATAAGCGCCAGGGCAGTGATCACCCCGGCCAGCGACTCGCGCAGCAGCAGGGGAGGAGAGCGCAAGATTGTAAAGAGCGCATTTTGTTCAGTAGTCGTTGACGATGAAGAGGTATCAGGCATAGAGAAATTAAGGTTATGGATGACCGGTTAACCATAAAGCACGATACGTGCTGTATGTCACAAAACGGGCGATATTACCGCGTTGCATCACATTTCGCCAGTACAAATACTCATCCGTGTGACACATTTATTAAACATTTTTATAACAGTTATCAAAACAGAACTTAAAGATTAAACAATATTTAAATATTTAACCGTCAGTGCTAACGTGGATTTCCCCGAATCGTTTCACCTGCGCTAAAACAAAAAACGCGAGTACAGTAAGGCTCATTACGATGACTAAAAAGATGGCCGTACGCAGCTCACAGGCGGTTGGTTTAGATGCCGAACCTCTGGCAGACCAGACCCACGCCCGTACCGAGCATGAGACGGATGTGTTATTGATTGGCGGTGGCATCATGAGCGCCACGCTGGGAACCTGGCTTCAGGAACTGGAGCCGGATTGGTCCATTACCATGGTTGAACGTATGGAAAGCGTCGCCGAGGAGAGCTCTAACGGCTGGAATAACGCTGGTACCGGCCATGCCGCTCTGATGGAACTGAACTACACGCCGCAAAAAGCGGATGGTACTGTCAGCATCGACAAAGCCATCGAGATTAACGAAGCCTTTCAGATCTCGCGCCAGTTCTGGGCGCACCAAGTGACACGCGGCGTTTTGCAACAGCCGAAGACCTTCATTAATACCGTACCGCACATGAGCTTTGTGTGGGGCGAAGATAACGTTAACTTCCTCCGTGCTCGTTATGCAGCACTTCAGCAGAACTCCCTGTTCCAGGGAATGCGTTATTCCGAAGATACCGATCAGATTAAGAAGTGGGCTCCGCTGGTGATGGAAGGGCGCGACCCGCAGCAGAAGGTTGCCGCGACGCGGACTGAAGTCGGCACCGATGTGAACTACGGTGAAATCACCCGCCAGTTGATTGCCGGCCTGCGCCGTCATGACAATTTCTCGTTGCAGCTCAACACCGTGGTGCGCCGTTTTAAACGCAACGCGGATAATAGCTGGATGGTCACCGTTTCTGATGCCAACAACGCTAAAGTTCGTCGTACCATACGGGCGAAATTTATCTTTATCGGCGCTGGCGGGGCGGCACTCAAACTGCTGCAACAGACCGGCATTCCACAGGCGAAAGAGTACGCGGGCTTCCCGGTCGGTGGCCAGTTCCTGGTGTGCGAAAACCCGGAGGTGGTGAATCATCATCTGGCGAAAGTGTATGGCCAGGCCTCCGTGGGCGCGCCGCCAATGTCGGTTCCGCACATTGACACCCGCATCATCGATGGTAAGCGCGCGGTGCTGTTTGGGCCGTTCGCGACGTTTTCGACCAGGTTCCTGAAAAACGGTTCGCTGTGGGATTTGCTCGGCTCGACCAACAAATCAAACATTATGCCGATGATTAACGTCGGGCTGGATAACTTCAGTCTGGTGAAGTATCTGGTCGGACAGGTGATGCAGAATGATAAAGACCGTCTGGCTGCGCTGCAGGAATACTATCCGTTAGCGAAGAAAAGCGACTGGCGGTTGTGGCAGGCGGGTCAGCGCGTGCAAATCATCAAACGCGACGAGGACAAAGGCGGCGTGTTGCGCCTGGGTACCGAAGTGGTGAGCGACGAGCACGGCACCGTGGCGGCGCTGCTGGGGGCGTCACCTGGCGCATCGACGGCAGCTCCGATCATGCTGCATTTGATGGCGCAGGTATTCAAAGAGAAAGTGAATTCGCCTGCATGGCAGGAAAAACTGCGCTCGGTAGTGCCAACTTACGGCAGCAGCCTGAGCGGGGATCCGCAGGCCATTCAGCAGACGCTAGCGCACACCAGCGAAGTGCTTGGCCTGCGTTATGATGCCGACACGCCGGTTGATCCGGTGCCTCAGGCGCAGTTCACGCCTTCGTTAGTAGAGCTTCAACCGGTGGCGGATATCGCCCTGTAGTAAAAAAGCCCCGAATTACCGGGGCTTTTTTAACGCTGAATTAGCGCTTTTCGGCGTTCTGCACGCTGTCTTCGGCTTTCCAGATGCGGTATTTCACGTCGATGTTTTCAGGCGTGTAAACCACAATCGGCAGCTTACTGTTGTAGCGCACCATCGCGCCGTCACCCAGATACGCGGTCACGAATTTCTGCGTTTTCTTTCCGTCTGGGCAGGCCATCATGGTGGACGCCGGGGAAGTCACTTTATCGAAGACGTAGTAGTTGTAACCCCAGCCTTCCAGCGTTTTGCTTTCCAGTTCACCGCCCAGGCGATGCTGGTTGCAGTCCACTTCCAGCGTTTGACCAATCAGCAGCTCCACTTTGTAGCCGGACTCGTCTTTTTGCTGCGGAAGCGTAATCACCTGGCGCTTCATCCCTTTTTCCGCTTGCGGATAAGGGGCGACTTTTTCAAGCGGCGTATTGGCCGCAAAAGCGCTGGCAGAAACACAAGCCAGAGAGAGCACGGCGGCAGCAAATTTGGATGCGTTTTTCACTGTTAATCCTTTTGATCAGTTAGCAACAAGCAGATCGTACCATCACTATTATTAATGGTAAGTATAATTTACCAAAATTTTAATAATATGTGGTGATATCTACTGAGAGGGATTGCCACTGAAAATCAGGAACCCGGCGTGGCGTAACCACCAATGATAAACCAGGCCAGGAAAGCGACAGCGACGATAAAACACAGGATAGGGAAGGCGATACCGATGCGCATAAAACCTCTTAATGTCCTTAATCAGGATCGAGTTTGCGTTATTCACTAAACGCGGAGGATAACACATTGTTTACAACGGGTGTGTGCCGTGTTTTTTCTGCACCCACTGGGCTAACCGACAAAATGCACGATTCTGGCCCTAATAACACATCGTTATTGCCGTGAAGAGTGCTTACGATTTACTGATGCAAAGTAAATAGGTATCGAAACCAATGAGTAAAGAGTTGTTGCGATATACCATTTTTCATGTAAAAAATAACCGAGCAAACCAAGGGGTAAATATCTATCTGAGATACGTTTTATGGATGAAAATTATCTTCCTATCTGGCCGCGCCAATTAATAGTAAACTTAGTAAGTTTTTGTTCATGAGTATGTTTATTTTACTTGCGTAATTCCAATGTCTATACAGAATATTATAACTCAATTAATCCTACGTCAGTGTTACGGTTGATATGATTGACCCAGTACCCTCTGACCACAACCATTGCTCATTTCCCTAAAAATTGCCGTCAGAAGAGCAGAAATGACAAGTCTCGATGCTCAAAGGGGGTTTAAACAGAAGGCATTAGAAACTCACGCGAGAATAAAAGAAATACAGAGTATTTTGTTTATTATTAAATTATTAGTGATAATCAAGGCACCCTCAAGACCACGCTGCGGGTATAATAAAGAGTAGTAGCGATTTTAGCATGTGATGGTTTAAAAATAAACGACAAAGCACTTCAGGTTAGCACCAGTTACATTGTATCATTGTTTCTTAAAACACCTTTCACTTCGCGATTGGTATCCCAATCCTCTCATTACTGACTTCTGGAATAATCAACTGGAATTTGGTTGGTTTGATACTATTATCTATGATGACAATATCTTCTAAATTTAAACATTTCTCTCTAGCCAGAGTCGTGACGGTATTGTTCATTTCGTCATTGTGTTGTGTTTTTATCATTTTTTCTATGATCGCTTATCAAGATAAAATGAATATGCTAGACACAATCATTCATAATCAGATCGAATCTCATTCGGATGAGCTTAAGAAATCGGTTGAAGAATATATTAATTTACCCCGACAAGCCAATGAATCGATTCTGACTGCAATGCGGCAAAACAGTAATGATAATATTCCAGTGGATGATGTGCGTCATATCCTCGGTCATGTCCTGAACGATGTTTATCAGAGTGACTCCGGTCTTAAAAATGTTCAGTATGGCAGCAGATATGGCGACTTTGTGGGAATCGATCATAATCCAAAAAATAGCAAATTAGAATTTCTCACCCTCAATAATGCGAGCACTCGCCATATGTTAACGTCGTACAGTGGCATGACGGATAAATCTACCGTCACCATGCGCGCTCCTCATTATAATATGAAAGAGCGTCCTTGGTTCAAAAGCGTTAACGAAAGTATCTCGGCATCGTGGACAGCTGTTTTCCTCGATATGGATCTTGTGAGGCAACTGGGTATTGCCTACAGTTCTCCGGCCTTTAACAAAAAAGGTAACTTCGTAGGGGTGGTATCCAGCGAATTATATCTTCCTGATTTGAATCGCAAGCTAATCCAATTAAAACCTTATAAAAAAAGCACGCTTTTGGTTATTGACACTACGGACAAGATTATCGCCTCTTCTGATGAGAAAATGACGCTTATCCAGAAAAGTGATTCATCCTATCTTATGCCTATTGCTAACGCACCGTTAATGGTTAAATCCGTTAACAGTCAACTCAGGAAGGTTGATGATTCTGAAGTGATTAAGGTTAAGGTTGAGGGCGAAGATTATTATGCCAGTTCTTTTCCGGTAACAGATAATACCCATCAATTAAACTGGAAGGTTATGGTTATCATTCCTGCGAGCGAAGCGCTGGGTTCGATGCATTTAAATGAAAAACCGCTTATTATCGCACTGCTTCTGGTCCTTCTCATCAGCATAGCGTTAATCACTTGGGTACTGTCGCATATTACATCACCGTTACGAGATATCGCCAAAAAAACCCGAGAACTTGAGAGCGGGCAATGGCAAGAGAATAATAGCAGATTTCAGTTTGAAGAAATAAAAGAGCTTGAGTCGGGATTCAGGAATCTTTCGCATAAGCTTTCAAACAGTTTCGACCAGTTGCGAAACCAAATTGAAGTGGATCCGGATACCGGGTTGTATACACAACATGGTTTACTCAAAGATCAGCGCATTTATAACAAGCGAAATTTGGTTGCTCTGGTGCAGGTTACCAACACCAAGACCATAATGAATACGCTGGGCTATAAATATGCGGAAGAACAGCTTAATACCTTCATCAAGCGTTTACATGATGTTTTGCCGACCGATATAATTATTTCTCGGGACAATATTGATAAATTTGTCATTGTGTTTCCTGGTATCAACCAGGATAAAGATATTTTTAAATATCAAAAACTTATAAATTCAATTTTTTCATCAACCAAGAAACAGCATGACAATAAAGGTACGCATCTCCTTTTTTCAGGCAATGCCGGAATGGTATTACAGGACGTCACACCCGATAGCATCATTGATATTCTGATGCATGCCTGGCTCGCGCTCCAGTCTTCGCTGAGAAAAGGGAATGCGACAACAGAGCTGTATTGTGAAAACTTACGTGCAAGAGAGTTGATCAATATCCAGCTGCATGAATCCCTGGGTGAAGCGATTGCTCAGGATGAATTCTATCTGGTGCTCCAGCCGATTGTTGGTAAAGATGACGAAGGCACTTGCGTCGCGGGTGAATGCCTTATCCGTTGGAATTCAAAGAAACTGGGTGTTATTCCACCTGATGATTTCATTCCAATCGCGGAAGAGAGTGGATTAATTATTACGTTAGGCCGTTGGATTATTGAAAATGCTTGTCGTGAGCTGGCGGCGCTAATTGAACGAGGTGCACCTCGTCATTTCAGATTACATATTAACATTTCGCCTGTTCAGATTTTACATCAAGGATTTGCCTGGCATTTGCTCGACACTATTAAATTAAATGGATTGAGTAACGAAAATATCAGTATTGAGATAACTGAAAATGTTCTGATGCGTGATATGCGACAGGCCTATCAGGTGCTCAACTATCTTCGTCGGCACGGCATCTCAATTACGCTCGATGATTTCGGGGCGGGATTTTCAAATCTTTCGTATTTGCATAAATTGCCTTTTGACAATATCAAAATCGATAAGAAATTCATGACCGGGCAGACAAAAAGCGACATTAATCTGTCAATTATACATTCTTTGCTAAGCCTGGCGAAAGGATTTAATGTGCCTCTCATTGCCGAGGGTGTAGAAAAAGCTGAAGTTAGTGAACAACTTATTGCGATGGGATGTGACCTGGCTCAAGGGTTCCATTTTGCTTACCCGAATGTATTTTCTTCGTGGCATTGTGAGAACAATCAATTTTATTATCAACATGCAGATGAAAACGCAATGCTTCATGACGTGTTAGCTGAAGTGGAAACAAAATAATGAATAATGTCCAAAAAAAATATCCTGTTTCCTTTGTCAGCACGTTGGTCACTGCCTTAATCGTGTTCTGCATCTTACTGGTGTTGATGATCTGTTATTTGCAAAAAATAACAACGCACTCGCTATTAGCTGAAACCTCGGAGAAGATGCTGCACGAAGAGAGTCTGCATATCAGTCAGCATGTTGAAGAATATCTTAATAGACCCGGGATTGCCGGAGCATTCGTCTCCCATATGGCGATGAGTGAGACAGCGGGAACCTCTCAAGCAATTAACAAAGAATTAAAACATTTGCTTAAGGAAGACTTCCCTGGGGGAGAGTCGATTTTGTGCGTGGGCTACGTCACAGCTGATGGACAATATATTGCCTATCAACGGAAAGAATCCACTAACGATCTTTATATGATTAAAACGGCGGTCGGCCGTGAGAACCAACTGAACTTTTTCGAGAGTGATTCGGACTCCGCGATACCTGTTCATAAAATTGAGAACTATAATCTCTTTTCCCGCCCTTGGTTTAACCAGGCTATGTCGCAGAAAACCCCTTTCTGGACCCCTAAGCATTACACTCGTTTTGGGGCAGACCGTTTAGTCATGAGCTGGCGAGTCCCTGTTTACCAAAATAATCATCATTTCCTCGGGGTCTTCTTTGCTGACATCGATCCTGCGGGACTGAGTCTTTTTTTGAAAAAGCAGTTTCCAGCCGAGCATGGTTTCGCTGTATTGCTCGATGAACGCGGTAATATTATTGCCTCATCGGATAATCAATATCTGATTGCAAAGCAACATACACAGCAGACGGGTTCAGCAGAATTTACTGAGCATTTGCCTTTTCTGAATGTGGCGAGTACGCAACATGATGGCGTAAAGACTGTGCAGGAGGAGGGTGTACAGTATTATGTTGCCACGCATCCTTTTACCGACCCGTCACGGATGCTGAAGTGGTCATTGGTTATTGTGACGCCAGATATCTCAGCTCCTGCTTCGCTGTTCCGCTCTCATATCAGCTGGTTCATTGCCTTTGCGGTGTTTGTATTGGCAGCGTTAGCGATAATGATTGTGCTCATTCGTCGGTTCTTCAATCCCTTTAATCAACTCATGCAGAAAGCCAGGGCGCTGGGTCTGCAACCTTGGCAGCCTTCCAGACAACAACGTATGTATCCGGAAATTGCTGCATTAGAAGCAGAACTCTCCAATGCTTCCATGTTCATTTCTGGTGCCCTTGATGAGCACACCAGCAGATTGGAACAGGACTCGGAGACCGGGTTGTTGACGCGCTCAGGGTTAGTGAATCAGCCCTCGCTGTATCAGGAACGTAACCTGTTATTGATGCTTCGACTGACCAACCTCAACGATATACGCAGCACTTTGGGCCATGCCTATTCGAAGACATACATTCGCAGTTTCGCCCAGCAGCTATTAGCCCTGACGCCTGCGGATACATTGCATTGCCGCTATGCTGAAGATCTCTTTATCTTGATTTTTCCTGGGGTTAACGAAGCTAAGGATCTGGATATCTACTGGGGATTGCTCTCGTCTCTGTTTAATGTGGCGAACAGAAATGACAGCGGTGATGCTGACGAGTGGCACCAGTATGTGTTTGCCGGTCAAGCGGGTGGAAGTCTTGAAACATTAACGGCCGAGAATATTAGCGAGTGTTCGATGAATGCGGCAATGGCCTTGCAGCATAGTCGCCCAGGTGCAAATCGTGAATGCGTCATCTTCACGCCCGATATGCGTGAAAAAGAACTCAATAATGTCACCCTGCATCAGGCTTTACTTAAAGATTTGCAACGCGAGGGGTTTCATCTTGTATTGCAGCCGATTATTAATCTGGACTCCCCGGATACCTTCTCTGAAGGCGAATGCCTGATCCGCTGGCAATCTCCAGTATTGGGTTTTGTACCGCCAGATAAGTTCATTGGCTTGGCGGAACGTACCGGCCTTATCATTCCCCTCGGGCGCTGGATTGTGGAAGAAGCATGCCAACAGCTGGCTGCTTTCATTAAGCGTGGCGCACCCGTTGATTTCAAATTACACATTAATATTTCTGCAGTTCAGTTACAGCAAGCTGATTTTTCCGAACACTTACTGTTATGCATTACCAATAATGGATTGATAAATAAAAATATCTGCCTGGAAATAACAGAAAGCGTGCTGCTGCAGGACACCGATCAGGTAATCGAACACTTGAATTATCTCCGCCGACTTGGACTCTCTTTTGCCATTGATGATTTTGGCAGCGGCTATTCGAGCCTCTCTTATCTGCACTTGCTTCCTTTTGATTGTCTGAAAATCGATCGCGGTTTTGTGAATGGCATTATCAACGATAAAAAGAGTGAGGCGGTTATCTCTTCGGTGATCATGCTTTCGCAACAGTTCAAGGTTCCGTTAGTAGCCGAAGGCGTAGAGACCGCAGAGATGGGACAGAAATTGCAGCAGATGGGATGTGCTAAGGCGCAGGGTTACTACTATGCCCGCCCTCAGGTCTTTTCATTCTGGCAGCCCGATAATGGGCTCATCCGTTTAGTCACTCAGCCTTGATAATTCAAACCTGAAGCAGAGTAATAGATGCGGCGCAAGGTATGTAATTTGACAACAAAATCTTGATGACAATGAAAAATTCCGATCAACTAAAATCTGAAAAAAAGCTAGTTTTGTGCGTGTTGATGATCATTTTTATTATGATTAACGTCTTCATGCTCTATTTTTCGTTCTCCAAGGCCAGGACAAACATTGAGCTTGTTTCATCGGATATTGTCAACGTGATCAATAAAGATGCGCGGAATAACAGCAGTATGGCGTCTTCATTAGGGTCGATGCTTCAATTATCGAACAGCGTCATTGATAAAATTCTTGATATCAGTATAGAGGATGCGATCAACTATCCTCATTATGGCACTGATAATCAGACGCAGGCACGATGGAATAATATGCTGGATGTCGAGCACCGCAAAAAATTTCTGATTCTTCACGCTTTCTGGCGCAGTTTTGGTCGTGAGTATAAGTCGAAATTTTCAACGTATTATACGGATGGTGACAGTGGATATTATTATGCGTTGGATGATGACAAGGTTATTAAGATATCTGAAAATAATCCACATTTCAGATTAACGAACTATCTGCTTAATACAGCTAAAGAGTTAAACGACAGTCATGGCTTTACGGTGCCGGAGTTGTTCTACAGCAACGTTTATGAAGATTCACATACACACTTACCCAGTATTACCATTGGTGTTCCCGTGGTGTTGAATAATTTCACCTCTCGCGCCAGTAAGGTCTCAGGGATCATTGCAACTGATTATACACGCAAGGATCTCACCACGTTGTTTGAGGATGGTTTCAAAAAGCTAAATACCAAAATTAACGGTTATGAGATAAGCATTCATAGTGTAAAGCAGAACGATATTGCGATGAGCATCTCAACGCATAAAAATGCGCTGCCGGATTTAACTGTGAATCATATTAAATTAACCCCTGGTTATTATATTAATACCAAAATTCATCTGAATATGTTGATTAACTCCAGACCGGAAATGTTTATTCTTTCTAACCTGGTGATGCTATTTGTGTTCATGCTATTCCTAAAGGCGCACAACAACAGTGCCATGATGATGAACAAACTGACTACAGATTCGTTGACCCAGGCACTTTCACGCGAAGGTGGCAAATTTGTTATTGAGAACCTGTCTGCGGGAGATAGCGCGGTGCTGGTGGTGATTGATCTGAATGATTTCAAAATAATCAATGACACCTATGGCCATCACACCGGCGATGATGCGCTGGTCTTTTTTAGCCGCTATGTGATGAAAGATCTGTGTGACGGAGATTCATTGATCCGCATGGGGGGAGATGAATTTGTGCTGTTGTTACGCAATGTTGCGGTTGGGCATGTGGAAGATAAGATGGCGCGACTGGCTAAAGGTCTGAGCTCCTTTCCTCATGAAGGGTACGATATCCCACTCACATTTTCCTATGGGATCAGTCTCTTCATCGATGATTTTACCGATTGTTATAAAAAGGCAGATGAAAATCTTTATCAGATGAAGAGGGTTCATCATGCCACTAAAGCGTAATGGTTAAGTAAAAATACCCTCGTCGACGCATCACTGTTCTCACTCGTTGGGCGGTTAGCCAATCATGAAAGAGTAGAGTGCTGAGCAATATCATCTGTAACGGCAGGGGGAAGATTTGAACTCTCGACCCTCGCACCCCATGACGATGCGCTCCCAGGTTGCGCTACGTACCGACGCCGAAAAATAATACTCCCGTTTTCAACGTCGGATGTAAAACGGCTTCCGCAAAATCATTCAAAAAAAATCAATCAGTTAGCGATGAAGCGTTTCTCTTCGGTCAACACCTGGAGTAGCAGACTCAGCTGTGGTTTCTGGTTCTCCACTTTCTCATCGTCGCGATTCCACGTGTGGTAGTTGCCGTTGTGATTTAGCACGACGGTCACCTTCGGCGTGGTTATCGCCAGGTCAGTATTGCTCGCGGCGGTGACCCAGTTATGGCGGCGTGTGGCGCTGAACAAGTCCTGCCCCTGAGAATATTCATTGGCAGGCGTGCTGACGTGCAGCAGACGCTGCATCAGCGTAGTCATCACATCTTTATGGTTGGTCAGGGTAGTGATTTCCTGTGCTGGCGTACCCGGCCAGTGAACCACCAATGGAACCTGAAGCTGTTTGCGAGACCAGTCGAAATTCGCGCCTTTTTTATCCAGCGATACGCCGTGCGCTGCCGTGATAATCACCACGGTTTTGTCGAGCTTGCCGGACGCTTTGAGCGCGGCCAGCACACGGTCAATCTGCTTGTCGACATCCCCGGCAGCGCGGGCATAACGGCGATTAAAGCTTTGTTTCTGGGTATCGGCAAGAGTGGTTCCGTTGAGCGAAATCCAGGAGAACCAGCGGTTCTCTTCCTGCGCGTAGCTCCCCAGCCAGTTAATCCACTGGGAGGCGGTGTCCGCATCGCTCTGAGATTTGGATGGCGGCAGCGAGAAGTCTGACAGGAGCGCCTGGCGATACATTGGGCTGCTGAATCCGTCAGAGGAAAACAGGCCAAGCTGATAACCCTGCTGATTCAGCGCGGAAATCAACGCCGCCGGAACGCGAGCTGACAGCACGCCATCCATATAGCTTGGTGAAATTCCGTAGAACAGACCAAAGATCCCACTGTCGGCGGCATTACCAGCGCTCATGTGCTGAGTAAAGTTAAGGTTTTGCTGTGCAAAACTGCCCAAGGAAGGCATCTGCTTCTCAAAACGAGAATAGTTCAGGCTATCGACCGTAATCAGCAGGACGTTTTGTCCGGTGCCCATATCACGGTAGCGCAAATCGCTCAGTGGATATTGCACGGAAACGGCTTCCGGATCGCCTTGCTCCACCAGACGGCGTTGGTAATCCTGCGCGTCGAGCAGGCCATGTTTCTCAAGGAAACGACGGGCGGTCATCGGATACGAAAGTGGCAAATTCGCGCGCTGCATGGTTATCGGACGATAGAAATTCGCATCAGCCCAAATGTACATCACATGCGTGGCGATAAATGCAGTAAACAGAAACCAGGCGACTGGGCGAGCAAAGTGGCGGCGGCGCGTAAGGCTGCGCAGCTTTTGCCAGCTCCAGGTGGCGAACAGCATTTCAATCAGCAGAATGACCGGCACGCTGATAAACATAAGCTGCCAGTCGCGGGCCATTTCGTTTTGATCGGGGTTAATCACCAGCTCCCACACCACCGGATTAAGGTGCAAGTGGAAGCGGGTAAAGACTTCGCTGTCGATAAGTAACAGCGTCATGCCCACAGTGGCCAGAATGGCGGATAAGAACCGCATCAGGCGCTGGGACATGACAACGAACGTGAGCGGGAAGAGGATCAGCAGGTAGGTGGCGAACACCAGAAAGCTGAAATGCCCGACGAGGCTGATGTACGAGTACACGCGACCCGACAGCGTCGTCGGCCAGTCGGCGACAAACAGATAGCGGCTACCGAGAACTGCGGCCAGCAGAATGTTGAACAGGGCAAACCAGTGCCCCCAACTGACCATCTGGGACACTTTTTCTCGATAGGGCTGACGATGAGTCACCATAAACTGTTTGTCGTCTTCCTTTTGCGCTTAGTGCGCTGGGTCGTCGCTAACAGAAGATTGCAGCGCCTGAGCAAAGGAGCGGACAATCGCCTGACGCTGTGCTGGCGCGACGCTTGTGTTAATCAGGTTAGTCACCATATTGCCCAACACCATCAGTGAAAGGTCAGTCGGTGACTTGTGTTTTTCCAGCACGTTGGCAAGCTCAGTCAGCAGTTGTTCAACGTGTTCATCACTGTAGCGGGAGATTTGCGGCATAAATCCAGAATCTGTTTGTTCATGAAAGGGCAACATATTACCGTAGCAGCAGCTTTTTTTCCGCTTTTTTTCGCCTTTACACAGTTGCGTCCGCGATGGTTGAATACCGTCCGGTCTAAAAGGAGAGTTTAACATGAGTCTGGATATCAACCAGATTGCCCTGCACCAGATGATCAAGCGTGATGAAGAGAACCTTGAAGTGGTGCTGCGCGATACTTTGCTGGAGCCGACGGCAACGGTCGAAGAGATGATGGCTGAGCTGCATCGGGTCTACAGCGCAAAGAACAAAGCCTACGGCATGTTCAATGAAGAGAGTGAGCTGGCCCAGTCTCTGCGCCTGCATCGCCAGGGTGAGGAAGATTTCCTGGCCTTTAGCCGCGCAGCGACCGGTCGCCTGCGTGACGAACTGGCGAAATACCCGTTCGCTGATGGCGGCATCGTGCTGTTTTGCCACTATCGCTATCTGGCGGTGGAATATCTGCTGGTGGCGGTGCTCAACAATCTGAGTAGCATGCGTGTGAACGAGCAGCTGGATATCAGATCCACGCACTATCTCGATATCAATCACGCCGATATCGTGGCGCGTATTGATTTGACCGAATGGGAAACCAATCCGGACTCTAGCCGCTACCTGACATTCCTGAAAGGGCGAGTAGGGCGCAAAGTGGCCGATTTCTTTATGGATTTCCTCGGGGCAAGCGAAGGGCTGAACGCCAAAGCGCAGAACCGCGGTTTGTTGCAGGCAGTTGACGATTTTACTGCCGAAGCGGAGCTCGATAAATCCGAGCGTCAGAACGTGCGCCAGCAGGTCTACACCTACTGCAACGAACAGCTGCAGGCCGGGGAAGAGATTGAGCTGGAGTCGCTGTCCAAAGAGTTGTCCGGCGTCAGCGAAGTGAGTTTCCACGAATTCACCGCCGACAAAGGCTACGAGCTGGAAGAGAGTTTCCCGGCGGACAGAAGCACGCTGCGCCAGCTGACCAAATACGCCGGAAGCGGCGGTGGGCTGACCATCAACTTTGATGCGCTGCTGCTTGGCGAACGTATTTTCTGGGATCCGGCCACTGATACGCTGACCATCAAAGGCACACCACCCAACCTGCGTGACCAGTTACAGCGCCGTACCAGCGGTAAGTAACCCAAAATCAGCGATAAAAAAACCCCGCCGAGGCGGGGTTCTTCACAACTTGTCAGCGATTACGCGCGAACGAAGTCGATGTGAGTCAGTTTTGGCTTGAACGGGTGACGCTGAACAGCCTGAACCTTCACTTTCTCTTCTTTACCACCAGCAACCACGATGGTCAGAACTTCGGTGTAGAAACCTTCTTTAGTCTGCAGGTTCCACACTTTGTCGTGGTCCAGTTCCAGAGCTACTGGAGCAGCTTCGCCACCGTAGACGATTGCTGGGAACTGGTTAGCGATACGCAGGCGGCGGCTCGCACCCTTACCCTGCTCTTTACGTACTTCTGCGTTTAAAGTAAACATTGATGTCTCTCTATATGTAATCCTGTTACAGGCGACCCAGCAACAGGCAAGTGATCTGCTTTGCACATGCAAAAGCGGGCGGGATTATAGCCTTCAATCCCTTTCGGGGCAAACTAAACTCTCCCCATTATACTTCGGGCTGTCTCTTTGTTGGCCGCGTCCGCGCACTAAAGCGTGCTGATTTTGCCCTGGAATATTACCGGCCCTGAAGGACCCGCCAGTTTTGAACCGCCAACAGGCTCAAGGCTAATTGCCAGTACCGATTGATTGTCCAAAGAGTCGGCGCCCAGTTTGAATTCGTTACCCGCATTGTGGGTTATCAGGCCCAGTGAGCGCGGCGGATTGCTGCCTTTAATCAGCCACAGTTGCAGGTTTTTGCTTTGTGGCAGCGTTACGTTAAGCGCCGAAACCTGAATTATCGACGCAGATTTATTCATGCTGACCACGAACTGTTCACCCGACTGCGCGCCATTTAACACCGCAACGGGCTGCATCGGTGACATCTGTTCCGGTTTCGTCACGTAAGTGAACACCAGCACGCTCGCCAGCGCGGCGGCAAGCGCCCAGCCGACCCAGGCCGTTGGTCGTGAATAAACAGGAGCGGCCGCCGCTACTGGGGTACTCTGATTAATATCGCGCTGAATGGCCCACCATACATCTGGTGCAGGTGTGACATCTTGCGTTGTCACGTCTATTCCGCTAAAGGCTTTTTGCCAGCGCGTGACCTGCTGCGCAAACTCAACATCGGTGGCCAATCTTCGTTCGAGCTGCGCTCGGATTGGTTCATCCAGCACACCGAGAACGAACTCAGCGGCGAGGAAGTCATCATTTTCCTGAATGTTCATAGGCCCACACACTCCCTGAGATGTGCCAGCGCGCGGCGGATCCAGCTTTTAACGGTACCTTCTGGCTGGCTCAACGACAGTGCTATTTCGGTTTGTGACAGCCCGCGATAGTAAGCCAGAGCAATACTTTGCCGCTGTTCAGGCGGTAGATTCTCCAGGCAGTGCTGCAAACGACGGGCTTCCAGATGACTGTCTTCCTCCGGCAGCGGGGCCTGAAAGCCTTCTTCCGCTTCGGTAATGTCATCCACCGAACAGCAGCGATTCTCATGTTTTCTCAGGTAATCAATGGCGCGGTTTCTGGCGATATGACTCAGCCAAATCTGCGGCTCGCTGCGTTGCTCATCGTAATATGTCGCAGACTGCCAGATTTGAATAAAGGTATCGTGCAGGATTTCCTCCGCCCAGTCGCGGCGTCGGACCATGCGCAAAATAATCCCAAATAGGCGAGGCGAAAGGGTGTGGTAGAGCTGTGCCAGGGCATCTTTATCGCCTGAGGCTATTTTGGACATGATACCGGCATGAATATGAGGCGCGTTGGTTGTCATCAGGGTCCCTGTTAAAGGTGCAGCCACACAAAAGTGGCTGCACACAGTATAGGCAACGCTTTATGGCATCAGCACAGTATCGATCACATCAATCACACCGTTGCTCTGATTTACGTCGTAGGTGATGATGTTGGCAATATTGCCCCGCGCATCTTTCAACTGGATATTATGCGGGCCGTTCGCCATGACCCACAGAGAGCCACCGTTAACGGTTTTCAGCTCGGCTTTACCGCCCCCGGCTTTGATTTTTTTCTCAAGCGCTTTCATATCGTATTTGCCCGCCACTACGTGATAGGTCAAAACGGCGGTGAGCTTTTGTTTGTTTTCGGGTTTGAGCAGGGAGTCCACGGTTCCCGGAGGGAGTTTTTCGAAGGCGGTGTTAGTGGGGGCAAAGACGGTAAAGGGGCCTGTTCCTTCGAGTGTCGGGACCAGCCCGGCAGCTTTTACCGCCGCCACCAGCGTGGTGTGATCTTTCGAATTGATGGCGTTTTGCACGATGTTTTTCGATGGGTACATGGCTGCACCGCCGACCATCACAGTGTTGTTATCCATCATGGCTGCCTGAGACATGCCGCTGAAAACCAGTGCAGAAAAAATCAGAGATGGCAGAAATTGTTTCATTTTCATTCCCTCATTTGTGTTTTCGATTCGGGCTAATTTGTGCCCTCAACTGTTAATACGAATGAGCGAAGAAAACGGATGCAAAAAAAGTGAAAAAAATGGCATCACGAGAAAATTCCCTAGCGCAGCTCATTGGCGCGACGGAAACGGCCTTCATAATCAAAGACTTTTTCACGCACCTGCCAGAAATGTCCTTTTTTACGCGCGACGACAAAATCCGGATGCCGCAGTAAAACCTGCTGAGCGAGGATATCGGCAGGCGTTATCCAGCGCAGTGGTACGCCGGGTGTGCGAGTATGAGGGCGCATAAAAAGCTGCTCGAAGGCGGTTTTCTGCGCGGGCGTTTGCAGACGGAAGCGCTCACTCACATCGGCCCCGTCCTCGTCGTGGTAGGTGACTTTCAGCCACGGGCCTTTTTCGTCAGCGCCGTCCTGTAAGGTCATGCCGCTACAGCGTAGCACCAGTGCATCTTTGAGTTTCAGCGCCGCCTTCAGCATATCGTCGGGATCAACCAGCACCGTGTCACATTCGCGGCAACGGCGCGCCGCGATATCGTTTTCTGCATTGCACTGCGGGCAGTTTTTAAAGCGGAAGCGGAAATCACACTGCTCGCGATGGCCATCGTCATCTTCAAACCAGCCCTGGCAGCGGCGGCCAAAGTGTTCGATAAGCGTGCCGTCCTGGGTGGTTTTGCCCCAGAACGTATTGGCGAAACCGCAGGCAGGGCAGAAAATCTGCACCGGCACGTTGTCACTTTTGCCTTTCGGCGCGCCGACTTCCGGGGCAAACAGGTCATGCGGGTTTCCGGCGTAGTCGAGTATCAGACAATCAGTCTTACCCGGCGACAGACGCAGACCACGGCCGACAATTTGCTGATAAAGGCTGACGGATTCCGTCGGGCGCAGAATGGCAATCAGATCGACGTGTGGCGCGTCAAACCCGGTGGTCAGCACTGCGACGTTTACCAGATAGCGAAACTGCTGCGCTTTAAACGCTTCAATCAGCCGGTCTCGTTCCGGCGCGGGCGTGTCGCCGGTGATAAGCGCTGCTTCTGAGGCAGGCAACAGGCCGGTGACTTCTTTGGCGTGCTCTACCGTTGAAGCGAAAATCATCACCCCTTTGCGATTCTGCGCGAATTCAACAATCTGGCTGATGATGTGCGGTGTTATGCGCTGCTGTTTTTTCAGCTCAACGTTAAGATCTGCATCACTGAACAGGCCGTTGCTTTGTACCTGCAGGCGGCTGAAATCGTATTGAACCACCGGCATATCCAGCCGTTCCGGCGGTGTCAAAAAGCCGTGCTTAATCATATAGCGCAGCGGCAGTTCATAAATGCAGTCGCGGAACAGTGCTTTTTCATCGCCGCGCACCATACCGTGATAATGGAAGCGATAAATCCAGCCTTTACCCAGCCGGAACGGTGTGGCGGTCAGCCCCAGAAGGCGTAAGTGAGAGTTCACTTTCTTAAGGTGATTGAGGATTTGCTGGTACTGGCTGTCATCGTCATCGCTGATGCGGTGGCATTCATCGACAATCAGCAGGGAAAACTCGGCTTGAAACAGCTCAAGGTTGCGTGCCACCGACTGTACGCTGCCAAATACCACTTTACCGTGGCTCTCTTTGCGTTTTAGTCCGGCAGCAAAAATATCAGCCTCAAGCCCCAGCGCCAGGTACTTCGCGTGGTTCTGCGCCACCAGTTCTTTGACGTGAGCAAGCACCAACACACGTCCACGCGCCAGGCGTGCAAGCTCGGCTATCACCAGGCTTTTTCCGGCACCAGTGGGCAACACAATCACCGCGGGCTGTTGGTGTTGACGAAAATGGGAGAGGGTAGCGTCCACCGCTTCCTGCTGATAAGGGCGAAGAGTAAAAGTCATGGTTCCAGCATCATTATTTACACCTGAATAGTATGCCATGAATCTTTTCGCTTGAGTGGCTTAGCAGGGCCGTTATACTTAACCCTTAGTACAGCTTCATTTTCGGGCCACGCCCGATACCCGCACAATTACAGGCTAAAAATACTTCATGCGACTCGAAAAGTTTATCGCCCAGCAACTCGGCGTCAGCCGTGCCATTGCCGGGCGTGAAATTCGCGCCAGCCGCGTTACCGTGGACGGCGAGATTATCAAACTCAGCGCGTTTAAGGTCCTGCCGGAACACACTGTGGAATATGACGGAAACCCGTTAACCCAACCGACTGGCCCGCGTTACTTCATGCTCAACAAGCCTCAGGGTTATGTGTGCTCAACGGATGACCCGGATCATCCGACGGTGCTTTATTTCCTCGATGAGCCACTGGCGCACAAGCTGCACGCCGCAGGGCGTCTGGATATCGACACCACCGGCCTGGTACTGATGACCGACGACGGCCAATGGTCGCACCGTGTCACTTCCCCGCGTCACCACTGCGAGAAAACCTATCTGGTGACGCTGGAATCGCCGGTGGCCGATGACACAGCTGAACAATTCATTAAAGGTGTTCAGCTGCATAATGAAAAAGATCTGACCAAACCCGCGCAGCTGGACGTACTGACCCCAACTGAAGTCCGTTTGACCATCAGTGAGGGGCGCTATCATCAGGTAAAACGCATGTTTGCCGCGGTAGGTAACCACGTTGTAGGCCTGCATCGCGAACGAATTGGTGAGATTAAACTTGGTGACGATTTGGCCCCTGGTGAATACCGGGCGCTGACGGAAGACGAAATCGCCAGCGTTGGCTTATCGCCGCGCTAACTTCAGGAGTAGATTAGTGACCACCAGGCAGCACTCCTCGCTGGGTATAGTATTCATCCTTGGCCTCCTGGCCATGCTGATGCCGCTTTCAATTGATATGTATCTCCCGGCGCTGCCGGTCATTTCTGCTCAGTTCGGCGTCCCGGCGGGCAGTGCGCAGATGACGCTCAGCACCTACATTCTGGGCTTTGCCCTCGGTCAGTTGCTGTATGGCCCAATGGCCGACAGCATTGGCCGTAAGCCGGTTATTCTCGGTGGCACGCTGGTGTTCGCGGCGGCTGCGGTGGCCTGTGCGCTGTCGCAGACCATCGATCAACTGATCATTATGCGCTTCTTCCACGGTCTTGCCGCGGCGGCCGCGAGCGTGGTGATCAACGCCCTGATGCGCGATATTTACCCGAAAGAAGAGTTCTCCCGCATGATGTCGTTCGTCATGCTGGTGACGACCATTGCGCCGCTGGTGGCGCCTATGGTCGGCGGGGCGGTGCTGGTATGGTTCAGTTGGCATGCGATTTTCTGGATCCTCGCCATTGCCGCACTTCTGGCCTCCACGATGATCTTCTTCTTTATCGATGAGACCTTGCCCCCGGAGCGCCGTCAGAAGTTTCACATCCGCACCACGATGGGGAATTTCGCCTCGCTGTTCCGTCATAAGCGCGTACTGAGCTACATGCTGGCCAGTGGCTTCAGCTTCGCAGGAATGTTCTCGTTCCTCAGCGCCGGGCCGTTTGTTTACATCGAGCTAAACCACGTTTCACCGCAGCATTTCGGTTATTACTTCGCGCTGAATATCGTATTCCTGTTCATCATGACCATCATCAACAGCCGCTTTGTGCGCAAGGTGGGGGCGCTGAACATGTTCCGCGTCGGCCTGTGGATCCAGTTCGCGATGGCCGTTTGGATGGTGGTATGCGCGCTGCTTGGCGTGGGCTTCTGGTCACTGGTGCTTGGCGTAGCGGCATTTGTGGGCTGCGTATCGATGGTTTCTTCCAACGCGATGGCGGTTATTCTCGACGAATTCCCACACATGGCGGGTACGGCGTCGTCGCTGGCGGGAACTTTCCGCTTCGGGATTGGCGCGATTGTAGGGGCGTTGCTGTCTATGGCGACCTTTACCACTGCGTGGCCAATGCTGTTTTCCATCGCATTTTGCGCCACGTGTTCGATTTTATTCTCTCTCTACGCCAGCCGTCCTCGCAAAAACCCGCGCTAAAACACATTTGTTTAACAAAAAGGGGCTGAAATCAGCCCCTTTTTGATGCATATCAACTGCTAAGCGTTTTGTATTGCTCGATTATGTTTATTTTATGTAAAATCAATTAGTGTAAAAAGTCACATCACTGTAGATAAAAAGGTTGTTTTAGATCACAGAAACGGGTACATATAGCGCCGTTATGCCGGTTTGGCATACGAGTGACGATAAAAACGTACGTACCCTTGGCTGGATGCAGGACGATTTGTCAACGATGTGTTAATATGGATGTGAAATATTTGTGAGGCATTTTGCTTCCGGGGAATAAAGACGTGAATACACTACAGCTTTCTATCGTACACCGACTGCCCCAGAGCTATCGCTGGTCTGCCGGTTTTGCAGGTTCAAGAGTTGAACCGATTCCGCAAAACGGTAACGAAGATGATAATTGCCTGGTGGCACTGAAATTACTGAGTCCTGACGGCGATACCGCATGGCCCGTGATGCAGAAGCTGAGCCAGGCGTTAACCGATATCGAATTGCCAAGTTCTGTACTGGAATGCGAAGGCGAGCCGTGCCTGTTCGTGAATATGCAAGATGAGTTCGCGGCGACCTGCCGACTGAAAAACTTTGGCGTGGCTATCGCTGAGCCTTTCTCCGGTAACAACCCTTTCTGAGCGTCAGCTTAGCGTAATCAGCTGGCGAGTATATTCCTGCGCCGGTGCGGCAAACACGCGCTGACAGTCGCCTTGCTCAACCACTTCTCCCTGACGCAGTACAATCACCTGATGACACAGCGAACGTACCACATGCAGGTCATGGCTGATAAAGATATAGGCCAGCTGATGCTTTTGCTGAAGTGATTTCAGCAGGGCGAGGATTTGCGCCTGTACGGTCCGATCGAGCGATGATGTCGGTTCGTCCAGCACGATAAGCTGCGGTTTGAGGATCAGCGCCCGGGCGATAGCGATGCGTTGGCGCTGGCCGCCGGAAAATTCAGCCGGATAACGCCAGCGGGTTTCCGGGTCGAGCCCCACTTCTTTCATCACACGAACCACTTCGTGTTCACGCGCGTTACTGCTCAACGCGGGCTGATGCACGCGCAAACCTTCTTCGATAATTTGCAGCACGTTCAAGCGCGGATTCAGCGATGAATTCGGATCCTGAAAAACCACCTGGATCCGGTGACGCAGCGGCAGCATCTGCTTACGCGAACGGTCCTGAATTTTATGCCCATCAAACATAATATTTCCCGCCGAGGCGATAAGCCGCAGTAGCGCCAGGCCGGTGGTGCTTTTCCCCGATCCGGATTCGCCCACCAGACCCAGCGTTTCACCGGTATTCAGGGTAAAACTAATATTGTTGACCACTTTATTTTCGTCAATTACCCGGCGAAACACGCCTTTGCGAACGGGAAATGCGACCTGCAGGTTTTCTACTTGCAACAGCGGGGCGGTTTCCGGCGGCAGTGGTACGGGTTCGCCCGCGGGTTCGCTGTCGAGCAGTTTGATGGTGTAAGGATGCTCAGGTTGGCGGAACAGAGATCGGGCATCGCGTTGTTCCACGCAGCGGCCGTTCTGCATCACCGCCACGTTGTCCGCCAGCTTGCGTACGATGCTCAGATTATGGGTGATAAACAGTAACCCCATGTTCAGTTCCTGACGCAACTCGCGTAGCAGTTGCAGGATTTGCGCCTGTACGGACACGTCCAGTGCGGTGGTGGGCTCGTCGGCAATCAACAGTTCCGGGCGCGTCAGCAGCGCCATGGCAATCATCACGCGCTGACGTTCGCCGCCGGAAAGCTGATGTGGGTAATGGTCCAGCCGCTGGCGAGCATTGCGGATCCCAACACGATCCAGACAGGTGAGGATCTCGCCACGCGCCGCCTCTTTGCGCATTCCCCGGTGCAGGGACAGTACTTCATACAGCTGTTTTTCAATAGAATGCAGCGGGTTGAGCGATACCATAGGTTCCTGGAAAATCATCGCAATGCGATTCCCGCGGATCCCACGCAGCACGCGCTCATTGGCATGAAGCAGAGACTCACCGTGAAAACGGATATCGCCCGTCGGATAACTCACTGGCGGTGTGGGAAGCAGGCGCAGGACGGACAGTGCCGATACGCTTTTGCCGGAACCGGATTCCCCGACCAGCGCCAGCGTTTCTCCGGCTTCCACCTTCAGCGACAGCTCACTCACCACCGTGCGGGTTTCTTCCCTGGCGCTGAATGCGATGGAGAGATTGTCGATCTCTAATAATGGTTTCGTCATCTCATACCACCTTGCTGGGGTCGAAGGCGTCGCGCACGGCTTCACCTATGAAAATCAGCAGCGACAGCAACACCGCCACCGATAAAAACGCGGTTATCCCAAGCCACGGTGCCTGTAAGTTATTTTTACCCTGGAGCAGCAGTTCGCCCAGAGAAGGCGAACCCAACGGCAAGCCAAAGCCGAGGAAATCGAGCGAGGTGAGTGTGGTAATCGAACTGCACAAAATAAACGGCAGGAAAGTCAGGGTCGCTACCATCGCGTTGGGCAACATATGGCGGAAGATAATCCCGCGGTCGCTGACGCCCAGCGCGTGTGCGGCGCGGATGTAGTCAAAATTACGTGCGCGCAGAAACTCAGCGCGAACCACACCGACCAGCGTCATCCAGCCGAACAGCACAGTTATCGCCAGCAGCCACCAGAAATTAGGCTGAATGACGCTGGAAAGCAGGATGATTAAAAACAACGTCGGCATCCCGGACCACACTTCGATAAAGCGCTGACCCCACAAATCGATTTTCCCGCCATAATAACCCTGCAACGCGCCCGCCAGTACGCCCATTACGCTTGAGCACAGCGTCAGCATCAGGCCGAACAGCAATGAAATTCGGGTGCCATAAAGAATGCGAGCCAGCACATCGCCGCCGTTGGCGTCAGTGCCGAGCCAGTTTTGTGCCGATGGCGGAGCAGGGAAGGGGCGGTCGGTGGAAAAGTTAATCGAGTTGGCCCCAAAGCGAATCGGCGCCCACAGCACGCGGCCGTGATCGCTCAATTGTTTTTGCAGCCACGGATCCTGAAAATCAGCGGCGGTGGCAAACTGCCCGCCGAAGTCTTTCTCACTGTAGGTTTTCAGCGCCGGAAAATAGATGTCACCGTGATACTGAACCACGAGCGGTCTGTCGTTGGCGATAAGTTCTGAACACAGGCTGCAGGCAAAAATAATCAGGAATAGCACCAGCGACCAGTAGCCGCGGCGGTTATGGCGAAAGCGTGCCCAGCGGGCCTGATTGACGGAGCTTAAACGTGGCATCAGCGGCCCTCAAAATCAATGCGCGGATCGACCAGCGTATAGCTGATATCGCTGATGATATTCAGCAGCAGGCCAATCAGGGTAAAAATATACAGCGTGCCAAACATCACCGGATAGTCGCGGGAAACGGTCGCTTCATAGCCGAGCAGGCCCAGCCCGTTGAGCGAGAACATCACTTCAATCAGCAGCGATCCGGTGAAAAACATGCTGATAAACGTCGCCGGGAACCCGGCGATGACCAGCAACATGGCGTTACGGAAGATGTGTTTCCAGAGGATATTTTTCTCACTGACTCCTTTGGCGCGCGCGGTGATCACATACTGCTTACGAATCTCATCCATAAACGCGTTTTTGGTCAGCATCGTCAGCGCAGCAAAGCCGCCAATCACCGTCGCCAGCACCGGCAGGGTAATGTGCCACAGATAATCGGTGATTTTTTGATACCACGGCAGAGTATCGAAATTGGCGGAAACCAGCCCGCGTAGCGGGAAGAGGTCGTAATAGCTGCCGCCCGCAAACAGCACAATCAGCACGATGGCGAACAGGAAGGCAGGAATAGCGTAACCGATGATGATGAAAGCACTGCTCCAGGTGTCGAACCGCGTGCCGTTATGGACCGCTTTACGGATGCCCAGCGGAATCGACACGAGGTAGATTATCAGCGTGCTCCATAACCCCAGCGTTATCGAAACCGGCAGGCTTGATTTGATCAACTGTAAGACCGAAGCGCTGCGGAACAGGCTGTCGCCGAAGTCAAAACGCACGTAGTTCCACAGCATGGTGAAATAGCGCTCGTGCATCGGTTTGTCGAAACCATAACGGTGGGTGATTTCGGCGATCACTTCAGGGTCGAGACCCCGCCCGCCGCGATACTGGCTTTCATTGATATTGCCCACGCAGGTACGGGCATGTGTTGCGCCCATACCTTCTGCGCCGCCGCCCGGCATACCGCCTTTGGTGCCAAATTCAATGGCTGCAATCGCCTGATCGACAGGGCCGCCGGGGGCAATCTGTACGATGAAAAAGTTGATGGTAATGATGGCCCACAGCGTGGGGATAACCAACAACAGTCGGCGAATCAGGTAAGCGCCCATCTTTGCTCCTTAACGCCGTGCTTCGGGCAGTTTCGCCGCTTTATTGACGTCGTACCACCAGTTATCGAAGCCCAGAGAATAGATGGGACGAACCGCCGGATGCGAGAATTTATCCCAGTAGGCCATACGGTCTGAGGCCATGAACCACATCGGCAACTGGTAGTAATTCCAGGTTAACACGCGGTCCAGTGCGCGCCCAAGTGGCAAAAGTTTCTGTTTGTTACCTTCCCAGTGAATCATCTGTTTAATCAGATTATCAATTGCCGGGCTGCTGACGCCGGGACCGTTATAGCTGGAGTTGATGTATTCCGATGACCAGGAAATTTGCAGGTCGCTGCCGCTCGGCCACGGCATTGCTCGCCACAGGCGCGGCATCATGTCGTAATCGCGAGTGCGCATCCGGTTGGTGAGTTGTGACAAATCGACCTGACGAACGTCCATAGTCACGCCAAGACGCTTCAAATTGTGCTGGAACGGCATCACCCACTGGTTGTTGCCCGCTGACGGCAGCAGCAGTTCGAATTGCAGTGGCTTGCCGGTTTTGGGATTCACGCGCTGCTGGCCTTTTAGCACCCAGCCGGCGTCGGTCAGTAGTTTGTCGGCTTTCAGCAAGTTTTGTCTGTCGAAACCGTTCCCGTTGGACTTCGGTGGCGAATAGATTGAGGTGAAGACTTCCGGCGGCAATTCTTTCTTCATCGGGGCCAGCAATACCAGCTCGTCGGCGTCGGGGTAGCCACGCGCTGCATATTCGGTGTTCTGGAAATAGCTGTTTGTCCGGCTGTAGGCTCCATAAAACAGCGCTTTATTCATCCATTCAAAATCAAATGCCAGGCCAATGGCTTCGCGCACGCTGCGATCGGCAAACACCGGACGCTGAGTATTAAACGTCAGCCAGCGGGTATCCTGCGCGGAGTCGTTTTTCTCCTCTTCCTTGACGATGAAATGATTGCTGAAGTTTTTGCCGATGTAACGCGTGGCCCAGTTTTTCGGGCTGGTTTCGGGGCGGAAATCAAAAGCACCGGCCTTGAAGGCTTCGAAAGCCACGTTATCGTCGAGATAATAGTCGTAGCGAATGGTGTCGAAATTCCAGCGTCCGCGATTCACCGGTAAATCGGCCGCCCAATAGTCTTTCACCCGGGAATAGACAACGTACTGGCCCATCTTCCATGCCGTAATTTTATACGGCCCGTTGGCCAGCGGCGGAGTGGAGAGCGGATCGCTGAGTTTATGGTTACGCCAGAATTTTTCCGGCATCACCGGCAGCGTAAACAGGCTCAGCATGTCCTCTTTGCTCGGTTTCGCAAGCTCAATGCGTACGGTCAGCGGCGCGATGGCTTTCACCGTGGTGCCTTTGTAAATTAGCCGAAACTGTGGCACGCCCTCGGTCATAAACTTGTGAAAAGTGAAGGCGACATCTTCTGCGGTGACTTTGCTACCGTCATGAAAGCGGGCGCGGGGATTGATGGTCACTTCGGCCCAGGAAAAGTCGCCAGCATAGCGGGCCATATCCGCAATCAGCGGGTAATAGCTCCCGGGTTCGTCATCGGAGGTGGTAAACAGGGCGTCGTACAGCGCATCGGTACGTTCGGCGGCATTACCGCGCAGCGCAAAACGGTTGAAGTTGTCGAAGGTGCCCAAGGCTGACAGCGTGACCGTGCCGCCTTTCGGCGCCGCCGGATTCACGTAGTCGTAATGGCTAAAGTTAAAGGCGTACTTCGGTTCGCCAATCACGGCGAACGCGTAGCTTTCCTTTATAGTTTGCGCCTGCGCTGCCGTAAGGGTCAGCAGCGTAAGCATCAATAAACCCATGCGCACAACAATCACCGGTATTTATTCCTTCTGCGGTCATTCGGGCAATTCACTCATCTTGTTGAATCATAAGTGACGCTCAGACCGTTGTGAAATAATTCTCTGGTTTTGTATGGGCTTCAAGCAGCTTTTCTAGCGTCAGCGGGCGGCTTACCCAGTATCCTTGCAGGAAGTTGACGCCGTGTTCGCGCAGCCATTTCGCCTGTTCCTGCGTTTCCACGCCTTCTGCCACGGTGACCAGATTCATTTTTTTGGCCAGCGATAACACGGCGTCCAGAACCGGGGAGGTTACCGTTTCGGTGCCGATGGCGTTGATAAAGCCGCGATCGATTTTCAAGTAATCGAAGGAGTAACGTTCCAAATAGATAAGCGCGCTGTGCCCGGTGCCGAAATCATCGATCGCAATTTCATAACCTTCATGATGCAGCCATTCAAACAGCTTCATTGCCTGGCGCTGATTGAGCATGTCGCGCTCAGTGATTTCCAGCACCAGCTGGAAGTAGTTCGGCGGCAGCATGGCGCTGAGATCCCGCAGATCCTGCTGGAAACTGTCTGCCAGCAAATGGGCCGGGGCGATGTTGATCCCAAGCTTCGCGCCCGGCGGGAGTATGCGTTGCAACATCGGCGCATCTTTGGCTATCAGCTGAAAAAGATGACGGGTCAGCGGCACAATAAGCTGCTGGGCTTCGGCGAAGCTGATGAACGCATCGGGAGGAATTTCACCCGCAGCAGGGTGATTCCAGCGCATTAATACTTCCACTCCGCGAATCTGCATATCCTCGGCATCAACCACGGGCTGATAGACCACCGAGAACTGGTTACGCTTAATGGCGGTAGTAATTTCCCTGCCTGGGCGCAAACGGATGGTGAGTACGTAATAGCAAAGCAGACCGGAAAGTAGGCCACACATCACGCCCATTAGCAGCGAATACTGCAGATTCTCGGCGGCCCACACTTCGCCATAGACGTTGACCGTCAGCGGCAGATTGTTGATTTGTGCGCTGCGAATCGGCGTGCCTTTCAGCTCACTGACCAACAACGGATGCGGGCTGAAGGTAGAAATAGCGGTGTTATTGGTGATTATCGAAATGCCACTGAACTGATTCTGGCGTGAGGAGTAGAGGATCCACGGCATCAGGCTGGCGTTAATCGAGGTGAAAACGCCGCGATTTTCCAGTAGCGGACTGCGCACCCACAGGGCAAACGCGGGGCGCTGCGGTAGCATCGGTGTGCCGGGAAGGATTTCGATATCCAAAGATTTAGTGAAATCCACCTGCGGTACTAGCTGCTTCATTGGCACGTTCATTTCGCCGGTTGCTGAAGAGCAGGTGGCGTTATTATTGTTCACCAACAGAAAGGCGCGGACGTTGAGGCTAAAGGCGGCTCGGGATGTCAGCTCGGGCGCAACGTCCGTGCAGCGGCTCAGGGCCAGCGGCTGAAGCTTATCAACCGTATTCAGCAATTCGCCAAAATAGCCGTTCAGGTATTTCTGCAAATCGTGAATGATGATATCGAATTGTTCAGCACGTTTATGATGGAAAATCATTAACTGCGCACTGCCAGCCAGTAAAGCAATCACCACACCCAGTAACAGACTGGATAAGAGGATCTTGCGGCCGAGCGAGAAGTAACGCGTGAACATAGCTTTCTTTATCCGTAATATTTGAAACGGTAATTCAATGCGTTGTGACGCAGGGCAGCGTCTTTCCAGCATAGTCTATTTAGCCATCCTGGCAGGCCGAGACGGAAGAAGAAAAAAAAAGCACTGCTTAGCAGTGCTTTTTTCTGATTCTCGCTGTCAGCCAAGGGAAAACCGACAGCAAGAAGAACATCAGGAACGGCTCAGGACACGTCGCGCTTCGTTATAGCGCTTGTTCCAGTACGGCTCACTCATGTTTGAGATCGTCACACCACTGCTGGTGGATGCATGAACGAACTGGTTGTTGCCAATGTAAATGCCAACATGGCGACCCGTCGAGCCGGCGCGGAACAGCACTAAATCACCGGTACGCAGTTGAGTGCGTTTAATCGACTTGCCCATTTCCTGCTGCTCGTAAGTAGAGCGGGGCAGATCCATACCAAATTGTTCACGGAAGGTACGCTGGACGAAGGCGGAACAATCGATACCGCGTTTCGTTTCGCCACCCAGACGGTAGCGTACACCTTTCCAGCTGGCGTACTGATCCATCAGGCGAGTCTTAACATCAAGATTACGCACCATGGATTCAAATTCATCCTGAGAGGCTTGCAGTGACGAAGGATCTTCGTTACCCACAGCATGCGTCTCAGAATGCATATTCTTTGCGGTGTTTGTCGTACTACATGCAGAAAGCAGGACCGCAACTGCTACCGCGGGTATTGCCCGCAGGATGTATCTCAAAATTGGTTGAGATTTGACCATGTGATTTATTTTCCCTTGAAGTCCTTAACGATAAAAACCGTTATAAAAATGCCAACCGTGACGAGACTAAATACCTGTCATCAATGAGACAATTCCCGAAGTGTGAAAGTGTGCAGTACTGCACAAATTTATTCACTTCCTGAATTATTTATCTCTGGAAAGACAAAACGAGATTGAGATTACCCTATCAAAACCAGGCTGGCTAGCGCTTTTACGGGTTTTTTAATAAGAAATTATGATAGGCAAAGAGAGGATTTTGTTAAGGCGAAAAATAGTGGGGAAGATGCACGTTAAATAGGCAATTAACTCATTTTTAAGCAAAATCTGACGACAGGAAAATGATGAGGTTGACTGTTTTTTATTCAGGCCATCATCAGGGATTGAAAACGATCCCTGATGATGACTCATTTTAGTTAGGAACTTGTTTTATTTTTGTTATTCGCCCCTGGCAAATGGCGATCAAATAGGGCAATTGTTTTATCGCTGAGCGATGTGAGCAGGATCCACGGCATGCCAATCAGGACCGCTGTCAGTGAACCGACGGCAATATCGGTGAACCAGTGAGCACCAATCATTACGCGTGGGAAAGCGAAAACCACAAAAATAATCAGGGCTATGGCACCTGTTTTACGGCCAAAATATCGCCACATGAAGGTGGAGAATATCAGCAGCATCATCCCGTGATCGCCAGGGAAACTGTCCTTTGATGCATCTTTAGTCGAAATATGCAGCAGGGAACTGACCCGATAACTGTCAGGGAAAAATAACGACGGGCTGGCGCGTTTTACCGGCATTAAATGTTGGGCGAGTTGGTTAACCACGACTGCCGCCAGGAGCATCACCAGGCCAATAATAATAATTTTACGGCGACCCTGTGGCGCTTCTTTCCGCCAGAAGCTGAGCATCAGGCAACCCATGGCCAGTAGCGAACAGGCATCAAAGGCCCGATTATTGGTGATGGCGAGGAACCACACATAAATGTGACTGTCGGCGAGACCCTGATTAAAGAAGTGGAAAATACCGGAGTCCAGTGGGAACCAGAATCCGTGATTAGCGGGTAAAAACCAGCTCATAAAGAGAGCCAGACCGGCGATGTTCAGCAGTAATATAAGGGGAATTCGAGTTTTCATAACATAGTCTTCAAGGCAGGTAAAACATGCGCAACATACCGACGTTAACTTAAACGAAGCTTCAACAAGGTAGACTGTAGTGCATTCCAGTCAGTCTCGCTGTCATTGATAAGCTCGATGCGGCTGTCGGGCGGAGCAACGGACTGGGTTTCAATTTGCAGGTCAGCACCCTGACGATTAATACGGACTAATCCTTCCGCAATACGCATCACGCCTTTCACCCGAGAAACCGGCGCCAGACGTGCCCATTCCAGCAGGCCGATGGTATCAAACTGAGTTTCAGCATCAAAAATCCAGCCACAGGCCTGATGGCCCTGACCGCTGTTAATGCTGCGACGCCAGCGCTGATGCTCAGGCAGATTTAATGCCGCCAGACCTTTATTTGAGGCATGACTGTGCGAATGCGCAGCGCTCTGTGGCAGTGCGACCAGATTTCTGCGCGGTAAATCTAACAATGCGCCGTCGATTACGCCCTGGCTGGTCTGTACATATTTGCGCTCGCCGCCGTAGGTCTGCCACCAGGTATTGAACGCTTGTTGGCTTTCCGGCGTTGTGCGATCGCTTTTGTTCGCCACAATGATATCTGCCGCCGCGAGCTGATCGCGGAAGTTCTCATTGGCTACCGCTTTTTCATCGAGCAGCTGACGCGGATCAAGCACGCACAGCGTAGCGCGCAAATCGATCCACGGCTCATAAACGGGCGCGGTGAGAATATCAAGAATTTGCTTCGGATGGCCGAGACCGGTCGGTTCAATCAACAGGCGATCCGGTTTGCCCTGACGCAGCAGCGTGTTGAGCCCTACCTGCATCGGCAGCCCGTTGACGCAGCACATGCAGCCGCCGGGGATCTCTTTAAGTAGTGCCCCGCTGTCAGCCAGCAGCGCACCGTCGATACCGACTTCGCCGAATTCATTGACCAGCACCGCCCACTTTTCATCAGCCGGTTTATGCGCCAATAAATGGAGAATGGAGGTCGTTTTACCGCTGCCGAGAAAGCCGGTAATCAGGTTCGTAAGCGTCACGTTGGCTCCAGAATAAACATCTGTAATAAAGTAACAGGTGTGCAATATCCTGGCGAAAAATGAGGTAAAAGAGAAGACTTAAGGCGGACAGACAAAGCATCTGTCCACTAAATAGCAGGATCTGTTAAAGATTCAGGGTAGATATGATTGCCTGACGTGCGCCTTCGGTTGTTAGTCGGTGCCATGCCTGCTGAATTTGACTTACGAACGCCGTATTTTGCGGCAGGTCGGTGCCGAAAATTTCGCTCAGTGTGAGCAGGGCGGTCACGCGATCATTTTCATTGCTACTGGCGACGATAGACTGAATTTTTTCGACCAGCGGGTCACGAACATCAATGGCATTCCCGCGCTCATCTGTTCCACTGACGTAGCGCATCCAGCCTGCCACGCCGAGCGCCAGCAGTGGCCAGTCACTTTCACGTTGCAGGTGTAGGCGAATGCCTTCCAGCATGCGCTGCGGCAATTTCTGGCTGCCATCCATCGCGATTTGCCAGGTGCGGTGTTTTAACGCCGGATTGGTGAAGC
The DNA here is from genome assembly GCF_024764965.1 of Scandinavium tedordense. Taxonomy (NCBI): domain Bacteria; kingdom Pseudomonadati; phylum Pseudomonadota; class Gammaproteobacteria; order Enterobacterales; family Enterobacteriaceae; genus Scandinavium; species Scandinavium tedordense. Next base: position 75,510 of record NZ_JALIGG010000054.1, on the reverse strand, counting down.
GGTCGATCAGGCTATTGGCGTAATCCTGCAAGTCCACGCCGACAATGCGCAGCGTAGGTGCCTGTTCATGCATCATCAAACGCAGTGCCGCACGGCGAAAATCAGCGTCCTGTATACAATCGCTGATGTGCTCGTAGCCTGCCAGATAGCCGAGGTAGGCGAGGAAAGAGTGGCTGCCGTTCAGCATCCGCAGTTTCATCTGTTCCCACGGCAGCACGTCATTCACAAGCTGCACGCCCGCAATTTCCCAATCAGGACGTCCCGCGACAAAATGGTCTTCTACCACCCACTGGATGAAGGGTTCAGAACTGATGGCACACGGATCGTTAACCCCAATCGCCGCTTCAATTTCTGCCAACGACTCTTCCGTCGCCGCCGGAACGATGCGATCGACCATGGTACCCGGGAAGCTAACGTGTTCAGTTATCCACTGCGCCAGCTCTGGTGAGCGCTTGTTGGCCATGCCCAGCACCGCGTTTTTTACCACGTGACCGTTGTCCGGAATATTATCGCAGGAGAGCACGGTGAACGGCGCCAGCCCGCGCTCGCGGCGACGGTGCAGGGCTTCGACCAGAATGCCCGGAGCGGAATGTGGTTCAGACGGATTCTCCAGATCGTGAATGATCCGCGGTTGCGCCACGTCCAGACGACCGGTGGCCGGGTCGATGCAGTAGCCTTTTTCGGTAATAGTCAGGGAAACAATCGCCACCTGCGGTTCACAGAATTTCTCAATGATCGCTGCCAGAGAATCGAGTTTTGCGTTCAGGCATTCATTCACCGCGCCGATAACGATCGGCTGATTACCGTTCTCACCTTTCTCCAGCACGGTATAAAGATGGTCCTGGGCGCGCAACTGGCTCATAAGCACATCGCCGCTGAACAAGCTTATCTCACACAATCCCCAGTCACCGCCTTGGGCGTTCAGCACCCGGTCTGTTAGTAGCGCCTGGTGAGCGCGATGAAATGCGCCAAAGCCGAAGTGGACAATCCGCGAGCGGAGTTGTTGCCGGTCATACTGAGGCAACTGCACGTTATCGGGCAGCGTGGCGGTGGCGATCGTCTTCATTGTATAAACACCTGCTTAACCATTAATTAACAACAGCCAGTGTAAAGTTATATGACAGCAAATTGAATTGGTGTGCCGTATTTATCCGGGGAATGTGAGCTGGATCAATCAATGTCGGGGCGGAAATTGACCCTTTCAAAGAAACATGTATGGTAGTCGTCATCTGCGTCACTAATATTGGTATAACAACTTAAGAGGGTGAAACAATGGAACAAACCTGGCGTTGGTATGGACCGAATGATCCGGTTTCTCTTGATGATGTGCGCCAGGCTGGCGCCACCGGCGTTGTAACCGCACTGCACCATATTCCAAACGGTCAGGTCTGGCCGGTTGATGAAATTAAAGCGCGTCAGGCGCTGCTAGCCGAAAAAGGGCTGACCTGGTCCGTTGTGGAAAGTATTCCGGTTCACGAAGACATTAAAACCCAGTCCGGTGAATGCAAAACCTGGATTGCGAACTACCAGCAGAGCATCCGTAACCTCGCGGCCTGCGGCATTGATACTGTTTGCTACAACTTCATGCCGATTCTCGACTGGACCCGTACCGATCTCGAATACACCCTGCCGGACGGTTCGAAGGCGCTTCGTTTCGACCAGATCGCCTTTGCGGCATTCGAGCTGCACATCCTCAAGCGCCCTGGCGCAGAAGCGGATTACAGCGCGGAAGAGCAGCTGCAGGCGAAAGACTATTTCCATGCGATGAGCGCGGCAGAAGTCGAAAAATTGACGCGTAATATCATTGCTGGCCTGCCGGGCGCGGAAGAGGGTTACACCCTGGACCAGTTCCGCAACCGTCTGTCTGAGTACGATCACATCAGCAAAGACAACCTGCGTGAAAACATGGCGGTGTTCCTGCGCGCTATCGTTCCCGTGGCAGAAGAAGCAGGCGTGCGCCTGGCAGTACATCCGGACGATCCACCACGTCCAATTCTCGGCCTGCCGCGTATCGTTTCGACCATCGAAGATATGCAGTGGTTGAAAGAGACCGTCGACAGTATTTATAACGGTTTCACCATGTGTACCGGTTCGTATGGCGTGCGCGCCGACAACGACCTGGTCAAAATGATTGAAATCTTCGGTGACCGCATTCACTTCACCCATCTGCGTGCGACATGTCGTGAAAGCAATCCGAAAACCTTCCATGAGGGTTCGCATCTGAACGGTGATGTGAATATGGTGGCGGTGGTTGACGCTATTCTGTCTGAAGAGTTACGCCGAAAGAAAGCGGGCGACGTGCGTCCGATCCCGTTCCGTCCGGACCACGGGCATCAGATGCTGGACGATCTGAAGAAGAAAACCAATCCGGGTTATTCGGCAATTGGCCGCCTGAAAGGGATGGCTGAAGTGCGTGGCGTAGAGCTGACGCTGAAAATGACCAAATATCCAGAACTGCTGTAATCGCGACTGACGCGCGAAGAAGCATAATAAAGGCCGCTCAGTTGAGCGGCCTTTTTCGTTCCGGCTGACATGTCTTATAAAGAATTAATCAGCGCGGCCCATATAGCGGCATTCTTCGATATGAATGCGGATTTTCTCGCCGGTAGTCAGGTATTCAGGCACCTGAATAACCAGGCCGGTGATCAGCGTCGCGGGTTTTGTACGGGAGCTGGCGGATGCACCTTTGATGCCCGGTGCGGTTTCCACAATTTCCAGATCAACGGTCTGCGGCAGCTCAAGGCCCAGCAGCTGGCTGTCCCACAGCAGGACTTGCATGTCCGGCATTCCAGCTTCTGGAATAAACTGAACCTCTTCTTCAATCTGATCTTTGTTGAAGGTGTACGGCGTGTAGTCTTCTTTATCCATGAACACGTATTCGTTGCCGTCGATGTAAGAGAAGTCAACGAAACGGCGAGTCAGGGTCACGGTATCGACAATATCGTCGCCTTTAAAACGCTCTTCAACCTTGGTGCCGGTACGCACATCGGCAAAGCGCATTTTGTATAGCGTTGCTGCGCCACGGGCGCTCGGTGACTGAATATCAATATTTTTTACAATCAGCAGTTTGCCGTTGTAATTCAGCACCATACCTTTTTTGATTTCATTCGCTCTTGGCATTGCAATAATCCTGTTTCAGGGAAGTCTAAAATATCGCGTAAAAGTACTCGTGCCGCGGCTTTCAGGCAAGTGGAATTCGCTGGTTTTGTGAAAAGGTGATAAGGTGCGTTTCCAGATAAATGAGAGAGTGAAAGATGGATTGCCGACCGGACTGTGGCGCGTGTTGTACCGCGCCTTCGATTTCCAGCCCAATCCCGGGAATGCCACACGGCAAGCCTGCTAACACGCCCTGTATTCAGTTAGATGAGCGGCAGCGCTGCAAAATCTTTGGCTCGCCGCTGCGTCCGAAAGTGTGCGCCGGGCTAAAGCCTTCCGCAGAAATGTGTGGTGCAACGTCACAGCAGGCGATGACGTTTCTTATTCATCTGGAAGCGTTAACCGCGCCCTAAACGTCTTTGATGCGCCATAAGCCGAAGGTGGTGATGATGCACATCCCTAGCGCAATCCAGAACACCGCATGATAGCTCCAGATTTCAGCCACTATGCCCGCCATTGAGCCGGCAATAATCCAGCCGACGCGCGTGGTATTGCTGTACAGCGTTGTCGCCGCACCAGCCTGACCGGGCATCAAATCCTGAAAATAGAGCATGCCAATCCCTGCGAGAATACCGATATAAATGGCGTTCAGCAGTTGCATCGCCAGCAGCAGTCCAGGGGAGTGAACGGTCAGCATCCCGATGTAGAAAAATATCCCCGCCACTACCGCTACGCGCATCAGAAAACGCTTACCGAATCGTTTGGCGTAATAGCCCGCAATCAACATCGTCGGGATTTCCAGCCCAGCGGCAGTGCCCATCATCAGCCCGGCGAGTTTCTCCGGCAGATGCAGTTCATCAATAATGAACAGCGGCATATTAATGATGTACAGGCTGTTAGTGCCCCACATCATTGTACAGATGACGAACAGCAGCAGGGCGTCTCGGCGGTTGGTGCGCGGCGCTTCAATGCGCGTGCCCGCGGCCGGGCGCACTTTGCGCATGCTGGGCAACAGCATCCAGACAACCGCACCACAAATCACATAAGCCACTGCAGCGGACAAGTACATGGTGGTAAAACCAAAACCCATCGCCAGTGCATAGGCCACGGGAGGGCCAATCACCCACGCCAGTGAAACCTGCGCCCGGAGAATAGAGCTGAACATCACCGCCTCTCGGCCGGTTTTATCGGCGTGTTCACGCGCAAGGGCAAACATCTGCGGGTTGGACGTCGAGCCGAAGCTGCTAAGGAATACGCCAACAAACAGCAGAATGAAGTAGTTGCGATTCCATGCGAACAGCACACAGGCCATCATCCCGAGCAAACAGCAAAAGACAATCAGTGACTTACGATCGCCCTGACGGTCCGAACGACCGGCGAGAAATTGACTCACCAGGATGCCAATCACCGCACTGCCGGTAAAGAAAAAGCCGACCATCGCCGGGCGGACGTGGACTTCATTGGTCAGAAACAGGCTCAGGGTTGGCGTCTGCAGTGCGCCAGCAATGCCCGTCAGAAACGCGACCAGAAGGAAGGCGGATGAGGTCAGATCAAATCCCCGGCGCGGGGTAGCAACGGTCGTATTAGACATTTTGGGTTATCAAAAAACAGGAAGAGGCCGAAGTTTACGCTGGCTGTCAGAAAATAAACAGTGGGTGCGTCAACGAATGCACAAAAAATCAAAATGGCATTTCATAATAAGAATCGCTCTTGGCTGACGCTGCTGAACGCAATAGCTGACGAAGCGGGATAGCTTCAGCAAATGTGGCGAGAATGATAACAAAATGTGCAGTAGCTCTAAATTCCGACATCCAGAAATAAACTTTCCTTGCGCATTGTACAAGTCTGACACAGACTCATTGAAACGTTTCAGCGTCATCTTTTCATCTTACCAGAAGCAAGATGATGTATTTTTTCTCAAGTTAGCTGAAACGATTCAATTCAGCGAGAGAGGAGAACCATGTTCCAGTTATCAGCTCAGGATATTCATCCCGGTCAGCAGGCCGGTAATAAAGAAGAGGCGATTCGCCAGATAGCGTCAGCTCTGGTCAGCGCCGGTAACGTTGCGAACGGTTACGTCGATGGAATGCTGGCTCGCGAGCAGCAGACCTCAACGTTTCTTGGCAACGGTATCGCCATCCCTCATGGCACCACCGACACCCGCGATCAGGTACTGAAAACCGGCGTTCAGGTTTATCAGTTCCCACAGGGCATTACCTGGGGCGAAGGGCAGACCGCGTATGTTGCAATCGGCATTGCCGCCAGCTCCGACGAACACCTCGGCCTACTGCGTCAACTGACGCACGTGTTGAGCGATGATGACGTGGCTGAACAGCTGAAAACCGCGACCACTGCGGAAGAGCTGCGTGCGCTACTGATGGGCGAAAAACAGAGTGATGTGCTGAAACTCGATAATGACACCCTCACGCTGGACGTCGATGCGAGCAGCCTGGTGACGTTGCAGGCGCTGAATGCTGCGCGTCTGAAAGAAGCGGGTGCCGCTGATGCCGGGTTTATCGCACATGTCATTAATGACCAGCCGCTGAATCTGGGGCAGGGCATCTGGCTGAACGACAGTGCTGAAGGCAACCTGAAAAGCGCCGTTGCGGTGAGCCGGGCTAAAGCGCCGTTTACCGTTGATGGGCACTCTGCCGCGCTGCTGGTGACCGTTGCCATGGCCGATGAACAGCCAACTGCGGTGTTGAGTCGTCTGAGCGCATTGCTGCTCGACAACAAAGCTGAACGCCTGCTGAACGCCGATGCCGCAACGCTGTTAGCGCTGCTGACCAGCGACGATTCTCCGGCAGAAGATGTACTGAGTGCGGAATTTGTTGTCCGCAATGAACACGGACTCCACGCGCGTCCAGGAACCATGTTGGTGAACACTATCAAACAATTTAGCAGTGACATTACCGTCACCAATCTCGACGGCAGCGGAAAACCGGCTAACGGTCGCAGCCTGATGAAAGTCGTGGCGCTTGGCGTGAAAAAAGGCCATCGCCTGCGCTTTACCGCCCAGGGTGATGATGCGCAGGTGGCACTGAATGCCATTGGCGAAGCCATCGCTTCCGGTCTTGGGGAGGGCGCGTAATGAGCAGACGTGTTGCCACAATCACCCTCAATCCGGCCTACGATCTCGTAGGGTTTACCCCGGAAGTTGAACGCGGCGAAGTGAACCTGGTGCGCACCACCGGTCTGCATGCGGCGGGTAAGGGCATTAACGTTGCGAAGGTCCTGAAAGATCTCGGCATTGATGTGACCGTCGGCGGTTTCCTGGGTAAAGACAACCAGGATGGCTTCCAGCAGCTGTTCAGCGAACTCGGTATCGCCAACCGCTTCCAGGTGGTTCAGGGCCGTACCCGTATTAACGTTAAACTGACAGAAAAAGACGGGGAAGTGACCGACTTTAACTTCTCCGGTTTCGACGTCACGGCAGGCGACTGGGAACGTTTCGTGAATGATTCCCTGAGCTGGCTGGGTCAGTTCGACATGGTGTGCGTCAGCGGCAGTCTGCCTGCGGGTGTTAGCCCGGAAGCCTTCACTGACTGGATGACGCGCCTGCGCAGCCAGTGTCCGTGTATCATTTTCGACAGCAGTCGTGAAGCGCTGGTGGCCGGTCTGAAAGCCGCACCGTGGCTGGTTAAACCAAACCGTCGCGAGCTGGAAATCTGGGCCGGTCGCAAACTGCCAGAAATGAAAGACGTGATTGAAGCTGCGCACGCACTGCGCGAGCAGGGCATTGCTCATGTGGTGATTTCATTGGGTGCTGAAGGCGCGCTGTGGGTCAACGCATCCGGTGAGTGGATTGCAAAACCGCCGTCCGTAGAGGTGGTGAGCACCGTTGGTGCCGGGGATTCGATGGTGGGTGGCCTGATTTACGGCCTTCTGATGCGCGAATCCAGTGAACATACGTTACGCCTGGCGACAGCCGTTGCTGCACTGGCCGTCAGCCAGAGTAACGTAGGGATTACCGATCGTACCCAGTTGGCCGCGATGATGGCGCGCGTTGACTTACAACCCTTCAATTGACAGCAGGAGAGGCATAATGAAAACGCTGCTGATTATCGATTCCGGACTCGGACAGGCGCGCGCCTATATGGCGAAAACCCTTCTGAGTGCGGCGGCCCAAAAAGCCCATTTAGACATTATCGACAACCCGAACGACGCTGAGCTGGCGATTGTGCTGGGTTCTGTATTACCAGCGGACAGCGCGCTGAACGGCAAACAGGTTTACCTCGGCGATGTGAATCGCGCGGTGGCACACCCAGAGCTATTCCTGAGCGAAGCTAAATCTCATGCAGCGCCATACGTGACGCCTGCGGCGATTGCGCCAGTGGCGAAAAATGGCGCCAAACGCATTGTGGCCGTCACGGCTTGCCCGACCGGTGTGGCACACACCTTTATGGCGGCAGAAGCCATTGAAACGGAAGCCAAAAAACGCGGCTGGTGGGTGAAAGTTGAAACCCGCGGATCCGTTGGGGCGGGCAATGCAATTACTCCGGAAGAAGTGGCGGAAGCCGACTTGGTTATCGTCGCGGCAGATATCGAAGTGGACCTGGCGAAATTTGCCGGCAAACCGATGTATCGGACTTCAACCGGCCTGGCGCTGAAAAAAACGGCTCAGGAACTGGATAAAGCGGTGGTTGAAGCCGAACCGTATCTGCTGAATGGCAACGTGCAGTCGGCACAGGAAGGTAAGAAGAAAGGCGGCGGGGCGTACAGCCATCTGCTGACCGGCGTATCTTACATGCTGCCAATGGTGGTCGCGGGCGGTCTGTGTATCGCGCTTTCCTTCGCGTTCGGCATTACCGCGTTCAAAGAAGAGGGCACGCTGGCGGCGGCGTTGATGCAAATCGGCGGCGGTTCAGCCTTCGCGCTGATGGTTCCGGTGTTAGCCGGTTATATTGCCTTCTCCATCGCGGACCGTCCGGGCCTGACCCCAGGTCTTATCGGCGGTATGTTGGCAGTCAGCACCGGGGCAGGCTTTATCGGCGGTATCATCGCTGGTTTCCTTGCCGGTTACGTCGCGAAAATGATCAGCACCAAAGTGAAGCTTCCACCTAGCATGGAAGCGCTGAAACCGATTCTGATAATCCCGCTGTTTTCCAGCCTGATTGTCGGTCTGGCGATGATTTATCTGATTGGTAAACCGGTTTCTGGCATCCTCGCGGGTCTGACGCACTGGCTGCAAACCATGGGTACGGCGAACGCGGTTCTGCTCGGCGCAATCCTGGGTGCGATGATGTGTACCGATATGGGTGGCCCGGTGAACAAAGCGGCATACGCGTTTGGCGTCGGGCTGCTGAGTACGCAAACTTATGCGCCGATGGCGGCGATTATGGCGGCAGGTATGGTGCCACCGCTGGCGCTTGGTCTGGCAACGATTGTGGCACGTCGTAAGTTCGATAAAGCGCAGCAGGAAGGGGGCAAAGCCGCTCTGGTGCTCGGTCTGTGCTTCATTACCGAAGGTGCGATTCCGTTTGCTGCCCGTGACCCGATGCGCGTTCTGCCTTGCTGTATCGTCGGAGGCGCGGTAACCGGCGCAATGTCGATGGCGGTCGGTGCGAAGCTGATGGCCCCGCACGGCGGTCTGTTTGTCCTGCTCATCCCAGGCGCAATCACCCCGGTTCTGGGTTACCTGATGGCGATTGTTGTCGGTACGCTGGTTGCGGGTCTCTCTTACGCGGTGCTGAAACGCCCGGAAGCAGAGACGGTGGCGAAAGCAGCATAATCGCTGTTCGTTAAAGGAGAAGGGCCGACATTGTCGGCCCTTCTTGCGTTTTAGGCCGCAGCAACTTCATTCTGCTGCGCTTTCAGCCATGCGATTTCCTCGGCCCAGATATCCGGATTAACGGTTTCCAGCACCATCGGGATGCCATCGAAACGGTTGTCCTGCATGATCCAGCGAAACGCATCGTGGCCGATATTGCCTTCACCGAGGCTGTGATGGCGGTCAACGCGGCTGCCGAAAGCGCTCTTGGCATCGTTCAGGTGCATTCCGCGAAGGTATTTAAAACCAACGATACGTTCGAATTCTGCGAAGGTTCTTTCACACTCTTCAGCGCTGCGTAAGTCGTAGCCTGCGGCGAATGCGTGGCAGGTATCGATGCACACGCCGACGCGAGATTTATCTTCCACGCCGTCGATGATGGCCGCCAGGTGTTCGAACTCAAAGCCCAGATTGCTGCCCTGACCAGCGGTATTTTCGATAACCGCAGTGACGCCTTCGGTTTGCGCGAGTGCCATATTAATGGACTCGGCAATGCGCGCCAGACAGTCATCGACGGGGATTTGCATCAGGTGACTTCCCGGGTGGAAGTTCAGCAACGTCAGCCCTAACTGCTGGCAGCGGGTGAGCTCATCGACAAAGGCTTCACGGGATTTTTCCAGCGCATCGGTAACGGGATGGCCAAGGTTAATCAGGTAGCTATCGTGCGGCAGGATTTGCGCAGGAGAGAAATGGTATTTTTCGCAGGCGGCTTTGAAATCGTCGATGACGTCGCTGGTCAGCGGGGCCGCGCGCCACTGGCGCTGGTTCTTGGTGAACAGGGCGAATGCAGTGGCTTCAAGTTCCGCAGCGCGGATCGCGGCATTGGCGACACCGCCGGAGGCGCTGACATGTGCTCCGATGTATTTCATAAAAAACTCCTGTTAAACCCGCCGAAAAGGAAATGCATAGCAAAGGCTAATCATAGCGGGTTAACAGGAGAGTGATACAGTGCTTTATGCCATCAGGGCATGAACTGCAACGTTAATCATGCCGCCGCCGACGATTAACCAGACGAACAGCACCAGTGCCATCAGCAGCGGTTTCGCCCCGGCTTTTTTCAGCGCGCTGACGTGGGTGGTTAAGCCCAGAGCCGCCATCGCCATCGCCAACAGCACGGTGTCGAGGGTCACCAGCACCTCTACAACCGCTTTCGGTAATAGATGGAACGAATTGAAAATCGCCACCACGATGAACAGGATCGCAAACCACGGAATGGTGATTTTGCTTTTCTCACCGTTGCCCGCAGGTGCCAGTTGTTTAACGCGAGCCGCCAGGATAATCAGGAACGGCGCGAGCATCATCACGCGCAGCATTTTGGCAATCACTGCGGCGTTTTCAGCATCCGGGCTGACGGCGTGTCCTGCCGCCACAACCTGTGCAACTTCATGCATGGTTGAACCCATGTAAATCCCGTAGGTTTCCGGAGTAAACCAGTGGGCCAGTACCGGGTACATCGCCGGATAGAGGAAGATGGCAATGGTCCCGAAAATCACTACCGTTGCGACCGCCACGGTCACTTTGCTTGATTCAGCTTTCAATACGGGTTCTGTCGCCAGTACGGCCGCCGCACCGCAGATACTGCTGCCCGCGCCAATTAACCAACTGGTCTGTTTATCAAGGCCAAACACTTTCTGCCCGAGAAATGACGCCAGTAAAAAAGTGCTGGAGAGCGTCAGCACGTCGATGGCGATCCCGCTGAAACCCACGTCAGCAATTTGCGAAAACGTCAGGCGGAAGCCATAAAGAATGATGCCCAGACGCAGCAAATGCTGCTTGGCGAACAATACACCGCCGTCGCAGCGCTGCCAGATTTTTGGATAAACCGTGTTGCCGACGACCATTCCCAGCAGAATAGCCATCGTCAGTGCGCTAAAGCCCGCGCCAGCAATCGCCGGAATGCTTCCGGTCCACAATGCAACGCCAGTAATCAAGGCGGTAAGCGCCAGACCCGGGACAAAATGCCCGAGCGAATGTCGGTGTCTGTTAAGCGTGAGTGTTGTCATAACCTTCTCCTTTATCAGGATTAAAGGTTACGTGCCGCTGGCTTAAAAATAAAATTGATTATATCTTTATAATCAATCTGAATAACTGGTATACCCATTCAGAATGCTGCAGGTGTGTTGACTGCAGCTTGAAGTATTACGGGTATATAGACCCAAAATAATTCGAGTTGCAGGAAGGCGGCAAGGCTGAGAATCCCCAGGAGTTTACTCAGGTAAGTGACTGGGGTGAGCAGGCGCAGCCAACGCACATGCAGCTTGAAGTATGACGGGTATAGATGAGGTTTCTATGCATATCACCTTACGTCAGCTAGAAGTTTTTGCTGAAGTGCTCAAAAGCGGTTCGACAACCCAGGCCTCGCAAATGCTGTCGTTATCGCAGTCGGCGGTCAGCGCGGCGCTTACCGATCTGGAAGGCCAGCTCGGCGTGCAGCTGTTCGACCGGGTCGGAAAACGACTGGTGGTGAACGAACATGGCCGTCTGCTGTATCCGCGTGCTCTGGCGACGCTGGAACAGGCAACCGAAATCGAGCAGCTGTTTCGCGAAGATAACGGCGCTATCCGCGTTTTCGCCAGCAGCACCATCGGTAACTACATTCTGCCGGAAATCATCGCCCGCTATCGTCGTGATTTTCCGTCGCTGCCGCTGGAGCTCAGCGTCGGTAACAGTCAGGACGTGATCAACGCCGTCAGCGATTTCCGCGTAGATATCGGGCTCATCGAAGGGCCATGCCACGCCGCAGAAATTATTGCTGAACCCTGGCTGGAAGATGAGCTGGTGGTGTTCGCCGCACCAGGCTCGGCGTTACTGACAGGGGAGGTGACGCTGGCGAGGCTGGCCGAAGCGCCGTGGATCTTGCGCGAGCGCGGTTCCGGTACGCGTGAAATCGTCGATTACCTGCTGCTGTCCCATTTGCCGGAATTTCATCTCGGGATGGAGCTTGGGAACTCTGAGGCTATCAAGCACGCGGTGCGCCACGGCCTGGGCATCAGCTGTTTGTCACGGCGCGTGATTGCCGAACAGCTCGACAGCGGCACGCTGGTCGAGCTTCCCATCCCGCTGCCACGCCTGACGCGCAAGCTCTGGCGCATCCATCATCGGCAAAAACACCTTTCAAATGCGCTGCAACGTTTCCTGCGATATTGCGATATTTGATGGCATGGCGAAACGGTGGAATAAGGGCTTTACTTATAATTTGCGCTTCATCATGAAGCTCTCTTATAAGTGCGCATTTGTGCCGGAAGGAACGGCGATCGTCTGCTACAATCGCGCCTCATTTTTTGGAAGGACAGCATTTTCCTATGGTTTCCGAAACTAAAACCACAGAAGCGCCCGCGCTCCGTCGCGAACTTAAGGCGCGTCACCTGACGATGATCGCTATTGGCGGTTCAATCGGTACAGGGTTGTTTGTTGCCTCCGGGGCAACCATTTCGCAGGCGGGCCCAGGCGGCGCACTGCTTTCTTACATTCTTATTGGTCTGATGGTGTACTTCCTGATGACAAGCCTTGGCGAACTGGCCGCATTTATGCCAGTGTCAGGCTCGTTTGCGACCTATGGTCAGAACTATGTAGAAGAAGGTTTCGGCTTCGCGCTGGGCTGGAACTACTGGTACAACTGGGCGGTAACTATCGCCGTCGACCTTGTCGCCTCACAGCTGGTCATGAATTATTGGTTCCCGGACACGCCGGGCTGGATCTGGAGCGCACTGTTCCTCGGCATTATGTTCCTGCTGAACTGGATCTCGGTCAAAGGTTTCGGTGAAGCGGAATACTGGTTCTCGCTGATAAAAGTGACCACCGTCATCATCTTTATCGGTGTTGGCGTGCTGATGATTTTCGGCATCTTTAAAGGCGCGCAGCCGGTAGGCTGGAGTAACTGGACAACCGGCGATGCGCCGTTTGCGGGCGGTTTTGCGGCGATGATTGGCGTGGCGATGATTGTCGGCTTCTCCTTCCAGGGTACCGAACTTATCGGTATCGCGGCGGGTGAATCCGAAGATCCAGAGAAGAACATTCCGCGCGCGGTCCGTCAGGTGTTCTGGCGTATCCTGTTGTTCTATGTGTTCGCAATCCTGATTATCAGTCTGATCATTCCTTATACCGATCCAAGCCTGCTGCGTAACGACGTGAAAGACATTTCCGTCAGCCCGTTCACGCTGGTGTTCCAGCATGCAGGCCTGCTGTCTGCGGCGGCGGTAATGAATGCGGTTATCCTGACGGCGGTGCTGTCTGCTGGTAACTCCGGGATGTATGCCTCGACCCGTATGCTTTACACCCTGGCCTGTGACGGTAAAGCACCGCGTATTTTTTCTAAGCTTTCCAAAGGCGGCGTGCCGCGTAACGCACTGTATGCGACCACCGTGGTTGCGGGGCTGTGCTTCCTGACCTCAATGTTCGGCAACCAGACCGTTTACCTGTGGCTGCTGAATACTTCAGGAATGACCGGGTTTATCGCCTGGCTCGGGATTGCTATCAGCCATTACCGTTTCCGTCGCGGTTACGTGATGCAGGGGCATGACCTGAACAATCTGCCGTACCGTTCGGGCTTCTTCCCGATTGGGCCAATCTTTGCATTCGCCCTGTGTCTGATTATCACGCTCGGCCAGAACTACGAAGCCTTCCTGAAAGATACCATCGACTGGGGCGGCGTAGCGGCAACCTACATCGGTATCCCGCTGTTCCTGGTTATCTGGTTCGGCTACAAGCTCTCGAAAGGCAGTCGCTTCGTACGCTACAGCGAAATGACCTTCCCGGAACGCTTCAAACAGTAAGTGATTCCCCTATGAAAACCCTCCGCCTGGAGGGTTTTTTTTTGCCCGGTGGGGACATCTAGCCGCGGCGACAGGGGCAAGGGTTACATCCGATATATGACGTACAGACATATTTCCTCACAATTTAATTGATAATTGTTATCATTCTCTTTATCATCTTCGCACTTTAAGGATGAAGCCACTCCCCGCATCTTGTCCCGAGGACGTAACCGGACCCAGGGTGACCAGCCACATCTCTCAAAAAACAAAATACCTTCACGCACGTCGCAACAGGCGGGCGGAACTCAGCGTGTGAGCTTTTTTTGGTTGTTGTTGTTTACCTCATGGAGAAATGGAATGTTCAGGTTAAATCCTCTTGTACGGGGCGGGTTGTGCGCATCTGCATTCGCGCTGGCGATGCCCGTAATGGCTGAAAACGACGGTGAAACCCTGGTGGTCACGGCCTCCGCGACGGAACAGAGCGTGAAAGATGCGCCAGCCAGCATCAGCGTGATTACCCAGCAGGATCTTCAGCGCCGTCCAGTGCAGAATCTGAAAGACGTATTACAGGACGTACCGGGCGTGCAGCTCACCAACGAAGGGGATAACCGCAAGGGCGTCAGTTTGCGTGGACTCGACAGCAGCTACACCCTGATTCTGGTCGACGGCAAACGCGTTAACTCGCGCAACGCCGTGTTTCGCCATAACGACTTTGACCTCAACTGGATCCCGGTGGACGCTATCGAACGTATCGAAGTGGTGCGTGGGCCGATGTCGTCGCTGTACGGGTCCGATGCGTTAGGTGGTGTTGTAAACATCATCACCAAAAAAATCGGCCAGAAATGGCATGGTACGCTGACCGCTGATACCACTATTCAGGAGCACCGCGACCGCGGCGATGCCTACAACGGCCAGTTCTTTACAAGTGGTCCACTGATTGACGGCGTGCTGGGGTTGAAAGCTTACGGCAACCTGTCCAAACGCGAAAAAGACGAACAACAGAAATCATCGACGACGGCCAGTGGCGAATCCCCGCGCATTGAGGGCTACACCAGCCGCGACGGCAACGTTGAGTTTGCCTGGACGCCAAACGACAACCACGATTTCACCGCCGGATATGGCTTCGACCGCCAGGACCGTGATTCTGATTCTCTTGATAAAAACCGCCTGGAACGCCAGAACTATTCCTTGAGCCACAACGGCCGTTGGGATGTGGGCAACAGTGAACTGAAGTTCTACGGCGAAAAAGTGGATAACAAAAATCCGGAAGCGGCTGGCGTTATCACCTCTGAAAGTAACTCGATTGACGGCAAATACGTGCTGCCGTTGGACGCCATCAATCAGCTGCTGACGGTGGGGGGTGAATGGCGTCACGATAAGCTCAAAGATCCGGTCAATTTGCAGGGCAGCGGTAATACGTCCGCCAGTCAGTACGCGCTGTTTATCGAAGACGAATGGCGTATTTTTGAGCCTCTGGCGCTGACCACTGGCGTGCGTATGGATGACCACGAAACTTACGGCGACCACTGGAGCCCGCGTGCGTATCTGGTATACACCGCCACCGACACGGTGACGGTGAAAGGCGGCTGGGCAAATGCGTTCAAAGCGCCTTCATTGCTGCAACTTAGCCCGGACTGGACCACCGGTTCCTGCCGTGGTGCCTGTGAAATTGTCGGTAGCCCGGACCTGAAACCGGAAACCAGTGAAAGCTACGAGCTCGGCATTTATTACGCCGGGGAAGAAGGCTGGCTGGAAGGCGTACAGGGCAGCATCACTACTTTCCAGAACGACGTTGATGACCGCATCAGCATCAGCCGTACAGCTAACGTCGATCAGGCGAAAGACTACCCGAACTACGTGGGCCTGAATGCCGACGGCGAACCGATTTTCCGCTACTACAACGTCAACAAAGCGCGTATTCGCGGCGTAGAAACCGAGCTGAAATTCCCGCTGGCGGAAGAGTGGAAAGTCACGTTGAACTACACCTACAACGACGGTCGAGACCTGAGCAACGGTGGCAACAAACCGCTGTCCGAGCTGCCGTACCACACGGCGAACGGTGTGGTGGACTGGCAGGCGACGCAGGACTGGTCATTCTATATGCAGGCGAATTACAGCGGCGAGAAACGCGCGATGACCACTAACGGTGCAACGCCGGGCGGATACGTTATCTGGAACACCGGCGGCGCATGGCAGGCGACGAAGAACGTCAAGCTGCGTGCGGGCGTGCTGAACCTGACTGATAAAGATCTCAGCCGCGATGATTACAGTTACAACGAAGACGGACGTCGCTACTTTATGGCGGTGGATTACCGCTTCTGATTTTTGGTTTGAGAAACGATAAAAAAGGCATCGCCGTGCAAACGGTGATGCCTTTTTTATAAGGAACTACAACTGACGTGTATACGGGGTGTACTCAGCATCGGGTTGACGGGTGATACGGTTACGCAAATCACGACGCACCAGTTCGATGGTCCAGAACCAGAAAATGTGCCCCAAAATTTCGGAAACATATTCATCGAAGGGCAGGTCGGATAGCGGTGGTGTCAGGTGCAATAAAGGAAAACTGATGCCGTGTACGCAGATTGTCGAGACGATACCCGCCATAACGCCTTGCCACATTTTCACCTTAGGAAATACTTCGGCGACCAGGCAGTAGCCGATGGCAAAGACCAGCGAGAAGATAATATGCGTCACCATTACCGGGTTAATAATATGCTCGGAAAAGGTATAGACAGTGGCGGTGGGGTCGATACCCAGATAATCCCGCAGGAAAATATAAGGCGGGTTGAACTCATTGCGGCCCAGCGAAAAAGTGCGTGGCGGCAGAGGAACTTCCGCTCCCCATTTCACAAATGCGGAAAGAATTCCCCCCACGGTCCCGACCAACAAGGCAACGCCATAACGCCGGTTTTTCGGCGCGGTTTTCATCAACAGAGTGGTTGTCATCATAAATAATCATCCCTAATTTATAAGAGTAAAAGCGAGGAGAGAATACGCTGACTGGAAGAGGGATGCTGTGATAGAGATTGTAATTGACGTTATTTGATTACTTTTGATTTTTAAGCTTTTGCTTCTGATAAAGGGTGATCGGCCCGGCAAGCGTAACGCTGCCGGGCAACAGACGGGGTTACTTCAATAAATGCTGCGCGTGAAAGCGCAGATGATCTTCGATAAAGGACGCGATAAACCAGTAGCTGTGATCGAAGCCAGACTGAATGCGCAGCGTTAGCGGCCACTGGGTCTGGCGCGCGGCTTCAGCCAGCACGGCGGGTTGCAGTTGATCCGCCAGGAACTGATCGGTATCGCCCTGATCGATTAATGTCGGGATCGCACTGGCCGCGTCACTCGCTAACATCAGCGCACAGCTGTCCCACGCTTGCCAACTGGATTTGTCTTCCCCGAGATAAGCGCTAAACGCCTTCTGGCCCCACGGCACGCGGGTCGGGTTAACGATTGGCGCAAAGGCGGATACGCTTGTGTATTTGCCTGGATTTTTCAGTGCCAGAATCAACGCGCCGTGACCGCCCATCGAATGGCCGGAAATCGCGCTGCGGTCGGCGACGTTAAACTGTGTCTGAACCAGCACGGGGAGTTCGTCGCGCAGATAATCGTACATACGGTAATGCGCAGCCCACGGGGCTTGCGTCGCGTTAAGGTAGAACCCGGCACCTTTGCCGAGATCGTAGCCTTCGTCGTCCGCTACGTTGTCGCCGCGTGGGCTGGTGTCTGGCATCACCAGAACGATACCGAGTTCGGCTGCGACGCGTTGGGCGCCTGCTTTTGTCGCGAAATTCTCGTCGTTGCAGGTCAGGCCTGACAGCCAGTACAGCACCGGCGGCGGCGTGTTATCTCGCGGCGGTGGCAGAAAAATACTGAACGTCATGGCGCAGTTCAGCGTACTGGAGTCGTGCCGCCAGCGTTGCTGCCAGCCCTCAAAACAACGGTGCTCTTCGAGCAATTCCATGCAAGGCTCCCGGGTGAGTGATTGAAAATGTTCTGTTTCATCATACAGATCAAGTACCGCGATGAGTAACTTTCGCTTCCGCATTGCAATTACATGCTGCATCATAAACATAACTTTACATTAACATGTGAGACTAACATGGCGCTACGTACCGCGCTGAGTGGGTTTGTTATGCTGGTGGTCGCCATGGGGATTGGGCGTTTTGCCTTCACGCCTCAGGTGCCACTGATGATTGCTGACGGACAGCTTACGCTGACCAGCGCCGGACTGGTCGCCGCAATGAATTATCTGGGATATTTGCTGGGGGCATGGGATGCGATGCGTGCCCATCGCGGCGTGGAAGGGCGTCTGTATGCCGGGATCCTGGGGGCGGTGGCGTTAACGTTTCTCTCTGCCTGGGCCGACAACGCCTGGCTGCATGCCGTGCTGAGACTGGTGATTGGCGCAATGAGTGGCTGGGCGATGGTGTTGACCGCAGCCTGGACCAACGAGCGCCTGGCACACGCCGGACATCCCGGCCTGAGCGCCGCGGTTTTTGCCGGGCCGGGGGCGGGCATTGCGCTCAGTGGTCTGCTGGCGGTGTATATCCATGCGCAGCAACTCAGCGCCGCTGCGGGCTGGCTGCTGTACGGCCTATTGGCGCTGGTGTTGATTGCCTTTATTTCTCGCTGGCTACCGCGTCCTGGCGATTTTCATCGTCCGGGCGGCCAGCCTGAACCTTTGCATTTGACGGCAAGCCTGAAACGTCTGGTCTGGAGCTACAGTCTGGCAGGATTTGGTTATATTTTGCCCGCCACCTTTTTATCGCAAATGGCCGCCGCGCGTTTTCCCGGCAGCCTGTTTGCCCAGTTTCTGTGGCCGGTGTTCGGTGCGGCTGCGGTGGTCGGCATTGGATTAAGTATTTTGCTGCGCGGCGTCGGTCACAGCTATCAGCGACTGGCGATTGTGTTGTGGTTACAGGGCGTCGGCGTGCTGGCCGCCTGGCTGGTACCGGGCATGAGCGGCCTGGTGATCGGCGCGTTGCTGGTGGGTGGCGGCTTCCTGTGCGCAGTGCAGCTTTCATTACTGTACGGGCGGGAACTTGCACCGCTGCACACGCGTTACATGGCCGGATTATTAACTACCGGTTATGCCGTCGGTCAGCTGGTTGGGCCGATGACCTCCGCGCTGTCGACCTGGCTCACACAGCGCCTTGAGCCCGCACTTGGCGTGGCCGCTATCGCACTTTTGATAGGCGGAATGTTGGTCTGGCGTTCACCGCAAGAAAGGTTAAGCCAATTTCAATAATTATCGCCGTGAATACTGGATTCTGTGCCCGGCCTCACGCACAATGAGTGCTCACTTTGCCCTCAGAGTGCAAAGGTCGCCACACCTGCAGGAGAACAAGAATGCCATCATTGAGTAAAGAAGCCGCGCTGGTTCATGAGGCGCTGTTAGCGCGTGGCCTGGAAACGCCGCTACGTCCCCCGGTTGAACTGGATAATGAATCACGCAAGCGTCTGATTGCCGGACATATGACCGAAATTATGCAGCTGCTCAATCTCGATCTCAGTGATGACAGCCTGACGGAGACGCCACACCGCATCGCTAAGATGTACGTCGACGAAATTTTCTCTGGCCTCGATTACGCCAATTTCCCGAAAATCACCGTCATTGAGAATAAAATGAAGGTCGATGAAATGGTGACCGTGCGCGATATCACCCTGACCAGCACCTGCGAACATCACTTTGTCACCATCGACGGCAAAGCGACCGTGGCCTACATCCCGAAAGAGACGGTGATTGGTCTGTCGAAGATTAACCGCATTGTGCAGTTCTTTGCCCAACGTCCGCAGGTACAGGAGCGTCTGACGCAGCAAATCCTGACCGCGTTGCAGACTTTGCTCGGCACCAATAATGTGGCGGTTTCCATTGATGCCGTGCATTACTGTGTGAAAGCGCGTGGCATTCGTGATGCGACCAGCGCCACGACCACGACCTCGCTCGGCGGACTGTTTAAGTCGAGCCAGAACACCCGCCAGGAGTTTCTGCGCGCCGTTCGCCACCATAACTAATTCTTAAAGCAGGTACTTAATGGAGCGAAACGTCACGCTGGATTTTGTTCGCGGCGTCGCTATTCTCGGGATCCTGCTGCTTAATATCGTTGCCTTTGGTTTACCAAAGGCGGCGTATCTCAATCCTGCCTGGTACGGCGATGTCACTCAACGCGATGCGTGGACGTGGGCCGCTCTCGACCTGTTTGCGCAGGTTAAATTCCTGACGCTATTTGCCCTCCTGTTTGGCGCTGGCCTGCAGTTACTGCTTCCCCGCGGTAAACGCTGGATCCAGGCGCGCCTGTCGCTGCTGGCTCTTCTCGGTTTTGCGCACGGGCTTCTGCTCTGGGACGGCGATATTCTGCTGGCCTATGCGCTGGTGGGTCTGGTCTGCTGGCGGATGGTGCGTGAAGCGCAAAGCGCTAAATCGATGTTTAACACCGGCGTGGTGCTGTATCTGATTGGCATCGCGGTACTGGTGTTTTTAGGGCTTATTTCCGGCGATACGCCGAACCGTTCCTGGGTGCCGGACCCGGCCAACCTGCAATATGAGCAGTACTGGAAGCTAAAAGGTGGAATGGAGGCTATCAGTAATCGCACGGATATGCTGTCCGACAACCTACTGGCGCTCGGCGCACAGTATGGCTGGCAGCTGGCGGGTATGATGCTGATGGGCGCGTCGCTAATGCGCTGTGGCTGGCTGAAAGGCCAGTTCAGTCTGTCACATTACCGCCGCGTGGGCGCGCTGTTGGTAACCTTTGGCGTGCTGATAAACCTACCCGCGATGATCGCGCAATGGCATTTTGACTGGTCCTATCGCTGGTGTGCGTTCTTGTTACAGGCTCCACGCGAGCTGAGTGCGCCGTTTCAGACCATTGGTTATGCCGCATTAGCCTACGGCTTCTGGCCACAAATTTGTTCTTCACGCCTGGTGGGAGCAATCGCCTGCGTCGGACGTATGGCGCTTTCCAACTATCTGCTGCAAACCGTTATCTGCACCACGTTGTTCTATCGGTTTGATTTGTTTATGAAATTCGACCGATTGACGCTGCTCGTATTTGTACCTGCCATTTGGCTGGTGAATATCCTGTTCTCCGTTATCTGGCTGCGCTACCGCCGTCAGGGGCCAGTGGAATGGCTGTGGCGGCAGTTGACCGCACGGGCCGCAGGGGTATCCATTTCCAAAACATCCAGATAACGATCTGGATCACAATCATTAACAAAACGGATGTAACCGTTTCCATCAGTGTGACCTTCTTCACGTAGTCCTTGCCTACTCGCTGCCAGAATAGCCACCTTGCTCAACACAGGGGGTGACTGTGAGTTGCTGCCAATTTCAACAGGACGATGGTTATGATCACCATTCGTGATGTGGCCCGCCATGCGGGTGTTTCCGTCGCGACCATTTCCCGCGTGCTGAATAACAGCCCGCTTGTCAGTCCTGAAACCCGGGAAATCGTAATGAAAGCCGTCTCGGCGCTGGGGTATCGACCCAACGCCAACGCGCAGGCATTAGCGACCCAAGTCAGCGACACCATCGGCGTGGTGGTGATGGACGTGTCGGATGCGTTTTTCGGGGCGCTGGTAAAGGCCGTCGATACCGTTGCTCAGCAGTTTCAGAAAAACGTGCTGATCGGCAACAGCTATCACGAAGCGGAAAAGGAACGTAACGCCATTGAGGTACTCATTCGCCAGCGCTGCAATGCGTTAATTGTGCATTCCAAAGCATTGAGCGACGCAGAAATCAGCGAGTTCCTCGAGCATACCCCCGGTATGGTGATGATTAACCGCATTGTGCCTGGCTATGAACATCGCTGCGTTGGGCTGGATAACGTCAGTGGCGCAATGATGGCGACGCGAATGCTGCTTAATCAAGGGCATACCCGCGTGGGTTATCTGGCCTCCAGTCATGGCATTGAAGATAACCAGATGCGTCAGGAAGGCTGGCTGCGCGCGATGAGCGAGCAGGGCATTGTTGCGCCGGAATCCTGGATTGGCACCGGCTCACCGGATTTGCAGGGTGGCGAAGCGGCGATGGTCGAGCTGTTGGGGCGCAATCAGGGCCTGACGGCGGTGTTTGCCTACAACGACAACATGGCGGCCGGGGCGCTGACGACGCTGAAGGATAACGGTATTGCGGTGCCGCAGCATTTGTCGCTCATTGGTTTTGACGATATTCCGATTGCCCGCTACACCGACCCGCAGCTGACGACGGTGCGATACCCGATTGTGTCGATGGCAAAACTGGCGACGGAACTGGCATTAATGGGCGCGGCGGGGAAGCTTGATCCTCTGGCAACTCACTGTTTTATGCCGACCTTAGTGCGTCGCCATTCGGTGGGATTGAAGCAATCTGTGGGGTCGATCACTAACTTATAAAGTGCCGTGATGTAACCGCTTTCAATTTGTGAGTAAATTCACAGTATCTTAACATTCGCCTGTCTATGATGTCAGCGCTTGTAAGGCTGAAACACTATGTAACGGTGATTAATCACTTTTAGTAGTGCAATAAAGTGCTAAGCAATTAATTAAACGCACGTTGGAGCGTTACCGAACACGGAAGATGGTTTTTGGATTAATTTTACTTCGGCGGTCAGTAACAATTCATTAACGTTGTGCCTGCCGACATAAGCTACCCTGCATAAAAATAACCGGAGATACCATGAATAAGAAGGTGTTAACCCTGTCCGCTGTGATGTCTTGCATGTTGTTCGGTGCCGCTGCTCATGCAGCTGATACCCGTATCGGCGTAACCATCTATAAATATGACGATAACTTTATGTCTATGGTGCGCAAAGCGATTGAGAAAGACGGCAAAGCAGCGCCAGACGTTCAGCTGCTGATGAACGACTCGCAGAATGATCAGTCAAAACAGAACGACCAGATCGACGTACTGCTGGCGAAAGGCGTGAAAGCGCTGGCCATCAACCTCGTTGACCCGGCTGCGGCAGGCACCGTAATCGAAAAAGCACGTGGTCAGAACGTGCCGGTGGTGTTCTTCAACAAAGAGCCGTCCCGCAAAGCGCTGGATAGCTATGACAAAGCCTTCTACGTCGGTACTGACTCTAAAGAGTCTGGCGTGATTCAGGGCGATCTGATCGCTAAACACTGGGCGGCTAACCCAACTTGGGACCTGAATAAAGATGGTCAGGTTCAGTTCGTGCTGCTGAAAGGCGAGCCGGGTCACCCGGATGCTGAAGCGCGTACTACCTACGTTATCAAAGAGCTGAACGCGAAGGGCCTGAAAACCCAGCAGCTGCAGCTGGATACCGCAATGTGGGATACCGCTCAGGCGAAAGACAAAATGGACGCATGGCTGTCCGGTCCTAACGCTAACAAAATCGAAGTGGTTATCGCCAACAACGATGCGATGGCAATGGGCGCAGTCGAAGCTCTGAAAGCACACAACAAATCCAGCATTCCTGTGTTTGGTGTGGATGCGCTGCCAGAAGCGCTGGCGCTGGTGAAATCCGGTGCAATGGTCGGTACCGTGCTGAACGATGCAAACAACCAGGCGAAAGCGACCTTCGATCTGGCGAAAAACCTGGCTGACGGCAAAGAAGCCGCTGCGGGTACCAACTGGAAAATCGAGAACAAAGTGGTTCGCGTTCCTTACGTTGGCGTCGATAAAGACAACCTGGCTCAGTTTATCGGTAAGTAATATCTCGGACGCGCTTGCCGCGCCAGTTATAGAAACAATGAAACATCTCCCGTGCTGGATGGTCAGCACGGGAAAACATCCGCGCAGCCAGGGTTAACTATGGTCAGCAATAAAACAGAATCGTCAGGTGAAATCTTGTTGGAAATGAGCAATATCAACAAGTCATTTCCTGGCGTCAAAGCGCTCGATAATGTTAATTTAAAAGTCCGTCCTCATTCCATTCACGCATTAATGGGAGAGAACGGCGCTGGCAAATCGACATTATTAAAATGTTTATTTGGGATCTACCAAAAAGATTCCGGTAGTATTATTTTTCAGGGAAAAGAGATTGACTTCCACTCGGCTAAAGAAGCACTTGAAAATGGTGTTTCGATGGTGCACCAGGAATTGAACCTGGTTCTCCAGCGCTCGGTGACGGACAATATGTGGTTGGGACGCTACCCGACCAAAGGTGTATTTGTCGACCAGGACAAAATGTATCGCGATACCAAAGCGATATTCGATGAACTGGATATTGATATTGACCCTAACGCTCGCGTGGGAACATTATCTGTATCGCAAATGCAGATGATCGAAATTGCGAAAGCGTTTTCGTATGACGCCAAAATTGTCATTATGGATGAGCCGACATCTTCCTTAACGGAAAAAGAAGTCAATCATCTGTTTACAATTATCCGTAAACTGAAAGATCGTGGCTGCGGTATTGTTTATATCTCGCATAAAATGGAAGAAATTTTCCAGCTGTGCGATGAGATCACCATCCTGCGTGACGGACAGTGGATTGCCACTCAGCCGCTGGAAGGGCTGGATATGGACAAAATCATCTCCATGATGGTGGGCCGTTCACTGAACCAGCGCTTCCCGGATAAATACAACACACCGGGTGAAACGATCCTTGAGGTGCGTAACCTCACCTCGCTGCGCCAGCCGTCAATTCGTGACATTTCCTTTGATCTGCGTAAAGGGGAAATCCTTGGTATCGCAGGTCTGGTCGGGGCGAAGCGTACCGATATCGTGGAAACGCTGTTTGGTATCCGCGAAAAATCAGGCGGCACGATTACCCTGCACGGTAAGAAAATTAATAACCATAGCGCGAATGAAGCCATTAACCACGGTTTCGCGCTGGTGACTGAAGAGCGTCGTTCGACAGGGATTTACGCGTACCTGGATATCGGTTTTAACTCACTGATTTCCAACATTAAAAATTACCGCGGCAAAGTGGGCCTGCTGGATAACTCCCGCATGAAGAGCGACACCCAATGGGTAATCGACTCCATGCGTGTCAAAACCCCTGGGCACCGGACGCAAATCGGTTCGCTTTCCGGTGGTAACCAGCAAAAGGTCATTATTGGACGCTGGTTATTAACGCAGCCGGAAATTTTAATGCTGGATGAACCAACGCGCGGAATTGACGTTGGCGCTAAGTTTGAAATTTATCAGTTGATTGCGGAGCTTGCGAAAAAAGAGAAAGGGATAATTATCATCTCTTCTGAAATGCCTGAGCTGCTGGGTATTACTGACCGTATTCTGGTAATGAGTAACGGGATGGTTGCCGGCATTGTTGACACTAAAACGACTACGCAGAACGAAATATTACGTCTTGCGTCTTTGCACCTTTAAGATCAGGGGCTCCTCATGAGTGCGTTAAATAAAAAAAGCTTTCTCACTTATCTGAAAGAAGGCGGTATTTACGTTGTTCTTTTGGTATTACTGGCCATCATTATTTTCCAGGACCCCACGTTCTTAAGTCTGCTGAACTTAAGTAACATCCTGACTCAGTCATCTGTTCGTATTATTATTGCCCTCGGTGTCGCGGGGCTGATTGTAACTCAGGGTACTGACCTTTCTGCTGGTCGTCAGGTGGGTCTGGCGGCGGTAATCGCGGCAACGCTGTTGCAGTCTGTTGATAACGCCAACAAGGTGTTCCCGGATTTGGCTACGTTGCCGATTCCAGTGGTGCTGCTGATTGTCTGTGCCATCGGTGCGGTGATTGGCCTGGTGAACGGGATTATCATCGCTTACCTGAACGTAACGCCGTTTATCACGACGTTGGGTACGATGATCATCGTGTACGGTATCAACTCCCTGTACTACGATTTCGTCGGCGCGTCGCCGGTGTCGGGCTTTGACTCGCACTTCTCGACGTTTACTCAAGGGTTTATCGCGCTGGGGACATTCAGACTCTCGTACATCACTTTCTACGCGTTAATTGCGACGTTGTTTGTTTGGGTGCTGTGGAACAAAACCCGCTTTGGTAAAAACATTTTCGCCATCGGCGGTAACCCTGACGCAGCACGCGTATCCGGCGTTAACGTGGCCCTTAACCTGCTGATGATTTACGCGCTGTCCGGTGTGTTCTACGCCTTCGGCGGGATGCTGGAAGCGGGCCGTATCGGCTCGGCAACCAACAACCTCGGCTTCATGTATGAGCTGGATGCGATTGCCGCCTGCGTGGTCGGCGGGGTGTCATTCAGCGGCGGCGTCGGGACGGTTATTGGGGTGGTGACCGGTGTTATCATCTTTACCGTCATCAACTATGGTTTGACCTATATCGGTGTTAACCCGTACTGGCAGTATATTATCAAGGGCGGCATCATTATCTTTGCTGTGGCGCTTGATTCACTGAAGTATGCCCGTAAGAAGTAATCTTTCGTGTAGCAGCGATAAAAACCCGCCGTGAGAACGGCGGGTTTTTTCGTTTATCACCTTGGTGATAAACGTCCGTGTAAATTTAAACAAATTATTCCTCCGATTGTTATTTCACCTTTGGCAGAATTTGTCCTCAAATGCCTTTTCTGATCGTGGCTTTCCACTCGGGAATATCCCGCCTTAAGCAATCGTATTTCCTGCCGGTGACAAGAAAACTGCCACGTCTGTGTGATATCAACATTGAGTAATTCATGAGCTATAGTGAAAAAATTGTAAAAGAATGGATGGAGTTTTCATGTGTTCTTCCGGAACCGGTTTTGGTGATGTTAACCACGATCGCGGAAGAAAAAGCAGGTGTATTGGCCGATGAGTTTTACCGCATTATGCTCACCGATACCCATGCTAGCGTGTATATCAGTTCTGACGTCGTGCACTCTCGCCTTCGCAACTCAATGAAAAAGTGGATTATTAACACGCTGACCCTGAAAGGGGATGCGCTCCTGGGGTTCGCCGCGCATCAGTATGAGATTGGCAATATCCACTCACGCGTGGGTATTCCAGCAAGCCTGGTGCTGAAAGGCATGCGGATTATTACTCAGGAAATGCTGACCTATATTCAGTCGCTGTCGTTTGAGCCGCAAATCAGCGTGCTGATGCAGAAATATGTTTCGGTATCGATTCAGATTGCCAGCGAACTGATGACTTATGCTTATGAAAACTATCAGCTCAACGAAGCGAAGAACGAAGAGTCTTACCGCATATCCAACCTGATTGATAATCCTGAACTCGAAAAAGGCAAACAGCAGGCGGCGTTGTTTAACTGGGAAAACGGGCTGATGTACGCCCTGGTATCGCGCACCAGCAATATCCAGTCTTACCTGTTAAACGACTCGGAGTTTGGCCTGTGGTTTCGTCACAAATGTGGCCAGCATTTTGGCAATCAGCCGGAAATTTCCAAAATTGGAATGCTGATTGAAGAGATCGACGGCATGCTGCAAAAAACCGCCAATACCGAAGGCAGTGCGCTGGAGTATATTCAGTCGTTATTAAGCGATATCCGCGCGAAAACAATGATTATCAATAACTTATTTACGTCGCTATTTGAAGATGCAACGCGTCTGGAAAACGGCAAAGATACGCTAACTAAGCTGCTCAACCGCCGCTTTATGTCCACCATTCTCAAGCACGAAGTGAAGCTGGTGATGGAGAACGGGCGTAATTTGTCGGTGGTGATGCTGGATATCGATCACTTCAAAAAGATCAACGACACCTGGGGCCACTCTGCGGGCGACGACGTATTACGTCATCTCGCCACGATCCTCACCGATAACACCCGCGCCAGTGACTACGTGTTCCGCTACGGTGGGGAAGAGTTCATGATTGTGTATCTGGAATACAGCAAACAGCAGACTCTTAATTTTGTTGAGTCTATCCGTGAGAAGATTTTCAGCACGCCGTGTGAGATGCCTGACGGCTATAAGCTGCAGCTGAGCGCCTCGTTTGGTGTTAGCCACTTTCGCGGACACCCGGACTATCAAAAACTGGTGGATGAAGCGGACAAAGCATTATACGAAGCAAAAAACACTGGCCGTAACAAGGTCGTGGAGTTTACAGCGTAACCTGCCTTTACCTGCCGCCGGTTCCCCGGCGGTCAGCGTTTATTCCCTGTCTGTAATTCCAGGAGCTGATCCGGCGTCACCGCCGGGTAGCCCTGCGCATCTTCCGGCACTTCATGCTGCGCCGGAATTGGCACCAGCGGCCCAAGGAAACGCGGCTCGCGCTTGAACAAATAGAGATCGGCTAACGCGCCAAAACGGGCGCCAAATTCGCGCCCGCGCACGCTCCACATATTTTTCGGCGACGGCACGGCATAGCACTGCGCCTGAATCCCCATATGCAGGGCGATAAACAGCGCGCGCTCGCAGTGGAAACGCTGCGTGATGATGATGAAGTCGTTGGTGTCGAACACTTTGCGGGTGCGGACAATGGAGTCCAGCGTGCGGAAGCCTGCGTAATCCAGCACGATATCCGCCGGATCGACACCTGCAGCAATTAAATCTTTGCGCATCGTTCGCGGTTCGTTGTAGCTCTGCAACGCATTGTCACCGCTCAGCAGCAGGTAATTCACCTTGCCGCTATTGTAGGCGTTCAGCGCGCCCTGAATGCGATAGCGGTAATACTGATTGATAACCCCGGTACGGTAATACTTGGCGGTTCCCAGCACCACACCGACCTGGCGATAGGGCAGGTCCTGAAGTTCATCGTAGATGTAAGGGGCAGTTTTCCAGCTCATCCAGCGGTCGAGCCCCAATGCGGTCAACAGCAGCAGGCCTGACAGGACTAACAGGCTGTATAACGCGCGCTTTAACATGGACTTGACTCAGTGGTGGAAGAAGATTTACTCAGGCTACTGTACCCGCGTGTCAATCGCAAGAAACAGTAGTTTAATTGGGGGGATTTTCAACAGAGCGGGCGTTTTGCCCGCTCTGTGATATCAGGCCAGCAGCGTGCGGTCGATATTCTGACAGCCCAGCGCTTTCAGGGTGGCGACGGTGGCATCCCACTGAATCAACGGCGCATCGGCGCGTTCGGCCAGTATTGCCCGCTGAATGTCTGGATAATCGTAACCGTTCAGGCTCAGCAGATTCAATGCACCCTGTAATGGCGGCAGTGTCGGGTTGAATGCGGCGTTCTCGGCATAGCTGCCGGAGAAAATCGTGCCGTCGTGCAGTTCCAGCGCCACGCCGGACGGGGACTTGCTGTATGGCGCATGACAACGGTTGGCAGCCTGGATCGCGGCCTGGGTCAGCGCATCGCCATCCAGCGGATAACCGTGGTCCTGAGCATCCATCAGCAGGGTTTTGATATCCAAATCTTTCGGGCCAAACGCGTCCGGGAGATAGTCTTTCAGGGTGTGCGGTTCGCGTCCTGGTAGATTGATTTGCAGTTCAAGTCCGCTGTTCAGTTCGTTCATAAACTGACGGCAGTGGCCGCACGGTGTGTAGTTCACGGTAATGGCTTTCAGCGCTTTTTCACCGCGAAGCCAGGCGTGGCTGATGGCGCTTTGTTCCGCGTGAACGGTTTGCTGCATGGTGGCGCCGATAAATTCCATATTGCCGCCGAAATACCAGGTACCGCTCACGCCGCGGGCGATAGCGCCAACGTTGAAGTGGGAAAGGTCAGCCCGGGCGCAGGCAGCCGCCAGTGGCAGCAGCGCGAAAGCCAGCGCGTCTTCGTCCAGTCTCGTGGCTGATTTCAGCCCAGAGACCTGCTCAGCGCTCAGCATGGCAGGGAAATGCACATCAGCGAGCACCGGAGCGAGGGCTGACTGCAGTTCCGCACTGAGTTGCGGGAAAGCAGATTGAAAACGTGGATGCATGGCAATTGCCTCATTACAGGTTAAGGGATGACAGTGTACGGACCTGTTAACGGCTAATGTGTGATTTAGATCTTATTTTTTATGCAACCAATGAAAATCGAATGAAAATTGTGTGATGTGTCGCGTTAACCGACCACCGCTAAAATCACCGGAAACAAGAATGGGGCGATAAGTGATGTCATTATCCCGCAAATCACTAACGCCAGCGAACTGAATGCACCTTCCTGATAATCAAGCTCAGCACAACGTGAGGTCCCTAAGGCGTGTGAAGCGGTGCCCATTGCCAGGCCCCGGGCAGCTTTGGTGTTGATACGCATAATATTTAACAACGTATGCCCAAATACTGCCCCGAGAATACCGACAAAAATGACACACACAGCGCTGATCGCGGGGATCCCGCCGATACTGCTACTGACCGCCATTGCAATCGGCGTGGTGACAGATTTGGGTAATACTGACGCGGCGATTTGCGGTGTGGCCCCCATCAACAACGCGACCGAGGTCCCGGTTATCATCGCCACGACACTGCCAATAAAGCAGATGGTAATAATGGATTTCCAGCGCGCACGTATCTGATGCAGCTGTTCATACAGCGGGAACGCCAACGCGACAACAGCAGGTTGCAGCAGGTCGTTGAGCACTTTACTGCCCTGGAAATAGTGGTCATACGGTGTACCAGTGAGCAGCAGAACCGGGATAATCACCACCATTGCGACCAGCAATGGATTGAGCAGCGGGATTTTAAAACGCGCGGCGAGTCTGCGAGCGGTAAAATACACAATGAGCGTTAACGGTAAAGACCACCAGATATAATGCATCATTTGTTTTCCGCTCCTTTCTGACCGACAACTTTACGCTCGCCGTGTACGATATGGGAACTCCAGCTGACCACGACTAATATCACCAGCGTACTGACCGCACAGGACACGACGACCGGGCCAAACTGTGCGCGCAGCAAATCAAAATATTGCATCACGCCCACGCCAATCGGCACAAACAGCAGCGCCATATAGCGGATGAGAACGTAGCAGCCGGGATTCACCCATTTTGCCGGGAGAATTTGTAGCGTCAGCAGCACGAACAGAATAAGCATCCCGATAATGCTGCCAGGAATAGTAATGGGTAGCAGCGACGCGATAAAAATACCCGCATACAGGCAGGCGTAAATCAGTACGAAAGCGCGCAGATATTGCCAGATGATGTTCAGTGTTTTGCTCATGGTCATCGCCCTTGAAGAAACGCATTCATCATACAATTAAACCCTAAAATGTGCCACCGGTCACATCATGATTTATGAGCATACAAAATATTCCCTTTTGGCACCCTGGGCAAAGCGCTAAAAAGCGCAAGAAATCTATGGCATACAGTGTAGTTGAAATGGCGCTTCAAACCGCGAGGTAACAACGCTACCATAGCGCTCCATTTTTCTCTGGATACTGATATGCGTGTTCTGCTGGCGCCGATGGAAGGCGTACTTGATTCGCTGGTTCGTGGGTTGCTGACTGAGGTCAACGACTACGATCTGTGCATCACCGAATTTCTGCGGGTGGTGGATCAGCTGCTGCCTGCAAAATCCTTCCACCGTCTGTGCCCGGAGCTGCTGAATAACAGCCGGACCGATTCCGGCACGCTGGTGCGCGTCCAGCTGCTGGGCCAGCATCCACAATGGCTGGCGGAGAACGCTGCCCGCGCCGTGGAACTCGGTTCATGGGGCGTGGATCTTAACTGTGGCTGTCCATCGAAAGTGGTGAATGGCAGCGGCGGCGGGGCGACGCTGTTAAAAGACCCTGATCTCATTTTTCGCGGCGCAAAAGCGATGCGTGAAGCCGTGCCCGCCCACTTACCGGTAACGGTGAAAGTACGCCTCGGATGGGACAGCAGCGACCGTCAGTTTGAGATTGCCGATGCCGTTCAACAGGCGGGCGCGACGGAACTGGTTGTACACGGTCGCACCAAAGACGACGGTTACAAAGCTGACCGCATTAACTGGCAGGCGATTGCCGACATCCGCAGCCGGTTGTCGATTCCGGTTATCGCCAACGGCGAAATCTGGGACTGGCAAAGCGCGCAGGAGTGCATGGCGACCACTGGCTGTGATTCGGTCATGATAGGCCGCGGAGCGCTAAACATTCCTAATCTGAGCCGAGTGGTGAAATTCAACGCACCGCGCATGCCGTGGCTGGAAGTGACGGAACTGCTGCGCAAATACAGCCGTCTGGAAAAGCAGGGCGATACCGGGCTGTACCATGTGGCGCGCATTAAACAGTGGCTCGGCTACCTGCGAAAAGAGTATGACGAGGCCACCACGCTGTTCACCACCATCCGCACCTTGCAGGATTCGAATTCCATCGCTGACGCCATTGAGAAATACGCCCAGCATCAACGCTGAATCAGCCCGGTTTCCGCGCACTCAACAGAAATAGCATCGGACGCTCTTTCTCTTCTGCAAACCCCGGGTTCGCCTTAACCTGCTCCGCGCTCGGGCCCCATTCATCGAGGTGTTCAATCGCAAAGCCCGAGGCAATCAGCGCGTTTATCCACGTGGCCAGTTTGCGGTGCTGCTTCTTCACGCCATCGGCAAACCAGTTACTGATGCGTTCGCCTTCCTGCTGATAATGATTCACCGGCCAGGATTTCTGTCCGTCGTTATCGACGAACCAACCCTGCTGTAGCGCCGCCGTGTAAATCGGGTGCTCGGCGGAAAACACCAGCCGTCCGCCCGGTTTCAGCGCCTGAAACAGCGTGGCGAACAGTCCGTCGATATCACGCAAATAGTGCAGGGCCAGCGAGCTGTAGGCTAAATCGAGGCTCTCAGCAGGCAGCGACAGCGTTTCGAGGTCAGCGCGCTGATAGTGGATCTGCGGCGCAGCGGTCATTTCTCTGGCGCGATTGAGCATCATTTCTGATACGTCAACGCCCAGTACGTAGGCCGCGCCGTGCTCCTGCGCCCAACGGCAAAACCAACCGTAGCCGCAGCCTAAATCGATAATCTGTTTGCCCTGCATGGTTGGCAGCAAGGCCTGCAGCGTCGGCCATTCGGGTGCGCCATCCAGTCCTTTAACCGAGCGGTCGAGGGTGGCGTAACCGGCAAAAAACTGCGGGTTGTCGTAAATATTCTGAGTCATAGACCCTCCCTGAGGTGATTGTTATACGGCCCACCGAAACCCTTCAGTGCGACCGGGTGAGTATAAACCTTCTCTCGTCAGGCGTTGTCAATTCAGACCGCTTTTTATGGGCTAAGATTCTGGAGTCAGTGTGGAGATCAATGTCCGGATATGTCTGGCTATTGCTTTTTAGAGGTTGACACGCTTTCCTAAACATCAATCTGCATTTTTATAATAAAATGCGCGTCCTTTCCGAAAACAGAATAACGATATGAAACGTACTGCTCTTGTTGCAGCAATGCTCAGTTTGCCGCTGTCTGCTGTATTGTCCGGTTGCGCGCCGTCTCACGACACGGGTGCTCCTGTTAAACAGCAATTACCTGCTTCTCATGTTGATAACACCCTTCCGGTGGCCCTGCAAAATGGCTGGCCGCAGAGTTCGTGGTGGGAGGATTATCGCGATCCTCAGCTCAACAACCTGATCAACAGCGCATTAAGCAATGCGCCTGATATGCAGGTGGCGCAGCAGCGCATCAAACTGGCAGAAGCACAGGCGCAGATGGCGCAATCCCAGCTCGGCCCGGAAGTGGATTTCGGCGCTGACGTTGAGCGTCAACAAATGTCTGCTGAAGGTCTGATGGGGCCGTTTGCGACTCACGAAGGCGGTGGCCCGTGGTACACCAACGGCACGCTGGGCCTGACCGCAGGCTGGGATCTCGACCTGTGGGGCAAAAACCGCGCCCTGGTACAGTCACGTATCGGGATGGTCAAAGCCCGCTCCGCAGAGCTGGCGCAAACCCGCCAGGTGCTGGCGAGCAGCGTAGCGCGTCTTTACTGGCAATGGCAGACCGAAGCGGGCATCAAGCAGGTACTCGAGCAGGTTAAGCAGGAACAGAGCAGCATTATCTCCGTTGATAAAGCGCTCTATTCCCGCGGCATCACCTCCTCCGTGGAAGGGGCGGAGAACGACATCAGCGTCAGCAAAACCGATCAGCAGCTGACTGAAGTCGCCGGTAACATGAAGGAAATCGAAGCCCGTCTGATGGCGCTGACCAACAGCCAGAGCAGTGCACTGTCGCTGCATCAGGTTGCACTTCCGACGGTGAAAACTCAGATGCCTGCATCGCTCGGCTACGACCTGCTGGCGCGTCGTCCTGACCTCCAGGAAGCGAACTGGTATATACAGTCTTCGATGAGCGAAGTGGATGCGGCGAAAGCGGCGTTCTATCCGGACATCAACCTGATGGGCTTCCTGCAGCAGGATGCGTTGCACCTGAGCGACCTGTTCAAGCATTCGGCGAACCAGATGGGCATCACCGCCGGTCTGACGCTGCCGATTTTCGACAGTGGTCGCCTGAATGCGAACCTTGATATCGCCGATGCGCAGCGTGATTTGTCAGTTGCCAACTACAACAAAGCGGTGGTGGATGCGGTCAATCAGGTCGCGAAAACCGCCAGCCAGCTGGAAACGCTGATGGAGAAAAACCAACAGCAACAGCAGGTGCTAAAAGACTCTGACCGCGTAGTGCAGCAGGCGCAGGCGCGACTGTCGGCCGGGATCCTGTCTGGCTCTCAGGTTAGCATGGCGAAACTGCCTTCCTTGCAGGAGCAAATCGGTTCGCTGCGCCTTCAGGGCCAGTGGGTTGATGCCAGCATTCAACTGACCTCCGCGCTGGGTGGCGGCTACCACTACACCGGAAAATAATCCCCCGCAGTGTGACTTTCCTATACTTACCTCCTGGGCTAACGCCAGGAGGTTCTCATGACAACAAAAGTAGCGGTCGTCACCGCATCGGATTCCGGGATTGGTAAACAGTGTGCGCTGCAACTGGCACGCAAAGGTTTCACGCTCGGTGTGACGTGGCACTCTGATGAACAGGGCGCCCGTCAAACCGTGCAGGAACTCAACGCTCTGGGCTGCCAGGCTCAGGCCATTCAACTCGATTTAAGCCATCTTCCTCAGGGCGCGCAGGCGCTGGAGACCCTCATTCAACGGCTGGGCCGCATTGATGTGCTGGTGAACAACGCAGGGCGAATGACCAAATCTTCGGTACTGGAAGTGACGCTGGACGACTGGCGGGAAACCTTCTGCGTAGACGTCGAAGGCGCATTGCTGTGTTCGCAGATTGCGGCCCGTCACATGATTAAGCAGGGTGAAGGTGGGCGGATCATTAACATCACTTCCGTACACGAGCACACACCGTTGCCGCAGGCCAGCGCCTACACCGCCGCCAAACATGCCCTCGGCGGGCTGACCAAATCGCTGGCGCTCGAGCTGGTGGATCACAATATTCTGGTCAACGCCGTTGCGCCAGGGGCCATCGCTACGGCGATGAATAATTTGAAGGATGATGACGTGCAGCCCGGTTCACTGCCCAATGTACCAATGGCAAGGCCGGGGAAAACGGAGGAGATCGCCGGGCTGGTGGCGTGGCTGTGCTCAGACGATGCGTCGTACGTGACCGGGCAATCGATGATTGTCGACGGTGGATTTATGCTGGTGAATCCGCAGTACCTGACGCAAAAACAGGGCTAAGGAGAACGGCGCAGCGAACTGCGCCTTACTCTTTGTCGCCTGATTGCGCATCTTTGTGGTCGCGGTAAGAAAACCACAGGCGCACCGCAATGACCGCGATCACGATGATAATCAGCCATGCCCAGTGCTTAATATGCTGATCCAAATGATGTAACCATGGGCCGATCACTTCCCCGCCGAGATAGCCTAACGTGGTGAACAGCACCGCCCACACTACTGCGCCAAAGATATTGAGCGGCAGGAAGATTTTCGGCGGCAGACGGCTGGCACCAATTAACACCGGGCCAATCACCCGAAAGCCGTACATAAAACGGCTGCCAATAACGAACAGCCACGGACGATTCTGAATCAGCCTCTGTGCCTTCTGGATTTTCTTTTGATGGCGGGAAAAGCGTTTAAGCAGGCGGCCACCGAAATGGCGTCCGAGAAGGTACAGCACCTGATCGCCAATCATCCCGCCGAGCGCCACCGATGCCACCACCAACCAGAAGCGCAACAGACCCTGGTGTGCGGCGACGCCGCCGATCAGCGTGACGGTTTCCCCTTCGGCTAACGCCCCAACAACCAGCGCGGCGTAGCCATATTGGCTAATCAGATTATTGATATCCATACGGGTTTTATTGTCTCCCTCAGCGCCGAATTCCTTTAAGCATACACCCCTGAATGACAATCGCCAGGCACGGGCGCTCTGCCGTGGCGCTCTTTTTGGGTTGTGCAAAATATAATCGCCAGTCTGCATTATACTTAGCTCATGCTGTGTGAAGCCGAGAATAGGAGGGCTTTATGAATCATGTCTGGGGACTTTTCTCCCATCCTGACCGTGAAATGCATGTCATTCAGAGCGAGAACGAAACCGTCTCGCATCATTACACTCACCATGTGCTGGCGATGGCGGCGGTACCGGTCATCTGCGCGTTTATCGGCACCACCCAAATCGGCTGGAACTTCGGCGATGGCACCACCGTGAAACTGTCGTTGTTCACAGGTTTCGCGCTGGCGGTGCTGTTTTATGGCCTGATGCTGGCTGGGGTTGCGGTAATGGGACGGGTCATCTGGTGGATGGCGCGTAACTATCCGCAACGGCCATCGCTCAAGCGCTGTATGGTGTTTGCCGGATATGTGGCGACGCCGATATTCCTCAGCGGCATCGTGGCGCTTTATCCGCTGGTCTGGCTGTGTGCGTTGGTGGGAACCGTTGCTCTGTGTTACACCGGCTATCTGCTGTACATCGGCATTCCGACGTTCCTTGGCATTAACCGCGAAGAGGGGATGAGCTTTGCCAGTTCGACCCTGGCGATTGGGGTTCTGGTCCTCGAAGTGCTACTGGCCGCGACGGTCATCCTGTGGGGTTATGGCTATCGTTTATTCTGACCTTAACGCATAGCGGGTGTGGATGGTTTCTTCACCCGCTATGCAGCATTTATTCACGATTAACTTGTGGCACGAGAAAGCTCTGGCGCGGTATGATGCCCCGGCTTGCGTTTGTGAAGTGCATACAAATGCCTCCCGATATCATAACTTGCGTAAATAATTACCAGACACCTCACGATGCCTAAATTTCGAGTTTCTCTGCTCAGCCTCGCGCTGATGCTGGCAGTACCTTTCGCGCCTCAGGCGAGTGCTAAAACTGCCGTGGCAGCCGTTGCGTCGCAGCCGGACATTGCTTCCGGTAGCGCGATGATTGTCGATTTAAACACCAATAAAGTGATTTACGCCAGCGAGCCAGACCTGGTGCGACCTATTGCGTCGATTACCAAGCTGATGACGGTGATGGTGGTGCTGGATGCCCATTTACCGCTCGATGAAATGCTCAGCGTGGACATCAGTCATACGCCGGAGATGAAAGGGATTTACTCACGCGTACGCCTGAACAGCCATATCAGCCGCAAAAATATGATGTTGCTGGCGCTGATGTCCTCCGAGAACCGCGCGGCGGCAAGTCTCGCGCATCATTACCCTGGCGGTTACGACGCATTTATTCGCGCCATGAACAGCAAGGCGAAATCCCTGGGCATGAGCCACACGCACTATGTGGAGCCAACGGGCCTGTCGATTCACAACGTATCGACCGCGCGCGACCTGTCCAAATTGCTGATTGCGACCAAACGGTATCCGCTGATGGGCCAGTTGAGCACCACCAAAGAAGACATGGCAACCTTCAGCAACCCGAATTACACGCTGCCATTCCGCAATACCAACCATCTGGTTTATCGCGAAAACTGGAATATCCAGCTGACCAAAACCGGGTTTACCAACGCGGCGGGCCATTGTCTGGTGATGCGTACGGTGATGAACAATCGTCCGGTGGCGATGGTGGTGATGGATGCATTCGGCAAATATACGCACTTTGCGGATGCCAGCCGTCTGCGTACCTGGGTTGAAACCGGGAAAGTGATGCCGGTACCGCCTGCGGCATTGGCCTACAAAAAGCAGAAAGAAGCGCAGATGGCGAGTGCCATTCAGAATTCGTCGCAGCAGATAGCACAGGCGGATTGATAGGAGTTGCCCGGCGCCGCCGGGCAATAAACCTACTCTGGCAGCGTCCAGTCACCGTCATTAAGCGGGCGCTGGACAATCAACGTATCCCGCCAGTCACCCATCTTATAGCCAACGCTGCGCAGCTGTCCGGCCACTTCAAATCCGTGTTTTTTATGCAACCTCAGCGAGCCGATATTATTGTTGCCATCGCCGATAACCGCCACCATCTGTCGCCACGGGCCTTTTTCGCACACTTCAATCAATCGGCTAAGCAACGCACTGCCGACGCCGTGCCCGGTCATGCTGGCATCAACGTAGATGGATTCTTCGAGGGTGTAACGATAGGCCGGGCGAGGGCGGTACTGACTGGCGTAGCAGTAGCCGACGATAATGCCGCGATAGAGCGCCACCAGCCAGGGTAAATCCTGTCCGGCGACGACGTTCATTCGCTCGCGCATCTCATCGACAGATGGGGGAACTTCCTCAAAAGAGGCGCGACCGTTTAACACATGCCAGGCGTACAGTGCAGCAATCGCATGCGCATCGTCAGGTCTGGCTTCGCGAATTTCAACTTCTGCACTGTATAAGACATCTACCGCTGACATGATAATGACTCCTTGAGCCTCAGTATCAGGCTACTTTATTCGCCATTTTGGGCTTGGGCAGTGCTCAAAATCCTCACGTACATCGTGTACGCTCCGGTTTTTCCGCGCTTTCCGCAGCCAAACTGGTGGCAACAGTAACGCCTTGCGTTTAGCGAATTGCCAGGCCAGAGAAACGTTTCTCCAGCCCTAAGCCGTTACTGTAATCGCAGTTAAGCAGCAATACACTACTCCCCCTTAATTCTGGGGGGGATTTGCGTCAGTTACGCTTTCAGCATCTTCGGGCGTACGGCCTTCACCCCAATATTTCTGCTTACTGGTCTTACCAATGCCCGGATTCATGCTGTTGGTCGGGTCATTTTCGCGATAAAACTGTTTTAACGTATCCGCCGCTTCGTAAAGATGGCCCACGTTATGCTCAGCAGGATATTGCGCGCCGCGCTCGCGCAGCAGGGTCAGCATCTGTTCTTTTAACTCGTGCGCGTCCACGCCTTTCTTAACGATGTAATCCTGATGGAAAACGTGACACATAAAGTGACCATAATAGAGCTTATGGGTCAGTTGGTTGTCGATTTCCGGCGGCAGGTGCTCGAACCAGTCGGTGTCATTGCGGCGAAGCGCAATATCCAGCGCCAGAATATCCTCCACCTCATCCGCATGGACCGCCTGATAGCGGATCGCCGCGCCCGCCGCCGCAAAACGGTGCAGAAACGCCTTGCTGCCTTCTTCCGGCGTGCAGGCGAAGAACGCGCCGTCGGCGGTCTTAAAGAACTCCGTCAGCCAGGTTTGCGCCTCGTCGATGCCGTCTCCGTCCATCTTCAGCATTAAATGATGCTCGTACTGGTTACGGTAATTTTTCATGCGATCCGGCAGATGCGCCGGGAACGCGTGACCGAGCTTCTGCATAAATCGGTCGGTGAAATGCGGTTTAAACAGCGGTACTTTTTCCAGCATCGCGTCGGTGCGGCCCTTCAACGTGAAAAACAGCGGCATCTTATCGGTGCCGAGTTTGTCGATCATCAGGAAGGTATCTTTGCCGTACTGTTCCGCGATGTCGTAAATGTCGCGGTGCATATACTCCCCGGCCACTGGCAAGTTAGCAAAATTGGCCAGCATATGGCGGCGAATTTCGGTCAGCACTTCCGGCTGATTGGTGCCGATGTAAAACACCTGCTGACGTTTTTCGGCTTCGAAAGTATCCAGACGCGCGGCGAAAACGGCGAGCTTCCCGGCGCAGCCGGAAGATTCAAACAGGCGATCCGGATCGGCGTTATAGCGCGCCGGGGCCTCGGCATCGACATCACGCACGCGGGTCACGTAGTCGTGATCGTGGGCGTGACGGCCATCGTGTCTCACGTCGCTGTCTTTCAGGCGCTCGTCGTCGAGCGTGCTGAGGATCTGCTCCGGCGTTTCACCCAGATCGATGCCCAGATGGTTCACAAGCTGCAGTTTTCCGTCGTCGGTAATGCGCGCAAACAGCGACATTTCGGTATACGCCGGGCCGCGCTGCACCAGCGAACCGCCGGAGTTATTGCAGATCCCGCCGATCACCGATGCGCCAATGCAAGACGATCCGATCACCGAGTGCGGCTCACGGCCAAGCGGTTTCAGTGCTTTTTCCAGTGAATATAGCGTGGTGCCAGGATACGCCAGCACCTGCTTGCCCTTGTCGATCAGGTGCAGCTTATCGAGGCGCAGCGTGCTGATTATCACAATCTGGCGGTCGTAATCGTTGCCGTTTGGGGTAGAGCCTTCGGTCAGACCGGTATTGGCGGCCTGCATCAGAATAATTTTGTCCGCCTGGACGCAGGCGCTCAGTACGCGCCACAGCTCCAGCAGCGTGCCGGGGAATACCACGGCGAGCGCATCGCCATTGCCAGAACGGAAGCCCTTGCGATAGCGGGCGGTTTTGGCGGGGTCGGTCAGCAGGTGTGAATGGCCCACCAGGCGGGTCAGTTCAGACAGAAAAGCGTTATTATCATTTGTTGTCGTGGAAGACATCTTCTCACTCCTTGTGATGAGGAAAGTGTGGTGAGGCGCTTTTTTCGTGACTCAAGAATAGCGCTTTGTATGACAATTTTGTGCAGGAATTCAGTGAAAATTCAGAGCATAGCCTCCGCTTTCTGTTCGCACCCTTATCAGGCTTATGGCAAACTGCTGTTTTTTGGCAGGCTTTTGCCGTGATACCCGGTCTGAAGAGAGAGAATAGAAGATGAAATGGCTTTGTTCTGTTGGCGTTGCCGTTAGCCTTGCGCTACAACCCGCGATGGCCGACGAGATGTTCGGCAACCACCCGCTGACGCCAGAGGCACGCGATGCGTTTGTCACCGCTCTGCTCAAGAAAATGACCGTCGATGAAAAAATCGGCCAGCTGCGTCTGATAAGCGTCGGTCCGGACAACCCGAAAGAAGCCATCCGCGAGATGATCAAAGACGGCCAGGTGGGCGCGATTTTTAACACCGTGACGCGCAAAGACATTCGCGCCATGCAGGATCAGGTGATGCAGCTCAGTCGCCTGAAAATTCCTCTCTTCTTCGCCTACGACGTGGTTCACGGTCAGCGTACCGTCTTCCCGATAAGCCTCGGCCTTGCCTCTTCCTTTAACCTCGACGCGGTACGTACCGTAGGCCGTATTTCCGCCTACGAAGCCGCCGACGATGGCCTGAACATGACCTGGGCGCCAATGGTCGACGTTTCACGCGATCCGCGCTGGGGCCGTGCCTCCGAAGGTTTCGGCGAAGACACCTATTTAACCTCGATGATGGGTAAAACCATGGTCGAAGCGATGCAGGGCAAAAGCCCGGCGGAGCGCTATTCGGTGATGACCAGCGTCAAACACTACGCGGCGTACGGCGCAGTGGAAGGCGGTAAAGAGTACAACACCGTGGACATGAGTCCGCAGCGTCTGTTCAACGATTACATGCCGCCGTACAAAGCGGGGCTGGATGCGGGCAGCGGTGGCGTGATGGTGGCGCTGAACTCCCTGAACGGCACCCCGGCGACCTCGGATTCCTGGCTGCTAAAAGACGTTCTGCGTAAAGAGTGGGGCTTCAAAGGCATCACCATTTCCGATCACGGCGCGATTAAAGAGCTCATCAAGCACGGTGTGGCTTCCGATCCGTCAGATGCGGTCCGCGTGGCGCTGAAAGCCGGGATCGACATGAGCATGAGCGACGAATATTACAGCAAATATCTGCCGGAGCTTATCAAGAGCGGCAAAGTAACGATGGCAGAAGTTGATGACGCCACGCGCCACGTGCTGAACGTCAAATATGACATGGGCTTGTTTAACGATCCGTACAGCCACCTGGGCCCGAAAGATACTGACCCACAGGACACCAATGCTGAAAGCCGTCTGCACCGCAGCGATGCGCGTAAAGTGGCGCGTGAAAGCCTGGTACTGCTGAAAAACCGTCTGAACACCTTGCCGCTGAAAAAGTCCGGCACCATTGCCGTGGTGGGTCCGCTGGCTGACAGCAAGCGTGATGTGATGGGCAGCTGGTCCGCTGCGGGCGTTGCCGATCAGTCTGTACCGGTTCTCGACGGGATCAAAACCTCCGTCGGCGATAACGCCAAAGTGATTTACGCCAAAGGCGCGAACATCACCGACGACAAAGACATCGTCAACTTCCTCAACCTGTACGAAGAAGCGGTAAAAGTGGATACCCGTTCACCGCAGGCGA
Source organism: Scandinavium tedordense (assembly GCF_024764965.1). NCBI lineage: Bacteria > Pseudomonadati > Pseudomonadota > Gammaproteobacteria > Enterobacterales > Enterobacteriaceae > Scandinavium > Scandinavium tedordense. Next base: position 33,801 of record NZ_JALIGG010000054.1, on the reverse strand, counting down.
TGATTGACGAAGCGGTTGCCGCCGCCAAACAGTCTGACGTGGTGGTTGCAGTTGTCGGTGAAGCACAGGGCATGGCCCATGAAGCGTCCAGCCGAACCGAAATCAGCATTCCGCAGAGCCAGAAAGATTTGATTGCTGCGTTGAAAGCGACCGGTAAACCGCTGGTGCTGGTGCTGATGAACGGCCGTCCGTTAACGCTGGTGCAGGAAGATCAGCAGGCTGACGCGATGCTGGAAACCTGGTTCGCCGGTACTGAAGGCGGCAATGCCATCGCTGACGTGCTGTTTGGCGACTACAATCCGTCAGGCAAACTGCCGATGTCCTTCCCGCGCTCGGTTGGCCAAATCCCGACGTACTACAGCCATCTGAACACCGGTCGCCCGTACAATGCCGACAAGCCGAACAAATACACCTCCCGTTACTTCGATGAATCCAACGGCCCGCTGTATCCGTTCGGTTATGGTCTGAGCTATACCACCTTCAACGTTTCTGACGTGAAAATGTCTTCCGCGACCATGAAGGCCGACGGCAGCGTGACCGCCAGCGTTGATGTGACCAACACCGGCAAACGCGAAGGCGCGACGGTTATCCAGATGTACGTGCAGGATGTAACCGCATCAATGAGCCGTCCGGTGAAACAGTTGCGCGGCTTTGAAAAGGTTACGCTGAAGCCGGGTGAAACCCAGACTGTCAGCTTCCCGATCGACGTCAAAGCGCTGAAGTTCTGGAACCAGCAGATGAAATACGCCGCAGAGCCTGGCAAATTCAATGTCTTTATCGGCGTCGATTCCGCCCGTGTGAAGCAGGGCGAGTTCGAATTGCAGTAACAAAAAAAGCCCCTTTCCGCACGGGTCGGGAAGGGGCAAAGTCTCAGCGAACACTCTTCGTTATTGTTATATTCCTTCTACTTTTCCTCCTGGCATCACGCGATAACTGCGCGCATTACCGGAGTCAGTAATGACGTCGAAACGCATTATTTCACCCGTAGTCAGCGGGGTGCTCAGCGGCACTTCCAGCCACGCTTTGGGCGCAACCATCAGGCCACCGATATCTTTCTGCTTGCCGGGATGAACGGTCAGGCTCATAAACCACGGTGTCGGGTTTTCTATGTTCAACGTTTGGCCCTTAACGGTAAAACGCAGCTGTTGTTCATCACTTTCCTTTGGCGCGGCCAACCCGTCCGGACGGATAAATACTTTCAGGCGCAGTCGTAGCGGTAAAACCATCTTCCGCGCAGTGTTTTGCGTCGCCTTGGTATTCGGCGGAATTTGATACACGTTGAGCCAGAACTGGCTTTCGTGGTCCATCGCCAGTGTGCTGCGGGAGCTTAGCATCAGGCGCAACGAGCGCAGCTCGCCCGGCAGCATCCGGAATACCGGCGGCACGACCACAATTGGTGTTTGACTGGTATCCGGCGACGAATTCACGTTGCCGTTATCGGTCCACGCCTGAATAAGCATCGGCGAATCGCCATCATTCGACAGATTCAGCGACTGCACCTTATCGGACGCCGCAAAGATAAGCCGCGTCCGGTCGATATTCACCGCCGCATTGGTGGTACTGGCCCACAATAGCAGGGTGGCGAGGGCGCTACTGGAAACTGACCACCACTTGCAACTGCGCATTCACGGTACCTGCTGTGATTGTTTGTCCATTGAGAGCCTCAAGCGAGGCGGTAAAATCGCCGCTGTAGGTATTCACCGTATCGGAGGAGACCAGTGAGGTCAGATCCTGATAGGCATACCAGCCACGCGCGTTGCCGGTGCCGGTACTGGAACGGTCCGGCAGCAGATTCAACGCAGCTCCCGTGCGGTTATAAATACGAATGCCGACGCCAGAGGCCACGCCGCTGGCACCGTATTGGTTGTCCAGCAGCCAGGTTAATCCGCCCCCAGAAGTGGTCAGCCCAAGCGTTTTCGCGGCAGACACCGCGGTCGGCTGATTGACAAGGAAGCCCATCGAGACGTTTGCGGCGCTGGATGTTGACGTGCTGGTACTTGATTTGGCGCCCGCCTCACACTGCAGGCTGACGCTGAACGGTGCCTGACTGCTGCCGCCGGACTGTAGCACCGCGCTGCTGATGGTCGGCAGCAGTACCATCACCGGATAATCTTTCACCTGGCACAGGGCGCCGCGCACGTAGGTCACATTGCCCCAAGTGCTCCAGGCGGCGGGCCAGTTGCCGTACCAGCCGTAGAAATAGGAGAGGCTGTCCATCCCGTCTTTCAGGGAGTTGGTATCTAGCCCTGGCCCTTTGAAGGCGATATAGCCGCGCGGCTGGGTATAAGCGTCTTTGTACATATTCGCGGCGCTGACGTAATAGCGGGTGTCGTTGATTTTATACATTTCGTACAGCACGTTGCTGAACGCGCTGGCGGGAATGTAGATATAGGTTCCATCCTCAAACCAGCTGTCTGCGGTCAGCTGGCGCTGCTTCCAGTAGCGGCTGTAATACTCGCCGCTGCTGAGGTTAGTGATGCGCACCGCTACGTTTTTGGCAACGTCATAGTACGCGCCATCCACTTCTGAGGTGGTGTACATCCCGGTATAGGCGTTGTCGCCGTTGGTGGCGTACATTTCGAACAAACTTCCGGCGTCCGCCAGCTGGCAGCGATAGAGGATTTGATTGCTGGAGTAGGCTTTATTGCTCGCGCTGGTGAGAAAACTCCCTACCGAGCTTGCCAGCAGCGTGCCGGAAGGCTGGAAGTTGCTGCCGCTATTAATGCTGATGGTCGCGGGCAGGCCGATGTTTCCGGAACAGGTATCGCATGCCCCGGTCCAGCTGGCGGCGGTGTAACCCGCGGCAATAGCGGCTGCCGACAGCGACGAGTTACTGGTGACCTTAATGCAGTTGGCCAGCAGTGAGGCGCTGAAAAACAGACTCGCAACAAACAGAAGCGATTGGGCGCGAACACGCATACCGCTACTCCTTTTCACAGATTTTATTCAAATGGATTATCTCGTCCTGGCTTTCCAGGTTGAGCTGATAACGCACGTGGCACGCCTGATTAGATGCCGTTCCCCAGCGCACCAGCAGTGAGCCGGAGGTGCTTGGGATACGGGCATAAATTTGCCCGCCCTGGCCGACCATCCCAATAACCGTGCCGTCGCCGTCGAGCACATCGGCCCCCATCGGCGGTACGCTACCATCGGCGGATTTGAGGTTTATCAGTACTGCTTTACCTTTCAGGGTAGCGAAATTTACGCGGGCTATGGCCCCGGCGTAGGGCACCACGCGCTGGCTGCCGCCGGTGAGTTCCGCATCGCGGGTCATCGTCCGGCTGTCGAGGCTGACGTTGTTGCTGCGATAAGGGGAGAGCGACGGCATGATGGCGTAACCAAAGCTGTCGACCACCGCGCCCTGACCGTTCTGCACTACCGCCCCCTGCGCGCCTTCGGCGTGGATCAGTGCAAAGGTTTCGCTGGTATAGGGTCCGACCGTCAGGCCGCCGGGGTGCAACACGAAGGTGCCGGATGCGCCGAGTGCACTCAGACGGTAGTTTTCGCCCTGGTCATAGCTGGCACGCACCGCGCCCATGCGGGTGTTCTCCTGCATACTGCCGCCGAAGGTGCTTGCGCTGTCATTGGATCCGTTACGCTCGCGTTCATAGCCGCCATATATCGACCAGGAGAAATCGTTGTGTTCTCCGGCAGAGCCGCTCATCGACAGCGTTGAAGACCGGCTTTCACGTGACTGGTTGTAGTTCATCGCAATCGACGAGCGGCTGTTGCCCCAGTCGAACGGGATCGAAACGTTAAAGGAGAATGTCGTCTCGGTGTATTTTTGATGGCTACTGCTGTCCTGCGGATCGTCCACGCTGCTGTAAAAGCGGCTGTTGTCCCAGCTGGTACGCTGTCGGGCCACGTTCACCCCATAACTGATGGTGTTCCACTGGTTGCTATAGCCCATTTGCAGTTGGGTTATCCGCGACTGATTCCCGTAGTAATCTGCGCTGCTGGCGCTCAGGTTTAGCGTACCGAAACTTACCAGCGGCTGGCTGATGGTGGCCGACAGGCGGTTTCGCTGCTGTAAGGTATCGGAATAGTAATCGGTGCCGGTGGTCTGCTCGCGGCGCACGCCGAGCACGTCCTGTAATTCGCGAAAGCCGCTGGTGGAGTAGCGGTATGCCGCCAGCACCAGGTTGGTGCCAGAGGTAAATGTTTTGCTGTAGCTCAGCTCCGCGCGCCAGCCCTGCTGGCGTTCGTCGTTCTGCACTCGGGCGTTGGACCAGGTGGCGTTCATGCCAAATGCGCCAAATCCGGTGGCCCACACGCCACCCATAAGCCACGCCTGATAATCTTCCGCGATCCGCGAGCCCAGATTGAGTGTGACGGTGTTGTTCACGCCGCGCTGCAAAGTGCCTTCGAAGAAATCGTTATTCACGCTGTAGTACTGGCGCACGCGCCCGAGTGCCAGCGAGTAATGCCAGTTACCTGATCGAACGGAATCCGGCACCGCCGAGTAGGGTACCGTAAAGGTGGACGTTTTGCCGTTGGCATCGACCACGTCGACGGTCAGATCGCCCTGATTGCGGGTGTTGTACAGGTCGTCAATAACGAACGGGCCAGGTGGCACATTGGTTTCATAAATGATTTTGCCGAGCTGGCGGATAATCACATGCGCGCTGCTTGACGCCACGCCGCGCACCTCGGGTGCATAGCCGCGTTTGCCCTGCGGCCACATGCGTTCGTCGGTGGTCATCTTCACACCGTTAAACGACAGGCTGCCAAACAGGCTGGAATCGGTATAGCTATCGCCGACGGTCATTATGCTGTTGAGCGATTCTATTGGGCGTTGAGCCCAGGTGCGCACGCTGTTATAACGGTAGGCGCTGCCGCTTTGGCTGCTGTCGACGTAGCGCAGGTTGCCCTGATGGCGCATCTGCCACAGACCGAGGTTGGTGCCCGCGTTGATGCCGCTCCAGAGATACTGATAGCGATAGCGACTGTCGCTATTTTCGGTCACCGTGTAGCTGGTGTTATGACGAACAAACAGCGCCAGCGTGCCGCTGTCCCATTCGGACGGCGGAATATAACCGCGCGGCGTACGAGCTAGCGCATCCATCGGAATAGACAGCTGCAAGCGCAGCGTGGAAGACTCGAATTCCCAACTCGCGCCGGGCGCCCAGGCCACCAGCGAACGACACTGGTCGTCGTTTTTCCCGGCATCAACGGCTTTAAGCTGCACGGCTTTCATCACCGACGGCGTCAGGCACGGCTCGGGTTCACTGCCGCTCGCCTGCGCGCGGAATGTGACTTTCACTCCGGTTTTCACCTGCGTGCCATTGAGCCAAATGTCCACCAGATAGCTTCCTGCGGCGGTGTGCTGCTGGTTGAACTGACCGATGTTCTGCCCGTAGGCGGAACCCTGAAACAGCGACGGGTCGAAGTAATATTCATCCCCCCACGCAGCATGCGCCGTTATCAGGCCGATAAGCACCATCAGGCCTTTGAGCTGAAAATTAGCGCCAGGTAACGTCATACTGTTCACTCATCCTTGCGCCCTGATCGTTGACCAGAGTGACGTTAACGCTGCCCTTTCCGTGGGGTGCGTTGGTATTGCCGGAGAACCAGAAGGTGCGGCTGGCGAATGGGGCCACCATATCGGCGGTCATGGCGTAGTTGATGCCTTTCACACGGGCGCTCAGGTTGCTGACTGACGCAAACCACGGGTTCGGGTTGGTTATTTCCACTCCCGCGCCATTTTTCGCATCGTACATCGCTTTTAGCTGGAGCTTTTTGACCAGTTCGCCGGGTTGGCCCAGGGGACTTGGGCGGTAAAACAGCTTGATGCGAGTGCGCATCACCACCAGCATCTTGTTTTGCTTTTGTTCACCGCTGACGTTAGCGGGCGGGAGTTGCAAGGCATTAAACCAGTACACCGATTCTCGGTCCTGGGGCATCGATTTGGCTTTGCTGTACACAATGCGCACGATCTGGCCCGCGTTCGGCTGAATGCGGAAGATGGGTGGCGTGGCGACAAACGGCACGGCGCTGCTGTCTTGCGGCCTGGCGTTGACGTCGCCGTCATCGAACCAGGTCTGAACGACGTACGGGAAGCTGTCGCTGTTTTTAAGCTGAACGTCCACCGATGTGGCCGCAGAGCCGTAGATAATGCGGCTACCCATAATGGTCACGCTGGCATGACTTAGCGCTGCGCTGGCGCAAAACAGCGCGGCAGCAAGCAGGACGAGCATTCCGTGGCGAAGCGGTTCCTTTATCATCTCAACAACTCCGTGAGGAAAATTGTCTCCGGGCGCTGTGCCGCCCCCGGAGACAAAAACAAACTTACTGGTAGGAAACGGCGTACTGCAGAGTGGCTTCCACAGTACCGGCGGTGGCTTTACCCGCGGCGTAGTACTGCGCGGTGTAAGAGGCGCTGGCATCGCTGGCGCCCGCGGCCAGTTTCAGGTCGCCGTCGCCGGTGAAGCCGTCGGTCAGGTTGATTTCGGTGCCGGTAGTATCGAGGATCTGCACTTCCACATTGCTTGCGGTCCCGGTGTTGCCGAGATTGCCGTTAGTGGTGACCTGGTTGCCAACGAATACGGTAGAGATTTTGGTCTCGGTGGCCACGTCGCCGGTGCAGCCAGTCAGGCCGATATCAAACGTGACAGGGCCGGCGGTGTCGCCACTGGCAGCCAGTTCAGTGCTGCTGACGGTTGGCAGCAGCACCACTGGCGTGGTCTGGTTGCCGTTGATGGCAACGGAGCAGGTTTCGTCGGTCACTTCGCCTTGGAAGCTGATGGTGTTATCTGAAACGGCCATAGCGTTGGCAGAAACCAGCAGGGCGCCGGTCAGAATAGTGAGGTAACTTTTTTTCAACATGATGCGTTTTCCTTTATGGCCTGTTGAGGCAATTGATTGATGACTCATGGCTACCTTGCCCGGCCCTGATGCGGTCATCCGCGCTTAAAGCCGTTCGGTATCATGTAAGAAAAATCCTAAGGTATTCACATCTTCATGTAATCATTAACTATTAACAGGTTGTTATTAAGTTTTTAATTCCAGAAAAAAATGGTTTTTCGTGTGTTAACAGATGATCATCCCGTCATTTCATTCGAGAATGTGAACAGGATGTAACAGTGACTAAGCGTGTCCCTGTAAATTAAAGGGGGTATACGGGAGAGGAAGTTGGGTTAAGTCAAAATGTGATGCCCGGAACGCAAGGGCAAATTTGATGCACTTTACTATCTGCACATTCCAGACGTAAAAAAGCCCGATACGCGGATCGGGCTATGAGGAATTATTGGACATTCACGTGCCGGAATGAGGGGGGTCGGTCAGGCTCCAGCAGATTTCCGCTCTGCTTTCTCGTAAATTAGCGCAACGCATAAAGTAGAGGCGGGACAGTTCCTGGCTCCAGGTTTTATACGACCGGCTTTTGATCACCAGCAGATACTGATCACTGTTGCACTGGGGGTTCAACTCCTGGGCATAGCGCATCAGCCCCTTTTTAAAGGTGACGGCGTCGGTGGTATGCAGTAATTGTTCTGAAACCATCACGCTACAGGTACCCGCTTTGCCAATAAATACTTCCTTTCGGTCCAGTGGCCGGTTGTTGTACCAAAACCAGGCAGAGGCAATCAGCGTGGAGATGGCGATAACCATCGACAGCCAGTTCATGCTATTTGCAGACCGCAAAAATATCGTCGGCGGCTTCGTTGTTTTCAGCGAACTGGATGATTCTGGTGCGGAAATATCGGTCATTTTCGGCTCATCCTGCATAACATCAGGCGGCTCGGGTAAGGCTTCTATTTGTATTTTTTCCTGAAACATAAAGCCCATTTTCGGGACGGTGGTGATAACCTCATCTTCCAGACCTAAAATACGTAGAATTCGGCGTAATTTACTAATGCAATGATTGAGGTTGTTATTGCTGGACACCATCCCAAAGTCGTCCCAGACTTTTTTAAATATAACTTCACGATTGACGACCTCGCCCTGATGATTCAGGAGGAGGAGTAATAATCGTTTTGTGGGATTTGAGATTTGAACCGGATCGTCCTGTTCATCATGAACAGCCAGCGATCCGGTATCAGAATCGAATATAACATGTTTATTAAAAAGGAATTTCATATCACGGATCCGTCTGTTCAATACAATATGCATGCCTGGGTCAAATTATTCCCCGAAGTGCGTATCACTCCTTTCTGGTTAGAATCAACTTTGAGAAAATGTAATGGTAATTTTATGCTCTTGGGACGATTCTTAACATCTTAATTCGCAAGAGGTCGAGTGGTTAGTGTTTTATATCATTTCTTGGCTGTTTTGTAGATTATTTTACGTAACCATTCGAATACTTAATGTTTTTCTATGAATGAAAAGAAAACAATTAATAAATTGCAAAAAAAACAGGTGCATTATGCGTTTTTGAGACGACTTAGCATCATTTCAGGAAATGACTTATTTTCATGATAAATCGTTGATTCAGGTCTACGCTTTCTCTAACCTCCTGTAAACGCAGGCTTATGAGGAAACGAGAATGCACAATAAAACGAAGTGGATGACGGGCGTTTCGCTGTTGGCTGCGCTGAGCTTGCCGCTGCAGGCCGCTGAGCCAGTGAAGGTGGGTTCGAAGATTGATACCGAAGGAGCGTTGCTCGGCAACATTATTTTGCAGGTACTGGACAACCACGGCGTGAAAACCGTGAACAAAGTACAGTTGGGTGCGACGCCGGTGGTGCGCGGGGCGATAACCTCCGGGGAACTGGATATCTACCCGGAATACACCGGCAATGGGGCGTTCTTCTTTAAGGATGATAACGATCCGGCGTGGAAGAATGCGCAGCAGGGCTACGAGAAAGTGAAAAAACTCGACGCCGAGCAGAACAAGCTTATCTGGTTGACGCCCTCTCCGGCGAACAATACCTGGACCATCGCGGTACGTCAGGATCTGGCAGAGAAGAACAAACTCACTTCGTTAGAGGATTTGGGCACGTACCTGAAAAAGGGTGGTACCTTCAAACTGGCGGCGTCGGCAGAGTTTATTGAGCGTCCGGACGCGCTGCCCGCTTTCGAAAAAGCTTACGATTTCAAACTCGACCAGAGTCAGCTGCTGTCGCTGGCGGGCGGTGATACAGCGGTGACGATCAAAGCGGCAGCACAGCAAACTTCCGGCGTGAACGCGGCGATGGCCTATGGCACCGATGGTCCGGTGGCAGCGCTGGGTCTGCAAACGCTGACCGACCCGAAAGGCGTACAGCCAATTTATGCTCCGACACCGGTGATTCGTGAGGCGGTGCTGAAAGAATATCCGCAAATCCCGGAATGGCTGAAGCCGGTGTTTGAAAAACTGGACGCGAAGACGCTGCAAAAACTGAATGCCAGCATCGCGGTGGAAGGGCTGGATGCGAAGAAAGTGGCCGCTGACTGGCTGAAACAACAAGGACTGGTGAAGTAAGTACGTGCGAATATCCTGTCATAACCGGGTTCTGCTGCTGTTGGTGCTGATTGCACTGGCAGCCGCAGCGTTACCCTTCGTGAATTATGCTGCCAATCGGCTGCTCTCAGGCGAAAGCCGTCAGCTGTGGCAAATCTGGACTTTTCCGCCTGCGCTGTTGCTTATCGTGCCGCTGGTTCTGGCGGGCTTAAGCCTGCTGCGAGGCCGGGGCGCGTTGGTGTTGACGCTGATTCTGGCCCAGATCCTCTTTATACTGTTGCTCTGGAGCAGCGGCAAAGCGGCGATGACTCTGGCGCAAAGCGGTAGCCCGCTGGCGCGCACCTCGCCTGGCAGTGGACTGTGGCTTTGGCTGGCGGTGGCGCTGCTGATTTGCAGCGATGCTATCCGACGGCTGACTCAGAAATCGCTTTGGCGCTGGCTGCTGAATGCCCAAATCTGGATTTTTCCGGTGGCGCTGCTGTGGTCCGGTGAGCTCGATTCACTGTCGCTGATGAAAGAGTATTTTAACCGTCAGGACGTGTTCGACAGCGCGTTGCAGCAGCATTTGATCTTGCTGTTCGGCACGCTACTGCCGGGTCTGCTGATTGGCGTGCCGCTCGGGCTGTGGTGCTGGCGTCATCAGGGGCGGCAAACCCGCGTCTTCACCTTCCTCAATATTATTCAGACTATCCCTTCCGTGGCCCTGTTCGGCCTGCTGATTGCGCCGCTCGCCGGGCTGGTGAAACATTTTCCCTGGCTGTCGTCCTGGGGCATCGGCGGCACCGGCCTGACGCCTGCGCTGATTGCGCTGGTGCTTTACGCGCTGCTACCGCTGGTGCGCGGTGTGGTCGCCGGAATGCAGCAGGTTGCCGCCGACGTGCTCGAAAGCGCGGCGGCAATGGGCATGAGCCAGGCGCAGCGCTTCTGGAAAGTCCAGCTGCCGCTGGCGCTGCCAGTGCTGCTGCGCAGTCTGCGGGTGGTCACCGTGCAAACGGTCGGCATGGCGGTAGTCGCGGCGCTGATCGGCGCGGGCGGTTTTGGTGCATTAGTGTTTCAGGGGTTGTTGAGCAGTGCGCTCGACCTGGTGTTGCTTGGTGTTATTCCGGTGATTGCGATGGCGGTGGTAGTGGATGCGCTGTTCAGCCTGTGGATAGCTTTACTGGGAGGAGAAGCCCATGATTGAATTTCAGCAGGTAAGCAAAATCTTCGATGGCAAAGCGGCAGTGAAAAACCTCGATCTGAACCTAAAAGAGGGCGCATTTTCAGTGCTTATCGGGACCTCTGGTTCCGGAAAATCCACCACCCTGAAGATGATTAATCGCCTGGAGGAGCACGACAGCGGCACCATTCGCTTCGCCGGGGAAGATATTCGCCAGCAGCCGGTGCTGGCACTGCGCCGTAGGATGGGATACGCCATCCAGTCGATTGGCCTGTTCCCTCACTGGACGGTGGCACAAAACATTGCCACTGTGCTGCAGTTACAAAAATGGACGCGGGCTCGCATCAATGAGCGCATTGACGAACTGATGTCGCTGCTGGGGCTGGATGCCTCTTTGCGCGATCGCCTGCCGCATCAGCTGTCTGGTGGGCAGCAGCAGCGTGTCGGCGTGGCTCGCGCGCTGGCGGCCAATCCCGAAGTACTGCTGATGGATGAACCCTTCGGCGCTCTTGACCCGGTGACGCGCGGGGCGTTACAGCAGGAAATGCGTCGTATCCATCAGCTGCTCGGGCGCACTATCGTGCTGGTGACGCACGATATCGACGAAGCGCTGCGCCTGGCCGATCATCTGGTGTTGATGGATAACGGTGAAGTGGTCCAACAGGGCAAGCCGCTGGCGATGCTGACCGCGCCGGAAAACGATTTTGTGCGTGAATTTTTTGGTCGCAGCGAGCTGGGCGTGCGGCTGCTTTCGCTGCGCGGCGTCGGGGACTATGTGCGCGCCGGGGAACACATTCCCGGAGAACCGCTGCGCGCGTCGATGTCGCTACGTGAGGCGCTGTCATTGTTTGTGGCGCGCCGCAGCGAAGTGTTGCCGGTGGTGAACGACGACGGTACGCCGTGCGGATCGCTTCATTTTGCCGATCTGCTGCGTGGGGAGGACAACCGTGAAGGTGGTGCGTGATCCGCTTGTCTGGCTTTTATTGCTGTTTATCGCGTTGCTGGCGCTGATGCCCTACAGCGGGCCGCTGTTCAGCGCAATGTTTCCTGAACTGCCGCGCCCGCTTTATCAGCAGCAAAGTTTCTGGTCGCTGACGCTGGCGCATTTCTCGCTGGTGGGCGTGTCGAGCCTGGTGGCCACGGTCGTTGGCGTGGGGGCGGGAATTGCGGTGACGCGCCCGGCGGGCCGTGAATTTCGCTCGCTGGTGGAAACCATTGCCGCAATGGGGCAGACGTTTCCGCCGGTGGCGGTGCTGGCTATTGCGGTGCCGGTGATGGGCTTTGGCCGCGAACCGGCTATTATCGCGCTGATTTTGTACGGCGTTTTGCCTGTTTTGCAGGGTACGCTGGCCGGGCTGGCGTCAGTGCCATCGAGCGTGTTGAGCGTGGCGCAGGGGATGGGGATGAATGGTTGGCAACGCCTGCTGAAGGTAGAACTGCCGCTGGCCGCTCCGGTGATGATCGCCGGGATCCGCATTTCGGTCATTGTGAATATCGGCACCGCGACCATTGCTTCAACGGTGGGGGCGAACACCCTCGGGACGCCGATTATCATTGGTCTGAGCGGATTTAATACGGCGTATGTGATTCAGGGAGCGGTGCTGGTGGCGCTGGCGGCAATCCTGGTTGACCGGGCATTTGAGCGTCTGGCAAGGTTACTCAGCCGACACCACCGCGGACGATAAAGGAGTAGCCCGCAAGCATTACGCCGCCAATGCCGCCCACGGCCATTAGAACGAAGAGGGTGATCATAGCCAGTTTGGCAGGTTTCATCATGTGCTCCTTATGTTAACCCGCCGATTATATGATGAAGCACGCTTGTTAATGAACCCTTAATTTCCCAGGCGCAGCACGTTTAGCCCCTGATCGTGCCACTGTTGCAACTGTTCCTGTTGCCCAACGGTGGAGGTGTCACCGCACCACACAAGCAGGGTTTGGCCGTCAAAAAGCTCCGGTCGCAGTTGATGTAGTGAGTGCGCCAGCACGTCCACGCGCCAGCCCTGTTCACAGGCTACCCAGCCCTCGAGCCACAGTCGGGTGGTGTCGGTAATGTTCCAGCCGACCACCAGCGCATCGCGTCCCTGACGTTTCCGCGCCGAGGCCATGCACACCGAAATGTAATTGATAAGCACCCCGTCCAGCACGCTTAACAGCGTTTGCAGCGTCGGCTGAGAGCTTTGCAGGCGAAGCCTGAGTGGAATGAAAAGATGGGAAACCAGGGTTTGAGCGGGATAATCGCGCCCACGCTCTTTGATCCACAGCCGCAAGCGGTTGAGATTGCCACCCTGCAAAAAGCGCAGCAGCGTTTCCTGATGCTCTCGCCAGCCGCTTTGCTGTTCGGCGGTGACCTCAATAAGCAGCGTTTTGACTTTACTGACCTGCACGCCGGTTTCTATCCAGCGTTTGATTTCGCGAATTCTGTCGATGTCACCATCGTTGAACAGCCGATGCCCACCATCGGTTCGCTGGGGCTTTAACAGTCCGTAACGCCGCTGCCAGGCACGCAGCGTCACCGGATTAATATCACAAAGCAGAGCCACTTCACCTATCGTGTAAAGCGCCATGTATCACCTCAGCTCGCGCATCCCCATTATAACTGTAGACGGTGTTCGTCGAACCAGGAAGATCTGATCGTTTTTCGTTCAGCAAGGCCGCGTCATGTCAGCGAAAAGTGTGATCGACAGCAGGAATTTTGCGTTTTGCCTTGGCGGTCAAGGAAACAGCTGGTTACAACGTGTATGTTACGCGCTTTCAAAGTTTATGTGGTCGACAGGTATGTACGAATTTAATCTGGTGTTGCTGCTGCTTCAGCAGATGTGCGTGTTTCTGGTTATCGCCTGGCTGATGAGCAAAACGCGTCTGTTCATTCCGTTAATGCAGGTCACCGTCCGTCTGCCTCACAAGCTACTGTGCTACGTCACCTTCTCCATTTTTTGTATTCTGGGGACCTATTTCGGTCTGCATATCGAAGATTCGATAGCCAACACCCGTGCCATTGGCGCGGTCATGGGCGGTCTGCTCGGCGGCCCTGTGGTAGGTGGTCTGGTCGGGCTGACTGGCGGGCTGCACCGCTATTCGATGGGCGGAATGACCGCGCTGAGCTGCATGGTATCGACCATTGTGGAAGGCCTGCTGGGCGGGCTGGTTCACAGCGTGCTGGTGCGGCGTGGGCGTAGCGATAAGGTTTTTAATCCGTTCACCGCAGGCGTGGTGACGTTTGTCGCCGAAATGGTGCAGATGCTGATCATCCTGTTGATCGCCCGTCCGTTCAGCGATGCGCTGCATCTGGTGCAAAGCATTGCCGCGCCGATGATGGTCACCAATACCGTTGGTGCCGCACTGTTCATGCGTATTCTGCTCGACAAACGGGCGATGTTTGAGAAATACACCTCGGCGTTTTCCACCACCGCGTTGAAAGTGGCGGCCTCGACCGAAGGGATCTTGCGGCAAGGCTTTAACGAAGAAAACAGCATGCGGGTGGCGCAGGTATTGATTCAGGAGTTGGATATCGGCGCGGTGGCGATAACCGATCGTGAAAAATTGCTGGCGTTCACCGGGATCGGCGACGATCATCATCTGCCTGGCAAACCGATTTCCTCGCGCTATACCCAGAAAGCCATCGACAGCGGGGAAGTGGTGTACGCCGACGGTAACGAAGTGCCGTACCGCTGCTCAATTCACCCCAACTGCAAGCTTGGTTCGACGCTGGTTATCCCGCTGCGCGGCGAAAATCAACGGGTGATTGGCACCATTAAACTATATGAAGCCAAAAACCGTCTGTTCAGTTCTATAAACCGAACGCTGGGAGAGGGCATCGCCCAACTGTTGTCGGCGCAGATCCTCGCCGGGCAATACGAGCGGCAGAAGGCGCTGCTGACCCAGTCAGAAATTAAGCTGCTGCATGCCCAGGTGAATCCGCATTTTCTGTTTAACGCTCTGAATACCCTGAAAGCGGTGATACGCCGCGACAGTGAGCAGGCCGGGCAGCTGGTGCAGTATCTGTCGACCTTCTTCCGTAAAAATCTCAAGCGCCCGTCGGAAATCGTCACTCTGGCCGATGAAATTGAGCACGTGAATGCTTATCTGCAAATTGAGAAAGCACGCTTCCAGGCGCGGTTGCAGGTTCATCTCAACGTGCCGCCCGCGCTGGCCCATCACCAGCTACCGGCGTTTACTCTGCAACCGATTGTAGAAAATGCGATTAAACACGGCACCTCGCAGCATCTGGGGATCGGCGAAATCACGGTGCAGGCGAGCCTGCATCAGCGCTGGCTGCAGCTGGATATTGAAGATAATGCCGGGCTGTATCAGCCTGACGCCCAGGCGAGCGGCCTGGGGATGACGCTGGTGGATAAACGACTGCGCGCGCGATTCGGCGACGAATGCGGGATAACCGTCACCTGCGAGCCGGACATTTTTACCCGTATTACCCTGCGACTGCCTGTGGAGGAAAATGCATGCTGAAGGTGTTAATTGTCGATGATGAGCCGCTGGCGCGGGAAAACCTGCGCATTTTGCTGGAGAAGCAGGCAGATATTGAAATCGTGGGCGAATGCGACAACGCGGTGGAAGGCATTGGCGCGGTGCATCATTTGCGTCCCGATGTGGTGTTCCTCGATATTCAGATGCCGCGCATCAGCGGGCTGGAAATGATCGGTATGCTCGACCCGGAGCACCGTCCGTGGGTGGTATTTCTCACCGCGTTTGACGAATACGCGGTAAAAGCGTTTGAAGAACACGCTTTTGATTATCTGCTCAAGCCCATCGAAGATAAGCGGCTGGATAAAACCCTCGGTCGTCTGCGTCAGGAGCGATGTCAGCAGGATATCTCGGTATTCGGCGAAAGCCAGCAGGCGCTGAAATTTATTCCCTGTACCGGACATAGCCGGATTTGGCTGTTGCAGATGGAAGATGTGGCGTTTGTCAGCAGCCGTATGAGCGGCGTGTATGTCACCGACGGCGCAGGTAAAGAAGGTTACACTGAATTGACGCTGCGCACTCTGGAAAGCCGTACGCCACTGTTACGCTGCCATCGTCAGCATCTGGTGAATATGTCGCACCTGAAAGAGATTCGTCTGGAAGAGAATGGGCAGGCAGAGTTATTGTTGCGTGCAGGACAAACCGTGCCAGTGAGCCGTCGCTATCTTAAGAGTCTGAAAGAGGCGTTAGGGCTGTAAAACTGGTACACTTCGCCTTTGTCCAAATACAAGTTTAAGACGCTATGATCAGTAACGATATCATCCGTAGCCTGCGCTACATCCTGAAAACCAATAATGCCGGGCTGGTTCGCCTGTGGGCGCTGGCGGAAGCCGTTGCCACACCTGAGAACATCGATGCCTGGGTGCGTAAAGAAGACGACGCCGGTTTTCAGCGCTGCCCGGATATTATGCTGTCGCTTTTACTCAATGGACTTATCTACGACAAGCGCGGGAAAGATGAAGCTGCCCCGGCGCTGGTGACTGAACGCCGCATGACCAACAACCTGGTGCTGAAAAAGCTGCGTATCGCGTTCTCACTCAAAACCGATGATATCCTGGCCATTCTGACCGAGCAGCAGTTCCGTGTTTCGATGCCGGAAATTACTGCCATGATGCGCGCGCCGGATCATAAAAATTACCGCGAATGCGGCGATCAATTCTTGCGTTATTTCCTGCGAGGATTGACGGCTCGTTTTAATCCGAAGCCTGAAAAGAAAGCATAAAAGACGCATAAAAAAGGCCGGGAAGATTTCCCGGCCTTTTTTGTTATTTAACCTGCTGACCAGGCTGCGCACCGCTGTCCGGGCTTAACAGGAAGATATCTTTCCCGCCAGGGCCTGCGGCCATCACCATCCCTTCGGAAATACCGAAGCGCATTTTACGCGGCGCAAGATTTGCCACCATCATCGTCAGTCGACCAATCAGCGCCTGTGGATCAGGATACGCAGAACGGATCCCCGAGAAGACGTTGCGTTTCTCACCGCCGATATCCAGCGTCAGGCGCAGTAGCTTGTCCGAACCGTCGACAAACTCCGCGTTTTCAATCAGCGCGATGCGCATGTCGACTTTCGCGAAATCGTCAAAGGTGATGGTTTCCTGAATCGGATCATCCGCCAGTGGGCCGGTAACCGGTGCGCTCAGGGCTTTCACTTCTTCTTTAGATGCGTCAACCAGGGCTTCAACCTGTTTCATGTCGATGCGGTTATACAGTGCCTTGAAGGTGTTTACCTTGTGGCTAAGCAGCGGCTGCTGAATGCTGTTCCAGCTCAGTTCGGTGTTCAGGAATGCTTCGGTACGTTCTGAAAGCATCGGCAGAACCGGCTTCAGGTAAGTCATCAGTACGCGGAACAGGTTGATACCCATGGAGCAGATGGACTGCAGGTCAGCATCTCGGCCTTCTTGCTTCGCTACCACCCACGGAGCCTGCTCGTCAACATAGCGGTTGGCAAGGTCAGCCAGCGCCATAATCTCACGAACGGCTTTACCAAATTCACGGCTTTCCCATGCGTCGCCAATAGTCTGTGCGGCGTCGATGAAGGTTTTGTACAGCTCAGGGTCAGCCAGTTCCGCCGCCAGTACGCCGTCAAAGCGTTTGGCAATGAAGCCCGCGTTACGGGACGCCAGGTTCACGACTTTATTCACGATGTCGGCGTTCACGCGCTGCACGAAATCTTCCAGGTTCAGGTCGATATCGTCGATGCGAGAAGAGAGCTTCGCGGTGTAGTAATAGCGCAGGCTGTCAGCATCGAAATGGTTCAGCCAGGTGCTGGCCTTGATGAAGGTGCCGCGAGATTTGGACATCTTCGCACCGTTCACCGTCACGTAACCGTGAACGAACAGGTTGGTCGGCTTACGGAAACCGCTGCCTTCTAACATCGCAGGCCAGAACAGGCTGTGGAAATACACGATGTCTTTACCGATGAAGTGATATAGCTCGGCGTCGGAGTCTTTTTTCCAGTATTCGTCGAAGCTGACGGTATCGCCGCGTTTGTCGCACAGATTCTTGAAGGAACCCATGTAGCCAATTGGCGCGTCCAGCCAAACGTAGAAGTATTTGCCCGGTGCACCAGGGATTTCAAAGCCAAAGTACGGTGCATCACGGGAGATATCCCACTGTTGCAGACCGTGCTCGAACCACTCCTGCATTTTGTTCGCGACCTGCTCCTGCAGCGCGCCGCTGCGAGTCCATGCTTGCAGCATTTCGCTGAAGGATGGCAGGTCGAAGAAGAAGTGCTCAGACTCGCGCATCACTGGCGTAGCGCCGGATACCACGGATTTCGGCTCGATAAGCTCGGTTGGGCTGTAGGTCGCGCCGCATACTTCGCAGTTATCGCCGTACTGATCCGGGGATTTACATTTTGGGCAGGTGCCTTTCACGAAACGGTCCGGCAGGAACATGCCTTTTTCCGGATCGTAAAGCTGAGAGATGGTACGGTTTTTGATGAAACCATTCTCTTTCAGGCGACCGTAGATAAGCTCGGACAACTCACGGTTCTCATCGCTGTGCGTTGAGTGGTAGTTGTCATAACTGATGTTAAAGCCCGCGAAGTCGGTCTGATGTTCCTGACTCATATCGGTAATCATCTGCTCCGGGGAGATGCCAAGCTGCTGAGCTTTCAGCATGATAGGCGTGCCGTGGGCGTCATCGGCGCAGATGAAATTGACCTGGTGGCCGCGCATTCGCTGGTAACGGACCCAGACATCAGCCTGGATATGCTCCAGCATATGACCGAGGTGGATGGAGCCGTTGGCGTACGGCAATGCGCACGTTACCAGAATTTTTTTCGCGACTTGAGTCATAGTGAACATTACTTCCTGCTTTTGTAAGGGGTTCCGATATTACCAAAACCCTAATTAATCCGCTATGCGAGCGGGACATTAATCCCCTGACAGAATAATTGTTACCTCCGCGTCGCACTCGCAGTTACAATTAGTTCTTCCAGAATAACGAAAAAGGAGTCGGGATGAGTTCACAATCCCAGGCCAAATCCCCGGAGCGTCTGCGTGCGATGGTCGCGGGTACGCTGGCCAATTTTCAGCACCCAACCCTGAAGCACAACCTAACTGCCCTGAAAGCGTTGCACCATGTGGCGTGGCTCGATGACATCATCCACGTTGAAATCCAGATGCCGTTCGTCTGGCAGAGTGCGTTTGAAGAGCTAAAAGAGCAATGCAGCGCCGACCTGCTGCGCATTACCGGCGCGAAAGCCGTCGACTGGAAGCTGTCTCACACGATTGCCACGCTGAAACGCGTTAAAAATCAGCCGGGCATTAACGGCGTGAAGAACATCGTTGCAGTGAGTTCTGGCAAAGGCGGCGTCGGTAAATCGTCTACTGCGGTAAACCTGGCGCTGGCGTTGGCCGCCGAAGGCGCAAAAGTCGGCATTCTTGACGCCGACATTTACGGCCCGTCCGTGCCGATGATGCTTGGCGCAGAAGGTGAACGTCCGACATCCCCTGATGGCACCCATATGGCGCCAATCATGAAGTTCAATCTGGCCACCAACTCGATCGGTTACCTGGTGACCGACGACAACGCAATGGTCTGGCGTGGCCCGATGGCCAGCAAAGCGCTGTTGCAGATGCTACAAGAAACGATGTGGCCGGATCTTGATTATCTGGTGCTGGATATGCCGCCAGGGACCGGTGACATTCAGCTGACGCTGGCGCAGAACATTCCGGTCACCGGCGCGCTGGTGGTCACTACCCCGCAGGACATTGCGCTGATCGACGCCAAAAAAGGCATCGTGATGTTCGAGAAAGTCGAAGTGCCGGTGCTCGGTATCGTCGAGAACATGAGCATGCATGTGTGCAGTAACTGCGGTCACCACGAGCCTATTTTTGGCACCGGAGGCGCAGAGCGTCTGGCACAGCAGTATCACACCCAGTTGCTGGGGCAGATGCCGTTACATATCAGCCTGCGTGAAGATCTCGATCGCGGTACCCCGACGGTTGTCGCGCGTCCGGACAGCGAATTCACCACTCTATATCGCCAGCTGGCAGGCCGTGTGGCCGCACAGCTTTACTGGCAGGGTGAAGTCATCCCTGGTGAGATTGCCTTCCGCGCCGTGTAAGCACGTGTTCGAACTGAAGAGAAAAGCCACCGTCGGTGGCTTTTTTTATGCCTTCCTCAGACGATAGGCTGCAACCCCAGCGGCGTTGATAACCAGCGCGGGGCCAGCATGGTATCGGTCATAAACGCGGTCAGCTCATACAGCAGGCCCTGCAACGTTTCTTCGACGCGGACGCTAAGCGGGTTGCCGGACAACAGATGACTCAGCGCCAGGCAATATTCGCACAGCAGTTCGCTTTCGGTATCCATGCTGGGAAGAGAGCGGGGCAGGGTGCTCACGGTAAATTGCGCCATCTGGTTTTCAGCAATCGGCTCAAGTAGCGTCGGTTGTAACTGGGTCAGGCATTCGTGCAGACGCTGGTAAAGCTCATGCTGCGTTTGCAAATGTTCTGTATCCAGCGCACCGGCAGCCAGTTTCTCGCAGTGGGCTGCAGCTTCGGCAAAGTCAGTTTGCGCTTCTATGTCAACATAGAGTAGAGGGTGGGTCCAGACGGCGGGCGCTTCCATGATGGTCTTCTCCAGAGTGTGGCAATGACTGGTTGTATATACAGTGCATTGTAAACTCTGAAGTGACGCTGACAAGGACTAATCTCTGAAGGAAGCTCTCAAAATTGAATGATAAAAATGTATGCGGGTGGGGCGTTAACGGAGACGATAATGCAGTAACCAGTAATCGCCGTCGGGTGACGCACCGCGGGCCTCGGTATGCCAGCCGTGATGATGATAAAACGTCAGCGCCTTTTCATTCTGTACCAGGCATTTCAGCGCGCCGGTGCTGGTGAAGGTCGTTTGCACATGCTCAAGTAGCGCTACCCCCACGCCCTGAGCCTGCCAGTCGGGGTCAACAAACAGGTTATGCAGAAAGTTATCGCGTTCCCAGACGGAAGCAAACCCGACGCGGTGTCCGTCAATTTCGGCGACCCATACGGTTTCATCAAGCGTGGCGGCATCAAAATCTTCCAGCTGCCAGTCGCTGTTGTCGGCCCACGGCCAGCTGATTTTACGTGCGTGAAGGTATAAGGTACGCAGGAAAGGACGGTCAGAAGGATGTCCTGGGCGAATGATCATCATGTTCTCCAGGTTAATTCAGAAGACACTGTGAGCGTCATGACTAACGCTCACAGCTTGCAGCATTAACGATGATAGAAGATTTCACCATCGTAGACTTTCATAATCTTGCCGTCGGTGTCGCCAATCAGGACGTAGTTGCCGCCCATGTAAGTCCAGTGGCTACCCGCATCTGGGGCTGGCAGGTTACGCAACTGCCACTGTTTGATATTGTACTCTTGCGAACGGTACATTGCTGGCACGTTATCACCGATGTTGAAATGGGTGAAATCAGCAATAAAATCTTTTAACTCGTATTTCTGAATCCCAGAAGTCGGCACAGTTGCCGGTGCAGCTGATACCGCACCTGCTGTCGCCAGCAGTACGCCCAGAAGCATCATTTTTGTTTTACGCATACCTTCTCCACACATACATTCACTAGACAGCCTGGACTTAAATTTACCGCCCCGTATCATTCCCGATGAAACCGCCTGCTGGCAAGCCCTTTACAGGCAAAAAAGTGTAAGCAAACCTCGAAAGAATACTGCGTATGGCAGGCGCTGGCGCGGCTGTCAGGCATTTTGAGACGATTCCGGTTTTTGTGCTTACAATGCACAAAGTTATCAGCAGGAGAGAGAAATGCTCAGACTGGAAGACTTAACGTTGTTTGTTCGTGCGGCGGCGTTGGGCAGTTTTAGCGAAGCGGCGCGCGAGGCGGGGCTTCCACCTGCCCAAGTGAGCGCGGCCATTAAACGCCTGGAAACGCACCTCAATATCCGCTTATTTGCGCGTTCTACCCGCAGTCTGCGCCTGACGCCGGAAGGGGAAACGTGGCTGCCGTTCGCCACCCAAATGCTCGACACTCTCCATGCAGGGCTGCAGCAAATACAGGCCCCAGAGGATGAAATTCGCGGTACGTTGCAGATTGCTGTGCCGTCCGATCTTGGCCGCAACCTGCTGTTGTCGGTGTTCCAGGCTTTTCGACAACGCCATCCGGCGCTGCGCCTGCGCATTCTCTTTTCCGATAGTCTGACCGACGTGTTCAAGGATCCTGTGGATGTCGCGTTTCGCTACGGCAATAACGATGATGCGTCCTTTATTTCATTACCGGTAGCGTCTGAAAACCGTCGCGTACTGGTGGCGTCACCGGAATGGATTGCGCGAAACGATGTGCCGAAAACGCCGGAAGAATTACGCCAGCACGACGTGCTGACCTATATTCTGCGTGGGCGCGTTTACGATCGCTGGACCTTTTTATGCGACGGGCAGATACAGGAAATTCAAGTCAACAGCAGCGTGATGAGCGACGACGCCGAGGTCATTCGACGGCTGGCCATCTCGGGCGAGGGGATTGCTAATAAATCCTGGCTCGACGTCAGCGACGATATTGCCCAAGGGCGATTGAACATTATTCTTCCAGATTATCGGGGTGATAACGTTCCGCTGAATATGATTTGCCCACATCGAAAACAGCTCTCGACGGCGGTGCGTTTATTGTATGGCGCCGTGTCGGAAAAGTGCGCCACAATAATGCAACAGATGCCGATTCGTTAACTGATTATTATCGCGATAATAAGCAATGATTTCATTTTGTTTGTTATCGCGCGCTGTCGTAAATATCGGATTTAACATTATAATCACACTCTCTATTAAAATTGTTAATATTTATTTTTGAACCGGTTTGTGTTTGTCGCCTTGCGCATGGATACGTATTCTCTGTAAGCCAAACCTGTCTGTACCAGGCAGATATCCCAGAGTAACTAGTGACCCATGCATAAATTGACGATTCATCCTTCGACGATGCTGAAGGAAGAAAATACGCTATTTAACACCATCGTCCTGACGGTGACGACGCTAGTCCTTTTTTTTGCCAGCAGCATTCTGCAGCAAACTGGGCATTTGGCTCTTTTCTGGCCGTTCAATGCGCTATTGGTCGGTCTTTTTTTACGGTTCCCTTTTTTTAATCGGCCGCATAACTATTTAATCTGTTTATTAGTGTTACTGCTGGGTAACGCGGCGTGTGGAAATAATGACGCAGGTTCGGTCCTGATTGCGATCTCTAATATGTTGTTCGTCATTATTTTGACGAAAGCCATTTTATATGAGAAGAAAACACCGGAAGAGCCGCTGAAGCTAAACGTCCTGCGTCTTTACAGTTATTGCCTGCTGAGCGCATTAATTTCCTCGCTACTCGGAAGCTACGGTTTTGAGCTGACATCCCACCAGACTTTCCTCAATATTTATTCCGTCTGGTTTAGCGAGCAATTTTCTACCAGCG
Source organism: Scandinavium tedordense (assembly GCF_024764965.1). Classification (NCBI taxonomy): domain Bacteria; kingdom Pseudomonadati; phylum Pseudomonadota; class Gammaproteobacteria; order Enterobacterales; family Enterobacteriaceae; genus Scandinavium; species Scandinavium tedordense. The sequence continues at coordinate 10,887 of NZ_JALIGG010000054.1, read as the reverse complement.
TACTGGTCCTGCCTTTCCTGTTGACCTGGAATGGCAATCTGCTGCCGCAAAAATATGAACTCAGCCGGGTGATGCCGCTTGGTCTGCTGATTTTGTCTATTACTGCTTCCGCACACAGCGGTGGCATTGGCAGCCTGGCTGTTACGTTGCCTGCACTGATTTGGTGTGCGATCAGTTATTCGCTGCCGGTGACCTGCTTGCTGACACAGCTAACCGGTATTGCCGAAGTCTTGATGGTCTATTCCAACTGGATGTATTCCGGCATTAACGGGCATATCACGCAGATTGTTTCTGCGCGCATGGGGATTGCCTCTGTCGCTATCAGCCCGGTGATGGTGGCGGTGAGCGTACAGGCCATCAACGTGCTGGTTAAACAGCTGTCGGCCCGCGCCAATTACGACTATCTGACCCGCGTGCATTCGCGTTTTGGCCTGTATGAAAAATTACGTTTGCAGGATGAGAAAACGGTCAATACCGCATTGAACGTTTTGCTGCTGGATATCGACCATTTCAAAAGCATCAACGATACGCACGGCCACGACTGCGGCGACAGCGTATTGACCGAATTCGCTCGCCGGGTCAAAGACGTGGTGGGTGAGAAGGGCATTGTGGCGCGTATGGGCGGCGAAGAGTTTGCCGTCGTAATGCCGGATGCCTGCGGTGATAACGGTTATCTTCTGGCAGAAGAAATTCGCGCCGAGATTGAACAGATGGAAGTGAATTGGGAAGGGGACACGCTTTCCCTGACCGTCAGTATCGGGCTGAGCCATGGCCAAGCCGCACGGCGACAGCTGGTCGATGCCTTCGACAAACTGCTCTCCGAAGCAGACCGATACCTGTATCAATCGAAAAAAGCAGGGCGTAACCGCACCTCTGCCGCACCTGCGGTCATGGACAAACTTCTGGAGCCTTCTGCCTCCTAAGGCAAACGGCACACTGTAATTTTTACCTCTTTTAACGCTAGAGCTAACGCAATAACCCACGCTATGGAAAAGTCTTCCCTGAAAGCCTACCCATTCACTTTGCTGAAAAGTGTGATGATAATTTTGCTGGTCGCGCTACTGGTCATGATCCTGTGCGCTACCGGTCTGCTCGACTATCAGTCCCGTAAAACGGGAAATCTGATGAATGAGCAATTGTTAAACACGCAGAGTGAGATGGTTCAGCTCAAGCTGGGAGATTTTCTCGACAGCCCGCATCAGCTCAGCCTGTTGATGCAGAAATTCCTCCAGGGAGGCCAGGCCGCCGTCAACGATGGCATGGTGCGACCTGAATTAGTCTATTTAGGTTCTCGGACTTTTGCGGATATTCAGGCGATGCAAAGCTTCTCCTGGACCGATGCCAACGGGAATTACTTCTCCGTAAAGCGCGATAGCACCACCGGGCGTATTTACCTCGAGCGTAGCAGTCCGCAGGATCCGACGCAGCTAATCACCTACAGCGGGATCAGTGAGCAAAGTAACATCGTTAAAGCCGTCAACAATTTCAACATAAACAGTTTCTCGTGGTTCCACATCGCGCAGCACCAGCGTAATCCGTGGTGGATAAACGAACCTGGCGTAAAAGGGTATATCGCGACTTATCATCTGCCGGTGTACACCAAAGAAGGGCTGTTCGCAGGCGTGATTTCCAGCGGGCTGATGCCAGCCAAAATGAGCGGCTATCTGGCGCAGTTACTGCCAAGTAAAGATTACGCCCTGCTTATTTTCGACGAAAAAAAACGCGTTGTAGCCAGCACCGATAACGCGATGATGCCTGACAAACTGCCGTCTTCTCTGACTCATGAAACCGAAGACTGCAACTGCGAGAAATTGACCTCATTCCACGTCAACGGGAAACGCTTCCTGGCGACGTCCTTTGATGTGCGCGACAGCGAATACCTGCTCAAATGGCACGCCGTGCTGGTTGCGCCGCATCAGGCTGCACTGGCGACCACTCGGCAGCAGCACTTGATGATTACGCTCGCCAGCGCGATGGTTATTCTGCTGCTGATGGCGGCACTTAGCCTGGTTATCCTGCGCTTTACCGGCTCGCTGAAAGAGACCGTTGAGAAGGTTAAAGAGATTGGCCTCAAGCCGTGGAAAAAAGAGACTAAAAAACGGACCTTCCCGGAACTGGCGACGCTAAACGAAGAGCTTGAACGCGTGTCTGAGCTGACGCCATCGGCGGGTGCGCACCGTACCAGCCTTGAAGAAGACGCGGACACCGGCTTCCTGACGCTCGGCGGCCTGATGCATACCCCCGCGCTGTATGACAACCGCAATCTGCTGGCGATGATTAAGGTCAGCAACTTCAATTCCGTCAAAAATGCGCTCGGCAGCGCGTTGGCGAAAGAGTTTATTCAGTCCTTTGCCGAACGCCTGCGCAGCATTCTTCCGGAAGGCGCGTTGTGCTGTCGCGACCGCGAGGACACTTTCATTATCGCCTTCACCGGGACGTACGAAAGCAAAGATGTGGCGTGGTATCGCGGCGTGATCACCTCCGTTTTCCGTGAACAGTCGGCGGAAATTGCCGGTGAATCGCACATCTTTACTGGCCACGCGGGGATGATTATCGAACCGCTGACCGAAGAAAGCTTCAGCGAATGTCTGCGTAACGTCAGCCTTGCCGTGCAGCACACCCAGAATCAGCGTAACGGTGCGTGCGATCTTTATACGCCAGAAATGCGTGAAGAAGAGGTCAACAACCTGCGTCTGCACCAGGCGCTACGTGACGATCTGCAAACCGAAGGTTTCCATCTTGTGCTGCAGCCAATCGTGCCGTTTGCGGAACAGGTGCAGTGTAAGGAAGGGGAGTGCCTGATTCGCTGGCAGTCCAACGTGCTTGGCTTCGTGCCGCCGGATAAATTTATCGCGCTGGCCGAACACACCGGCATGATAGTGCCGCTGGGCAAATGGATAATCGACACCGCCTGCCGTGAGCTGGCAACGTTTATCGCCCGTGGCGCACCAACTGACTTCAAACTGCACATCAATATTTCTGCGGTACAGCTGCAGCAGGCTGATTTCTCACGCCATCTGCTGGAGTGTATTCATCGTTATGAACTGCACAACAACAATATCTGCATAGAGATTACTGAAAGTGTGCTGCTTCATGACACGCACCGGATCGTTGAGATCCTCGCGTATCTGCGCCGGCTGGGCATTTCCGTGGCTATTGATGATTTCGGTTCCGGTTATTCGAGCCTGTCTTATCTGCACTCTTTGCCGTTCGACTGTCTGAAAATCGACCGTGGCTTTGTGAGAAACGTACTGGAAGACAAGAAAAGTGAAGCCGTCATTGCCTCGGTGCTGATGCTGTCGCGCAGTTTTGAAGTGCCGCTGGTTGCCGAAGGGGTGGAGACCGCCGAAATGGCTGCCAAGCTGCACGAAATGGGGTGCGATCTGGCACAGGGCTACTATTACTCACGACCAAAACCGTTTGCCGATTTTGTCACGGCAAATGGCCTGTTTGTTGTGCAGCCTGAATAATGAGTTGAGCGGAAACCGAGACGCGCTATGCAAATCCTGAAGGAAAAGTTCTCTGTCGACACCTACCCGTTGTCGTTGACCAAGACCATTCTGTTAACGCTGCTGCTGACGTTTTGCGTGGTGCTCGCCACCATGTACACGTTCCTGAACTACGCCGGGTACGCGTTCCTTGACACCATCAGTGAGGAAATCCTCAATTCGAAAAAGCAGACCATCGAAAGGGCGATTAACAACTACATCAACGTTCCACAGCAGTCGAACGCAATTGTGGTTCACGCGCTGAGCCAGATGGATGCGAACACCTTTACGGTGCGCGATCTCAGCGGTCTGCTTATCAACAACGTCACCAATGTTTTTTCAGAACGTGACTATCTCGATATGGTCGAGTTCGGCCACGTTAATGGCGACTTCATTGGTATTTCGCACGACAGGCTGCAGAAAAATTATCTTGGTGTGAAGGATGATGCAACCGGCAATCAGCTTACTTTGCTCAGTGATTACAGCCTCGATTCGACAGTTGAAAACGTCATCCCCACTTATGACACCACTACACGCATCTGGTACAAAGCGGCGGAAGTTGATCGCCGTTCACACTGGACGCAGCCTTTCCGTGATTATGATGAAGCAAAAACGGCGGGTATCGCCTGGAGTTCACCGGCCTTTGACCGAAATGGCGTCTTCACCGGCGTCGTGTCCAGTGAGCTGCATTTTGCTGAACTGAATAATAATCTTGAGCATTTCAGACCGTTCCCGGAAAGTATTCTGCTTATCGTGAACGATAAAAATGAGCTGGTGGCGTCATCCATGCCCTCTCTTGCTAATTCGATACTCAAGGGCGGCCATCTTGACGTGAAATTGCAAACGCTGGAGCAAACCGGAGTGCCTGCAATCGTAAGCGCCGGGAAAGCACTTGCGCAACGCGCTACGCCGGGCATGTTGTCGGTGAAAGTCAACGGCAAGCCGTTCTATGTTGATACTTTTAACGTCGAAGATCAGGAAGGTCGGCTGCACTGGAAAGGGGTGATTGTGAGCCCGGCGACGGCGATAACCCAAAGCATTCTGAGCTATGGCCAAGTGGTCATGCTGGTGCTGTTTATCGCCTGCGGACTCGGTTTTCTGGCGGTCGGTTTTGTTCTGTCGCGCGCCACGCGACCACTGAATGATATTGCCCGTAAAGCGGATGAGTTAGTGACGCACCGCTGGACACCCTCTAAAGAAAAACGCCATTTCCCTGAAATCGCCTCGCTGGAAACGACCTTTATGGCGTTGTCGCACAAGCTGGCGGAAAGCTTTGAATTGCAGCGTAAAAAGATTGAAGAGGACGATGGTACAGCATTGTGGACCCGCGCCGGATTACGCCAGCAGCCTTCGCTTTATAAGCGCCGCAACATGGTCGGACTCATCCACATCAACAACATGTACAGCATCGTGAATGCACTGGGGACAGAGTTCGCTGATATCTTTATCAATGAGTTTATCTCCCGCCTGCGCGACCTGCTGCCGACTGATATCCTGATTGCTCGCGATACCACTGACAAACTGCTGGTCGTGTTCCCAGGAATGAATCAGCACAAGGATTATCTACGCTACCGCACCGTGATGGAATCGATGTTCATGGGTGAAGATAGCGAGCAGCGGGCGAACGACAATAAATACGTCTATACCGGCAACGTGGGCATGGTTCTCGACACGATTACCGAAGAGAGTTTTTCGGCGATCCGCCGTGGCGCAGGCATGGCATTGCTACAGGCAGAGGCGATTGGTAACGGCGTGGTCATGCTGTTCTCGCAGGAAATGTACGAAAATGAGCTGTACAACATCAAGTTGCATGAGCATCTCAACGATGCGATTCATCAGCATGAATTCCATCTGGTTCTGCAGCCAATTATCGATCAGAACGACGAAACCCACTGCCGCGAAGGTGAGTGCCTGCTTCGCTGGAAATCTGAAGCGCTGGGCGAGATCCCGCCGACGCGCTTTATTCCGCTGGCGGAAGAGAGCGGGTTGATTGTGCCGCTTGGCAAATGGGTGATAGAAGAAGCCTGTCGCGAACTGGCGGAAATGATCGCCCGCGGAGCGCCGCAGAACTTTCTGCTGCACATTAACGTGTCGGCTATTCAGCTGCTACAGCAGGATTTTGCTTGGCATCTGATGGACGCGATCCGTCAGAATGGCCTCGCGAACAGCAATATCTGCATTGAAATCACTGAAAGTGTCCTGATGCAGGACATGCAGCGCATCGGCAAAATGTTGAGCTATTTGCGCCGTCACGGTATTTCTATTTCCCTGGATGATTTTGGCTCCGGCTTTAGCAGTCTCTCGTACCTGCACGCGCTGCCGTTTGACAGCATCAAAATTGATCGTAACTTTGTACATGGCGTAATGGGCGATGAAAAAGCGCAGTCGGTTATCAGCTCGCTTATCATGCTGGCCAGCGGTTTTAACGTGCCGCTGATCGCCGAAGGTATCGAAGACGAAGACGTGATGCTGAAGCTCAAAGCGCTGGGCTGCGAGAAAGCGCAGGGCTACTACTTCCGCCGTCCGGCGGAGTTTTCTACCTTCCACTGCGAAGCGGGTGAGTTTTACTACCAGCCTTGCGATGAGCGGGAAGAAGAGCCGGTTTGATGTCTTGGGGAAAAGTGGGGTAAGAAAGGCGTCGTTTTAAGAGTCAGCACCATCAAGAGCTGGCTCTTAAATGCGATTGATCCTGGAGCAAATATTATCGCCTTACCGATCATTTTTGGGCTGCGGGGCTGGCTTCATCCATGCATCATCATATTTAATATTCCCTCTGACATAATTCCATTCAATACGCCGAAATCTTAGTCCCACAACCTCATGCATGTTAGGTGAAGAACTCCCCGGATAATAAACATGTGTGAAGTCAACAGAGGAAATCACTACGCTTTCGAGTGTGATGGTATAGGTTTCGACTTCCAGGCCCGCTTCTGCAATCTCAAAATATTTAATTACCGCTTTTTGTAAGCGTTTTGATTCGCATACCGCAACTGCCAGATAAGGGCTGACGTTATCCAATTGTTTATGCAGTATCACCGGGTTGTGCTGCCGGGTCCCGGTCATGTTTCCAGTGTGGCTATCAACGCTTTGCCTGACACCGTAGCTGCTGTTCATTATTTCTATCGCACCTTCGCGGCCTGGAGTAATACAATTACCAGGAACCAATATTCCATTTTCGTCATAAAGAAATAAATAAGCGGGTAATGACATTATAGACCTCCTAAATGTGTCAGTTGACCATTATTATCAATAAAGAACTCATGAATATAATCATTTCCATTAAGACCATAGGAAAGGGTATAAGAATAGCCATAATGCCATTTGAAATTTATACAGCCATCAGGATAGGATTGATGTAAGTTTTTATTATACTCAATTACGGTTTCATCAAGATTTTCACTTGATTCGATGCGGTAGTAACTCAAAATATCTTTTTTATCCACGCTAAAGCAAAGGTGATTACCCTCAATAAACGTAGATCTCGTTTGGGGACCAGGTCGTCCACCGGGGCAACCAGTTAATAGTAATATAAAAGGGATAGCAATGAATGTTTTCATCCTGGAAATCCATTTAGCACTGATTTATATTTGCCTATGAGTGAGTAAACTGATTGATTTGGGTTGAAATCACGATATTCATATAAGTCGCTGTTCTCTGCGAAACCGTGATGTAACAATAACCAATAATCACTCACGATTGATGCTTGTTGCTCAAGTCCGTAGTGAAGCAAATCAGCTTTATCTAAGCTATAGCTGTAATCGGCAATACGAGAGAATAGCCCTCGGGTTCTGACAAACATACCTTTTTGGTTTTGCCACACATGCATCATTTCATGCATGAATCTGTGTTTCGTTATTAGTTTCGGTTCTAATGAAAAATCGGGTGAATACGTTTCCTCTCTAAACCACATCTCACCGTTAGGGCTCATCGCCACATTTATGGGTTGTAGATTAAAGGGAAGATAGCTCTCCCTGTGTACCCACACACGAAAGTATTCAATGCTGTTGCCATACAAGGTCTTCGCCAACGCTATTTCACCAAGGGTGAGTAGCCTCAAGCCTCCGGGAATGATAATTGTACCTGACGTAGGTTTGATAAACTCATTGACTGGCATAAAAACCCCTAACTCCATGGTGGTTTATTTTTGAAGCGTACTCCTGATTTATTAAAAGAGAAATTATTTTTTCTGTGAATGAGTTTAATAGAAAAGAGTGACGTTAGCGGGTTAACTAATAAAGTAGCGAATGCAGGAGGTTATTTTTAATGGGTGAGTGTAATGGCAGGTTTATTGTTTTATCTTTTTTATGATTGGCTCCCTTAATGACTCAGGGCCACCGATGAGGTGGCCCTTTTTATTATTCCTCTGTCACGGCTTTGTGCGGCTGCTCGAGGATCATGGTTTGCGTCTGGCTCAGGCTCACACCCGCCTCGCGAAGCATTTTGAGGATTTCGTATAGCAGGTCACTGCGCGTTGAGCTGACCATACGCGGGCTGTTCACATAACCCGTGACGCTTAGCACAATGCCGTTCGGTCCGAGTTCCTTAAAGCTCACCGACGGTGCCGGGGCGTCCAGAATGGATTCGTGCAGGGTATAAGCCATCAGCAACAGGTTACGCACCTGTTCAGGATCGATATCCAGCGGGAAGGTCAAGGTGATGGTCGCCACACCCTGTGCGTTCCCCATGGTGGCGTTGCGCACGTTCTGCGAGATGAGCTGCGAGTTCGGAACGATCACCGTCGATTTGTCGCTCAACTGGATTTCCGTCGCGCGAACGTTGATCCGACGAATATCCCCCTCCACGCCGCTAATACTCACCAAATCGCCCACTTTGACCGGGCGTTCAGTCAACAGGATCAGGCCGGAGATAAAGTTCTTCACAATCTCCTGCAGACCAAAACCAATACCCACCGACAGGGCGCTGACAATCCACGCCAGCTTGTTCCATTCGATGCCGAGCATCGAAAGCGTCAGCATGATGATCAGCACATAGCCAACGTTAGTGAACAGCGTGACAAGGGATGCACGCAGACCGCGGTCCATCATGGTTTTTGGCAGAAAATCGTTATCAAGCCAGCGACGGGTTGAGCGCAATACATACCAGCCGATCACCAGGCACAGGAAGGCATTCATGGCATGCGCCGGGATAATATTTATCCCACCGATACCTTCCCCGCCCCAGATATCTACGATTTTTTTCAGCAACTCCACGGGTGTAGTGGAGCCGAAAGTCCCGTTGAGCAGCGCAATGGCTGCCATTAGCAACAGCGAGGTCTTACCGACGGCCGAGAACAGCGTTGCGGCGAGTGACAGGTGGCGATCGTTAAGACTCAGTGTGCTTTTGAGAATTTTTCCACTTTGGGTGGAAGGTGAGAATACGCACTCGCAGAGATCGACCACGAAGTGAATCAGCAGATACAAGCAGCTGACGACCAGACCTATCCACAGCAGCTCGAAGGTGACAAAGCGAGCCAGCGGGATATAACCAATCAGCAGCGCACCCAGAATGACCACCGCCGTCAGGCTTATCACCAGATGAATCAGGCCTGCAATCGTAGAGCGAGCTTCAGTTTGTTCGCCATCGGCCCGCATTTTACGGCGTATACGGTTAACACGTACCGGCGCTATCAGGCAGTTCAGCGCGACCAGCAAAGCCGACAGTCCGTTGCCAAACAGGGTGGCGGCAATGCTGGTCCCGACAAGGGCGTTGAGCTGCTCGATTGTGCCAAAGATAAAGATAAAGGTGGCCAGCAGGACAGGAAACAAGCCCAGCGTTTTTGCCAGGGAATCGGCAATCCCCGGCAAACGCCAGGAAGGATGATTGTTAGAGAGTAATGCAATCCCAAGCCCCGCGATGATCGCCGAGAAGTAGGTTAGCTCAACCAGCTGCTCGGCAAAATCCAGTACCGGCTGCGCGGTATCCGGTAGCCGCGTGAAGATATAACACAGCAGCTGCATGCTGATACCCAGCGTGAACATCGTGCTGAGTGTGGTGAAACAGGCGAGAAAACTGCGACGGAAGCGCCCCTGAGGCAACCAGCGGGGGAGGATCCAGCCGACGGGTTTATCCAGCGCTTTGCGTCCGAACAGACCAATAATCAGCGTCAGCAATAAGTAGAAGCCGGAGCCGATACGCCATTCATCGCTCCATGCCTGATCCCAGACCTCGCTAATCTGCGAACCAAAATCATCAAAGCGCGCGGCATCTTTCTCACCTGGATTGATAAGCGGGGCCCAGAACTTTTCGCCCAGAATGCTGCCCGTATTCAGGGCAATTTGCGTTTTCAGCGCATCGCGGCGTAAACCAAAGATTTGCGCAGACAGGTTTTGCGCCCCCACGCCGATGGCTTTGGTTTGCTCAATCTGAGTGGTGAGAAGGGTCTTGCTATTATTGAGCTGTTTACGCTGGCTAACGACCTGCGGGGTTTCCGTCAGGGTACCAGGTGCAGGCGGCGGGCCGAGGACATCAAGCTGCGCCTGAACCTGTGCCAGCTGCGGAGCCAGCGCCACGGCGAGCTTATCGGCATCGCTGACCAGCCGCTGAGCTTCATCGTTCAGGGCGGTAAATTGCTTATCCACCTTTGCGGCTGAAACCTGCTGCTTCAGGGCATCCAGACGTTTTTGCAGTGCAGGTAACGCGATGTTGGCATTAACCTTAACAGGCTGTTCGACGTCGGTTTGCGCGGGGCTGCCATCCGCCAGCGCCAGAAAAGGCGCCATCATCAAACATGACAACAATGCCAGTAGTAGCGGCATTTTTAACATTTTTTGCATAGAAGGATGTACCTGAAATTTCACTTAACAAGGGGCCTGGGCCTGATCGGTTAAGGATATCTATAATTTGTCAAAATCCTATCAGGCAAATCTGTGTTAAATGGAGAAGTGTTAGAGATTTGGGTGGGCATGATTGGACTGTCGGTAAAAAACGATTATTTCAGAGTACTTCTCTGGTTCAGATTACGAGAAAATTCTACTTATAAACACACCGGTTTTTCGGGGGGATTACCCATTGAAACATTCCGCGACATCCGGAAGCTCGGTAAATGCGGGTGGGATGTTAGGCGAAATTATATAAGAAGGTGTGTGTCGATGCCGTAATACGGCTATTTCAGTCCAATCAAAAAACGGAGATAACCTGTATAAGCGTCACGCTATACAACAACGTCCGCATAACTTTCGTGATGCGGACGTTCCATTCCAACACACTTTTGCCTGACCACTGTTTTATTGACATCATTAATCGTATTGCTGGTCACGCTCTTCGGCGGCGCGCGGCTTTGTTGAATAAATCAGATTTGAGGCGAGTTTCCCCTGTAACAGCTCCGGCTCTCAGCCGATACGTACACTTTCTGGCATACCTGCCTTCGTCATTTTGTTCAGCGCACGCACCATGGCCAAAG
>NZ_JALIGG010000003.1:0-255 GCF_024764965.1 Scandinavium tedordense | reverse complement strand
TTCACGACGGACGTTAGCACCCGCCGTGTGTCTCCCGTGATAACATTCTTCGGTATTCGTAGTTTGCATCGGGTTGGTAAGTCGGGATGACCCCCTAGCCGAAACAGTGCTCTACCCCCGAAGATGAGTTCACGAGGCGCTACCTAAATAGCTTTCGGGGAGAACCAGCTATCTCCCGGTTTGATTGGCCTTTCACCCCCAGCCACAAGTCATCCGCTAATTTTTCAACATTAGTCGGTTCGGTCCTCCAGTTAG
>NZ_JALIGG010000002.1:0-255 GCF_024764965.1 Scandinavium tedordense | reverse complement strand
CTAACTGGAGGACCGAACCGACTAATGTTGAAAAATTAGCGGATGACTTGTGGCTGGGGGTGAAAGGCCAATCAAACCGGGAGATAGCTGGTTCTCCCCGAAAGCTATTTAGGTAGCGCCTCGTGAATTCATCTTCGGGGGTAGAGCACTGTTTCGGCTAGGGGGTCATCCCGACTTACCAACCCGATGCAAACTACGAATACCGAAGAATGTTATCACGGGAGACACACGGCGGGTGCTAACGTCCGTCGTGAA
>NZ_JALIGG010000001.1:0-255 GCF_024764965.1 Scandinavium tedordense | reverse complement strand
TCCGACTTGACAGACCGCCTGCGTGCGCTTTACGCCCAGTAATTCCGATTAACGCTTGCACCCTCCGTATTACCGCGGCTGCTGGCACGGAGTTAGCCGGTGCTTCTTCTGCGAGTAACGTCAATCGTTGCGGTTATTAACCACAACGCCTTCCTCCTCGCTGAAAGTACTTTACAACCCGAAGGCCTTCTTCATACACGCGGCATGGCTGCATCAGGCTTGCGCCCATTGTGCAATATTCCCCACTGCTGCCTC
>NZ_JALIGG010000007.1:0-264 GCF_024764965.1 Scandinavium tedordense | reverse complement strand
ATCGTACCCCAAACCGACACAGGTGGTCAGGTAGAGAATACCAAGGCGCTTGAGAGAACTCGGGTGAAGGAACTAGGCAAAATGGTGCCGTAACTTCGGGAGAAGGCACGCTGATGTGTAGGTGAAGCCCCTGCGGGTGGAGCTGAAATCAGTCGAAGATACCAGCTGGCTGCAACTGTTTATTAAAAACACAGCACTGTGCAAACACGAAAGTGGACGTATACGGTGTGACGCCTGCCCGGTGCCGGAAGGTTAATTGATGGG
>NZ_JALIGG010000006.1:0-264 GCF_024764965.1 Scandinavium tedordense | reverse complement strand
CCCATCAATTAACCTTCCGGCACCGGGCAGGCGTCACACCGTATACGTCCACTTTCGTGTTTGCACAGTGCTGTGTTTTTAATAAACAGTTGCAGCCAGCTGGTATCTTCGACTGATTTCAGCTCCATCCGCAGGGACTTCACCTACACATCAGCGTGCCTTCTCCCGAAGTTACGGCACCATTTTGCCTAGTTCCTTCACCCGAGTTCTCTCAAGCGCCTTGGTATTCTCTACCTGACCACCTGTGTCGGTTTGGGGTACGAT
>NZ_JALIGG010000008.1:0-389 GCF_024764965.1 Scandinavium tedordense | reverse complement strand
CTGATATCGTCGGGATTGATCCTCGACAATTCATCGATCACCGGGTGCGGCAGGCTGGCGAACAGGTCGCTCTGCATCGGCGAGGCGGGCTTGCCGCTCTGCTGGCTCGGCATCTCGTGCGGCAGGCTGGTGGTTTCCAGGCGCTTGAGGTGTTCGCGGGCGCGCTGGATTACCGGAGTCGGCACGCCGGCCAACTGGGCCACCGCGAGGCCGTAGCTCTGGCTCGCCGGTCCCGGCAGTACATGGTGCAGGAACACGATGCGTTCATTGTGCTCGGTCGCGTTCAGGTGCACGTTGGCTACCGCGGGCTGGCTTTCCGGCAGTACGGTCAGCTCGAAGTAGTGGGTGGCGAACAGGGTGAAGGCGCGAGTCCGGGCCAGGTCCTCGGC
>NZ_JALIGG010000009.1:0-391 GCF_024764965.1 Scandinavium tedordense | reverse complement strand
CCTATGCCCTGGGCTGCCGCATCGGCGAAAAGACCGCGGTGGATCGCATCCGCCGCATCCGCCAACTGGACGACAAGCACAACTTCACCCTGGTCTGCCGCGACCTTTCCGAGCTGGGGGTCTATGCCAAGGTCGACACCGGCCTGTTCCGCCTGCTCAAGGCGCACACCCCCGGTCCCTACACCTTCATCCTCAGCGCCACCCGCGAGGTGCCGCGCATGCTCCTGCACCCCAAGCGCCGCACCATCGGCCTGCGCGTGCCGAACTGTCCGATCGCCCGGGCGCTGCTGGAGGAACTGGGCGAACCGCTGATGAGCGTGAGCCTGATCATGCCCGGCAGCGGCGAGCCGCTGAACGATCCCTATGAAATGCGCCAGGTACTGGAACACCA
>NZ_JALIGG010000010.1:0-400 GCF_024764965.1 Scandinavium tedordense | reverse complement strand
GTAGGTCAGAGCCTGGCCCAGCGAGGTCAGCCAGTCCACCTGGGTTTCGCCTGGCGTCGCGCAGGCATAGGTGTAATTCGAGGCGCCCAGGGCGGCGACGAAGATGTGCGCCCGGCGCACTTCGCCGGTGGCCGGGTCGACCACCGGCAGCGTCGGCCCGGCATAGTCGATGAATAGCTTCTCGCCCGCACGGTGCAGCTGACGCATCGAACGTTTGAGCGTCTGGGCGTAGCGCCGGTAGTGCTCGACGAACTGGGTGTAGCGGTAGGTCGGCTGGCCCGCATGCGCGGCGAGATATTCCTCCCACAGCAGCTGCAAGGTCACGCCCTTGCGTCGCAACTCGCGGTGGATGCTCAGCACATCGGGCAGCACTCGCTCACCGCGCGGCTTGTTCGTCGAC
>NZ_JALIGG010000055.1:0-447394 GCF_024764965.1 Scandinavium tedordense | reverse complement strand
GGTGGCGTATACTACGCTTTCCTCTTTCAGAGTCAACCCTTAATTTCAGGATTTTTAACTCTCATCGCCGCCGGTACACTGTGAAGTTGTTCACATGTTCCGTGTCGATGGAGGCGCATTATAGGGATCCCATTTTTTTGCACAACCCTTTTTTGCGATCTTTTTTCCGACCGCTGTTTTTTCATTCTTTTTGCTGAGATCCCGTCCGATCTGACTACTTTTTGAGGTGTTAAAGCCTTATAGAAAGCCGATAATGTCTAAAAATCATCTGCTCCTTTATGAAAGAGGTAAACATGTCGGCAAATATTCGCCCTTATAAAGAATTACATCCCAAGATCGGTTCCCGCGTAATGATCGACAGCACCAGCGTAGTGATTGGAGATGTACGCCTCGCTGACGATGTGGGCATCTGGCCGTTGGTCGTTATTCGCGGTGATGTGAACTATGTGGCTATTGGCGCCCGCAGCAATATTCAGGACGGCAGCGTCCTACACGTCACGCACAAATCCTCCTATAAACCGGAAGGCAATCCCCTGATCGTCGGCGAGGACGTCACCGTAGGGCACAAAGTCATGCTGCACGGCTGCATGATTGGCAATCGGGTATTGGTCGGTATGGGATCGATTCTGCTGGACGGTGCAATAATAGAAGATGATGTAATGATTGGGGCCGGAAGCCTGGTGCCACAAAACAAACGTCTTGAAAGCGGTTTTCTGTATCTCGGCAGTCCGGTCAAAAAGATCCGCCCATTAACAGAAGCGGAACGAGAGGGCTTGAAGTATTCCGCTAACAACTATGTGAAATGGAAAGATGAATATCTCGATCAGGAAAGCCAGATCCAACCCTGATTGTCGTCCTGCTGATCGCGGATAGCCTGTTCGGCTTCTTCCTCCAGATCCCAGCGATTCTGTCGAAAGCTTTCCAGCCATACCTCTGGCGCATCGCCACCAAAGCGGTACGCCAGTGATTCAGCTGATAATGCGCAGTTCAGCTGGAACCCTCCAACTAAAACCGGGAAGCAAATGCACAACTGCACTTCATCCCAGGCCTCACGATCAGGAAACAGGATCGCCTGATTCACAGAGCGAGTTCCTTTTTCAGTTCGTCGATCACAGGTGTTATTGACGGCATAACGCCATGCCACAGCAATACAGCATGTGCCGCCTGGGCCACCAGCATCCCCAGACCATCGGCATTCTGTTTTGCGCCGTGCTGTTCGCACCAGTTCAGGAAAGGCGTGTTTCCCTTCTGATAGAACATGTCGTAGCAGTGCACATCTATATTGATAATCGCGGTCGGGATTGCAGGGGTTTCACCACCGATACCGCTGGAAGTAGCATTGATTATCAAATCGAATTTTTGATCGGCAAGCGCATCCATCGCCAGCGCTTTCACACTGCCGGTATGCGTAAAGAGCGTAGCCAGCTCCTGTGCACGGGCAAATGTCCGGTTGGTTACCGTCACCGCACAGTCTAGCGACAGCAGCGGTAACAATACGCCCCGCGCCGCGCCGCCCGCACCAATCAATAGGATACGATAACCCGGTTTGATAAAGGCCAGACGTTCAAGGTCACTCAACAAACCGATCCCGTCAGTGTTATCACCCAACAGTCGCCCGTCTTCAAGACGCTTCAAGGTATTAACGGCTCCAGCCAGCGCCGCCCGCTCTGTCAGTTCATCCGCACGTGCAAACGCTTCTTCTTTAAAAGGAACCGTCACATTGCAGCCTTTACCCCCTGCAGCCAGAAATGCATCCAGCGCTTCATTAAAGGCTTCACGTGGGGCAAGCACCCGACCATAAGGATGCTCAATATTAAGCTGCTGGGCGAATCGCTGATGAATGAAGGGCGATTTGCTGTGCGCAATGGGGTTGCCGAATACTGCGTACCGTTCCATACAATTACCCTTGGCGGAAAAGTTCGCCCGTCAGGGCATCACGAATTTCAGAAGGATTCATCCGTCCACCCGTCTCTCCTTGAACTACCGGAAAGGCGTCACCAAATTGAGTGACAACTTCTGCAACGGTACGGCAAGGTTCCTGCCCGGTGAGATTCGCGCTCGTCGAGACCAACGGTTTCCCATATGCCTGACACAGTTCCACCACCAGCGGATGGTCGGTCACGCGTACAGCAAGCGTATCGAAACGCCCGGTTAGCCAACGTGGGGTCGAAGCCTGGGCTGGGAAGACAAAAGTGACCGGGCCAGGCCAACGGGAGAACACCGCCTCACGCTGCGCATCCGACAATACGGAATCGTCGATATACGGCGTGAGCTGTTCAAAATTCGCGGCAATCAGTATGAGGCCTTTTTCCATGGGGCGCTGCTTGAGCTCAAGCAAACGCATGACCGCTGTTTCACTATCAGGGTCACAACCCACACCAAAAACAGCCTCAGTGGGATAAGCGATGACTTCTTTATTATTGAGCGCTTCGATAGCTTTCAAAACGATTTCTTGATGCAGGTTACTGTTCACTGATTTTTTCCGCCGATATCGGCTTTCCACATTGTTTACTGGCACAAAAGAGCTTAACGCCCTGCGCCGTCTTCTTTTCGATAAGCAGTGGGTAATGGCATACGGGGCATTCGCCCACTACCGGTTTGAAATTAAGGACAAATTGGCAATCGGGATAGCGATCGCAGGAATGGAAAGTCTTACCATAGCGGGAACGACGCTGAACCAAATGCCCTTCGTGACACTGCGGGCAAGCGATAGCGGTATCATCAGGCTTGTCGATGAGTTCCGTATGCTCGCAGGCCGGATACTGGCTGCAGCCGATAAACATGCCAAAACGTCCCTGCCGAAGCACCAGTTCTGCTCCACAAGCAGGACACAGCTGCCCTTCCAGAACTTTGACAATGTGTCCGTCCGCCTGACTTTTCAGGGGACGGACGTAATCACATTCCGGATAATGAGAACAGCCGAGAAACGGCCCGTGTTTACCGCTTCGGATAACCAGTTCGGCCCCGCACTGTGGGCAGGGCTCGTGTTTAGGCACCGTAAACAGTGCTGATTTGGCCATAACAACTCTTGTCGCTGCGCAATTGAATTAGTGCAGCATACCTTCATTTACTTCGAAGAGTAATTCTTCCATCTGCTGATAGGCATTTTCACAGCCCGGGATATTAAACAGCACCATCAGAATCACCCACTTCAAATCTTCCAACTCAAACTCTGTGGCATCCAGCGCCATGACGCGTTCGATAACCATTTCACGCGTTTCGAGGTTTAGCACCTGAATCTGCTCCAGGAATAACAAGAATCCCCGGCAACTGGCATCCAGCCGTTGGCACTCATCTGCGGTATAAATACGAACAGAGAGTGGATCTGAAGCAAGCTGCATTGGCTCAGTGAGCCCTTCCTGATAATCAGCCAGCTTTTCCAACCACAGCAGTGCGTTGTAGATATCTTCACGATCAAAACCGGCGTCAGTAAGATCCTGCGTCAGCTTATCCTGATCCACCCGCATCTCTGCTTCGTTATGGATGTAAGTCTCAAACAAATACATCAGTACGTCGAACATGGCATGCCCTCCTTAATCGGACATAGCCGCCGGGTACAGCTGCGATCCATCCTGCTAACTCCAGTTCGAGTAGTTGGGCTACCGTCACTGGCACAGGTTGGCCGGCACGTTCAGCGACAACGTCAACAGGTGTTACCTCATCTCCTACGTTAGCCAGGAGCTCTGGAAATGGCAATGCTGCAAGCTCCGTATCCGGGGAATAATTTGATTTTTCAGCCTCATCTGGCAACGGATGTCGCCCATATTGCAAATTTTCCAGGATATCCTCTACTGACGTCACGGGTATCGCGCCCTGCTTAATCAACCAGTGTGGTCCTTCAGATCCTGGGTTCCCTAATGGCCCTGGAACGGCATAAACGTCCCGGCCCTGCTCCAGCGCGGTTCTGGCCGTGACGAGAGATCCACTTTTTATCGCCGCTTCCACCACAAGGACCCCACGACTAAGCCCACTGATAATTCGATTTCGTCGTGGGAAATTGGCGGGGAAAGGCGGCTGTGCCAATGGGAATTCGCTCACCAGCGCGCCCCCGCTTTCAATAATGCGTTGTGCTAACGAAGCATGTCGTCGCGGATAGGTATGAAACAAACCGTTGCCCAATACTGCAATGGTTTTCCCGGATGCATCCAGCGCGGCACGATGTGCCACACCATCGATACCGAGCGCCATCCCACTGGTAATCGTCATGCCTTTTCTGGCAAGCGCTTCGCTGAAAATGCGTCCCCACCGCTCGCCGTACCAAGAGTGATCCCGACTGCCGACAATCGCGATTTGTGCCGACGCTAATAGCTTTGCATCTCCCGCGACAAACAAAATGCCCGGATAGTCGACGATCGCCCGTAATGAGGAAGGGTAGTCAGGATGATCAGCAGAAAGAAGGGAATGCTCAGGGATTGTTAACCAATTCTGAGTGTCCTCCAGGGTGCGCTGGGTAAGTGAGAAAAATTGCTTGATGTGCTTAGCTGAAAACCCATTATCACGCAAAACGTCGGCATTAATTGAATCTGTAGAAATCAACCGTTGTGCCAGCGCGAACTGCGTGTCGCCGTATAACCCATTGACCGTCATCAGACGGAGCCATATTTCTGTGGGTGTCATCCTTTTCCCCTTGCCACAAGCAGTCCCGGCAATCTTTGCGATTGGTCAGTGATGCTGTCAATCAGAGGGGGTTTTGTCTAGAATAGAGGTAATAAACTTTCCAACTCCTGAACACAACTCTGGATAATTATGTCAGTTTTGCAAGTGTTACATATTCCGGACGAGCGCCTTCGCAAAGTCGCAGAGCCGGTTAAAGAAGTAAATGCAGAAATTCAGCGCATCGTAGATGATATGTTCGAAACGATGTACGCCGAAGAAGGTATTGGTCTGGCCGCAACTCAGGTCGACATCCATCAGCGTATCATCGTCATTGACGTGTCTGAAGATCGTGCAGAGCAGCTGGTGTTGATCAACCCAGAGCTGCTGGAAAAAAGCGGCGATACCGGTATCGAAGAGGGCTGCCTGTCGATCCCTGAACAGCGGGCCCTGGTTCCGCGCGCCGAGAAAGTGAAAATTCGCGCGCTGGATCGTGAAGGTAAGCCTTACGAATTAGAAGCCGATGGCCTGCTGGCAATCTGCATTCAGCACGAAATGGACCATCTGGTCGGCAAACTATTTATCGATTATCTGTCCCCGCTGAAACAGCAGCGCATCCGTCAGAAAGTTGAGAAACTGGATCGACTGAACGCTCGTGCTTAAGGATAAGAATTAACGTGTCAGAATCACTCCGCATTATTTTTGCTGGTACTCCTGACTTTGCAGCGCGTCATCTTGACGCGCTGTTGTCGTCTGGACACCAGGTGGTTGGCGTCTTTACTCAACCAGACAGGCCAGCCGGACGCGGTAAAAAGCTGATGCCAAGCCCGGTTAAAGTGCTGGCAGAAGAAAAAGGTCTACCGGTTTTCCAGCCTGCATCACTGCGTCCTCAGGAAAACCAGCAGCTCGTTGCCGACTTAAACGCCGACGTTATGGTTGTCGTTGCCTATGGTCTGATCCTGCCGAAAGCGGTTCTGGATATGCCGCGTCTGGGCTGCATTAACGTTCACGGTTCGCTGCTGCCGCGCTGGCGTGGTGCAGCCCCCATCCAGCGTTCACTCTGGGCGGGCGATACCGAAACCGGCGTTACTATCATGCAGATGGATGTGGGTCTTGATACTGGCGATATGCTGTATAAACTCTCCTGTCCTATTACCGCAGAAGATACCAGCGGTTCGCTGTACGATAAGCTCGCGGAGATGGGGCCACAGGGCCTGATTGAAACGCTGAAACAGCTGGCAAACGGCGCAGCAAAACCAGAAGTTCAGGATGAAGCTCTGGTCACTCATGCCGAAAAGCTCAGTAAAGAAGAAGCACGCGTCGACTGGTCACTGTCCGCGGAGCAGCTTGAGCGTTGCATTCGTGCCTTTAATCCATGGCCAATGAGCTGGCTGGAGATTGATGGCCAGCCGGTCAAAGTATGGCAAGCATCCGTTATCCACACGCAAACTGACGCCGCGCCAGGCACCATTGTCGATGCTAATAAGCATGGCATCCAGGTCGCGACCGGTAATGGCATTCTGAACCTGCAATCGCTACAACCTGCAGGGAAGAAAGCCATGAGCGCGCAGGATCTTTTAAATTCGCGCCGGGAGTGGTTTATTCCCGGTAACCGTCTTGCCTGACGGCCCCTTACTTCAAGCCCGGTATTGCCGGGCCTTTTCATTTTTACGCTTATGAAAAAAAATACGAATTTACGCAGTCTGGTCGCTCTTGCCGTTGAGCAAGTGTTGGAACAAGGCCAGTCATTAAGTAATGTCCTGCCCGCCATGCAGCAAAAAGTGGCAGATAAAGACAGAGCGCTTTTACAGGAGCTGAGCTTCGGTGTATTGCGCACGCTCTCCCAGCTCGATTGGCTGGTCAACAAGTTAATGGCGCGCCCGATGACCGGTAAACAGCGCACCGTGCATTACTTGATCATGGTGGGTCTCTATCAGCTGCTGCATACCCGAATTCCACCCCATGCAGCGCTTGCTGAAACGGTAGAAGGTGCTGTCGCCATTAAGCGCCCACAGCTGAAAGGCCTGATCAATGGTGTATTGCGCCAATTCCAGCGTAATCAGGAAGCGCTGCTCGAAGAGTTTGCCGCGACTGAAAGCCGTTTCCTGCACCCTGCCTGGCTGGTTAAACGCATCAAGAAAGCGTACCCGCAACAGTGGCAATCCATTCTTGATGCTAACAACCTGCGTCCACCAATGTGGTTGCGTGTAAACCGTAATCATCATTCTCGCGATGAATGGTTGGCATTACTGGAGCAGGCAGGCATGAAAGGTTTTGCGCATGACGCATATCCTGATGCCGTGCGCCTGGAAACACCGGCCCCTGTTCACGTCCTGCCTGGCTTCGAAGAAGGTTGGGTTACGGTGCAAGATGCTTCGGCACAAGGCTGCATAAACTACCTGATGCCAAATAACGGAGAAGTCATTCTGGATTTGTGTGCGGCTCCTGGCGGTAAAACAACCCATATTCTGGAAGTCGCACCGGAAGCACGCCTGATGGCTGTCGACATTGACGAACAGCGCCTGTCGCGCGTATATGAAAACCTGAAACGTCTGGGCATGAAAGCCGACGTCAAACAGGGCGATGGTCGCTATCCATCACAGTGGTGCGGTGAACAACAGTTTGACCGTATCCTTCTGGATGCACCATGCTCGGCAACGGGGGTCATTCGCCGCCATCCGGATATTAAATGGCTACGCCGCGATCGCGATATTGCTGAGCTGGCGCAGCTCCAGAGCGAAATTCTGGATGCAACATGGGCGCACCTGAAAACCGGTGGCACGCTGGTGTATGCGACCTGCTCAATTTTACCGGAAGAAAACTGCGAGCAAATTTCCGCGTTTCTGAAACGCACGCCTGATGCAGCGCTCCACGAAACCGGTAGCGTAACGCGTCCGGGTGTGCAGAACTTGCCTGCGGCAGACGAAGGCGACGGATTCTTTTACGCTAAGCTAATCAAACAGTGATGAAATAACGGGTCGCGACTGATGAAAATTATCATACTGGGTGCCGGACAGGTGGGCGGCACGTTGGCGGAGAACCTGGTCGGCGAAAACAACGATATCACCGTGGTGGATACCAACGGTGACCGCTTGCGCAGCCTGCAGGATAAGTTCGATCTTCGCGTTGTGCAGGGTCACGGTTCGCATCCTCGCGTTTTGCGTGAAGCAGGCGCAGATGATGCCGATATGCTGGTCGCAGTGACCAGCTCTGACGAAACAAATATGGTGGCCTGCCAGGTTGCCTATTCATTGTTTAACACGCCGAACCGCATCGCCCGCATTCGTTCACCTGACTACGTTCGTGACGCCGACAAACTTTTCCATTCAGAGGCTGTGCCGATCGATCACCTCATCGCGCCGGAACAGCTGGTCATCGATAACATGTACCGCCTGATTGAATATCCGGGTGCGTTGCAAGTCGTGAACTTCGCTGAAGGAAAAGTCAGCCTGGCAGTGGTGAAAGCTTATTATGGTGGCCCACTGGTCGGGAATGCGCTCTCTACGATGCGCGAACACATGCCACATATCGACACCCGCGTAGCAGCGATTTTCCGTCATGACAGACCGATTCGACCACAGGGTTCGACCATCGTGGAAGCGGGCGATGAAGTCTTCTTCATTGCTGCATCACAGCATATTCGTGCAGTAATGAGTGAACTCCAGCGGCTGGAAAAACCATACAAACGCATCATGCTTGTTGGCGGCGGCAATATCGGGGCCGGACTGGCGCACCGTCTGGAGAAAGAGTACAGCGTGAAACTGATCGAACGCGATCAACAACGCGCAGCAGAGCTGGCTGAGAAACTGCAGAACACGATCGTTTTTTACGGTGATGCTTCGGATCAGGAATTATTGGCTGAGGAGCATATCGATCAGGTTGATCTGTTCATTGCGGTCACCAACGATGATGAAGCGAACATCATGTCGGCCATGCTGGCCAAACGCATGGGCGCCAAAAAGGTCATGGTACTGATCCAACGCCGGGCATATGTCGACCTGGTCCAGGGCAGCGTGATTGATATTGCCATTTCTCCTCAACAAGCGACCATTTCGGCACTGCTAAGCCATGTACGTAAAGCTGATATTGTCGGGGTATCCTCCCTCCGTCGCGGTGTAGCGGAAGCTATTGAGGCTGTTGCCCACGGGGATGAAAGCACGTCCCGAGTCGTCGGCCGTGTTATTGATGATATTAAGCTTCCGCCTGGCACAATCATCGGCGCTGTAGTTCGTGGGAATGAAGTGCTTATCGCCAACGATAATTTACGCATCGAGCAAGGCGATCACGTCATTATGTTCCTGACGGATAAAAAGTTTATTACAGACGTCGAGCGATTATTCCAGCCAAGTCCCTTCTTCCTGTAACCATAGAAGGTACTCAAAAGAGTGCCTTTTTTATTAACCATGTATTATTTATGGTTTATTTATTCCATCTGACATCCTGTCTGTAATGGAAATCGGCTAATCATTTGTTAAACTTATAAATGTCAGTTGGCATAAGGAGAATAAAATGAGCATTATTAAAGAGTTTCGCGAATTCGCGATGCGCGGAAACGTTGTTGATTTGGCGGTGGGTGTCATTATTGGTGCGGCATTTGGTAAAATAGTATCGTCACTGGTTGCCGATATTATTATGCCCCCCCTGGGATTAGTCATTGGCGGGGTCGACTTTAAGCAGTTTGCTGTGACTCTGCGCGATGCGCAGGGTGATGTTCCGGCAGTTGTGATGCACTACGGTATATTCATTCAGAACATCTTTGATTTCGTGATCGTGGCATTTGCCATCTTTATGGCAATCAAATTGGTCAACAAACTGAATCGTAAAAAAGAAGAACCAGCGGCAGCACCTGGGCCAACGAAAGAAGAAGTTCTGCTGTCTGAAATTCGTGACCTTTTGAAAGAACAAAACTCACGTTCTTAATCAGGACACAGAAAGTAAAAGGCCAGTGGTAAAAAAGTGCATCACTTTCTTACCACTGGCCTCCCAATTACCCCGGTTACCGTATTTACTCCTACGCTCAAAACTCCCTTTCCCTTTCTTACTTTTCTCAACGCGTTGGCGAAACAGCGGGTCATGAAGTAACGCTTCAATAGCATTATCTTTAATTTGCCCCTTCTTGTGTTGATAGTGGCTCATATTTTCTCCAATTTTTACTTAAGTCGGCGGGAGTGTAATCCCGGGTTGCTCTGAAATCAACATCCTGCCTTATCCGTTTCTGCTCCTTGTTCCAGCGCTTCGAGGATTGAACAATAAACGCTGCTATGCGCAGTTCCACAACATGCGTCATTGAGGCGCTGCAAAGAACGTCGCATGGTTTCCAGTTGAGCAATCCTGCTCTCAACTTCACTCAATCTGGCCTGAACAATTCCTTTCGATTCCTGACAGGTGTGATGTTCCGGATCGACACGAATGGATAGCAGTTCACGAATAGCCTCAAGCGTAAACCCTAACTGGCTGCCGTGACGAATGAAACGTAAACGCTGCAGGTCGCTGTCGGTATAAAGTCGGAACCCTCCTTCGGTGCGCACAGGATTGTCCATCATCTGCTGCTTTTCGTAATAACGGATGGTATCAGGTGTTACACCAGCAAGCTTTGCCAGTTCGCCAATACGGAACATTACGACTCCTCGTTAATTTTGTTGAACAGTTTATCTGCATACTCACCGCGTAAAAAATCAGTGTTCACTCCAGACTGCCTCAGTTTCAGTTCAAACAAAGTAAGCCGGCGATGGAGTTCAATGAAACGAGGGTCGTCTTCGCGGATCCCCTGTAAAAGGTCGGCAAGCTCAACAGCCTGTTTACGCAGCTCCAGTTCTGGAGGCAAACACCCTGCATTTTTCAGCAAACGATAGCCTGCACGCAATTCCACAGGAACATGCAAATCGTCATCAAGGAGCAGAGGCTCACCGCTGCCAGGAAGAGCATCAAAGTCGCCTTTGCTTTGTGCCTCGAGAATGTGGCGCTCGGCCCACTGGTCTAGTAACCACATCGTGCGCGTCCGGGTGAACAAAAAGAATACTGTAATTGTAGTGAAGCGGGGATTCTGAGGGTATAAAAAAACCCGCCGAAGCGGGTTTTTTCAAATCACTGCAGATTACTCTGCAGCTGCTTCTGCTTTCGATTCAGAACGATCAACGAGCTCGATGTAAGCCATCGGCGCATTGTCGCCTGCACGGAAGCCACACTTCAGAATACGAGTGTAACCACCGGCACGGCTCGCGAAACGCGGGCCCAGTTCGTTAAACAGTTTTGCCACGATCTCGTTATCACGAGTACGGGCGAATGCCAGACGACGATTAGCAACGCTATCAGTCTTGGCAAGAGTAATCAGCGGCTCAACTACGCGACGCAGCTCTTTCGCTTTAGGCAGGGTCGTCTTGATGATCTCATGACGAACCAGTGAACCTGCCATATTGCGGAACATAGCCTGGCGATGGCTGCTGTTGCGGTTCAGTTGACGACCACTCTTACGATGGCGCATGACCTTATCCTTCTCAGTAAAACCTTAACCTGTGATCCGGTTACTCGTCAGCAATGCTTGCCGGCGGCCAGTTTTCCAGGCGCATGCCCAGTGACAGACCACGAGAAGCCAGCACGTCTTTAATCTCGGTAAGAGATTTTTTACCCAGGTTCGGCGTTTTCAGCAACTCAACCTCGGTACGCTGTACCAGATCACCGATATAGTGGATAGCTTCTGCCTTAAGGCAGTTAGCAGAGCGGACAGTCAATTCCAGATCGTCAACAGGGCGCAGCAGGATCGGATCGAACTCTGGTTTCTCTTCTTTAACTTCCGGCTGACGTACATCACGTAAGTCAACGAAAGCTTCAAGTTGTTCTGCCAGAATGGTTGCCGCACGACGAATCGCCTCTTCAGGATCGATTGTGCCGTTGGTTTCCATTTCGATGACCAGCTTGTCCAGGTCGGTGCGCTGCTCAACACGCGCTGCTTCAACATTGTAGGCAATACGCTCTACAGGGCTGTAGCAGGCGTCGACCAGCAGACGGCCGATTGGGCGCTCATCTTCTTCCGAATGAATTCGGGCAGAAGCCGGCACATAACCACGACCGCGCTGAACTTTGATACGCATATTAATAGATGCGTTCTCATCGGTCAGGTGGCAGATAACATGCTGCGGCTTGACGATTTCGACATCACCGTCGTGGGTAATGTCGGCTGCGGTCACAGGGCCAATGCCAGATTTATTCAGAGTAAGAATAACTTCATCTTTACCCTGAACTCTCACCGCCAGCCCTTTCAGGTTGAGCAGGATTTCAAGGATATCTTCCTGAATGCCTTCTTTGGTGCTGTACTCATGAAGTACACCATCAATCTCAACCTCGGTCACCGCGCAACCCGGCATCGATGAGAGCAGAATACGGCGCAGTGCGTTACCCAAAGTATGGCCGAAGCCACGTTCTAAAGGCTCAAGGGTCACCTTGGCGTGCGTCGAACTCACTTGCTCGATATCGACCAGGCGCGGTTTTAGAAACTCTGTCACAGAACCCTGCATTGTGTCCTCTCTTTGGTACTAAGCTTTACTTGGAGTAAAGCTCGACGATCAGGTGTTCGTTAATGTCCGCAGACAGATCAGAACGCTCAGGCTGACGCTTGAACGTACCTTCCATCTTGCCAGCATCAACTTCCAGCCAGGTTGGCTTTTCACGCTGCTCAGCCAGCTCAAGAGCGGCTTTCACGCGAGATTGCTTTTTCGCTTTCTCACGAACGCTGACAACGTCATTCGCTTTAACCTGATAAGAAGCGATGTTAACAACACGACCGTTTACCATGATAGCTTTATGGCTAACCAGCTGACGTGATTCAGCACGAGTAGCGCCGAAGCCCATACGGTATACAACGTTGTCCAGACGACCTTCCAGCAGAGCCAACAGGTTTTCACCGGTGTTGCCTTTCAGACGTGCTGCTTCTTTGTAGTAGTTACGGAACTGACGCTCCAGCACACCGTAGATACGGCGAACTTTTTGCTTTTCACGCAACTGCACACCATAGTCAGACAGACGCGGTTTACGCGCACCGTGCTGGCCAGGAGCTTGTTCAATTTTACACTTGGTATCGATCGCGCGAACGCCAGACTTAAGGAATAAGTCGGTGCCCTCACGACGGCTCAGCTTGAGCTTAGGACCCAAATATCTTGCCATTTTCTATCTCCAACTAACCTGGAAAACGTGGCGTTATACGCGACGTTTTTTCGGCGGACGACAACCGTTATGAGGGATCGGAGTCACATCAGTAATATTAGTGATGCGGAAACCAGCGGCGTTCAGAGCACGAATGGTAGATTCGCGACCCGGACCCGGACCTTTGACCATAACTTCCAGATTCTTGATGCCGTAATCTTTTACGGCTTCAGCGCAACGCTCTGCTGCAACCTGAGCTGCAAACGGAGTGGATTTGCGTGAACCACGGAAACCGGAACCACCGGCTGTTGCCCAACCCAGTGCATTACCTTGGCGATCGCTGATGGTAACGATGGTGTTGTTGAAAGAAGCATGGATATGAGCCACGCCGTCAGAGACTTGTTTTCTTACACGCTTACGTGCACGAACTGGTGCCTTTGCCATTATTCAATCACCCCGATTATTTCTTGATCGGTTTGCGCGGACCCTTACGGGTACGTGCGTTGGTCTTCGTACGCTGACCGCGCACTGGCAGACCACGACGATGACGCAAACCGCGATAGCAACCAAGATCCATCAGGCGCTTGATGCTCATGCTGATTTCACGGCGCAGATCACCTTCAACGACAAATTTGGCAACTTCGTCACGCAGCGTGTCGATTTGTTCTTCAGACAGCTCACTGATCTTAACATCTTCAGCAATGCCCGCCGCCGCCAAAATGGCTTTGGAACGAGTTTTGCCGACACCGAAGATCGAAGTTAATGCGATCACGGCATGTTTCTGATCAGGAATGTTAATGCCTGCTATACGGGCCACTATGCACTCCTACTATTTAATATGTACGCACCATGCCGAAAAGCCCGTTTTCAGGATACTCAAATGGATACGTACAGACATACAAAAAGATTGGCTGGCTAATCTAGCCAGCTCAACCCAACTTTGCAAGAAAAATATGCGAAATAATCAGCCTTGGCGCTGTTTATGCTTCGGCTCGGCACTGCAAATCACACGGATGACACCATCACGCTTAACGATTTTGCAGTTACGGCATAATTTCTTGACGGAAGCACGAACTTTCATTTTTACTCTCCGTAACTTCTCAGGCAACCATTAACGGCCGTAGCCTTTCAGGTTCGCCTTCTTCAATGCAGACTCGTACTGACTAGACATCATCAGAGTTTGCACTTGAGCCATAAAGTCCATAATCACGACAACAACGATAAGTAACGATGTTCCACCGAAGTAGAACGGCACTTTCATTGCATCACGCATGAACTCCGGGATCAGGCAGATAAAAGTGATGTACAACGCACCAACCAAAGTCAGGCGGGTCATTACTTTATCGATATACTTCGCCGTTTGTTCTCCCGGACGAATTCCTGGTACGAATGCACCGGACTTCTTCAGGTTATCTGCTGTTTCACGCGGGTTGAAAACCAACGCCGTATAGAAGAAACAGAAGAAGATGATTGCAGACGCATAGAGTAACACATAAAGCGGTTGCCCAGGCTGCAAATACAGCGAAATTGTTGTCAGCCAGTTCCAACCAGTACCGCCCCCGAACCATGACGCGATGGTCGCCGGGAACAGAATAATACTGGAAGCGAAGATTGCCGGGATTACCCCCGCCATATTCACTTTCAGCGGTAAATGTGTGCTCTGTGCAGCATAGACACGACGACCTTGCTGGCGTTTCGCGTAGTTTACCACAATGCGGCGTTGACCACGTTCAACAAACACAACAAAGAAGGTCACTGCAAATACTAATACTGCAACCAACAGCAACAGGAGGAAGTGCAGGTCGCCTTGACGCGCTTGCTCGATAGTATGGGCGATGGCTGGCGGGAGGCCCGCAACAATACCGGCGAAGATAATGATCGAGATACCGTTACCGATACCACGTTCAGTAATCTGTTCGCCGAGCCACATCAGGAACATAGTCCCTGTGACCAGACTTACAACAGCGGTGAAATAGAATGCAAAGCCCGGATTAATCACCAGGCCTTGCATACCAGGCATATTCGGCAGACCGGTAGCAATACCGGTCGCCTGGAATATTGCCAGCACCAGAGTACCGTAGCGGGTGTACTGGCTAATCTTACGACGGCCAGATTCCCCTTCCTTCTTAATCTCTGCCAGCGTCGGGTGAACCACCGTCAGCAGCTGGATGATGATCGATGCCGAAATGTACGGCATGATCCCCAAGGCAAAGATAGAAGCACGGCTGAGAGCACCACCAGAGAACATGTTAAACATTTCAATGATAGTGCCTCGCTGTTGCTCAAGCAGTTTGGCAAGTACAGCGGCATCGATACCAGGGATCGGAATAAAAGAGCCAATACGGAACACAATCAGCGCACCAATCACAAACAGAAGTCTGCGTTTCAGCTCGCCGAACCCACCTTTGGCACTTTGAAAATCTAATCCCGGTTGCTTAGCCATTCTGCTACTTATTCCTCAATTTTACCGCCAGCAGCTTCGATAGCAGCACGAGCGCCTTTAGACACGCGCAGGCCGTTAACAGTTACCGGACGAGTTACTTCACCAGCCAGAATCACTTTCGCGAATTCGATCTGGATACCGATAATGTTAGCCGCTTTCAGCGTGTTCAGGTCTACAACGTCGCCTTCTACTTTAGCGAGATCAGACAGACGAATTTCAGCTGTGATCATTGCTTTACGTGAAGTGAAACCAAACTTCGGCAGACGACGGTACAGAGGCATCTGGCCACCCTCGAAACCGCGACGTACGCCACCGCCAGAACGAGAGTTCTGACCTTTGTGACCACGACCACCGGTTTTACCGAGACCAGAACCGATACCACGACCCAGGCGTTTACCCGCCTTTTTGGAGCCTTCGGCCGGAGACAGAGTATTTAAACGCATCTCTTACTCCTCAACTTTAACCATGTAGGAAACCGCGTTGACCATACCACGAACAGCGGGAGTATCTTCGCGTTCTACGGTGTGGCCAATACGACGCAGACCCAGGCCAAGCAGCGTTGCCTTGTGTTTCGGCAGACGACCGATTGCACTGCGGGTTTGAGTAATTTTAATAGTCTTTGCCATGGTCATTACCCCAGAATTTCTTCAACGGATTTACCACGCTTGGCAGCGACCATTTCTGGAGAATTCATATTTTCCAGGCCATCGATAGTTGCACGAACCACGTTAATCGGGTTGGTGGAACCATACGCTTTAGCCAGAACGTTATGAACTCCAGCGACTTCCAGAACGGCGCGCATTGCACCACCGGCAATGATACCGGTACCTTCAGAAGCCGGCTGCATGAAGACACGAGAACCCGTGTGAACACCTTTTACAGGGTGTTGCAGGGTGCCGTGGTTCAGCGCGACGTTAATCATATTGCGACGGGCTTTTTCCATCGCTTTCTGGATCGCTGCTGGAACTTCACGCGCTTTACCGTAACCAAAACCTACGCGACCGTTACCATCACCAACTACAGTCAGAGCTGTGAAGGAGAAAATACGACCACCTTTAACGGTTTTAGATACGCGGTTAACCGCGATCAGCTTTTCCTGCAGTTCGCCAGCTTGTTTTTCGATGTGAGCCATCTTACACCTCTACCTTAGAACTGGAGGCCAGCTTCACGAGCAGCATCTGCTAGTGCCTGGACACGACCATGATATTGGAACCCGGAACGGTCAAAGGAAACATCTTTGATGCCTTTTTCCAGAGCGCGTTCAGCGACAGCTTTACCCACAGCTGCTGCAGCGTCTTTGTTACCGGTGTACTTCAGTTGTTCAGAGATAGCTTTTTCTACAGTAGAAGCAGCTACCAGAACTTCAGAACCGTTCGGTGCAATTACCTGTGCGTAAATATGACGCGGGGTACGATGTACCACCAGGCGAGTTGCGCCCAGCTCTTGGAGCTTGCGGCGTGCGCGGGTCGCACGACGGATACGAGCAGATTTCTTATCCATAGTGTTACCTTACTTCTTCTTAGCCTCTTTGGTACGCACGACTTCGTCGGCGTAACGAACACCCTTGCCTTTATAAGGCTCAGGACGACGGTAGGCGCGCAGATCTGCTGCAACCTGACCGATCACCTGCTTATCAGCGCCTTTCAGCACGATTTCAGTTTGAGTCGGACATTCTGCAGTAATACCTGCTGGCAGCTGATGTTCAACAGGGTGCGAGAAACCTAAAGACAGGTTTACTACATTCCCTTTGATCGCTGCACGATAACCTACACCAACCAGCTGCAGCTTCTTAGTGAAGCCTTCGGTAACACCGACAACCATTGAGTTCAGCAGGGCACGCGCGGTACCAGCCTGAGCCCAACCATCCACGAAACCATCACGTGGACCGAAGGTCAGAGCATTATCAGCATGTTTAACTTCAACAGCAGCGTTGAGAGTACGAGTCAGCTCGCCGTTTTTACCTTTGATCGTAATAACCTGTCCGTCGATTTTTACATCAACGCCGGCAGGAACAACGACCGGTGCTTTAGCAACACGAGACATTTTTTCCTCCGATTAGGCTACGTAGCAGATAATTTCGCCACCAAGACCAGCTTGGCGCGCTGCACGATCAGTCATAACACCTTTAGAGGTAGAAATAACTGCGATACCCAGACCCGCCATAACTTTCGGCAGCTCATCTTTTTTCTTATAGATGCGCAGACCTGGGCGGCTGACACGCTGAATGCTTTCTACAACAGCTTTACCCTGGAAGTACTTAAGAGTCACTTCCAGTTCCGGCTTGGTGTCGCCTTCAACTTTAAATTCTTCAATAAAACCTTCTTCCTTCAGCACGTTGGCAATTGCCACTTTCAGCTTGGAGGAAGGCATGGTGACCGCAGCTTTGTTCGCGGCCTGACCGTTACGGATACGGGTCAGCATATCCGCGATCGGATCTTGCATGCTCATCTGTCTTTACTCCCGTGATTCAATTGGTGACAATTACCAGCTAGCCTTTTTCAAGCCAGGTACTTCACCGCGCATTGCGGCTTCACGAAGCTTGATACGGCTCAACCCGAACTTGCCCACATAACCATGTGGACGACCAGTCTGGCGGCAGCGGTTACGCTGACGGGACGGGCTGGAATCACGCGGCAGACTTTGCAGCTTGAGAACTGCGTTCCAACGATCTTCGTCAGAAGCGTTTACATCAGAGATGATCGCTTTCAGTTCAGCGCGTTTCGCGAAGTATTTTTCAGCTAAAGCTACGCGTTTAACTTCGCGTGCTTTCATTGATTGCTTAGCCATTAAGTAACCCTACCTTACTTGCGGAACGGGAAGTCAAAGGCAGCCAGCAGAGCACGGCCTTCTTCATCAGAATTCGCAGTAGTGGTAATGGTAATATCCAAACCACGAACGCGGTCGACTTTGTCATAGTCGATTTCTGGGAAGATGATCTGCTCACGGACACCCATGCTGTAATTACCACGACCATCGAAAGACTTAGCGGACAAGCCACGGAAGTCACGAATACGTGGAACAGCAATAGTGATCAGGCGCTCAAGGAACTCCCACATGCGTTCGCCACGCAGGGTCACTTTACAGCCGATCGGATAGCCCTGACGGATTTTGAAGCCTGCAACTGATTTGCGTGCTTTGGTGATCAACGGCTTTTGACCGGAGATAGCTGTCAAATCAGCTGCTGCATTATCCAGCAGTTTCTTATCAGCGATCGCTTCACCAACACCCATATTCAGGGTGATCTTCTCGACCCGAGGGACTTGCATGACAGAATTGTAGTTAAACTCAGTCATGAGTTTCTTAACTACTTCGTCTTTGTAGTAATCATGCAGTTTCGCCATCGTACTACTCCAAATTACTTGATAGTTTCGCTGTTAGATTTGAAGAAACGGACTTTTTTGCCGTCTTCGAATCTAAAGCCTACACGGTCAGCCTTGCCGGTTGCCGCATTGAAGATTGCAATGTTAGAGATCTGAAGCGCAGCTTCTTTCTCAACAATGCCACCTGGTTGATTCAGGGCCGGAACCGGCTTCTGATGTTTCTTAACCAGATTGATACCTTCAATAATGACCTTGCCGGAAGACAGGACATTTTTTACTTTACCGCGTTTACCTTTATCTTTACCGGTTAACACGATAACTTCGTCATCACGACGGATCTTCGCTGCCATGATTCGCTCCTTAGAGTACTTCTGGTGCCAGAGAGATAATTTTCATGAACTTTTCATTACGCAGTTCACGAGTTACCGGCCCAAAAATACGCGTGCCGATTGGCTGCTCGCTGTTATTGTTTAAAATAACGCATGCATTACCATCGAAGCGAATGACAGAACCGTCCGGGCGACGAACACCCTTCTTGGTGCGCACCACTACCGCTTTCAGCACATCGCCTTTTTTCACCTTACCACGTGGAATTGCTTCCTTGATGGTAATCTTGATGATATCGCCGACGCCTGCGTAGCGACGGTGCGAGCCACCCAGAACCTTGATACACATTACGCGACGCGCACCGGAGTTGTCGGCGACGTTCAGCATAGTCTGTTCTTGGATCATTTTAGTGCTCCGCTAATGTCAACTACTACTGAGACCCTAAATTCAGAGCCGTTAAAAAACCCCATATCGGGGGCGCGGCATTATAACACCGGTTCCTGAATATGGGTAGAAAAAATAAACGGCTCATTTCTGAGCCGTTTATTCGTTTGAGAATGCGTACTCTATTACAGAACCGCTTTCTCTACAACGCGAACCAGCGTCCAGGACTTAGTCTTGGACAGTGGACGGCATTCGCGGATTTCAACCACGTCGCCGATACCACATTCGTTGTTCTCGTCATGTACGTGCAGTTTGGTCGTACGTTTGATGAATTTCCCGTAGATCGGGTGCTTCACAACACGTTCGATGGCAACAATAATGGATTTCTCCATTTTATCGCTGACAACGCGACCTTGCAGAGTACGGATTTTATCGGTCATTACGCACCCGCCTTCTGAGTCAGTAAAGTCTTAACACGTGCAACATCACGACGAACCTGCTTCTGCAGGTGAGTCTGTTGCAGCTGGCCGCTTGCAGCCTGCATACGCAGGTTGAATTGCTCGCGCAGCAGGTTAAGCAGCTCGGTGTTCAGCTCTTCAACGCTCTTTTCACGCAGCTCATTTGCTTTCATTACATCACCGTCTTAGTTACAAAGGTGGTTTTGATAGGCAGTTTCGCTGCTGCCAGGCCGAAGGCTTCACGGGCCAGCTCTTCCGGAACACCGTCCATTTCATACAGGACTTTACCCGGCTGAATCAAGGCAACCCAATACTCCACGTTACCTTTACCTTTACCCATACGAACTTCCAGCGGCTTCTCGGTGATCGGTTTGTCCGGGAATACACGGATCCAGATCTTACCTTGACGCTTAACTGCACGGGTCATAGCACGACGTGCTGCTTCGATCTGACGTGCAGTCAGACGACCACGGCCAACAGCTTTCAGACCGAAAGTGCCGAAGCTAACATCCGTACCCTGCGCCAGACCACGGTTGCGGCCTTTGTGCACTTTACGGAATTTTGTACGCTTTGGTTGTAACATCAGCGACGCTCCTTATTTACGGCCTTTACGCTGCTGCTTTTTAGGTTGAGCAGCCGGTTCCGGTTGTTCAACAGCAGCCATACCACCCAGGATCTCGCCTTTGAAGATCCATACCTTAACGCCGATTACACCGTAAGTGGTGTGCGCTTCAGAGGTATTGTAGTCAATGTCAGCACGCAGAGTGTGCAGAGGTACGCGACCTTCGCGGTACCATTCGGTACGTGCGATTTCCGCGCCGCCCAGACGGCCGCTAACTTCAACTTTAATCCCTTTAGCGCCAAGACGCATTGCGTTCTGTACAGCACGCTTCATAGCACGACGGAACATAACGCGACGTTCCAGCTGAGAAGTGATGCTATCAGCAACCAATTTAGCGTCCAGTTCTGGCTTACGAACTTCGGCGATATTGATCTGTGCAGGAACGCCAGCGATATCCGCTACGACCTTGCGCAGTTTTTCTACGTCTTCGCCTTTCTTACCGATAACGATACCAGGGCGAGCAGTGTGAATAGTCACACGGATGCTCTTAGCTGGACGCTCGATCACGATACGAGATACGGACGCTTTTGCCAGTTCCTTAGTCAGGTACTGACGTACTTTAAAATCGCTGTCCAGGTTGTCAGCGAATTCTTTGGTGTTCGCAAACCAGGTAGAGTTCCAAGGTTTTACAATACCCAGGCGAATACCATTAGGATGTACTTTCTGACCCATTGCTAGTCTCCAGAGTCTCAGCGATCGGACACAACCACAGTAATGTGGCTGGTGCGCTTCAGGATGCGATCTGCACGACCTTTTGCACGAGGCATAATGCGCTTCATGCTAGGGCCTTCGTCTACGAAAATCTTCGTAATTTTCAGATCGTCAATGTCAGCGCCATCGTTGTGTTCAGCGTTAGCAATGGCAGATTCCAGAACCTTCTTGACCAGTACAGCCGCTTTCTTATTGGTGTAGGTCAGAATATCCAGGGCCTGCGACACTTTCTTACCGCGAATCAGGTCAGCAACAAGGCGAACCTTCTGAGCAGAAGAACGAGCATGGCGATGTTGAGCTAAAGTTTCCATCTCTTCCTCCTACCTTATTTCTTCTTCGCTTTTTTATCAGCAGCATGGCCGCGATAAGTACGAGTCGGTGCGAATTCACCCAGTTTGTGACCGACCATTTCGTCGGAAACAAATACCGGAACGTGCTGACGACCATTATGGACAGCGATGGTCAAACCGATCATGTTAGGAAAGATCGTTGAACGACGGGACCAAGTGCGCAGGGGCTTCTTGTCACCGCTTTCCACCGCTTTCTCTACCTTCTTCAGCAAGTGCAGGTCAATAAAAGGACCTTTCTTGAGAGAACGTGGCATGGCTTATCCTCTAATATTATTTGCTACGGCGACGTACGATAAATTTATCAGTACGCTTGTTGCTGCGGGTCTTCTTACCTTTGGTCTGAACGCCCCATGGAGTTACTGGGTGTTTACCAAAGTTACGACCTTCACCACCACCATGTGGGTGGTCGACTGGGTTCATCGCAGTACCGCGAACGGTAGGGCGAATACCACGCCAGCGTGCAGCACCTGCTTTACCCAGAACGCGCAGCATATGCTCAGCATTGCCAACTTCGCCCAGGGTTGCACGGCAGTCTGCTTCGACTTTACGCATTTCACCAGAACGCAGACGCAGGGTGACATAAGCACCATCGCGAGCAACGATCTGAACGTAAGTACCAGCGGAACGTGCCAGCTGACCGCCTTTACCTGGTTTCATTTCTACGTTATGAACGGTAGAACCAACCGGGATATTGCGCATCGGCAGCGTGTTGCCTGCTTTGATTGCAGCATCAACGCCAGACTGAATCTGGTCGCCAGCTTTCAGGCCTTTAGGGGCCAGGATGTAACGGCGTTCGCCATCTTTGTACAGAACCAGCGCGATGTTCGCGGAACGGTTCGGATCGTACTCAAGACGTTCAACAATTGCCGGGATACCATCTTTGTTGCGTTTGAAGTCAACAATACGGTATGCCTGCTTGTGACCACCACCAATATGACGAGTGGTGATACGGCCATTGTTGTTACGACCACCGGATTTGCTGTTTTTTTCCAGCAGCGGAGCAAAAGGTTTGCCCTTGTGCAGCTCAGGGTTGACCACTTTAACTACGTGACGACGACCCGGAGATGTCGGTTTACATTTAACAACTGCCATTGTATTACTCCTCCGACTTACTCAGCGCCGCCAACGAAGTCCAGATTCTGGCCTTCTTCCAGGGTGACGTAAGCTTTTTTCCAGTCGTTACGACGACCGACACGCTGTCCGTGACGCTTCACCTTGCCTTTAACAACCAGGGTACGTACGGTATCAACTTTGACTTCAAACAGTTTCTGCACAGCAGCTTTAACTTCTGCTTTAGTCGCGTCTATAGCAACTTTGAGAACGATGGTATTGGTTTTTTCCATCGCAGCAGACGCTTTTTCAGAAACGTGCGGTGCACGAAGCACTTTCAGCAAACGTTCTTCACGAATCATGCCAGCATCTCCTCAACTTGCTTAACAGCATCGGCAGTCATTACGACTTTGTCGAAGGCGATCAAGCTAACCGGGTCGATACCAGTCGCGTCACGTACGTCAACCTTGTGCAGGTTACGTGCGGCCAGGAACAGGTTCTCGTCCAGCTCACCGGTGATGATTAATACATCTTCCAGAGCCATGTCTTTCAGTTTCTGTGCCAGCAGCTTAGTTTTAGGCGCTTCTACAGAGAACGTCTCGACAACGATCAGACGATCCTGACGTACCAGTTCGGACAGAATGCTTTTCAGCGCGCCGCGGTACATCTTTTTGTTAACTTTTTGACTGTGGTCCTGCGGGCGTGCAGCGAAGGTTACGCCACCGGAACGCCAGATTGGGCTCTTTGCAGAACCTGCACGCGCACGGCCGGTACCTTTCTGGCGCCACGGCTTTTTACCGGATCCAGTTACTTCAGCACGGGTCTTCTGAGCACGAGTACCCTGACGAGCACCAGCTGCATAAGCAACAACAACCTGGTGAACCAGCGCTTCGTTGAAGTCACGACCGAAGGTAGTTTCGGAAACAGTCAGCGCGCTCTGCGCGTCTTTCAATACTAATTCCATTGCTATCTCCTCACGCCTTCACAGCTGGTTTAATGATCAGGTCGCAACCGGTTGCACCCGGGACACCACCTTTAACCAGCAGCAGGTTGCGCTCAGCGTCAACACGTACTACGTCCAGGCTCTGAACAGTCACACGTTCGTTGCCCAGCTGACCTGCCATTTTCTTGCCTTTGAACACTTTGCCCGGAGTCTGGTTCTGACCGATAGAACCCGGAACGCGGTGAGACAAGGAGTTACCGTGAGTAGCGTCCTGGGTACGGAAGTTCCAGCGCTTAACGGTACCGGCGAAACCTTTACCTTTAGAGGTACCGGTTACGTCAACTTTTTTAACTTCAGCAAACAGCTCAACGCTAATGTCCTGACCTACGGTGAACTCTTCGCCTTCAGCGAGGCGGAATTCCCACAGACCACGGCCAGCATCTACGCCAGCTTTAGCGAAGTGACCTGCTTCCGGCTTAGTTACGCGGCTAGCTTTTTTAGCACCGGTAGTAACTTGAACAGCACGGTAGCCGTCGTTAGCCAGGTCTTTAACCTGAGTAACGCGGTTTGCTTCAACTTCGATTACGGTTACTGGGATAGATACGCCATCTTCAGTGAAGATGCGGGTCATACCCACTTTTTTACCGACTAAACCAATCATTGTATCAACCTCTCAATCGCTCGATGACCTGATTAACCCAGGCTGATCTGCACGTCTACACCGGCAGCCAGGTCCAGACGCATCAGAGCATCAACGGTTTTCTCGGTTGGCTCAACGATGTCAACCAGACGCTTGTGAGTGCGAATCTCGTACTGATCACGCGCGTCTTTGTTAACGTGCGGAGAGATCAGAACGGTAAAGCGCTCTTTGCGGGTCGGCAGCGGGATCGGACCGCGTACCTGCGCACCAGTGCGCTTGGCAGTCTCGACGATTTCCGCGGTTGATTGATCAATCAGACGATGATCAAACGCTTTAAGGCGGATACGGATTCTTTGGTTCTGCATGAGACCAGAGCTCCAATTATTTTATAAACGAAATGGCCACTTCTCACACCCATTACGATTGATGGGGGAGCGTAACCGTTCTTGCGTAGTTCCCCAATTGGGAACATTGTCGACAACAAACAACATTGTCGGAGTTCATATCGAACCCGCCGTCAATTTTGACAAGCCCGCGCATTATACGTAAATCTGACCACGACGCAAGCAGTGTTTATAAATACGCCACCTGTAATCTGCGACTTCATGCGCATGCATTTCTGTAATGAGTGCATCGGTAACTCATACTCTGGAAGCGTTCTCGACCTTCTGACTTTCCGTGTTTGTCTCTGAATGGGTTACTGAGAATACTCACGGCTTCTGCACATACAGGTAGAGTCTATGTCGTTCGCCGCCCTCCCCTTCATTGTTATCTACTGCATCGTCACAGGGCTTCTTGCCTGGTATGACTACAGAACCGGCTTGCTTCCGGATCGACTGGTCTGCCCGTTACTCTGGTGTGGAATGCTGTTTTTCGTGGTGATTAAACCCCAGCAACTCCCCTCTTCCGTATTAGGGGCAATAGCGGGCTATTGCAGTCTGGCTGGTCTGCACTGGCTCTATAAGGGTATTCGGCATAAAGAAGGGCTGGGCTATGGTGACGTGAAATTCTTTGCGGCTCTCGGGGCATGGCATGGATGGCAGCAATTACCGGTGCTGATAACAATTGCGACGGGTTCCGCGCTGCTTTTTGTGTGCTTAGAAGCGATTATTGCTCGCTCAAGCCAGGCATTAAAAAACCCGCTGCGGTTTGGCCCATTTCTGAGCGCAGCGGGTGTGCTTATTGGCTTTCAGACGTGGTGGACTACTCTGCCACTTTGATCTGGGATTGTAAGTAATTTTGAATGCCCAACTTACCAATCAGATCGAGTTCTGTCTCAAGCCAGTCGATGTGTCCTTCCTCATCGGCCAGGATTTCAATCATCATATCGCGGCTGACGTAATCATGAACGGTATCAGCATAGGCGATTGCCTCTCGGAGATCTTTAGCGCCCTCAAGTTCAAGCCTGAGGTCAGACTGCAGCATTTCTTCGACATCTTCACCAATGCCAAGCTTGCCGAGATCCTGCAGATTAGGAAGGCCTTCAAGAAATAAAATACGCTCGATATATTTATCGGCGTGTTTCATCTCATCGATGGATTCATGGTATTCGACATCATTGAGGCGCGTCAGGCCCCAGTTTTTGAACATTCTCGCATGGAGAAAGTATTGATTGATTGCGACAAGCTCATTTCCCAATAATTTATTGAGATAACTTATGATTTTAACATCACCTTTCATTATATAGTCCCTCCGCTTCCACTCATAGAAGCGTAGAACGGGCTACAGGGATGTCAAAAAAAAGACCGAAGTCTCAGGCTATCTCTTTTAATTCCGGTATCTGAGTTAATTCGTCCTGCATAATCTCGCGCGCGGCGCGAATGCACTTACCACATTGATTTCCCACGGGAATGAATTTGCGCAGTTGCTGAAAAGATTGCGGATGAAACTGGCGAACAGCCTGACGAATTTTTTTATCGCTTACACCATTACACAAACAAACGTACATGATCGCTCCCGTTCAATTTATGCTCAAAGTGTAAATGAGAATAGTTATGATTACAATAGCACAATTAAGGAACCGGTGCGGGAGTAAGCGGACAAAATGAAAACAACTGTGACAGTGATAAATAACAAATAGCAAAAAGGGCGCCGAAGCGCCCTTTTTTAGTCAAAACTAATTAAGGAATAATTAGCTGATGACTTTAGCAACAACGCCCGCACCTACAGTACGGCCGCCTTCACGGATTGCGAAACGCAGACCGTCATCCATCGCGATTGGGTGGATCAGGGTAACAACCATTTTGATGTTGTCACCTGGCATTACCATCTCAACGCCTTCTGGCAGTTCGATGGTACCGGTCACGTCAGTTGTACGGAAGTAGAACTGTGGACGGTAGCCTTTGAAGAACGGAGTATGACGGCCGCCTTCATCTTTGGACAGGATGTACACTTCAGATTCGAACTTGGTGTGCGGGTTGATTGAACCCGGCTTGGCCAGAACCTGACCACGTTCGATTTCTTCGCGTTTGATACCACGCAGCAGAACACCAACGTTCTCACCAGCACGGCCTTCGTCCAGCAGTTTGCGGAACATTTCAACGCCAGTACAGGTAGTTTTCGCAGTTTCTTTGATACCAACGATTTCTACTTCTTCACCAACTTTAACGATACCGCGCTCTACACGACCGGTAACAACAGTACCACGGCCGGAGATGGAGAATACGTCTTCGATTGGCAGCAGGAATGGCTTGTCGATCGCACGTTCTGGTTCTGGGATGTAAGAATCCAGGTAGCCAGCCAGTTCGACGATTTTAGCTTCCCACTCAGCTTCGCCTTCCAGCGCTTTCAGCGCGGAACCACGAACGATAGGGGTGTCGTCGCCTGGGAAATCGTACTGGGACAGGAGTTCACGAACTTCCATCTCAACCAGTTCCAGCAGCTCTTCATCATCAACCATGTCGCATTTGTTCAGGAACACGATGATGAAAGGAACGCCTACCTGACGACCCAGCAGGATGTGCTCACGAGTCTGTGGCATAGGGCCATCAGTCGCAGCAACAACCAGGATCGCGCCATCCATCTGCGCAGCACCGGTGATCATGTTTTTAACATAGTCGGCGTGGCCTGGGCAGTCTACGTGTGCGTAGTGGCGGCTTGGGGTGTCATATTCAACGTGGGAAGTGTTGATGGTGATACCACGAGCTTTTTCTTCTGGTGCGTTATCGATCTGGTCGAATGCGCGAGCAGAACCGCCGTAGGTCTTAGCCAGTACGGAGGTGATTGCTGCAGTCAGAGTAGTTTTACCATGGTCGACGTGGCCGATAGTACCAACGTTGACGTGCGGTTTTGTACGTTCAAATTTTTCTTTAGACACGGCTATATTCCTTACTATAGTGCTCCCCCCTCAAGGAGAGAGCACGGGACATTAGTTTTAACCTTGCGGCTTATTTGCCACGAGCTTCGATAACGGCCTGAGCAACGTTGTTCGGCGCGTCGTCGTACTTCAGGAACTCCATGGAGTAAGAAGCACGACCTTTGGTCAGAGAACGCAGCTGAGTTGCATATCCGAACATTTCAGACAGCGGAACTTCAGCGTGGATCTGAACGCCAGTAGCGTTAGATTCCTGACCTTTCAGCTGACCACGACGACGGCTAAGGTCACCGATAACATCACCGGTGTTCTCTTCTGGAGTTTCAACTTCAACCTTCATGATAGGCTCAAGCAGAACTGGTTTTGCTTTCTTAAAGCCATCTTTGAAGGCGATAGAAGCAGCCAGTTTAAACGCCAGCTCGGAGGAGTCAACGTCATGGTATGAACCGAAGTGCAGACGCACGCCGAGATCAACAACTGGGTAACCAGCCAGTGGACCAGCTTTCAGCTGCTCCTGGAGGCCTTTATCAACGGCAGGGATGAATTCACCAGGAATTACACCACCTTTGATGTCGTTGACGAACTCGTAACCTTTCGGATTTGAGCCCGGCTCCAGTGGGTACATGTCGATCACAACATGACCGTACTGACCACGACCACCAGACTGCTTGGCGTGTTTACCTTCGATATCGGTAACTTTCGCACGAATCGCTTCGCGGTAAGCAACCTGTGGTTTACCGACGTTCGCTTCAACGTTGAATTCACGCTTCATGCGGTCAACGATGATGTCGAGGTGCAGTTCACCCATACCAGCAATGATAGTCTGGTTGGTTTCTTCATCAGTCCATACACGGAATGATGGATCTTCTTTAGCCAGACGGCCCAGAGCCAGACCCATTTTTTCTTGGTCAGCTTTGGTTTTTGGTTCAACAGCGATCGAAATTACCGGCTCAGGGAATTCCATGCGCTCCAGAATGATCACATTGTCCTGATCACACAGGGTATCACCTGTAGTCACTTCTTTCAGACCGATAGCTGCAGCGATGTCGCCAGCGCGAACTTCTTTGATCTCTTCACGCTTGTTGGCGTGCATCTGTACGATACGGCCCAGACGCTCACGTGCTGATTTCACCGGGTTGAACACGGTATCACCAGAGTTTACTACACCTGAGTAAACGCGGAAGAAGGTCAGGTTACCCACAAACGGGTCAGTTGCGATTTTGAACGCCAGAGCAGCAAACGGCTCATTGTCATCGGAGTGACGAACAGCCGGAGTGTCTTTACCGTCGTCCAGCATACCGTTGATCGCAGTCACATCAGTCGGAGCTGGCAGGTATTCAACAACCGCATCCAGCATCGCCTGTACGCCTTTGTTTTTAAACGCAGAACCACAGGTAACCAGGATAATTTCGTTGTTCAGCACGCGCTTACGCAGAGAAATTTTGATTTCTTCTTCAGTCAGCTCTTCGCCACCAAAGAATTTCTCCATCAGTTCGTCAGAACCTTCAGCAGCGGCTTCAATCAATTTCTGATGCCATTCTTCAGCCAGATCTTGCATATCAGCTGGGATATCTTCGTATTCGAAGGTCACGCCCTGATCAGCTTCGTTCCAGTTGATTGCTTTCATCTTCACCAGGTCAACAACACCGGTGAATTTTTCTTCCGCGCCGATTGCCAGTTGCAGAGGCACCGGAGTTGCGCCCAGACGTTTTTCAATCTGATCAACAACTTTCAGGAAGTTAGCACCCATACGGTCCATTTTGTTAACGAACGCGATACGTGGAACTTTATATTTGTTCGCCTGACGCCATACGGTTTCAGACTGTGGCTGAACACCACCAACAGCACAGTAAACCATTACCGCGCCATCAAGAACACGCATGGAACGTTCAACTTCGATAGTGAAGTCAACGTGGCCCGGGGTGTCAATGATGTTGATGTGGTGTGGTTCGAACTGCTTAGCCATACCTGACCAGAAACAGGTCGTCGCAGCGGACGTGATGGTAATACCACGTTCCTGCTCCTGCTCCATCCAGTCCATGGTAGCTGCACCATCATGAACTTCACCGATTTTGTGGTTTACACCGGTGTAGAACAGAACACGTTCGGTAGTGGTTGTCTTACCGGCGTCGATGTGAGCACTGATACCAATGTTACGGTAACGCTCAATGGGTGTTTTACGAGCCATTTGATTCCTCTATATCCTGAGACGTTCATTTGAGTAACCCAGAGCGAGCAACTTACCTGAAGCGCTCGCCTGGGGACTAACACTCCGAAGGGATTACCAACGGTAGTGAGCGAACGCCTTGTTGGCTTCTGCCATACGGTGAACGTCTTCACGTTTCTTAACTGCAGTACCTTTGTTGTCTGCAGCATCAGTGAGTTCGTTCGCCAGACGCAGGGCCATTGATTTATCACCGCGTTTACGAGCAGCTTCTACGATCCAACGCATTGCCAGGGCATTACGACGAACCGGACGAACTTCAACTGGAACCTGATAAGTAGAACCACCAACGCGGCGAGACTTAACTTCTACAGTCGGGCGCACGTTGTCGAGAGCGACTTCGAAAGCTTCCAGTTCATTTTTTCCAGAACGCTGAGCCAGGGTCTCCAGCGCGCTGTATACGATTGATTCTGCAGTAGATTTTTTACCATCTACCATCAGGATGTTGACAAATTTAGCCAGCAGTTCTGATCCGAACTTAGGATCCGGCAGGATTTTACGCTGACCAATGACGCGACGACGTGGCATGGAAATACTCCGTTGTTAATTCAGGATTGTCCAAAACTCAAAGAGTTTAGTTTGACATTAATATAAAACGTTTGGCCTTACTTAACGGAATCCATTAAGCCTTAGGACGCTTCACACCATACTTGGAACGAGCTTGCTTACGGTCTTTAACACCGGAGCAGTCAAGTGCACCACGAACGGTGTGGTAACGAACACCCGGAAGGTCTTTTACACGACCGCCACGGATCAGGATCACGGAGTGTTCCTGCAGGTTGTGACCTTCACCGCCGATGTAGGAGGTGACTTCGAAACCGTTAGTCAGACGCACACGGCAAACTTTACGCAGTGCGGAGTTAGGTTTCTTAGGAGTGGTGGTATATACACGGGTACATACGCCACGTTTCTGCGGGCAGGCTTCCAGCGCAGGCACGTTGCTTTTAGCAACTTTGCGAGTGCGTGGTTTGCGAACCAGCTGATTTACTGTTGCCATTAAATAGCTCCTGGTTTTAGCTTTTGCTTCGTAAACACGTAATAAATCGCCTCATATAATATGAGGACGCGAAATTTTAGGGCCACGCCGAAAAGGTGTCAAGAAATATACAACGATCTCTGTTACCAGGTGAGTTGTCCGGCATGTTGGATCGTGAGTCTGACGAAGTCATTATAGCTAACCCTGACGACGTCGCTCAAAATTTGACCGGTGAGACCGCGGGCCTCAATGTCCTCTTCTAGCGCATACAGAGTTATGGGGGCGGCGGTGAGAATATCAAGGAAGCGGCTACCGTCCAGGGCAGCAATGACGCCGTCTGACAGTAGCAGCAGGTCATCGCCCGGGCTGACTAAACGAAGCTGGGCGCTGATATCATGTTGCCAGGGAGAGTGGCTAAGGGTATGCAGCATCGTTACCTCAGAATCGCAAAATCACATCGTAATCATCGAGCCGTTGACGGAGCAAATCGGGCTCCAAAATATCTGACTCAATAATAAAAGAAGATTCACTCAAACCACGTTCGCGCAGTGAAGCAGCGCATAGCCAACAGTTTTCGATATCATAGAGCGACATCAGCTTGAACGTGGGAATGTAGTCGCGAGCCAGAATGTTTGCAGGATGTTGGTTGCTGAGAAGCTGGAACACACCGTCAC
Organism: Scandinavium tedordense; assembly: GCF_024764965.1. Lineage (NCBI taxonomy): Bacteria > Pseudomonadati > Pseudomonadota > Gammaproteobacteria > Enterobacterales > Enterobacteriaceae > Scandinavium > Scandinavium tedordense. The sequence goes on along the minus strand of NZ_JALIGG010000055.1, from coordinate 416,230 downwards.
CGACAAAAAAGACGCCAATGTCTTCTGTCAGCGCCGAAGTCGCCAGCAGCGCATCAAGCCCTTCCCTTCCGGCACTGCTACCGTGCGGGGCGGTCATAAAGACATAGGCTACGCGTTTCATCAGAATTGCACCATTCGATCGCAGGTCAGGGAGGCTTCTGCCAGCGCACCCAGCCCACTTAACGTGAAGCCAGGCTGCAGATTGAAAGCAGTCAAACCAAGCTGTTTAGCTTCGGTTTCATCAGTCACTCCCCGACGTAACGCCGCGGCAACACAGATATGCAGCGCCACACCATACTTCTGATGCAAAGACTGCCAGGCCCGTACCACATCGAACTCATCATTTGCCGGCGCGGTAAACTGATTGGCGTTGTAAACCCCTTCACGATAGAAAAACACGCTCACAAGTTCATGCCCTTCAGCTAACACTGCATTCGCAAACTGCCATGCACTGCTGGACTGTTGAGTGCCGTAGGCAGGGCCCGTCACCATCAGGGCAAAACGCATTACTTATCTTGCCCCTGGAAATCGCCACTTTTGAACTGGCGGATGTAGAGATAGACAGTGTGTTTGGAGATATTCAAACGATCGGCGACCTGATTGATAGCATCTTTGATATCGAAGATCCCTTTCTCATAAAGATTAAGCACGATCTGGCGATTTTTTGCGTTGTTAGAAACGTTGCGATCGGCGTTGACCTCTTCGATGGTGAATTCCAGCGTCTGAGTCACGAGGTCTTCCACAGAGGAAGCAAAGTTCACCTGGGAGTTTACTTCCGGGACTTCCGGCGGAATAAAGGTGCCCATGATTTGCGAGAACGGGACATCAAGGTTCATGTTGATACACAGCAGCCCAATCACACGCTGTTCACGATTACGGATAGCGATAGTGACAGACTTCATCAGTACGCCGCTTTTCGCGCGAGTGAAATAGCATTTGGATACGCTACTGTCCGCACCGGTCATGTCATGAAGCATGCGCAGCGCTAAATCAGTAATAGGAGAGCCGATTTTACGGCCGGTGTGTTCACCGTTGGCAATACGGATGGCGGAACATTTGAGATCCTGCAAAGAGTGAAGCACGATTTCGCAATGAGAGCCAATGAGCATCGCTAACCCGTCCACAACCGCTTCGTAAGATTTCAGAATATCAAAATCGGTCTGGTCGAAAGGACGTTGATCCAGTAAATCAAGCTCACTGGTTTCGTTGGTTAAAAGCGACCTGGACATGAAAAAAAGCACTCCTTTTCAGGAGCCTGTCGTTAGTTGTCAGGGCAGGCTCATTATCATCATCAAAATTGAGGCATCTAAAGTAATACGCACACTTGGCGCTTTCCAGTCTTAATTATATTGCGCCCAATAAAAAACCGCCGCCCTTTCGGACGGCGGCTTTCAAACACTTATTTCTTACTGGTGTCAGCTGCAGCTTTGTCGTCTGCGGCAGCAGCCGGAGCGGCTTCTGCTTTCGGTGCTGGTTTGATGTCAAGCAGCTCAACATCGAAGACCAGAGTGGAGTTAGCCGGAATACCCGGAACGCCAGTTTTGCCGTAAGCCAGATCCGGTGGAATGACCAGCTTGATCTTGCCGCCTTTCTTGATGTTTTTCAGGCCTTCAGTCCAGCCAGGGATAACACCGTCCAGACGGAATGACAGCGGTTCGCCACGGGTGTAAGAGTTGTCAAATTCTTTACCATCGATAAGCGTACCTTTGTAGTTCACCACTACGGTGTCGCTGTCTTTCGGCGCGTCGCCGGTCCCTGCTTTCTCGACTTTATACATCAGACCCGTAGAAGAGGTTTTCACGCCTTTTTCTTTGGAGAAGGTGTCGCGGAAGGTTTTGCCTTTCGCTTCGTTATCAGTCGCGTCTTTTTCCATTTTCTGCTGTGCAGACGTTTTTACGCGAGTCTCGAAAGTCTGCAGAGTCTGCTCGATTTCCTGATCAGACAGCTTGCTCTTATCTGCAAACGCATCCTGAACACCCGCGATCAGCTGAGCTTTATCCAGTTTGATGCCCAGTTTTTCCTGTTCTTTCAGAGAATTTTCCATGTAACGACCGAGCGATGCACCCAGTGCATAAGCGGATTGCTGGTCGTCGTTTTTGAATGCAGCGTTGAGGCTAGCCGGTGCGGCTTTAGCGGAGTCAGCAGCTGGAGCTGTTTTTGCAGCAGCATCTGCGGCAAAAGTCAGCGGTGCATTCAGGGCAACGGCCATCGTTGTCGCCAGAAGCGTTACTTTAAACAGTGATTTCATCCATTTCTCCAGGGCCGGGGCATCTCACCCCAGGGTTTATTAAATGAGTAGCGTACTATAAATCGTTGTCGAACAAATCAACATACGAACGCTCTGTAATCTCGAATCTTTTCAGACTATTTTTGTGTAAATAAGTTTCGTTAGACTCGTTATGTGGCTGCACGTGCAGGAAAAGTCCAGTAGAATCCGCCGCAGAATGACATATGAGGTGAATCATGAGCGAGATAACATTAGAAGCGCGTCTGGCAGAACTTGAGAGCCGACTGGCGTTTCAGGAAATCACCATTGAAGACCTCAACCAGACGGTGACCTCCCACGAAATGGAAATGGCCAAAATGCGTGACAACATGCGCCTGATGGTCGAAAAACTGAAATCGAGCCAGCCGTCACACATGGCTGCACAGTCAGAAGAAACCCCGCCGCCACATTACTGATATAAAATATCGGATGAAAAAAAAGCGTGCCATGCACGCTTTTTTATTATCACCCTAAGTGGATGATCAATGGCAACCGCAGCCGCCGTTACCGCCACAACCACCTTTACCATGTTCATGGTCGCCGTGATCGTGACCGCCGTGATCGTGACCGTGGCCGCCGCAGCAACCGCCTTCATGGTCGTGATCGTGGTGATGGTCGTTTGCACCGTGAACGTGGCCATGAGCAAGTTCTTCTTCAGTTGCTTCACGCAACGCAATGACTTCAACATGGAATTTCAGGTTCTGGCCAGCCAGCATATGGTTACCGTCGACAACGACATGGTCGTCTTCAACTTCGGTGATTTCAACCGGAACTGGCCCTTGGTCTGTTTCAGCCAGGAAACGCATACCAACCTGCAGCTCTTCAACGCCCATGAAGACGTCTTTCGGCACGCGCTGCACCAGGTTTTCATCATACTGACCGTAAGCGTCGTTCGCGCCAACTTCAACGTCAAACTTATCGCCTACTTCGTGATCTTCCAGCGCTTTTTCCAGGCCAGAGATCAGGGAACCGTGACCATGCAGGTAGTCGAGCGGCGCACTTACCGGAGACTCATCAACCAATACACCGTCTTCTGTACGTACCTGATAGGCCAGGCTAACCACCAGGTCTTTTGCTACTTTCATGATATCTCCTGAGCAGGGGAAGAATAGTGGCGCAGATTGTAGCGGAATTCTGCACCCGTGTACCCCTTAGCTTAAAAAAAGACAGCGGAGATCGCTACTCTGGATGAAAAATACCAATCACCTGTTCGTCTTTGCGAACGTGCTCGCGCGCTTGCTTATCCGCCTCTCGCATTTGATGACCACACTTAACACATTCAACAATATCGACATTGTTTTCGCGCCAGATTGCCATTGAATCCTGCGCCTGACATGCCGGACATTTTGCTCCAGCGATAAAACGTTTACGGACTGCCATTTTTCACCTTCTATTCAAATTCGTCCCAGCCATCCAGCTGACGTCGTTCCTGCTGCATTTCACGTTGGAAAATCTCTTCCAGCTCGCGCCGGGCTTCCCGCACGCGGGAAATTTGCTGGATATCGCTATGGACCGGCATCAGTTCGCGCAGCATGCGCATATCCAGACGTCGGAAGTGAAGCTGCGCACGATGCGCCTGATGCGGATGCATCCCGAGTGTAATAAGCGCTTTACGCCCCAGTTCCAGCGCACTGGAAAACGTCTCACGGGAGAACTGTTTCACGCCCGCCTGTAAAAGTTCATGCGCTTCCACACGACCACGAGCACGAGCCAAAATATGCAGATGAGGGAAGTACTGCTGGCAAATTTCCACCAACTTCATCGTGTCTTCAGGTCCGTTACAGGTGATAACGATAGACTCTGCCTCTTCCGCGCCTGCCGAACGCAGAAGCTCAATCTGAGTGGCATCGCCGTAATACACTTTATACCCGTATTTGCGCATCAGATTAACCGCGCTGATGTCGCGCTCCAGCACGGTGATTCGCATCTTATTAGCCATCAACAAACGGCCAATAACCTGACCAAAACGGCCAAAGCCAACCACAATTACCTGCGGTTTATCATCTTCCACCCACGGCGTTTCGTCTTCTTCTTCCGGGCTATTGATGCGGCGAAAAAGCAACTTATCGACGATTTTCATCAGCAGCGGCGTGGTCATCATCGACATCGTTACCGTCACCAATAGCAGTGCCATCTGGTCATGCTGAAATAGCCGCTGCGACGATGCGGCAGAGAACAGCACAAAGGCAAACTCCCCGCCCTGACTCAGCACCACAGCAAACTGCATGCGCTCGGAACTGCGCAGGCCGTAAATCCGAGCCAGCGCGTAAAGCACCAGTGACTTTACCGCCACCAGCACAATCACACCTACCAGCACCAACAAGATATGGGTATATAAAATCCCAATATTCAACGCCATGCCGACGGAGATAAAGAACAGTCCCAGCAGTAAACCCTTGAACGGCTCAATGGCGATTTCCAGCTCGTGACGGTATTCACTTTCCGCCAGCAGAACACCCGCGAGAAACGTGCCAAGTGCCATCGACAGACCCAGGGCATCCATAAACAAGGCCGAGCCGAGCACCAGCAGTAGCGTAGCCGCGGTAAACACTTCACGCACGCCGGAGCCTGCGATATAGCGGAACACCGGCCGCAGCAAATACCGCCCGCCAATTAACACGCCGACAAACGCCAGCACCTTCATGCCGATTTTGATCCAGTCCGGATGTTCATCCCCGGCACCCGCCAACAGCGGCACCAGCGCCAACGCGGGGATCACCGCTAAGTCCTGGAAAAGCAGCACCGAAAAGCCCAGTTGGCCAGCCTCGTTGCGGTTCATACCTTTTTCGCGCATTAGCTGCAACGCCATCGCCGTCGAAGACATCGCCAGCCCGATCCCACCGATCACCGCCGCCTGCCAGGAGAAGTTGGTCAGCATCAGCAAGCCGGTGAGGATCGCCGCACTCAAAAGAACCTGCGCCGCGCCCACGCCAAAAATGGATTGTCGCAGCTGCCAGAGCTTAGACGGATTCAGCTCCAGCCCAATGATGAACATCAGGAACACCACGCCGAGTTCGGAGAAGTGCAGTATTTCATCCACATCGCTGATGAAACCCAGACCCCACGGCCCGATAGCAATCCCCGCTAACAGATAGCCCAGGACCGGACCAATACCTAAACGCGAGGCCAGGGGCACCGCGGCAACTGCGGCGAACAGGAACAGCACGCCCGCCAGCAGTAAATCCGTTCCTTCCATTAGCGGCCTCCCGGAGTGACAGGATTCGCCAGCCAGTCACCGTAAGCTCTGGCATGGCTCGCCAATGCTTCCGGTGGCTGCCGACGCGCCCAGTAAACAATAATCGGATTCATCCAGTGCATACGACACATCGCGGCCGTCAGCTCAAAAGGGCGCAAAACGTCGCTCATCGAATAGCGATTGAGGGAGTCGTGGCGATACGCACTTTCCGGTTCGCCGGTGGTTATCACGCTACGCCAGTACTTTCCCGCCAGTTGATTCCCCCCAGGGCCGCTGGCGAAACCGCGGCTAAGAACGCGATCAAGCCACTCTTTCAACAGAGCCGGACAGCTATAGGTATAAAGCGGATGCTGGAACACGATAACGTCATGCTCCTGGAGCAGCTTTTGCTCGCGCGGTATGTCGATAAAAAAATCAGGATAGTGCGAGTACAAATCATGTACGGTCACGTTTTCAAGCTGTTGAGCCGGCTTAAGCAAAACCCGGTTGGCCACCGAGTCCTGAGATTCCGGATGGGCATACAGCAGCAAAACTTTTGCTGTCTCTGACATCATTCCCCTCCCGGTCAATGAGCAGACAGGCCATTTCGCATCCCTTGTTCATAGATGCGCCTGAATGCTTTTGTCTATCGTTGTTGTTTTGGGCTACCATTGCCGCCCGGTGTAGCGTTGGGTTCACCACACTACATTATCATAATGACAATTTAACATAGTCTGAACATACGGCGCCTTATGATTGTTTTCTCCTCGTTACAAATTCGTCGCGGCGTGCGTGTCCTGCTGGATAACGCCACAGCCATTATTAACCCTGGGCAAAAAGTGGGTCTGGTGGGTAAAAACGGCTGCGGCAAATCCACGCTGCTGTCGCTGCTAAAAAACGAGATCAGCGCCGATGGCGGCAGTTTCACCTATCCGGGAAACTGGCAGCTAGCGTGGGTGAATCAGGAAACCCCTGCCCTCCCTCAGCCTGCTCTCGACTATGTGATTGATGGCGACCGCGAATATCGTCAACTTGAAGCCGAACTGAATGCAGCCAACGAGCGCAACGACGGTCACGCCATCGCCACCGTACACGGCAAACTGGACGCCATTGATGCGTGGACTATTCGCTCCCGCGCCTCCAGCCTGCTACACGGTCTGGGCTTCAGCAATGAACAGCTTGAGCGTCCAACCAGCTCCTTCTCCGGCGGCTGGCGTATGCGCCTCAACCTGGCGCAGGCGCTGATATGTCGTTCTGACCTGCTGCTGCTCGATGAACCAACTAACCACCTTGATCTCGACGCTGTAATCTGGCTGGAAAAATGGCTGAAAAGCTATCAGGGCACGCTAATCCTGATTTCCCATGACCGCGATTTCCTCGACCCGGTGGTCAGCAAAATTATTCACATCGAACAACAGGCGATGTTTGAGTACACCGGCAACTACTCCTCGTTTGAGATCCAGCGTGCAACCCGCCTGTCTCAGCAGCAGTCTATGTACGAAAGCCAACAGCAAAAAGTAGCGCACCTGCAGAGCTTTATTGATCGCTTTAAGGCGAAAGCATCTAAAGCTAAACAGGCGCAAAGCCGCGTGAAGATGCTGGAACGCATGGAGCTGATTGCTCCGGCGCACGTAGATAACCCATTCCAGTTCAGCTTCCGCGAACCGGAAAGCCTGCCAAATCCATTACTGAAGATGGAAAAAGTCAGCGCGGGCTACGGCGATCGCACCATTCTGGATTCGATTAAACTCAATCTCGTACCCGGCTCGCGCATTGGCCTGTTGGGTCGCAACGGCGCGGGTAAATCAACGCTGATTAAACTTCTGGCCGGTGAGCTGGAAGCCCAGAGCGGTGAGATGGGTCTGGCGAAGGGTATTAAACTCGGCTACTTTGCCCAGCATCAGCTGGAGTTTTTACGCGCCGACGAATCGCCGCTGCAGCATCTGGTGCGTCTGGCGCCGCACGTGCTGGAACAACAGCTGCGCGATTATCTCGGCGGTTTTGGTTTCCAGGGAGATAAAGTCAGCGAAGAAACGCGTCGCTTCTCCGGCGGTGAAAAAGCACGTCTGGTGCTGGCACTGGTCGTCTGGCAGCGCCCGAACCTGCTGCTGCTCGATGAACCGACTAACCACCTGGATCTCGACATGCGTCAGGCGCTGACCGAAGCGCTGATTGAATTCGAAGGCGCGCTGGTTGTGGTCTCGCACGACCGTCACCTGCTGCGCTCCACCACTGACGATCTGTATCTGGTTCACGATGCGAAAGTGGAACCTTTCGATGGCGACCTGGAAGATTATCAGCAATGGCTGAGCGATGTTCAGAAGCAGGAAAGTCAGAATGACGACGCGCCAAAAGACAACACCAATAGCGCTCAGGCACGTAAAGATCAGAAACGTCGTGATGCAGAGCTGCGCACCCTGACGCAGCCGCTGCGTAAAGAGATTACCCGTCTGGAAAAAGAGATGGAAAAGCTCAATACCCGGCTTGCGGCCGCAGAAGAAAAACTCAGCGACAGCGGGCTGTACGACCAAACACGAAAAGCGGAACTCACCGAATGTCTGCAACAGCAGGCCACGGCGAAATCAGGGCTGGAAGAGTGTGAAATGGCGTGGCTGGATGCGCACGAACAGCTGGAACAGATGCTTCAGGAAGAGTGATTTAACTCATCGAAAGCGCACAGCGGCTCATTTTCATAAACACATATCCGTCATAACGGTGTTATGACGGTATAGTAGAGCGTTTTTTCACGATAGCAGCGTAAAGGTATGGCTCAGGTAACCCCAGTAGACTTTGAAGTACCTCCAGAAGAGAACGACACCTTTGTACCAATGACAGGCGTGCGCAACTGCCATCTGCAGACCATGTTACCGCGTCTCATCCGTCGTAAAGTGTTGTTCACCCCGCACTGGCAGCGTCTTGATCTTCCGGACGGGGATTTTATCGATCTGGCATGGAGTGAAGATCCGAATCAGGCACGGCATAAGCCTCGCCTGGTGGTTTTTCACGGCCTGGAAGGCAGCCTGTACAGCCCTTACGCTCACGGTCTGATTCACGCGGCGCAGCAGCGCGGCTGGCTCGGGGTGGTGATGCATTTCCGCGGCTGCAGCGGTGAACCGAACCGCGCTCAGCGCATCTACCATTCAGGCGAAACTGAAGACGGCACCTGGTTCCTCTCCTGGCTGCGCCGTGAATTTGGCGACGTCCCAACGGCCGCAGTGGGCTATTCGCTGGGTGGCAACATGCTGGGCTGTCTGCTGGCCAAAGAGGGTGACAATACGCCACTCGATGCCGCAGTTATCGTCTCCGCGCCATTCATGCTGGAAGCCTGTAGCTATCATATGGATAAAGGCTTCTCCCGCGTGTATCAGCGCTATCTGCTGAACCTGCTGAAAGCCAATGCATCTCGCAAACTGAAGGCTTATCCAGGAACGTTGCCGGTGGATTTGAAGCGTCTGAAAAGCGTGCGTCGTATTCGTGAGTTTGACGATCTGATTACCTCAAAAATCCACGGTTATGCTGACGCGATTGATTACTACCGCCAATGCAGTGCGATGCCGGTACTGAGCCAGATAACCAAACCAACACTCATCATTCATGCAAAAGATGACCCGTTTATGGATCATCACTCGATTCCGTCTCAGGAAGAGCTTCCGGCCAATATTCAATACCAGCTGACGGAGTATGGCGGTCATGTCGGATTTGTCGGCGGTACGCTGCGCCATCCTGAAATGTGGCTGGAGAAACGCATTCCCGCCTGGCTCACTCGCTGGTTAGGAACCCCGTTATGATTATTCCCTGGCAAGATCTGGCTCCCGAAACGCTCGATAGCCTGATTGAAAGCTTTGTGTTGCGCGAAGGCACCGATTATGGTGAACATGAACGTTCGCTTGAAGACAAGGTCGCCGACGTAAAACAACAATTGAAAAGCGGGGATGTCGTTCTGGTGTGGTCCGAACTGCACGAGACGGTCAATATCATGCCCCGTACCCAATTCCACGGCTGACTATAATAAAACCATTGCTTATGCAGGGAGTCGTTAGCTATGTCTGCCAAACATCCGGTGATCGCCGTAACCGGTTCCAGCGGGGCGGGAACCACCACCACCAGCCTCGCCTTCCGTAAAATCTTTGCTCAACTCAATCTTACTGCCGCCGAAGTAGAAGGCGACAGCTTCCACCGTTACACGCGTCCTGAAATGGACATGGCTATCCGCAAAGCGCGCGATATGGGCCGTCACATCAGCTATTTTGGGCCAGATGCCAACGACTTTGGCCTGCTGGAAAATACGTTTATGACCTACGGTCAGAACGGAACCGGACAGTCGCGCAAGTATTTGCACACCTACGACGAAGCCGTTCCGTGGAATCAGGTGCCGGGTACCTTTACGCCGTGGCAGCCGTTGCCGGAACCGACCGACGTGCTGTTTTATGAAGGTCTGCACGGCGGCGTGGTAACCCCACAAAATGATGTCGCGAAATACGTCGATTTACTGGTGGGCGTGGTGCCGATTGTTAACCTTGAGTGGATCCAGAAGCTGACCCGCGATACCAGCGAGCGCGGTCACTCACGTGAAGCGGTGATGGATTCAGTGGTGCGATCGATGGAAGATTACATCAACTACATTACGCCGCAATTCTCCCGGACGCATATCAACTTCCAGCGCGTGCCGACCGTCGACACCTCCAACCCCTTTGCGGCAAAGGGCATTCCGTCACTGGATGAGAGCTTTGTCGTTATCCATTTCCAGAATCTGGGCGATATTGATTTCCCTTGGCTGCTGGCGATGCTGCAAGGTTCGTTTATTTCTCACATGAACACCTTGGTGGTGCCGGGTGGGAAAATGGGGCTGGCAATGGAATTGATTATGTCACCGCTGGTCGAGCGGTTGATGGAAGGAAAAAAGATAGGGTAATCGCATGCACGCCAACGGGCGTGCATCATTTTTTAGGGCGGGTCAGCGTAACGCCCCCGCCACTCAATCAGGCTTCGACCACTTCAAACGAGTGTGTAATCTTCGCCGCTTTTTCCAGCATCAACGCTACAGAGCAGTATTTCTCCGCAGACAAATCCACCGCACGCGACACTGCCGCTTCTTTCAGGTCATTACCGGTCACAATGAAGTGCAGATTGATGTGGGTGAACAAACGCGGTGCTTCTTCACGACGCTCGGAAGTCAGTTTCACTTCACAGTCGGTCACGTCATGACGGCCTTTCTGCAAAATGGACACCACGTCAATCGCGCTGCAACCGCCCGCGGCCATCAGCACCATTTCCATCGGGCTTGGGGCTTTATCGCCAGAGTTACCATCCATCATAATCTGGTGGCCAGAAGCTGACTCGCCCAGGAAGGTTAATTCCTCAACCCATTTCACACGCGCTTGCATATTTGTTAACTCCCGAGTAGCAATTTTCCTGACAGATTACGCGCACATAACAATTCTCGCAACGGAAGGCGACGCGCGTCATGCTGAAGCGAGACACCAGGAGACAGGCGACAAAAGCTATGCTAAAACAGTCGTGCTGCAACAGTAATACATTGAAGTAATGCGTGTATGCAGAGAACATCACATTACAGGCTGCAGTAAAATCCGACAGCCGACTTCCCAGGCACAGGGAAGGATACGATTGCAAAGCCAGTGGCAGTGTCGTGTCTGCCATTGGAGACAGCTTATAACAGAGGATAACCGCGCATGGTGCTTGGCAAACCGCAAACAGACCCTACCCTTGAATGGTTCTTGTCTCATTGCCACATTCATAAGTACCCATCGAAGAGCACGCTGATTCACCAGGGTGAAAAAGCAGAAACGCTGTACTACATCGTGAAAGGCTCTGTTGCAGTACTCATCAAGGATGAAGAAGGTAAAGAGATGATCCTCTCTTACCTCAACCAGGGCGATTTTATCGGTGAGCTTGGCCTGTTCGAAGAAGGTCAGGAGCGTAGTGCCTGGGTTCGGGCGAAAACCGCTTGTGAAGTGGCAGAAATTTCTTATAAAAAATTCCGTCAGCTTATCCAGGTAAACCCGGATATCCTGATGCGTCTCTCTTCTCAGATGGCTCGTCGTCTGCAGGTCACCTCTGAAAAAGTAGGTAACCTGGCATTCCTCGACGTAACCGGTCGTATCGCACAGACTCTGCTGAATCTGGCGAAACAACCTGATGCAATGACCCACCCGGACGGTATGCAAATTAAAATTACTCGTCAGGAAATCGGTCAGATCGTCGGCTGCTCCCGCGAAACCGTTGGCCGTATTCTAAAAATGCTCGAAGATCAGAGTCTGATCTCCGCCCACGGTAAAACTATCGTGGTTTACGGTACCCGCTAAGCTAGCTGAACGGCGTATTGCCCCTGCAGTACGCCGTTTTTGTCTTTTCCCTGATGTGGCGCAGGCTGATTTATCACCCGGAAATTAACTATGCACTGCGGCAAACGCTGGTGTTATGTACCCCCGTGGCTATCGGTTTGGTGCTCGGTTACCTCAAGTACGGTCTGCTGTTCTCGTTAGTCCCCGCCTGCTGCAACATCGCCGGGCTGGACACACCGCATAAACGTTTCTTCAAACGCCTGATAATTGGCGGATCGCTGTTTGCGGGCTGTAGCCTCGCGGTTCAGCTGCTGCTGGCGCATACCGTGCCTTTACCGCTGATCCTGACTGGGCTGGCGCTGATCCTCGGCGTCACTGCAGAAATCAGTTCGCTTCACGCCCGTTTACTGCCCGCATCGCTCATTGCGGCCATCTTTACGCTCAGCCTTGCGGGGAATATGCCGGTCTGGGAGCCGCTGCTCATCTACGCTCTCGGCACACTATGGTATGGCTTGTTCAACTGGTTCTGGTTCTGGATGTGGCGTGAACAGCCGCTACGTGAATCACTAAGCCTGCTGTATCGACAGCTGGCCGATTACTGTGAAGCCAAATACAGCCTGTTGACTCAGCATACCGATCCGGAAAAAGCGCTGCCGCCATTACTCAGCCGCCAGCAGAAGGCCGTCGATCTGATTACCCTGTGCTATCAGCAAATGCACATGCTGGCCGCCAATCAGAACCATGAATATAAGCGCCTGCTGCGCGCCTTCCAGATTGGCCTCGATTTGCAGGAGCACATTTCCGTCAGCCTGCATCAGCCCGCCGAAGTGCAGAAACTGGTTGAACGCAGCCACGCTGAAGCGGTGATCCGCTGGAATGCACAGACCATTGCGGCGCGCCTGCGTGTGATGGCGGATGACATCCTCTACCACCGATTTCCGCAACGTTTCAACATGGACAAGCAGATTGGCGCGCTGGAAAAAATCGCACATCAGCATCCGGATAACCCGGTCGGGCAGTTCTGCGCCTGGCACTTCAGTCGAATCGCCCGAGTGCTGCGCCTTCAGCGCCCGCTCTATCCACGCAATCTGATGGCTGATAACGAACGTCGCCTGCCGCTGTTTGCCGCACTAAAAAGCTATCTGTCGCTAAAATCCCCGGCGTTGCGCAGTGCGGCGCGAATCAGCGTCATGCTCAGCATTGCCAGCCTGATGGGCGCGGCGCTGCATCTGCCGAAACCGTACTGGATCCTGATGACCGTCCTGCTAGTGACGCAAAATGGCTACGGCGCAACGCGGGTCAGGATTTTCCACCGGGCGGCAGGCACGCTGGCCGGGCTGGTGATAGCCGCTGGCACCCTGCACTTTCACGTGCCGGAAGGCTACACGCTGGCGTCAATGTTAGTCATCACGCTGGCGAGCTACTTGATCATTCGCAAGAGCTACGGCTGGGCAACGGTGGGCTTTACGGTCACCGCGGTCTACACCATCCAACTGCTGACCCTGAACGGCGAACATTTCATTCTGGCCCGTTTTGTCGACACGGTGATTGGCTGTCTGATTGCCTTCGGCGGGATGGTCTGGCTGTGGCCGCAGTGGCAAAGTGGGCTATTACGCAAAAATGCCCAGCAAGCACTGGAGGCGGATCAGGAGGCTATCCGACTGATTCTCAGCAACGACCCTCAGGCTCCGACGCTGGCCTATCAGCGGATGCGGGTGAATCAGGCGCACAACGCGTTGTTCAACTCGCTGAACCAGGCGATGCAAGAGCCCGGCTTTAACTCGCATTATCTGGCAGACATGAAGCTGTGGGTTACGCACAGCCAGTTTATCGTCGAACACATCAACGCGATGACGACGCTGGCGCGCGAACACAACATGCTGACTGAAGATTTGGCCGAACGTTATTTGCAGTCCTGCGAGATTGCTCTGCAGCGCTGCCAACAGCGACTGGAATATGACGGACCGGGGGGAAGCGGCGATGCGAATATCATGGAATCAACGGAGGCGCTCTCCCACGGGCCGTTAAGCACCATGGAACAGCATTTACAACGCATTCTGGGCCATCTGAATTCGATGCATACCATCTCGTCAGTGGCCTGGCGCCAGCGCCCACATCACGGCAGCTGGCTTAAACGTCGAGCATAAACCGTCAGCCGACAATCTTCTTCACGGCTGCCGCAAAGCGCGCCATCCCTTCATCGATATCCGCAGATTCCACCACCAGCGACGGCGCAAAGCGTACTACGTCAGGCCCGGCGTTAAGCACCATTACGCCCTCATGAGCAGCAGCATGCAGGAAATCACGAGCGCGGCCCTTGTACTGCGGTTTCAGTTCAGCACCAATCAGCAGCCCCATGCCGCGAACATCACTGAACACATCGAATTCAGCGTCAATATTCTTCAAATGCTTAACAAAACGTTCGCGTCTGGTGCTCACGCCACCCAGAACTTCAGGCGTATTGATGATATCAAACGCCGCACCGGCCACTGCGCACGCCAGCGGATTTCCGCCGTAAGTAGAGCCGTGAGAACCGACGTGAAACGCGCTGGCAATCTCTTCAGTAGTCAGTACCACGCTCACCGGGAAACCACCGCCCAGCGCTTTGGCACTGGTCAGGATATCCGGCGTCACGCCGAAATACTGGTAGGCGAACAGCGAACCAGTGCGCCCCATGCCGCTCTGCACTTCGTCAAAAACCAGCAGCGCCTGATGTTCATCACACAGTTCACGCAGACCTTTGAGGAATTCCGGGGTCGCCGCCAGCACGCCGCCTTCACCCTGAATGGGCTCAACCACTACCGCGCAGGTGTGATCGTCCATCACGGCTTTCACTGCATGCAGGTCGTTAAACGGGACGTGGATGATATCCGCCGGTTTTGGCCCAAAGCCGTCGGAATATTTTGCCTGTCCTCCCACAGAAACCGTGAAGAATGAGCGGCCGTGGAACGCATTATTGAAGGCGATGATTTTGGTTTTGTATGGACTGTGGCGCGTGGAAGCGTAATAACGCGCCAGTTTGAACGCGGTTTCGTTGGCTTCAGTACCGGAGTTCATGAACACCACGCGCTCGGCAAATGTCGAGGCCACCAGCTTACGACCCAGCTTCAGCGCCGGTTCGTTGGTAAACACATTGCTGGTGTGCCACAGGGTTTCGCCCTGGCTTTTCAGCGCGTCGACCAGTGCCGGGTGACAGTGCCCCAGCGCGGTAACCGCAATTCCCCCGGCGAAATCAACGTACTCGTTGCCCTGCTGATCCCACACTCGGCTGCCCTTCCCCTTTACCGGAATAAATTCCGCCGGGGCATAAATGGGCAGGATCACTTCATCAAATGTGGCACGGGTAATTGCAGCCTGTTCAGTCGCCATGACAATCCTCTTACGCAGCAATGATTAATGAAAATATAATCACTAAATATGCATAATAAATCACATCATGGCAAGATGAATTATCGCTTGAGGAAGTTTTCCAACAGCTGATGACCCTGCTCGCTAAGGATACTTTCTGGGTGAAACTGCACTCCCTCCAGGTCCCATTCACAATGGCGAATCCCCATAATTTCGCCCGTCTCGCTCAGCGCGGTGATGTCAAATTCCGCAGGCAGCGTGGGCGGGTCAATGACCAGCGAGTGATAGCGAGTAACGGTGAGAGGATTATTCAGTCCGGCGAATACGCCAGCACCGGTGTGCGTCACCGGGGAGGTTTTTCCATGCATGACTTTTGCTGCCCGCACGATAGTGGCGCCAAAAACCTGCGCAATGGCCTGATGGCCGAGGCAAACACCGAGGATAGGGATTTTGCCCGCGTAAAGGCGAATCACATCGAGTGAAATCCCTGACTCATCCGGCGTGCAGGGACCTGGGGAAATCACGATTTTAGCAGGAGACAACCGGGCAACTTCATCCAGCGTGATGTCATCGTTGCGCCTGACCTGCACCTCGGCACCCAGTTCGCAAAAGTACTGGTAAAGGTTCCAGGTGAACGAATCGTAGTTATCTATAAGCAGGATCATAGCGGCTCCGGTGACAGCAAACCGCGCTATTCTACTCAGTTTCCTGCGCTTCACTCACCACTTTAGTGAACTGCGCTATCAGCGGCTCTAAATCCCCCATCGTCCCGCTCTGGTTCGCCTGACTCCACGTTTGCGGGTCGACTACGTTCCAGTCCAGCACGTAGCCCGCGTGGATCGACAGCTGCTCGAAGAACACGCGCTGCGCCCGGCCACTGCCGACGAAGAATGGATGCAGCACATTAATTTCACAGTAATAGTGCGCCAGACGCTTAATGAACTCATCTTTGGCAAGTCCGACGAGGTAATGCTCATCTTCCAGAGCCTGCATCAGGTCATTGCCTTCGTTTTCGATGTACTCGAAATGGCAGAAACGGGTATCGCCCTTGGAAATATCAACCTCACGCAGTTCACCTGCCCAATCCCAGGCATCCTGGAAAAGCTGCTGGTGAATGGCGCATAACCACGGCAAACCGCGATGCAGCGGGCCAAGCTCAAGCGTGGCGACTCGCTGTGCAAATAGCGCGTCCTGCGCGTGGGGTTCGGGCACGTCCAGCCGACAGCTGGCCTCAAACGAGCGACCACGCCGTTGTTCCCACAGACGGATTTTTTGCTTATCGGTGAGCTTTTTCATCTGGACCTCCCTGACGGTTCCGATTTGCCACAAGTATGTACTCTAAATAATTCAAATTGCAGGAAGGCGGCAAACCGGCGAATCCCCAGGAACTTACTCAAGTAAGTGACTGGGGCGAGCAGGTGTAGCCAACGCACATGCAGCGTGAAATATGACGAGTATAAGCGGCAATTTCGGGTTACGCAGGAAGGCCAGTATAACGCGGGCTGAGCAGCCCGCGTCTGGAAGGATTACGGCAGGACTTTCGCAGAGAGGATAACTACCGGTTTTGTCGGCACATTCTGGTAAGGACCGACGTCATGGGAAGCCACCTGGGAAATTTTGTCGGCAACGTCCATACCTTTCACAACTTTACCAAACACCGCGTATCCAAAATCACGCTGGCCGTGGTCGAGGAACGCGTTGTCTGCGACGTTGATGAAGAACTGGCTGGTTGCGCTGTCTTTGTCGGCTGTACGCGCCATGGAAACGGTGCCGCGGGTGTTACGCAGGCCGTTGTCGCCTTCATTTTTGATAGGCGGATTAGGCTGTTTCTGCTGCATCTGTTCGGTGAAACCGCCGCCCTGGATCATAAAGCCCGGGATCACACGGTGGAACGTCGTGTTGTTATAGAAACCACTGTTCACGTAGCTCACGAAGTTCTCAACGGAAATCGGGGCTTTCTGGCTGTTCAACTCCAGCTCAATATTACCGGCGGAAGTGGTCAGCAATACGTGCGGATCTGCTTTTGCCGCCATGGCAGCAGGTGAGATTGCCGAAATTGCAAGTACAGCCGCGACGGCAGCCAGAGTAGATTTGAGCATGTGAATTCCTTAAACGGGAACGAGAGAGCCTGCGAATCGCTTGATTCTAAAAGGCTCTCGACTCGCAGACCAGCCTTTTACTAAAGTTTACGCAATAGAAACAGTTGTAACCTGGAGGGGAGTGTAAGAGGAACTGCAAAAATGTGACAAAAATCACTTTGTATTATTAATTATTTCATAGTTTTCAGAATAAACATTTGCCTCGGTCACTCTAATGCATAAAATCTGTCCACCCCACGCATTGTCAATGCGTTTTACAGTTCTATTCACAGGCCAGTCATGACTAACAGCAATCGCATCAAGCTCACATGGATCAGCTTTTTCTCCTACGCTCTTACCGGCGCGTTGGTGATCGTCACCGGAATGGTGATGGGAAATATCGCCGATTATTTCCACCTGCCAGTTTCCAGCATGAGCAACACCTTCACCTTCCTGAACGCCGGGATCTTGATTTCTATCTTCCTGAACGCCTGGCTGATGGAAATCGTACCGCTGAAAACGCAGCTGCGTTTCGGCTTCATCCTAATGGTGCTTGCCGTCGTCGGTCTGATGACCAGCCATAGCCTCGCATTGTTCTCTGCCTCGATGTTCGTTCTGGGGCTGGTCAGCGGGATTACGATGTCTATCGGGACATTCCTCATCACTCACATGTACGAAGGCCGTCAGCGTGGCGCACGCCTGCTGTTTACCGACTCCTTCTTCAGCATGGCGGGGATGATTTTTCCGATGGTTGCCGCGTGGCTGCTAGCACGTAGCATTGAATGGTATTGGGTGTACGCCTGCATCGGTCTGGTGTACGTCGCGATTTTCGTCCTGACTTTCGGCTGTGACTTCCCGGTTCTGGGCAAAAAAGCCGAGCAGAGCGCGCAGCCGGTCGCTAAAGAAAAATGGGGTATTGGCGTTCTGTTCCTGTCCGTGGCGGCGCTGTGCTACATCCTCGGCCAGCTGGGTTTTATCTCATGGGTGCCGGAATACGCGAAAAGCCTGGGCATGAGCCTGAGTGAAGCGGGCCAGCTGGTGAGTGATTTCTGGATGTCTTACATGTTCGGCATGTGGGCGTTTAGCTTCATCCTGCGTTTCTTTGACCTGCAACGCATTCTGATGGTGCTGGCTGGCATGGCAACCGTGCTGATGTATCTGTTCATCAACGGTTCGCCGGAACACATGCCATGGTTCATTCTGACTCTGGGCTTCTTCTCCAGCGCCATTTACACCTCAATTATTACCCTCGGCTCGCAGCAAACCAAAGTGGTGTCACCGAAGCTGGTGAACTTCGTCCTGACCTGCGGCACAATCGGCACCATGCTGACCTTCGTGGTCACCGGCCCGATTGTGGCACACAGCGGCCCTCTGGCTGCGCTGCATACCGCAAATGGCCTGTATGCAGTGGTGTTCGTGATGTGTGTGGTACTGGGCTTTGTCAGCCGCCACCGTCAGCACAACACGGCGGCAGCTAGCCAATAAGCTCTGTCATTACGCCCCTTTGCGCCCAGCGAAGGGGCTGTTTTTCGTAAAAGACAACTCCTCACCGCCGATATCGGTCTGTACCCAGGTTTGCGCCAACTGCGTCGTCGCGATGACTCTGCCCTGACGAATGGACCAGCGCACCGGAACCTGACAACGCACCGCCTCAAAGCCGTTCTCGGCAGGCAGAATAATCAAATTCGCCACCTTGCCCACTTCGATACCGTAATCCGCCACACCGAAAGTGCGGGCGCTATTATGAGTAATCAAATTCAGCCCGTCGTTAATCTGCTGATAGCCCATCATCTGACACACATGCAGGCCCATATGCAGCACCTGCAGCATGTTGCCGGTGCCGAGCGGATACCACGGGTCAAACACATCATCATGGCCAAAGCAGACGTTAATGCCCGCCCCGAGCAGTTCTTTCACTCGCGTGATGCCGCGACGTTTCGGATAGTCGTCGAAACGGCCTTGCAGATGAATGTTCACCAGCGGGTTAGCCACAAAGTTAATGCCTGACATCTTCAGTAAACGGAACAGCCGGGAGGTATACGCCCCGTTATACGAATGCATCGCCGTGGTATGACTGGCGGTAACCCGTGGGCCGACACCCTCTCTCAGCGCCAGCGCCGCGACGGTCTCGACAAAGCGGGACTGTTCGTCGTCGATTTCATCACAGTGAATATCCAGCGGTCGATCGTATTTCTTCGCCAGCGCGAAGGCGATGTGCAGTGACTCTACACCGTATTCGCGGGTAAATTCAAAATGCGGGATGGCGCCAACCACATCCGCTCCAAGCTGCAAGGCTTTCTCCAGCAGCGCCGCGCCGTCGGGGTAGGACAAAATCCCTTCCTGCGGAAACGCGACAATCTGCAGCTCAACCCATGGTGCGACTTCTTTCTTCACTTCCAGCATCGCTTTCAGCGCGGTCAACGTCGGGTCGGAGACATCTACATGAGTTCGCACGAACTGGATCCCGTTGGCGATTTGCCATTTCAGCGTCTTCCACGCCCGGGTTTTTACGTCTTCGTGCGTGAGCATCGCCTTGCGTTCGGCCCAGCGCTCAATGCCTTCAAACAGCGTGCCGGACTGGTTCCAGCTTGGCTCTCCGGCAGTTTGGGTCGTATCCAGATGAATATGCGGTTCGATAAACGGCGGGAGGGCCAAGCCACCGCGCGCATTAAGGACTTCGATGCTGTCGTGACGGGATTCACCCATCGGAGTAATCGCCTGGAAACGTCCATCTTCGATACTCAGTTGCCACAATCCTTCGCGCTCTGGTAAACGCACGTTCTCAATCAGCCATAACGGTGTCGTGCCCATCTTCATTCTCCCGAATCGGCGCGATGAACGCCCTGATTCATTTTTAGGTTAAAACCCGCACTTTTTGTACATTATTTCAGCAACCAAGAAAACTCTGTCATTTCCGTTACTTATAAAAATCCTGACAAATCAATCGACTACCCATTAAGTGGTAGGTAAAGGCGTATTTGATTCACATCAATAAGTAACCATGCTGAATCGTTAAGGTAGGTGGTAATAGAAAAGAAATCGAGGCAAAAATGAGCAAAGTCAGACTCGCTATTATCGGTAACGGCATGGTCGGCCACCGCTTTATTGAGGATCTTCTCGATAAAGCCCCGGCAGACCAGTTTGAGATTACCGTCTTCTGTGAAGAACCCCGTATCGCCTACGACCGCGTCCATCTTTCATCTTACTTCTCTCACCATACTGCGGAAGAACTTTCGCTGGTACGAGAAGGATATTATGAGAAACATGGCGTTAACGTTCTGCTTGGCGAACGCGCTATCACCATAAACCGTCAGGAAAAGGTGATTCACTCAAGTGCGGGTCGTTCGGTGTTTTACGACAAACTGATCATGGCGACGGGTTCTTACCCGTGGATCCCGCCGATCAAAGGCTCTGAAACGCAGGATTGCTTTGTTTACCGCACCATCGAAGACCTCAATGCCATTGAAGCCTGCGCCCGTCGCAGCAAACGTGGCGCAGTGGTCGGCGGCGGCCTGCTTGGCCTGGAAGCCGCTGGCGCGCTGAAAAATCTCGGCGTCGAAACCCACGTTATCGAATTTGCCCCGATGCTGATGGCGGAACAGCTTGACCCAATGGGTGGCGACCAGCTGAAGCGCAAAATCGAAAGTCTCGGCGTTAAAGTTCACACCAGCAAAAATACCAAAGAGATCGTGCAGGAAGGCACCGAAGGGCGTAAGACCATGCGCTTCGCCGACGGTAGCGAGCTCGAAATCGATTTCATTGTCTTCTCCACCGGTATTCGTCCACGCGACAAACTGGCAACTCAATGCGGACTGGCAACCGGCCAGCGCGGCGGGATCATGGTGAATGACACCTGCCAGACTTCCGACCCGGATATCTACGCTATCGGCGAATGCGCCAGCTGGAACAACCGTGTTTATGGTCTGGTTGCACCGGGCTACAAAATGGCTCAAGTCACCGTCGATCACATCCTGGGCAAAGAAAATGTCTTTGTAGGCGCGGACCTCAGCGCCAAGCTGAAACTGCTCGGCGTAGACGTCGGCGGGATCGGTGACGCACACGGCCGTACGCCGGGCGCACGTAGCTATGTTTATCTCGACGAAAGCAAAGAAGTCTACAAACGCCTGATCGTCAGCCCTGACAATAAAACCTTGCTCGGTGCGGTACTGGTCGGTGATACCAGCGACTTCGGCAACCTGCTGCAGCTGGTACTGAACGCCATCGAACTGCCGGAAAACCCGGACGCGCTGATCCTGCCTGCCCACTCGGCGAACGGCAAACCGGCAATCGGCGTCGACAAACTTCCGGACAGCGCACAGATTTGTTCCTGCTTCGACGTCACCAAAGGTGATCTGGTCAGCGCCATCAATAAAGGCTGCCACACCGTTGCCGCCCTGAAGGCAGAAACCAAAGCCGGAACCGGCTGCGGCGGCTGTATTCCGCTGGTGACCCAAGTCCTGAACGCTGAACTGGCGAAACAAGGCATCGAGGTGAACAACAACCTCTGCGAACACTTCGCGTTCTCCCGTCAGGAGCTGTACCACCTGATCCGCGTGGAAGGCATTAAATCCTTCGACGAACTGCTGAAAAAATACGGTAAAGGCTACGGCTGCGAAGTGTGTAAGCCAACCGTCGGCTCCCTGCTGGCTTCCTGCTGGAATGAGTACATCCTCAAGCCGCAGCACACGCCGTTGCAGGACACCAACGACAACTTCCTCGCCAACATCCAGAAAGACGGTACCTACTCGGTGATCCCACGTTCTGCTGGCGGCGAAATCACCCCGGACGGGCTGATGGCGGTCGGTCGTATCGCGCAGGAATTTAATCTCTACACTAAAATCACCGGCTCCCAGCGTATCGGCCTTTTCGGTGCGCAGAAAGATGACCTGCCGGAAATCTGGCGTCAGCTGATTGATGCGGGCTTTGAAACCGGTCACGCCTATGCGAAGGCGCTGCGTATGGCGAAAACTTGCGTCGGCAGCACCTGGTGCCGCTATGGCGTGGGCGACAGCGTTGGCTTCGGCGTTCAGCTGGAAAACCGTTACAAAGGCATCCGCACCCCGCACAAAATGAAATTTGGCGTTTCCGGCTGTACCCGTGAATGTGCGGAAGCCCAGGGTAAAGACGTCGGCATCATCGCCACCGAAAAAGGCTGGAACCTGTACGTCTGTGGTAACGGCGGGATGAAACCACGCCACGCCGATCTGCTGGCGGCCGATCTCGATGCTGAAACGCTGGTGAAATACCTCGACCGTTTCATGATGTTCTACATCCGCACCGCAGACAAACTGACCCGTACCGCGCCATGGCTGGATAACCTCGAAGGGGGTATCGACTACCTGAAAGCGGTGATCATCGACGATAAACTCGGTCTGAACGCTCATCTGGAAGAGGAGATGAGCCGCCTGCGTGCAATGTTCGCCTGCGAATGGACCGAGACCGTAAACGACCCGGCAGCACAAGGGCGATTCAAGCACTTCGTCAACAGCAAGCAGCGCGATCCGAATGTGCAGATTGTCCCTGAACGTGAACAGCATCGTCCGGCCACACCGTACGAGCGCATCCCGGTAACTCTGGTGGAGGAAAATGTATGAGCCAGTGGGTAAATATCTGCAACATCGACGCCATCCTGCCTGCCACCGGCGTTTGCGCCTTATTAGGCCAGGAGCAGGTCGCAATTTTCCGTCCGCATCATGACCAGCAGGTGTTCGCTATCAGCAACATCGACCCGTTTTTCGGTTCAAGCGTCCTGTCTCGCGGTCTTATTGCGGAGCACAACGGTGAGCTGTGGGTCGCCAGCCCACTGAAAAAACAGCGCTTTCGTCTCAGTGACGGTCTGTGCATGGAAGATGAAAGTCACTCCATTGCACATTTTGAGGTGCGTGTGAAAGACGGTCAGGTACAATTGAAAGCCTGATGACCCTTCCGGCGGCGTTCTGCCGCCGGATTTGTTTCCCCTGTACTCTGCGAGACGCCCATGGATCACTTACCCATTTTCTGCCAGTTGCGTGGCCGTGACTGTCTGTTAGTCGGCGGCGGCGACGTAGCCGAGCGTAAAGCCCGCCTGCTGCTCGATGCGGGCGCACGCCTGACCGTTAACGCCCTCGACTTCGAACCACAGTTCCACGTGTGGGCCGAAGCCGGCATGCTGACGCTGGTAGAAGGTGAATTTGATTCAACGCTGCTCGACACCAGTTGGCTGGCGATTGCCGCCACCGATGACGACGCGGTTAATGCGCGCGTCAGTACAGAAGCAGAGCAACGCCGTATTTTCTGTAACGTGGTCGATGCACCGAAACAGGCCAGCTTTATCATGCCCTCGATAATCGATCGCTCACCGCTGATGGTCGCCGTCTCTTCCGGAGGAACGTCACCAGTGCTGGCGCGCCTGCTGCGTGAAAAGCTGGAATCTCTGCTACCGCAACATCTCGGCCAGGTTGCCCGGTTTGCGGGCCAGCTTCGCGGGCGGGTGAAAAAGCAGTTTGCCAGTATCGGCGAGCGTCGCCGCTTCTGGGAAAAGCTGTTTGTAAACGACCGTCTGGCGCAGTCACTGGCGAATCAGGATGAAAAAGCGGTCGCAGAAACCACCGAACGCCTGCTCAGTGAGCCGCTGGATAATCGCGGTGAAGTGGTACTGGTCGGTGCCGGGCCGGGTGATGCCGGGCTGCTGACGCTGAAAGGCCTGCAACAGATTCAGCAGGCTGACATCGTGGTCTATGACCGCCTGGTATCGGACGACATCATGAATCTGGTGCGCCGCGATGCCGATCGCGTTTTCGTCGGCAAACGCGCGGGATTTCACTGCGTGCCGCAGGAAGAAATTAATCAAATTTTGCTGCGTGAAGCGCAAAAGGGCAAACGCGTGGTGCGGCTGAAAGGTGGCGACCCGTTTATTTTTGGTCGAGGTGGCGAAGAGCTAGAAACCCTGTGCAACGCCGGGATCCCGTTCTCTGTGGTTCCCGGTATTACTGCAGCCTCAGGTTGCTCTGCCTACGCGGGCATTCCGCTGACCCATCGTGATTACGCTCAAAGCGTGCGCCTGGTAACGGGCCATCTCAAAACCGGAAGCGAACTCGATTGGCATAATCTGGCGGCGGAGAAGCAAACGCTGGTGTTTTATATGGGGCTAAACCAGGCGGCGACCATTCAAGCGAAACTCACTGAACACGGAATGCCGCTCAATATGCCTGTCGCGCTGGTAGAAAACGGTACCGCCGTAAACCAGCGAGTGGTCAGCGGTGACCTGGCGCAGTTAAGCGCGCTGGCACAGCAGGTCGCGAGCCCGGCGCTGATCATCGTCGGCCGGGTTGTGGAACTGCGTGAAAAATTAAACTGGTACTCAAATCATTAAATAGCCTGCCGGATGCCGAATATTTTAAACACAAAAAAATTATTCGGCATCCTGAATACCTTTATTAAAATGATACTTCCCGCCCATGATATTCACAGTAATATTATGTCCAGATACAGACCCATCAAAATAACAATAATCGTTGTCGCCACCCGCATAATTCCTTAAATTCACTCGCTGCCGATGATAATAGACGCGCCTCGTTTAAGCATCATCACGCTGCAACTCACTCTGTATAGTTAAGGGATTAATTCATGAAAAGAATGATAAAAATTGTAGCCTTACTGGCTGTAGTCGGCACACTGACCGCCTGTTCCGGGCACGTTGAAAACAAAAATAAAAGCTGTGGATATGATTATCTTCTGCATCCTGCCATTTCTATTTCACGCATTATTGGCGGCTGTGGCCCGGCGGAATATTAATCGTAAATACTGTCTGTAAAATAAAAACCGGGAACATTTATCCCGGTTTTTATTTATTTTCTAATACGCTTACGGCCTGGCAACAAATCCAATGGCTTCATACACCGCTTTTAATGTTTCAGCCGCCTGAGCGCTCGCCTTCTGCGCACCTTCGCGCATAATCTTCTGCAACAGCTCATCGTCGTTACGGAAGCGGTTATAACGCTCCTGCAGGTCGGTCAACATACCAGACACCGCCTCGGCGACTTCGCCTTTCAGGTGACCATACATTTTGCCTTCGAAGTGCTGTTCCAGCTCCTGGACGCTTTGACCTGTCACGCCGGAGAGGATATCCAGCAGGTTGGAAACGCCCGCTTTGTTCTGCACGTCATAGCGGATGACCGGCGGCTCTTCGGAGTCGGTCATCGCACGTTTGATTTTCTTCACAACCGATTTCGGATCTTCCAGCAGGCCGATAACGTTGTTGCGGTTATCGTCAGACTTGGACATCTTCTTGGTCGGCTCAAGTAGCGACATTACACGCGCACCGGATTTCGGAATGAACGGCTCAGGCACTTTGAACACATCACCGTAAATCGCGTTAAAGCGCTGGGCAATATCGCGGCTCAGTTCCAGATGCTGTTTCTGGTCCTCACCCACCGGTACCTGATTAGTCTGATACAGCAGAATGTCTGCCGCCATCAACACCGGATAATCGAACAGGCCGGCATTGATGTTCTCAGCGTAGCGCGCTGACTTGTCTTTAAACTGGGTCATGCGGCTCAGTTCGCCAAAATAGGTGTAGCAGTTCAACGCCCAACCGAGCTGGGCATGTTCTGGCACGTGAGACTGCACGAAGATGGTGCTTTTCTCGGGATCGATACCACAAGCGAGGTAAAGCGCCAGGGTGTCGAGGGTGGCTTTACGCAGTTTCTCAGGGTCCTGGCGGGCAGTAATGGCGTGCAGGTCAACAATGCAGTAGATGCAATGATAATCGTCCTGCATGTTCACCCACTGACGCAGCGCACCCATATAGTTGCCAATGGTCAGTTCACCTGAGGGCTGTGCGCCACTAAATACGATGGGCTTAGTCATTTTTCACTTCCTGAATTTCACTGTGCGGGAGCCCGAGCGCGGGCAACAAATCGTTAAAGCTGTCAAAAACAAAATCGGGATTGCTGTCGGCAATGGCTTCGCCATAGTTGTAGCCATAGGTCAGGCCAATGGAACAGCAACCAGCGGCTTGAGCTGCGAGAATATCATTGCGGGAATCACCAACAAACAGCAGCGCTTCCGGGGCCACACCCAGTTTCTTCGCCACCAGCAGCAGCGGATCGGGGTGCGGTTTTTTGTTTTCCACGTCATCCCCACCGATCACGACGGAGAAATATTTGGCGATATCTAACGCCTCAAGGATCGGTGCGACGAACGGCGAAGGCTTGTTGGTCACCAGCCCCAGCGGGAGACCTTTGCCATGCAGCGCGCTTAACGTTTCCGCCACCGCCGGGAACAGATAGCTGCCCTCTTCGGCGAATTCTGCGTAGTAACGATCGAAGAGTTTGCGCAGCACGCGTAGCTGCTCTTCTTGCGGAATATCGCTGTGGTCAACCGACGGTTTGCCCTGCGTTTTACGCAGGCTGGCACGCTCCTGGCGCGCCCAGGTCAGCGCACGTTCCATCAGCACATCGGCGCCATTACCAATCCAGGTTATCACGCGCTCTTCGCCAGCAGTCGGTAATTCCAGCGCATACAGCGCGTTGTCTACCGCTGCCGTTAAGCCTGGCGCGCTATCCACTAACGTGCCGTCGAGATCAAACGCGACGCCCTGAATGGTTTCTAATTTACTCATGACTTACCTTTGCCAGTTCACTGCGCATTTCATCAATTACTTTTTTGTAGTCCGGCTGGTCGAAAATAGCCGAACCGGCGACAAACATATCGGCACCTGCCGCAGCAATCTCACCAATGTTATTGGCTTTCACGCCACCGTCGACTTCCAGGCGAATGTCGAAGCCGGAGACGTCAATCCGACGACGTACTTCACGCAGCTTCTCAAGCGTGTGCGGAATAAAGGACTGACCGCCGAAACCCGGGTTAACGGACATCAGAAGGATAACATCGAGCTTGTCCATCACGTGGTCGAGGTAGCTCAGCGGCGTCGCCGGGTTGAGCACCAGGCCCGCTTTGCAGCCGTGCTCTTTAATCAGCTGCAAAGAACGATCGACGTGTTCAGAAGCTTCTGGATGGAAAGTGATAATACTGGCACCTGCAGCAGCGAAATCAGGAATGATGCGGTCGACGGGTTTGACCATCAGGTGCACGTCAATCGGAGCAGTGATGCCGTATTTGCGCAGGGCTTTGAGCACCATCGGGCCCATCGTCAGATTGGGTACGTAATGGTTGTCCATCACGTCGAAGTGAACAACATCGCCACCTGCCGCCAGAGCCTTCGCGGTATCTTCGCCCAAACGGGCAAAGTCAGCCGACAGAATCGAAGGGGCAATCAAATACTGTTTCATCCCTATCTCCTTGAAAACGATTATGGTTTTGCCGGGCGATACAGCGCCAGCAGTTCATCCACCTTTTTGCGCGTGCCACCGTTGCTGCTGATGCTGCGCCGGACTTTAACCTGAAATTGTTTTGCTGCTTTGTACCACTCACGCGTATCGGGCGTGTCATGGTTCGAAATTAACACCGGTATTTGGTTGCTGACCAGTTTTTCCGCCATTTCTGCCAGGTGCGCTTGCTGCGCCGGGCTAAAGCTGTTGGTGTGGTAGGCGGTAAAATTGGCGGTCGCGGATAGCGGTGCGTATGGCGGATCGCAGTACACCACGGAGCCTTGGTTCGCCATCGCCATGCAATCCTCGTAGGACATGCAATAGAATTCTGCGTTCTGCGCCTTGTGCGCAAAATGGTTTAACTCGGTTTCCGGGAAGTACGGCTTTTTATAACGCCCAAACGGCACGTTGAACTCGCCCTTCATGTTATAGCGGCATAGGCCGTTGTAGCCATGACGGTTCAAATACAAAAACAGCACCGCACGACGCAGCGGCTCCCGGCATTGATTGAACTCAGTCCGCAGCTGGTAATAGATTTCAGAATTGTTATTGGCTGGGACAAACATCGCCTGCGCGGCAACAATGTACTCAGCGGTCCGCGTTTTGACAATGTTATAGAGATCAATCAGATCGCTGTTGATATCAGCAAGGATATAGCGGGAATAACGGGTGTTCAGGAATACGGAACCGGCCCCGACGAAGGGCTCGATCAAACATTCGCCTTGTGGCAGATGTTTTTCAATATCATTCAGCAGAGGATATTTTCCCCCTGCCCATTTCAAAAAAGCGCGATTTTTTTTCATGCTGTCTGGCTACTTACACTTTCTCCGGCTGAGGAGAAAAGCTCCTGCAGCATCCTGCGCTTAAAAACACATTCGCCTTCAGCCCGCAAATGCAGACTGAAGGCGCTGTGTCATGTACTGCTATTGTTTCAGGTCAGACTGAACCTGATGCAATGGTTTCGCCCATGGGTTTTTCGCCTGGACATTGGCAGGCAGCGCAGCAACGGCACGTTTCGCATCGTCTTTTGTCGCATACTTACCACTGACCAGTACATACCAAGGCTGACCGTTACGGGTAGTCTGGTAGACCACGTACTTCTGGATATTCTCTTTCTTCGCCCAGTTGTTCAGGTTGTCATAGTTTGACGAGCTGCTGAGCTGCAGAGTGTACTGCGAACCCGGAGCGGTTTTGAGCGAGCCAACATCACCGGTTTCTTTACCCGCTGCGGTCGCCGTCGCTGCCGTTGCAGTCGCTGCTGCGGCTGGCGCTGCAGTCGTTGCTGCCGGTTTTGCGGTGCTGGTTGCAGCAGGCTTCGCTGGCTCTGCCGCTGGTGCGGTAGATTTGGCTGGCGTGCTGGTCGCCGCAGTTTCAGTGTGCTTAGGCTGCGTAACCGGCTTAGGTTCTACGGCTTTCGCTGTCGCCTGTGGTTTGCTCTGCGGCTTCGGCTCTATCACAGCGTGTTTACGCTCTGGGCGGGTCGTAGCAGCAGGTGCACTTTCTGCGGTGTTGGTTGGCTGACGTGAAGCACTACCATTACGCACTGGTGCAACAGTTGCAGGTTCTGTCGGCAGCGTGGAGTTTGCAACGGCACCGTCAATCTGACCCTGCTGTTGAGTCAGCGCGTTGTTCAGGTCACCCTGCACTTCGACACGCTGTTGTCCTTGCGGCGCAGCAGTATTCTGACCCTGAGTTGGGGTAGAAGAGATTGGCGGCAGGGAAACGTCCTGCTGAGAATTCGCGGCATTCGGATCCACTGGCGCAGTGCCAGGGGCAGGCTGGGCGCCATTAGCCTGATCGGCTGGTGCTCCGTTGTTCGCGGCCAGATCGATGCTCTTCGCATCAGTAGAAGCCTGCTCACTGGAAGATGACGGCGCTTTCAGCGCAGAGCCAATCCCAACAATCAGTAGCAGCAGAACCAGAATACCCACACCCATCATGATGTACTGTCGGGAAGCCGGTTTACTGGCTGGCTTTTTTTTGCGTTTACGCGGGCGTTGCTCTACAGGCTCTTCCGCTTCGAGGTCTTCTTCAGACTCGTCGTAATACGCTTCTTCATCTTGTTCCTCGCGCTCTTCACGTACCTTACGGGTACGCGCCGGGCGGCGTTCGTCGGCGTCGAGATCGACCTCATCGAAGTTAATCTGCTGATCGTTTTCACGATCGGAAGATTGACGGGAACGACCAGCACGACGATCGCTGGGATCGGGCTTCAGATCGTCTTCTGGTTTGAATTCATCCATTTAACACCCCACTAAAAGGCTTATGCCAACGACACTTGCACATCACCTGAAGTTAAACGCCGCTATTGCGGCATGACCTTTCTTATTAGTTACGCCTGCTGACAATCAGCAATGGCGCCAAGAACTACATCGTGCGCAACACCGCCACGCACCTCACTTTTGCCAATCGAAAGCGGCAAAACCAAACGCATCTCACCGGCGAGTACTTTTTTATCCCGCATCATATGCGGCAAGTACGCGTCGGGAGACATTTCACGCGGGCCGGAAACCGGCAACTTCGCCCGTTCGAGCAGGGCAATAATCCGCTGTGTATCTTTTGCCTCGAACTGACCGAGGCGCTCCGAAGCGTGTGCCGCCATGACCATTCCGGCCGCGACCGCCTCACCGTGAAGCCAGTTACCGTAACCCATTTCGGCTTCGATAGCGTGACCAAAGGTGTGCCCCAGATTGAGTAAAGCACGTAAGCCGGTTTCGCGCTCGTCTGCGGCAACAACTTCGGCTTTCAGCTCACAACAGCGACGAATACAGTAGGCCATTGCTTTTTCATCAAGGGCCATCACTGCATCGATGTTGTTTTCGAGCCAGGAGAAGAATTCTGCATCCAGAATGATGCCGTACTTAATAACCTCGGCCAGGCCGGAGGAAAGTTCGCGCTCAGGGAGCGTTTTCAGGCAATCAAGATCGATAACGACATTCATCGGCTGCCAGAAGGCGCCAATCATGTTTTTACCGAGGGGATGGTTAACGGCAGTTTTTCCGCCAACAGAGGAATCGACCTGTGACAATAACGTGGTCGGCACTTGGATAAAACGCACGCCGCGCTGATAGCTTGCGGCCGCAAATCCGGTGAGATCGCCTACCACACCGCCACCGAGGGCAATCAGTGTGGTATCACGACCATGAGGTTTTTGCAGTAACGCGGTGAAAACCGTTTCCATCACTGCCAGCGTCTTGTACTTCTCGCCGTCAGGAATGATAACGTTGTCAACTTTCACGCCAGCCTGTTCAAGCACTGAACGTACCTTGTCCAGATAGACAGGTGCCAAAGTTTCGTTGGTGACCAGCATTGCCTGATCGCCCGACTTCAGTGGCAGGAAAGAAGCTGGATCGTTAAACAAACCAGCCGCGATGGTAATCGGGTAACTACGTTCCCCGAGAGTTACTGTGATCCTCTCCATAACGCGACGTCCACCTTGGTTACTAGCATTTACTGGCTATCTACACGTAATCCTTCAGGCTGCTCGCTGGTCGGTTACTTTCGCTCCCCGATTGCTGACAGATGTCAGCAAGAGTTCACGCCGTTGCCGCCATGATGCAGCTTGAACGATTTCGTATAGCGTTGACCAGAATCAGTTACTTTCCAGCATATTAATAATCTGGTTTGCCACCACTTTCGCGCTCTGATCGTCAGTGCGGATAGTGACATCGGCAATTTCTTCGTATAAAGGATTACGCTCGCCTGCTAACGCTTCCAGGACTTCACGCGGTGGCGTTTCAACCTGCAGCAGCGGACGCTTTTTATCACGTTGCGTACGCGCCAATTGCTTCTCAATTGTGGTTTCGAGGTACACCACAACGCCGCGAGCGGAGAGACGATTGCGCGTTTCACGGGATTTCACAGAGCCGCCGCCAGTTGCCAGCACAATTCCCTGCTTTTCCGTCAATTCGTTGATGATTTTTTCTTCGCGGTCACGGAAACCGTCTTCGCCTTCGACATCAAAGACCCAGCCCACGTCAGCGCCAGTGCGTTTCTCAATCTCTTGATCAGAATCGTAAAATTCCATATTGAGCTGTTGAGCTAACTGGCGCCCAATAGTGCTTTTGCCGGCACCCATAGGCCCAACCAGAAAGATATTGCGTTTCTCTGCCATTTTTTCGGTACTACTAAGACTATTTCGTTAATAATAAACCCGCGACGCGAACCACAACGGCGACGCCAGGCATGAACTGAAACCTCATATGCGATAGTGCGAGAGTCAGACCGAAAATTATCTCAATATACCGGCAGGTTTGGCAACTCTAATAATTACCAGATTTTGCAGGGCACCGACTCTCAAATCGGTACTCCTTGTATGCTAAATCCGGTCTCACGTCAAACACCTGAAACGTGTTCAGTACGAAAAGAATGTCAGTAAATCCTTTATTGCACAGAAATAATACGCGGTGTGATGAACACAACCAGCTCTCGTCGTTCGCTGTCTTTTCCATCATGACGGAACAACTGACCCAGCCAGGGGATGTCGCCCAGCACCGGTATACTGTCTCGCGCTGACTTATTTTTTTGCGAAAAAATCCCACCTAGCGCCAGCGTTTCGCCACTTTTCACCTCAACTTGCGTCTCGATCTCCTGCTTATCTATCGCCAGAACTTCCCCTTCCGCTTGCTGTAAAACTTGCCCAGGCATGTCTTCGGTGATTTTCAGTTTGAGCCGCACGCGGTTATTTTGCAGCACCGTTGGCGTCACTTCCATGCCGAGAACTGCTTCTTTAAATTCCACCGACGTCGCACCGCTTTCTCCGCTGGAGACCTGATACGGGATTTCCGTACCCTGTTTGATACTTGCCGGTTGCAAGTGCGACGCCAGCAGATGCGGGCTGGCGATAATCTCCAGCTGCTGTTTTTGTTCCAGCGCTGAGAGCTCCAGTTCCAGCAGCCTTCCGCTGATTTTGCCAATGTTAAACCCGGCATGGGTGGTCGCATTTGCCACCGAAAGGTCACTGCCCAAAGTAGTTATCTTGCCCAGGCCTACGCTGCCGTCGGCATCGGCCAGACTCCATTTCACGCCCAGTTCGCGCAGGCTCTTCTCATTAATTGTTACGATATGAGCAGTTAATTCAATCTGGCCAATCGGCAAATCCATCTCGTTAACCCAGGCGAGCAACTCGGTAATGTGCTGGGTGTCATCGCGAATAAGCAGGCGATTTGAACGCTTATCGACCGTCATTGCCCCGCGACTGCTCAGTAGTTTCTCCCCGGCTTTGGCAAGCTCTGCGGCATCCGCATATTGCAGAGATACGCTTTGGCCTTTCAACGGTACTGTCGATAATCGCCGCTGGGTCTCAGCTTCGCGTTGGGCCTGCTTTTCGGCCAACCATGCTTTGGTATGCACGAACAGCACGCTGCCCTGCCTTTCCAGCGTCAGACCCGCACTGCGCACCACCGTCTGCAGAGCCTGCATCCACGACAGATTATTGAACTGGAGCGAAATTTGCCCGCTGACATCGGGAGCGATAACGATATTCCGCTCGCCCAACCCGGCAATGGCCTGTAAGACCTGCGCAACGGGCACCTCATCCACCGTCAGGGAGACCGCCTTTTCCTTGCCCGATACCGCGAAGATCATCAGCAATAAGCCCAGAAGCATCCTTCGAATCATGTTTCGTTCCCTCTTTCATCCAGCGCCACTGCGAAGGTTCGCAATCCATGCCGGTAGTGATGTCCATGTAGCCAGGCTGAACGTCTGCGACCGTCCAGCCATTTTCCAAACGCTGCCCTTGATTCAGGCGTCGCCATTTGCCGCCGGGTACCTGCACGATACCCGTTCGCAGCGTGCCGTTGCTTACCGAGCCGTGGTAATGCCAGCGCGTCTGCTCAGATGTGGCACATGGATCTTCTACCTGCTGGAACGGGTCACGCATGCCGAGCAGGTACGGCAGCGAAAGCATGAATAGCACCCGCCAGTCAGTCATCACCATTAGCCTCAATCAGCAGCGTCAGCCGCAAATGCTGCTGTTCCGGCTGGATACTAAACTCCCGAACGGCGCGACCCCGCTCAGCCAATTGATTAAAAAGAGGCGGAATGCCCGCCCAGTTCGCCTCCAGCGTGAGTTCTCCCCCGCTGCCTGCCGGTTGCCAACTAACAACACGGCTGCCAGGACTATCCATATCGAGTGCCGAAAAAGGTTTCGTCAGCGCGGGCGATTCGCGAGGAGCGACAGGCAGCAGCGGCATAATTTTCTGCCACTGCGCGTTGAGGGGAGACAGGTCTGGCTCAATTAACGGTTCAGGGCTGCAAAAACGCCCGGCAACCGCCAGCCCGCCCAGCATCATTAACCAGATTCCGAGCCGCACCCGCGGTGAAAAATCACACCAGCGGTCAGCGAATCTCAACATCAATGGCCTCCGTCTGCAGTTGATAGCTAAACTGCCAGCGCCCTCTTTCATCGCGACGCGTTGCGCCCGGTGTGACTGTGCCAAAGCCCGGCAGACTTCGTGCCACGAGATCAATCTGAGCCAATGTAGGGAAGCGGTTTGCCAGACCCGCGAAGCGCAATGCATCGTCCTGCCACTCCAGCGCGGTGAGCCACGCCTGTGCGGGCATTTTTTCCGCCAGTGTCAACAGCGTTGTTTGCCAGCGAAGCGTCAACATCCGCTGCCGCTCACGCCGTTTGACGACCTGCGCACGCGCTTGCTCCACATGAAGCCGCCGCTCCTGTTGAGTCAGCATCTGGCGCACTGCCTGGTCGCTCTCCTGTCGCAAAGCCAGCCAGGTATACTGCTGCGACTGCCGGACTCGACCGGCGATAATCAGCGCCAGTGTTATCAAAAAAATACCGATAAACATCGCGCCCCATAACCGCAAACACGCACGTCGGCGCTGTTCGCGCCAGCACAGTAAGTTCACCTGTCGGCGCATCTCAGTTCACTCCCAGCGCGAGCGCGAGGGCAATAGCGAACGCGTCACCGCATTCCGGCAGCGGAGGCTGGAGCTGGCTTAAGGAAAACCACGGATTAAAACATTGCCCGCCAGCGGGCTGCGTCGTGCAATGCATCAATCCGTCGGGCAGTTCTGCGTTGCTGCCCCAGGCGGTGCGCGTTGCCCACAGCCACTGGTCTTTGTCGCGCCAGCAGATCCCCGGGATGTCGCTGTCCATCCACGGCAGAAAGTGTTGTAAAGCGCTGGCATCCGGAGTGACCGAGCAGAGATTCAGGCCCGCCACGCGCAAGCGCTGCTGCAACTGTTCAATATCGTGCTTTCTGGCGGCGGTCACGCTGTAACTATTCGTGTCAGCGTTTTGGTAGTCGAAGATGAGACTTTCGGCCGGCATCTCGAGCTGTTTTGCCACCGTGCTGGCTACCCACTGCGCAAGCTCGCTTTCACGCAGCGTCATCTGTGGAGGTGGCAGCTGAATTTGTAACGTATCTGAGACGGGAAGTGCGACCGCAACACGATGAAAGCGCGGCATTTCACGCTGAATTCGGCGCAGCGCCGCCGCCTTACTTTTATCGCAATTTTCATCCTCCAGCGGCAGTTGCCACCAGCGACGTAATGCTCGCCCTAAACGTGTTTTCTGTAGCGCGACGCAGACGATACTATCCTGCTGAAAGTGCAATCCAGCCTGCCATTGCCTGTAAGCCATTCTTCCGATCTCCTTATCCATCAACCCATTCGAGCGATTCCCTAAATAGTTCGAACTGTAGGAAGGCGGCAAGTAAATGAGTCCCCAGGAACTTACTTGAGTAAGTCGCTGGGGTGAACGAATGCAGCCAACGCCCATACAGTTTGAAATATGACGGGTATATCAATGCTTCAGGCTTGCCTTTATACTACCGCGCGTTTGTTTATAAACTGCCCAATTACCTCTAAATGGGAAATCTCCGGTGAAGTTCGTAAAGTATTTATTCATCCTTGCAGTCTGTTGCATTCTGCTGGGAGCAGGCTCGATATATGGCCTCTACAAATTTATTGAGCCCCAGCTACCCGACGTAGCCACGCTCAGGGATGTGCGCCTGCAGATCCCAATGCAAGTCTTTAGCGCCGATGGCGAGCTTATTGCCCAGTACGGTGAAAAACGTCGTATTCCGGTCACCCTGAGCCAAATGCCGCCAGAGCTGACGAAAGCCTTTATTGCGACAGAAGACAGCCGTTTCTACGAGCATCACGGGATTGACCCTGTGGGGATTTTCCGTGCGGCAAGCGTGGCGCTGTTCTCCGGCCACGCCTCTCAGGGTGCGAGTACCATTACTCAGCAGCTGGCGCGTAACTTCTTCCTCAGCCCGGAAAAAACGCTGACGCGTAAAATTAAAGAAGCGTTCCTGGCGATCCGCATTGAGCAGCTACTCAGCAAAGATGAAATTCTCGAGCTGTACCTGAACAAGATTTACCTCGGCTATCGCGCTTACGGCGTCGGTGCTGCCGCACAGGTCTATTTTGGCAAGTCGATTGATCAGCTGACGCTGAGCGAAATGGCGGTAATTGCTGGCCTGCCGAAGGCGCCGTCAACCTTTAACCCGCTGTATTCGATGAACAGAGCGACCGCCCGCCGTAACGTGGTGCTGTCGCGTATGCTGAGTGAAAACTACATCACCCAAGCGCAGTTCGATTCAGCCGTCCGCGAACCGATTGATGCCCGCTACCATGCGCCTGAAATTGCTTTCTCCGCGCCGTATCTGACAGAAATGGTGCGCCAGGAAATGGTCAGCCGTTACGGCGATCAGGCCTACGAAGACGGTTATCGCGTTTACACCACTATCGGTCGTAAAGATCAGCTGGCGGCGCAAAATGCATTGCGCACCAACGTGATGGATTACGATATGCGTCACGGCTATCGCGGCCCGGCCAACGTGCTGTGGAAAGTAGGCGAAACACCGTGGGACAGCGAGAAAATTACCGATACGCTGAAGAGCTTGCCAACCTACGGACCACTTGAGCCTGCAGTGGTCACATCGGCAGATCCTCAGCAAGCCATGGCGATGACCGCCGACGGCACATCGGTTCAGCTGAACATGGACGGAATGCGCTGGGCGCGTCCGTACCGCTCCGACACCCAGCAGGGTTCTACGCCGCGAAAAGTCACCGACGTTGTCCAGACCGGCCAGCAAATTTGGGTTCGCCAGGTGAATGAAAGTTGGTGGCTGGCGCAGGTTCCGGACGTGAACTCCGCGCTGGTGTCCATCAATCCGCAAAACGGCGCCATTATTGCGCTGGTTGGCGGCTTTGATTTCAACCAGAGCAAATTCAACCGTGCCACCCAGGCGCTGCGTCAGGTCGGTTCTAACATCAAACCGTTCCTTTATACCGCGGCGATGGACAAAGGTCTGACACTGGCGAGCATCCTGAACGACGTGCCAATTTCCCGTTGGGATGCTGGGGCAGGTTCCGACTGGAGTCCAAAAAACTCACCGCCGCAGTACGCCGGTCCGATTCGTCTGCGCCAGGGTCTCGGCCAGTCGAAAAACGTGGTGATGGTACGCGCGATGCGTGCGATGGGCGTGGACTACGCCGCAGAATACCTGCAGCGCTTTGGTTTCCCGGCCAATAACATTGTGCGGACAGAATCGTTAGCGCTCGGCTCCGCCTCCTTTACGCCGCTTCAGGTGGCGCGCGGTTACTCGGTGATGGCCAACGGCGGCTTCCTGATTGACCCGTACTTCATCAGTAAAATTGAAAACGACGCGGCCGGGACGCTTTTCGAAGCCAAACCGAAGATTTCCTGTGCCGATTGCGATATTCCGGTGATTTACGGTGATACGCCGAAGTCTAACGTGCTGGAAAATAAAGACGTTGAAGACGTGGCCACGTCCCTCGAACCGAAAAACTCTACGGTACCGATGCCTAGCCTTGAACAAGCGAACCAGGCGCTGGTTGCCCGCAGTGGTGGCCAGGAATATGCTCCGCACGTGATCAGCACGCCACTCTCCTTCCTGATTAAGAGCGCGCTAAATACCAATATATTTGGCGAACCAGGCTGGCAGGGTACAGGCTGGCGTGCCGGTCGTGACCTGAAGCGCCATGATATCGGCGGTAAAACCGGGACCACCAACAGCTCGAAAGATGCGTGGTTCTCAGGTTACGGTCCGGGGGTGGTGACATCGGTGTGGATTGGCTTTGACGATCATCGCCGTGACCTTGGCCGCACTACCGCTTCCGGCGCGATTAAAGATCAGATTTCCGGTTACGAAGGCGGCGCGAAGAGCGCCCAGCCAGCCTGGGACCTGTACATGAAAGCGGCGCTGGAAGGCGTGCCTGAGCAGCCATTTACGCCGCCATCGGGCGTGGTGACAGTCAATATCGACCGTAGCACCGGGCAGCTGGCAAGCGGGGGCAGCAGTCGCGAAGAGTTCTTTATAGAGGGCACGCAACCGACCCAACAGGCGGTGCGCGAAGTGGGCACCACGCTAATGGATAACGGCGAAACTCACGAACTGTTCTGACAAAAAAGGCGCCTCTGGCGCCTTTTTGCTGATTTCAATAAAGCGCCTGAGACTTTTTGCCTGAAGGCGCTACGCTTACCGGGCCTACTCGCTCAAACGGCCCTGCGCTTTCAGCCATTCACGCACCAGGAACAGCGCGCTCACGTTACGGGCTTCGTTAAAATCGGGGTCTTCCAGCAACGCCAGCATTTGAGCCAGTGGCCAGCGCACCTGCGGCAGCGGTTCAGGTTCATCACCCGGCAATGATTCCGGATAAAGATCTTCCGCGACTACGATATTCATTTTGCTGGAGAAGTACGACGGTGCCATCCCGAGTTTCTTCAGAAACGTCAGGTTATTGGCACCGAATCCCACTTCCT
Organism: Scandinavium tedordense; assembly: GCF_024764965.1. NCBI lineage: Bacteria > Pseudomonadati > Pseudomonadota > Gammaproteobacteria > Enterobacterales > Enterobacteriaceae > Scandinavium > Scandinavium tedordense. Next base: position 377,995 of record NZ_JALIGG010000055.1, on the reverse strand, counting down.
CTTTCAGCTCGCGATTGGCGGCTTCAAACACACTTTCACCCGCATCGATGAGGCCTTTCGAAAACCCGAGCTCATACGATTCCGTTCCCACGGCGTATTCGCGGATCAGAATAAGATGGTCGTCAACAATGGGGACTATCATCACCGCTTCACGCGTGGAAGGACGCATCCGTTCATACACGCGGCGCTCGCCGTTGCTGAATTCCAGGTCCACGCTCTCCACACTAAACAGTCGAGAACGCGCTACCGTTTCGATTTTATGGATGGTGGGTTTTGTTAAGGGTTTATCCATGGTGACCTGTGTTTGCTGTGATGACAGGGTAATTGTGCGACATGCCGCACAGTTTAGGCAATTCCCGACTTCACATATTTACATTTGTGTAACTTTCAGCATGAGTCACTTTTTTAAACAAAAAGTCAAGACCTTGCAATGAGTTTGAGAATTTGCTGATATTCGCTTGCGTTGACCTCTGATATGCTCAAAAGTTGCGTCAGAACGTAATAAATCGTTCAAGTTCTGGGTGATACGTGCCGATAGCTAACTACGGGCTCACGTTCTGTGTTAATGGGCAACCGACGAAACCTGTAAGAATAAGTATGATGGGAAAAGCATGGGCACCTTTTTGATTCTTTTCGCTGCTATGCTGGCCTGCGCATTGCTTGCAGGGTGGTTCTATCGACAGCGCTCACAGCACCGGCGTATTCCCCGGCTGCATGCGTTTATTGGCGCAACTACGCGTAAGATGTCCAGCGAAGAACACAGTGCCGTCGAAAGTTATGTCGAAGGCCTGAGCCGCACGCTGGAAGTTCCTGCATCCGGTGCCACAGTGGCACCGTCCTTGCTGACGCTTAATGCCCAGAGCAACACCGTCTATATCGTCACTCAGTCGATCACCCGCTACGGTATCACCACGGAAGATCCGAACAAGTGGCGCTACTTCCTCGACTCCATTGAAATCCATCTGCCGCCTTTTTGGGAGCAGTACATCAATGACGAGAACGAAGTTGAACTGATCCACACTGATTCCCTGCCGCTGGTCATTTCCCTCAACGGCCATACGCTGCGCGACCATAAGCAGGAAGCGCGAGGCTACGCGCTGGAGCAAGTACCCTCGACCCAGGCATCCATTCGCGGGGAAGAAAGCGAGCAGATTGAACTGCTGAATATTCGCCAGGAAAGCCACGAAGAATATGCCCTGAGTCGCCCGGACGGCCTGCGTGAAGCGCTGCTGATTGTCGGCTCATTCCTGCTGTTTTTCTGCGCCCTGATGGTACCGGAAGTGTTTGTCCCGTGGGTCACCGGGGGGGCGATTTTGCTGCTGGCATTTGGCCTGTGGGGCCTGTTTGCTCCGCCGTCGAAAACCGCGCTGCGCGAAATTCACTGCCTGCGAGGCACGCCGAAACGCTGGGGCCTGTTCGGTGAAAACGACCAGGAACACATCAACAACATTTCGCTCGGCATTATCGACCTGATTTATCCGCGCCATTGGCAGCCGTTTATCGCGCAGGATCTCGGCCAGCAAACCGATATCGACATTTACCTCGACCGTCACGTCGTGCGTCAGGGCCGTTTTTTGTCACTGCATAATGAAGTGAAGCACTTCCCGCTCCAGCACTGGCTTCGCAGCGCCATTATTGCCGGTGGCGCGCTGCTGATTGTGGTGATGCTGTGGATGAGCGTTCCGCTCGGGATGCCGTTTAAGTTTACGATATCGTGGTTGAAAGGTGCGCAAACTATTGAGGCCACCACCGTTAACCAGCTCGATCTGGCTGGCGTACGTGTCGGCGATACGCTGCATATTTCCGGCACCGGCATGTGCAATATCCATTCGCAGGGAACATGGACCGCGCAGGATAACTCGCCGTTTATGCCTTTTGACTGCTCGCAAATTATCTGGAATGACGCCCCGCCGCTTCCGCTGCCGGAATCCGATATCGTCACTAAAGCCACAGCGCTGATACAGGCGGTGAATCGCCAGCTACATCCCAGCCCGGATGACAGTTCTCGCGTCAGTCCGGCGCTGCGCTCAGCCATTCAAAAATCCGGGATGGTGTTATTAGATGACTTCGCCGATATCGTGCTGAAAACACAAGATTTGTGCTCTGCTGAAGACGACTGTGCGCGTCTGAAGAATGCACTGGTCAACCTCGGTAACACCCGCGACTGGGAAACCCTGACTAAGCGGGCCAGCGCCGGAAAACTGGATGGTATAAACGTGCTATTGCGCCCGGTCAGCGCGGAATCACTGGATAATCTGGTTACAACTTCAACCGCACCGTTTGTGATGCGTGAAACCTCGCGCGCGGCGCAGGCCTTAAACAGCCCGGCGCCTGGTGGTTTCCTGATTACCAGCGACGAAGGCAGCGATCTGGTGTCGCAGCCATGGCCTTCGGTCAGCCTGTACGACTACCCGGCACACGAACAGTGGACTGAATTCCAGCGCCTCGCCGGTATGCTGATGCACACGCCGTTCAACGCCGAAGGGATTGTCACCAATCTCTACACCGACGCCAATGGCACCAAACACATCAATCTGCACCGTATGCCTGACAGCTCTGGCCTGTGGCGCTACGTCAGCATTACGCTGCTGATGCTGGCGATGCTGGGGTGCTTTGTCTGGAACGGGGTTCAGGCCATTCGCCGCTACCATCGTCACGGCATGCGCATGGCGGAAATTCATAAATATTACGAAAGCAGCCTTAACCCCGTGCTGCTGACCTCGCCTGACCTGCTGCACCAGGATCCCACAGACAGCTAAACCGTCCTGCTCCCGCTCGCGCGACCGGTGTGATAACCTGTCGCGCATTCTTCCGGCTGGAGACGCAACATGCATTTTGACATCGACTGGAATGAGGTCGACACCGTTCTGCTGGATATGGACGGTACGCTTCTCGATCTCGCATTCGACAATTATTTCTGGCAGCAGCTGGTCCCGGAAACCTACGGCGCGCAAAACGGCATCAGCCCGCAGGAAGCTCGGGAACGTATCAGCCAGGAATATCACGCCGTGCAGCATACGCTAAACTGGTACTGTCTGGACTTCTGGAGCGAGCGCCTGGGGCTGGATATCTGCGCCATGACAACCGCGCAAGGTCCGCACGCCGTGATGCGAGAAGACACCGTGCCGTTCCTTGATGCTCTGAAAGCCAGCGGCAAGCGCCGCATATTGCTGACCAACGCGCATCCGCATAACCTGGCGGTGAAGCTGGAACATACCGGTCTGGCGTCACACCTTGATTTATTACTTTCCACCCACACATTTGGTTATCCGAAAGAAGATCAGCGTTTGTGGCAGGCTGTAGCCGAAGAAACCACACTGGATGCGCATAAGACGCTATTCATTGACGACAGCGAGCCAATCCTCGATGCCGCCGCGTTATTCGGTATTCGCTACTGCCTGGGCGTCACCAATCCTGACTCCGGCATTGCGGAAAAACAGTATCAGCGTCACCCGGCATTGAATGATTATCGTCGCCTGATCCCCGGGATCCGGTGAAGGAGAAGCCATGAAAGAGAAACCCACCGAAGCCGCCGTCCGGCTGGATAAGTGGCTCTGGGCGGCCCGCTTCTACAAAACCCGCGCGGTTGCGCGCGAAATGGTAGAAGGCGGTAAAGTGCATTACAACGGACAGCGCAGCAAACCCAGCAAAGTGGTGGAGATGAACGCCATGCTGACGCTGCGTCAGGGCAACGACGAACGGACGGTGATGATTAAAGGCATCACCGAGCAGCGACGCCCGGCCACCGAAGCCACGCTGCTGTACGAAGAAACAGCCGAAAGTATCGAAAAACGGGAAAAAATGGCCGTGGCCCGCAAGCTCAACGCGTTGACCATGCCGCACCCCGACCGTCGCCCTGATAAAAAAGAGCGCCGCGACCTGATGAGATTTAAACATGGGAACAGTGAGTAGCCGTTCCCTTAAGAGAGAAAATGATGATTCAACACGATCAATTACATCGCTATCTGTTTGAAAACGTGGCCGTACGCGGCGAACTGGTCACCGTCTCCGAAACGCTGGAGCAGGTTCTTGCTAACCACAGCTATCCACAGCCGGTAAAAAACGTGCTGGCCGAGTTGCTGGTGGCAACCAGTCTGCTGACCGCGACGCTGAAGTTTGCCGGTGACATCACCGTGCAGTTGCAGGGTGATGGTCCCATGTCGCTGGCGGTAATTAACGGCAACAACAATCAACAGCTGCGCGGTGTGGCGCGTGTTCAGGGTGATATCCCGGAAAACGCGGATCTGAAAACGCTGGTCGGTAACGGTTATCTGGTTATCACCATTGCGCCGGAAGAAGGCGAGCGCTATCAGGGCGTGGTGGGTCTGGAAGGCGATACACTGGCGGCGTGTCTGGAAGACTACTTCCTGCGCTCCGAACAGCTGCCGACGCGTCTTATCATTCGTACCGGTGAGCACGATGGCAAAATGGCGGCGGGCGGGATTCTGCTGCAGGTGATGCCAGCGCAAAACGCACAGACCTCCGATTTTGAGCACCTGGCGACACTGACCGACACCATCAAGGCGGAAGAGCTGTTTGGCCTGCCAGCGAACGACGTGCTGTGGCGTCTGTATCACGAAGAAGAAGTGACGGTTTACGACCCACAAACCGTCGAATTCAAGTGCACCTGTTCCCGTGAGCGCTGCGCCGATGCGCTGAGAACGCTGCCAGATGAAGAAGTTGACAGCATTCTGGCTGATGACGGTGAAATCGATATGAACTGCGACTACTGCGGCAGCCATTACGTGTTCAATTCGATGGACATTGCTGAGATCCGCAACAACGCCTCCCCGGCAGATCCGCAGGTTCATTGATAGCAAAAGCTCCCTTCTGGGGAGCTTTTAAACACTAATGCCCGACCGTGTCGTAATAATCAATCTTAACCCGCTCGCCAAAGATGGCGATATCATCCCACTCCTTTTGCACCGTTATCACTTTCTTCTGAGCCAGCGCTTGAAGCAGTTCCTCCCGGGTTAACCCCTGAGGAAAACGCCGGGATTGTCCCGCCATGACCCATCCCTGATCCTTACGCCCATAAACAATCGCCCTTCCCTCAGAAAATTGATAGATGACCCATTCAGGCTGCCCATCATGATTGAGGTCCTGGCTGACAAGCAGGCAATCCTCCTTATTCCCCAGGCAGGACGTAGCCAGATACCGCTCGTTACCGATAGCGCCCCACAGCTGCGCCTCCGGCTGTAAATCCGCGGGCACGACCGTAATGCTTTCCTTCAGCCTCGCTTGCGTCACTGGCGCGTCGAGTTTTTCTCGCGGCGTCAACAGCAGGGTCAGCTCTCGCCTGCGCTGAGGGTCTGCCATAAATTTCTCGTTCTGCTGTAACGTGCGTAAGGCCTGCTGCCCCCGATGACCCGCCTGGCTCAACATGTTGAGGCTAATCTGCTCCGCCGTTATTTTTCCTGACTGATAACGGGACATCTGGTCATTCACGCTAATTTTCCACACATCCAGGAGCGGAGTGCGCAACAGAATGAGGAGAATCAACATCAGCAGGAAGACGGCAGGCACCACGATATCCTGTAATTTGAGGGGATCGCGTCGGCTAAACAGCAGGCTGGCACAGTAGCCACATGCCCAGATAACCGTGATGCTGGTGACCAGCACCGCATAAAGGCGATCGGGCGTCCACCCGTATTGATGGATGCGCAGCCAAAGCGCCCATGATGCCAGAAGCGCATATAGCGGCAACGCCAGCACAGAAGCATAAATCAGATAGCGCAGTCCTGAAGAGTAGCGCTGTACATTGCGCTCTGGACCGAAAACGACGGTGACCAGCACCAGAGAAATCAGCGCCAAACAGTTCAGTAACCCGGCGGCTGAAAGCTGATGTGAAAGCGCCTCGAGCCCCACAAACGGCAGAACCATAATGAACGATAGGGTGAGCAGAGACACCAACGGCAACAGCCAACTGGCAATAAGCGTCAACAGATTTTGTATCGCCTCGAACCGCTTTGTCAGGCGCTGAGTCAATACCACCACCAGGGCAGAGACCGCCCCCGTCACCAGTGAAAAGAACCATCCGGAATCAAAAAATACCTTGTAAAACATAGTGATATTAATCATCACGAACAATTTTGCCCACAAAAGCAAAATCAACCACAAGAGGCCGCTTGCCATCATCACGACCAGCAACGTCAGTACGTTATTACCGTATCGGCGATAAAATGCGGTGTAAAACGTCTGCCCTTCGGACGGTTCAAAGCGCCATTGCAGCCAGGGGAGTAATAACAGGCCGATGAACATCAGTTGCACGCTGAACGCCAGAAACCACTCCCGACGCTCCCACATCTCCAGGCCGGAAAACGCATCCTGTCGAGCGGCAGCGATACCCAACAGCGCCAGTAATCCCCAGATCACGACCAAGGTGATAAGCCTCAGGTGTAGAGAGAGTCGGGATGAAGTCAATGTTGAGGTCACCATGACGGTGGCAGGGACCGCCATCATGATGATGCCCAGCGACCACAGATTGTCATCCGTCTGTACCCTCAACTGATAATGGCGTCCCAACAGGTAGCATAGGCCCCCTAGCACAGCGCCTACCAGCAAGACCGCCGTCCGGCCTCCTGGGGAATATCCGCTTTCATTTTTCATCGCAACAACCCTGTTAATAAAAGCTGCATTTTCATACAGAGCAGATGAGTACGCACATCTTTTCGCCGGTTTTCAGATATGTGGCCGAGAAGTGAATCGATTTTTTCTGTAACCCTTCCGTAACTTATTTTCAGGAATGCGATTACATTCACATTCCCTCAGCTCATTAAACCATTTGTTAACGGTTTAGGAACATTTCCCCCCACTAAAAAACGTTTCCTGCCATAATCTGTCTCGCCTCGTGACAGGAGTCACCGTGTTTTCCGTTAGTTTGACGAGAGTCCGGATACGCAAATCTATGAGCCTGGTCGCGGTCAATAACCCTCAAACAACCCTACAATCATTGGCAGTACATATTGGCTAAGGAGCAGTGACATGCGTGTTAAAGGTATAACCCCGCAGGATCTCAAGGCTTATGGAATCAACGACGTCCAGGATATCGTCTACAACCCTGATTACGACACGTTATTTGAGGAAGAGCTCAACCCCAATCTGGAAGGGTACGAGCGTGGCGTTCTGACGAATCTCGGTGCTATCGCCGTCGACACCGGTATATTTACCGGTCGTTCGCCGAAAGATAAATACATTGTCCGTGATGACACCACCCGCGATACCGTGTGGTGGGCAGATAAAGGCAAAGGCAAGAACGACAACAAACCGCTCTCCCCAGAAACCTGGCTGCAACTCAAAGGACTTGTCACCCAACAACTTTCAGGTAAGCGCCTGTTTATCATCGATGCGTACTGTGGCGCTAACGCCGACACTCGACTGTGCGTGCGCTTTATTACCGAAGTTGCCTGGCAGGCACACTTCGTAAAAAACATGTTTATCCGCCCAACGGACGACGAGCTGGCGACCTTTAAGCCTGACTTCGTGGTGATGAACGGCGCGAAATGCACTAACCCGAACTGGCAAGAGCAAGGTTTGAACTCCGAAAACTTCGTAGCCTTCAACCTGACCGAACGCGTGCAGCTGATTGGCGGCACCTGGTACGGCGGCGAAATGAAGAAAGGGATGTTCTCGATCATGAACTACCTGCTGCCGCTGAAGGGCATCGCTTCGATGCACTGTTCAGCGAACGTCGGCGAAAAAGGCGATGTGGCGGTGTTCTTTGGCCTGTCTGGCACCGGAAAAACCACTCTCTCCACCGATCCGAAACGCCGCCTGATTGGCGATGACGAGCACGGCTGGGACGACGACGGCGTGTTTAACTTTGAAGGCGGCTGCTACGCGAAAACCATTCGCCTGTCAGAAGAAGCCGAGCCGGATATCTATCACGCCATTCGCCGCGACGCTCTGCTGGAAAATGTCAGCGTGCTGGCCGACGGCACCATCGATTTCAACGATGCGTCGAAAACCGAAAACACCCGCGTTTCCTACCCGATTTACCACATCGACAATATCGTGAAACCGGTATCGAAAGCGGGCCATGCAAACAAAGTTATCTTCCTGACCGCTGACGCTTTCGGCGTGCTGCCGCCGGTTTCTCGCCTGACGGCTAACCAGACGCAGTACCACTTCCTGTCTGGTTTTACCGCCAAACTGGCGGGTACCGAGCGTGGCGTAACCGAACCAACGCCAACCTTCTCCGCCTGCTTTGGCGCAGCATTCCTGTCACTGCACCCGACGCAGTACGCAGAAGTGCTGGTGAAACGTATGCAGGCCTCCGGCGCGCAGGCATATCTGGTCAATACCGGCTGGAACGGCACGGGTAAACGTATCTCGATTAAAGATACGCGCGCCATTATCGACGCTATTCTCGACGGCACGCTGGATAACACTGAAACCTTCACACTGCCGATGTTCAGCCTGCAGATCCCAACTGAACTGCCAGGTGTGGATACGCGTATTCTGGACCCGCGTAATACTTACGCATCACCTGAACAGTGGCAGGAGAAAGCCAAAGCGCTGGCAAACCTATTCGTGGAAAACTTCGAGAAGTACACCGATACCCCTGCGGGTGCGGCGCTGGTTGAGGCAGGTCCGAAACTGTAAAGAGACTGCGGGTAGCCCTACGCTGCCCGTCTGCCAAAGTAAAAGGCCCAACACATCATCGTGTCGGGCCTTTTTTTAGCTTTCTTTGGTACTGGAAGTTCGCACGACCGGCACCGGCAGCCACGCCCGAATCAACAATCCGCCCTTCTCACTGGTATCAATCTCCAGCAAGCCGTTATGGTTATCGATGATGCGCTGCACGATAGCCAGACCCAGTCCGGTGCCGCTGGTACTGCGTGCGCTATCACCACGCACAAATGGCTGGAACAGGTGTTTACGCTGTTCAGGCTTAATGCCTGGGCCATCATCTTCCACCTGGAACCAGACGCGGTTTGGCTCGCTGCCACTGCTGACTTTGATCCAGCCATTTCCGTAGCGAGCGGCGTTCACCACCATATTGGCCAGCGCACGCTTGATCGACAGCGGGTGCATCCGTACTGGGATTTCCCCGTCCTGCATGTCCGTTTCAATCTCACGCTCATAGCCGCTTTCTGCCGCCACAACTTCGCCGAGTACTGAATTCAGGTCGCCAAGTTCCATCGGCATTTCCTGGCCTGTACGTAGGTAGTCGATGAACTGCTCAATGATGGCGTTACACTCTTCAATATCCTTGTTGATGGATTCGGCAAGGTAACCGTCTTCTTCGCCCATCATCTCGGTCGCCAGACGGATGCGCGTCAGCGGCGTACGTAAATCGTGACTCACACCTGCCATCAACAGCGTACGGTCGTCAGCGAGCTGCTTAACGCCTGCCGCCATATGGTTGAAGGCTCGAGTCACCGATCGCACTTCCGATGCGCCATACTCACGCAGCGGCGGCGGAATTATCCCTTTACCGACTTGCAAAGCCGCGTGCTCAAGATCGACCAAGGGTCGGTTCTGAATACGAATAAACAGCCATGCGCCGCCTATCGCCAGCAACATTATTGCAAGGGTATAGCGGAACAGCGGCGAGAAGTCGCCCTGATGGATTTCAGTCAGCGGCACGCGCACCCAAATGTTGGGCGACAGCCAGGTTTTCAGCCACACAACCGGCGAGCTTTTGTTGACCTCAACGCGAACTTCCGTCGGGCCACCCAGTTGCTGCGCCATCTGCTGACTTAAGAATTCATAATGCTGCGCCCAGCGTAGTCCGGCATCTTCCGCTGCTTCATCGGAATAGAGCGAAATGCCAAGCTCGCGGTAAATCTCACGTCGAAATGCCGGAGGCACCACCAGTTGGGTGCCATCCTCAAGCTGCAGTTTATCGGTCATTAGCATACGGACTTCGTAAGCCAGTACCTTATTGAACTGCTGAAGACTCGGCAAAATCGCAAAGTTCAGGACCACAAGATAGGTCGTCACCAGGCTGACGAACAGCAAGGTGACGATGAGAAGCAGCGTGCGGGCAAATGAACTTCGTGGTGAGAAGCGCATTCGCCTCATGCTTTAGAACCGTCCGGCACAAAGACGTAGCCCAGGCCCCACACGGTCTGAATGTAGCGCGGATGCGCCGGATCTTCTTCCACCATGCGGCGCAGACGGGAAATCTGCACGTCGATGGAGCGTTCCATCGCAGAATATTCACGGCCACGCGCCAGGTTCATCAGTTTATCACGGGACAGAGGCTCACGCGGATGGCTCACCAGCGCTTTGAGTACCGCAAATTCACCGCTGGTCAGTGGCATAGGCTCGTCTTCGCGGAACATTTCGCGCGTACCCAGATTCAGCTTGAACTTACCGAATGCGATAACGGCTTCTTCCTGCGACGGTGCGCCTGGCAGTTCGTTCGCCTGACGACGCAGCACGGCACGGATACGGGCCAGCAGCTCACGCGGGTTGAACGGTTTCGGAATGTAGTCGTCAGCACCAATTTCCAGGCCCACGATACGGTCAACTTCTTCGCCTTTCGCCGTAACCATGATGATTGGCATCGGGTTACTTTGGCTGCGCAGACGACGACAAATGGAGAGACCGTCTTCGCCAGGCAGCATTAAATCCAGCACCATCAGGTGGAAGGATTCACGGGTCAGCAGGCGATCCATCTGTTCGGCGTTGGCGACGCTTCGAACCTGGAAGCCTTGCTCCGTCAGATAACGCTCAAGAAGCGCACGCAGGCGCATGTCGTCATCCACAACAAGAATCTTATAATTCTCTTGCATTGTTTTTACTCCCAGAAGGTTCATAACAATTATGAGTACGTATTCTCAAAAAAGCGTACGCTAGGCTCCAGCTAAATCTGGTATAAATTCTAGCCGAAATTGTTACAAAGCATATTTTACAGCAGCTTATCTGTACAATTCATCACAGAAAACTATTTTTTAACCAATTGCCGTAATCTGTGAGGCAAAATGTGCGCAAGCACAAGTAGTCACAAGGTAGCACCACAATGAAAACGCCGCTAATCACCCGTGAAGGGTATGAGAAGTTGAAGAAAGAGCTGGATTATCTTTGGCGCGAAGACCGCCCAGAGGTGACGAAAAAAGTCACCTGGGCCGCAAGCCTCGGTGATCGCAGCGAAAACGCTGATTATCAGTACAACAAAAAGCGTCTGCGTGAAATTGATCGCCGAGTTCGCTATCTGACCAAATGCCTGGAAAATTTAAAAATCGTCGATTACTCCCCGCAGCAGGAAGGCAAAGTCTTCTTCGGTGCCTGGGTGGAAATCGAAAATGACGATGGCGACACCAAACGCTTTCGTATTGTCGGCTATGACGAAATTTTCGGGCGCAAAGATTACATCTCCATCGATTCACCGATGGCCCGCGCGCTACTGAAAAAAGAGGTCGGCGACCTCGCCGTTGTGCAGACTCCAGCGGGCGATGCCAGTTGGTATGTCAATGAAATCGAGTATGTGAAATAACGCTCCTGGAACACTCTGATTACGGATAGGTCCGGCTGGTATTTTGGCTGGCCAATCCGTATAACTATCCCCTATTTTTGATCCTACAGATGAAATAAAGCCATGATGAATGATTCGCTCTGCCGCATTATTGCGGGTGAACTTCAGGCCAGAAACGAACAGGTTACTGCTGCCGTTCGTCTGCTTGATGAAGGGAACACCGTGCCGTTTATTGCACGTTATCGTAAGGAAGTCACCGGCGGTCTGGACGACACCCAGCTGCGTAACCTGGAAACCCGTCTTGGCTATTTGCGCGAGCTGGAAGACCGTCGTCAGTCGATTCTCAAGACTATCGACGATCAGGGCAAACTGAGCGACGAACTGGCAAAAGCCATCAACGGCACGCTGAGCAAAACCGAGCTCGAAGATTTGTACCTTCCGTATAAACCAAAGCGCCGTACCCGCGGGCAAATCGCGATTGAAGCAGGCCTCGAGCCGCTGGCCGATTTGCTGTGGAACGAACCGTCGCACGTACCGGAAGACGAAGCCGCGAAATACATCAACGCTGATAACGGCGTGGCCGACACTAAAGCGGCCCTCGATGGCGCCCGCTATATCCTGATGGAACGCTTCGCCGAAGACGCCCAACTGCTGGCGAAAGTGCGTAACTATCTGTGGAAAAATGCCCATCTCGTCGCCGTTGTGGTCAGCGGCAAAGAGGAAGAAGGCGCGAAATTCCGTGATTACTTCGCTCACCACGAGCCGATTGCTACCGCGCCATCTCACCGCGCGCTGGCGATGTTCCGTGGCCGCAACGAAGGTATTTTGCAGCTCTCTCTGAACGCCGATCCGCAGTTCGATGAGCCGCCAAAAGAGAGCCACTGCGAACACATCATCATCGACCATCTCAATCTGCGTCTGAATAACGCCCCGGCAGACAGCTGGCGTAAAGGCGTCGTGAGCTGGACGTGGCGCATCAAAGTGCTGATGCACCTCGAAACTGAACTGATGGGCACCGTGCGCGAACGTGCGGAAGACGAAGCGATTAACGTCTTCGCCCGCAACCTGCACGATTTGCTGATGGCTGCTCCGGCAGGCCTGCGTGCGACCATGGGTCTCGATCCCGGTCTGCGTACTGGCGTGAAAGTGGCGGTGGTTGATGGCACCGGCAAGCTGGTCGCCACTGACACCATTTACCCTCATACCGGCCAGGCTGCGAAATCGGCGGTTGCTGTGGCAGCGCTGTGCGAAAAGTACAACGTCGAACTGGTGGCGATTGGCAACGGTACCGCCTCGCGCGAAACCGAGCGTTTCTACCTCGACGTGCAGCAGCAGTTCCCGAAAGTAACGGCTGAAAAAGTGATCGTCAGCGAGGCCGGAGCGTCGGTGTATTCCGCCTCCGAACTCGCAGCACTCGAATTCCCGGATCTCGACGTGTCTATTCGTGGCGCGGTGTCTATCGCCCGTCGCTTGCAGGATCCGCTGGCGGAGCTGGTGAAAATCGACCCGAAATCTATCGGTGTCGGCCAATACCAGCACGATGTTAGCCAGAGCCAGCTGGCGCGCAAACTGGACGCGGTGGTTGAAGACTGTGTGAACGCCGTCGGCGTTGACCTCAATACCGCCTCCGTTCCGCTGCTGACCCGCGTCGCGGGCCTGACGCGCATGATGGCGCAGAACATCGTGACCTGGCGTGATGAAAACGGTCAGTTCCAGAACCGCCAACAGCTGCTTAAAGTGAGTCGTCTGGGACCGAAAGCCTTTGAACAATGCGCGGGCTTCCTGCGAATCAACCACGGCGACAACCCGCTTGATGCCTCGACCGTACACCCGGAAGCGTACCCGGTTGTGGAACGCATTCTGGCGGTGACCCAGCAGGCGCTGAAAGAGCTGATGGGCAACAGCGGTGAACTGCGTAACGTGAAAGCGGTCGATTTTACCGACGACCGTTTTGGTCTGCCGACCGTGACTGACATTATCAAAGAGCTTGAAAAACCGGGCCGGGACCCGCGTCCTGAGTTCAAAACCGCGAAATTTGCCGACGGCGTGGAAACCATGAATGACCTGCTACCAGGCATGGTGCTGGAAGGCGCGGTGACCAACGTCACCAACTTCGGCGCATTCGTGGATATCGGCGTGCATCAGGATGGCCTGGTTCACATCTCGTCCCTTGCCGATAAATTCGTCGAAGACCCACACACAGTGGTAAAAGCAGGCGACATCGTGAAGGTCAAAGTGCTGGAAGTGGATATGCAGCGTAAGCGTATCGCACTGACCATGCGTCTGGACGAGCAGCCTGGCGACACCAACAGCCGTCGCGGGGGCGGTCGTGAGCAGAATGCGCGACCGGCAGCCAAAGCGGCAAAACCGCGTGGACGTGAAGCCACGCCAGCCGGAAATAGCGCTATGATGGATGCACTGGCCGCAGCAATGAAGAAAAAATAAGTCACTCTCCGTCAGCCCCGTTTATTTACCCGCGGGGCTGACAGTTCACGTCATTATTCAGACACGCCTTTTTACCTCTCGTTAATTATTCTCATTATTTTTTTCACCCTGATAACAACTCTGCTTTTTCGCAAACATCCTTTCCCGCAATAAATATTGAGCCACATCAAATTCGCGCCAATTATTTGGTAAATGAACATCCGTTCACATTTTATTGATTGAAGACGGAAACCATTCTCATTATCATCGTCACTGTTGATATTTTATCCTTTTCCTGTTGGCACCATCTTTGGTTTCGTACGCCCTTGCACGCGTATGAAGGGATTTTCAATTAGCGACTCAAGCAGGTCTTATGCAATTCACTCCTGACAGTACGTGGAAGATAACCGGGTTCTCACGTGAAATTAGCCCGGCTTATCGGCAGAAATTACTTTCGCTTGGCATGTTGCCTGGCTCTTCTTTTCATGTCGTACGCGTCGCACCACTTGGCGATCCGGTTCATATTGAAACCCGTCGCGTCAGCCTGGTATTACGCAAAAAAGACCTGGCGTTAATTGAAATCGAAGCGCTTATCCGTTAATTCCCGCCAGACACAGCGAGTCCAGTAAAATGAATAAATTAACCATTGGCTTAATTGGCAACCCTAATTCCGGGAAGACGACGTTATTTAATCAGTTGACCGGAGCGCGTCAGCGCGTGGGCAACTGGTCCGGCGTAACGGTTGAACGAAAAGAAGGCCAGTTCACCACCACCGATAATCAGGTGACGCTGGTTGACCTGCCAGGCACCTATTCGCTGACCACTATCTCCTCGCAAACGTCGCTTGATGAGCAGATCGCCTGCCACTATATTCTGAGCGGCGATGCCGACCTGCTGATCAACGTGGTCGATGCCTCTAACCTTGAGCGCAACCTGTATCTGACGCTGCAATTACTGGAGCTCGGCATTCCATGCGTGGTGGCGCTGAACATGCTGGATATCGCGGAGAAGCAGCAAATTCGCATCGAAGTCGACGCGCTGGCAAAACGCCTCGGCTGCCCGGTCATCCCGCTGGTCTCTACGCGTGGACGCGGAATCGAAGCGCTGAAAATGTCCATCGACCGCCATCAGGCCAATGACGATTTAGAGCTGGTGCATTACGCGCAGCCGTTGTTGCGTGAAGCCGATTCGCTGGCACAGGTGATGCCGCAAGCGATGCCGCTCAAACAGCGTCGCTGGCTGGGCCTGCAAATGCTTGAAGGCGATATTTACAGCCTCGGCTTTGCCGGTGAACGCGCCCAACAACAGCTCGATTCCACCTTACAACGCCTGCAAACTGAAATGGATGACCCGGCCCTGCACATCGCCGATGCGCGTTACCAGTCCATTGCCGCCGTGTGTGATGTGGTGAGTAACACCCTGACCGCCGAACCGAGCCGTTTCACCGCCGCGGTGGACCGAATTATCCTCAACCGTTTCCTCGGCCTGCCGGTATTCCTGTTCGTGATGTACTTGATGTTCCTACTGGCGATTAACATCGGCGGCGCACTGCAGCCGATTTTCGATGCGGGTTCAGTGGCTATCTTTATTCATGGCATTCAGTGGGTTGGTGCCACCCTGCACTTCCCTGAATGGCTGACTATTTTCCTCGCGCAAGGGATTGGCGGTGGGATCAATACCGTGCTGCCATTAGTACCGCAGATTGGCATGATGTACCTGTTCCTGTCGTTCCTCGAAGACTCCGGTTACATGGCCCGCGCGGCATTTGTGATGGACCGTCTGATGCAATCCCTCGGGCTGCCGGGCAAATCGTTCGTGCCGCTGATTGTCGGCTTCGGTTGCAACGTGCCGTCGGTAATGGGCGCGCGTACGCTGGACGCCCCGCGTGAACGCCTGATGACCATCATGATGGCACCGTTTATGTCCTGCGGTGCGCGACTGGCGATTTTCGCGGTCTTTGCCGCAGCATTCTTCGGTCAGGAAGGCGCGCTGGCGGTGTTCTCGCTGTACGTGCTCGGCATCGTGATGGCTATCCTCACCGGCCTGATGCTCAAACACACTATCATGCGTGGCGAAGCGTCGCCGTTCGTGATGGAACTGCCGGTGTATCATGTGCCGCACCTGAAAAGTTTGATTATCCAGACCTGGCAGCGCCTGAAAGGCTTCGTCCTGCGTGCCGGTAAAGTGATTGTTATTGTCAGTATTTTCCTCAGCGCACTGAACAGCTTCACACTGAGCGGTCAGGCGGCGGACAATATCAACGATTCGGCACTGGCTTCCGTCAGCCGCGTAATCACCCCGCTGTTCAAACCAATTGGCGTGCACGAAGACAACTGGCAGGCCACCGTTGGGCTGTTCACCGGTGCGATGGCAAAAGAAGTGGTGGTTGGTACGCTAAACACCCTCTACACCGCAGAAAATATTCAGCAGGAAGCGTTCAACCCGGCTGAGTTCAATCTGCTGGATGAGCTGGGCGCGGCCGCCGGGGAAACCTGGCAGAGCCTACAAGACACCTTCAGCCTGAGCGTGCTGGCCAACCCTATCGAAGCCAGCAAAGGCGACGGTGAAATGGCAACCGGCGCGATGGGCGTAATGAGCAGTAAATTCGGCAGCGCGGCCGCCGCATACAGCTACCTGATATTCGTCCTGCTCTACATTCCATGCATCTCGGTGATGGGCGCCATCGCCCGCGAATCCAGCCGCGGCTGGATGGGTTTCTCGGTACTGTGGGGGCTGAACATCGCCTACTCGCTGTCAACGCTGTTCTATCAGGTTGCCAGCTACAGCCAGCATCCGCGCTACAGCCTGACCTGCATTCTGTCCGTGGTCCTGTTTAACGTGGTGGTGCTGGGCCTGTTACGCCGTGCTCGCAGCCGGGTCAACGTGAACCTGCTGGCGACCAGCAAAACCGTCGACAACTGTTGCAGCAGCCCGGCGGGCGACTGTCACTAAGGACGAAATCATGGCATCGATGATTGAACTGCGGAACATGCTGGCATTGCAGGGCCGAATGGAGGCTCAGCAGTTGAGCCGCGCGCTGCATACGCCACAGCCGATGGTTGACGCGATGCTGATGCGAATGGAAGCGATGGGTAAAGCGAAGCGCATTGCAGAGGAACCGGCGGATTGTCTGAGTGGAAGCTGTAAGAGCTGCCCGGAAGGGAAAGCCTGTTTGCGTGAATGGTGGATTTTACAGTAACGACTCATTGATGTATCAAACGAAGAAGCGGGCCACTGGCCCGCTTTTTACTTATTTGTAGATATCGGCGTTGGCGTGAACGGTTTTCTCGTTCTTCTGGCCTGCAATCACTACGAAGTAAGTGGCGCCTTTTTCATCGGCTTTTTTCGACAGATCGTGTTTAGCATCCATTGGCGATGTAGTGCGCGAGGTGGTCACCGTGCCAATCTTGGTGAGGTTCATTTTTGCCACGTCCTCTTTCTGAATTTCTTTGGCCGCAAACGCGCCGAAAGACAGAGAACCCAGTATCAGTGCCGTAACCATACCCGTAACATATTTCATAGCCGTACTCTCCTTAGGACCATTTTATGTGGGCACTGCGCGCGTAAAGGCAATGCGCTGACGCAGCGACCTTATAAGTATTGTCGCTGATATAAATTTCGCCAGTTTGTCTTAAAAATCAGACTATCAACTGCCTAAGTGCCACCAACTGCTGACAAAATTCCATCGGATGAGAGATAAATGGGGCATGTGCCGCTTGGCTGAAAACATGTGACTGGCTGTTCGGCCACTGCACATCCAGAAGCGGGACCACCTTACGCGGTACCAGCCCGTCGAGGCGGCCATAAAGCCGCAAGAATGGCATCTCAAGCGAAGCAAGCGGCTCGCGCAAATCCGCAGTTTTGAGAATTTCCAGCCCGCCGTTAAGCACGTCGGTCGTCGGCATCGGCAACGCCAGCACCGTGCTTTTCAGTCGACGTGCATCCTGGCGTGCGCTCTCTGTGCCGAGCGTCTGGAGTGCGAGGAAACGCTCTACCGTGCGCTGAAAATCATCGCTCAGCTGCTGCTGAAAACCGGACAATACCTCAGGTTTGATGCCCGGCCAGTCGGCCTGGGCGGAAAAACACGGCGAAGACGCGACGGTTACCAGCGCCTGCACACGTTCCGGAGCGGTCAGCGCCGCCAGGCTTGCGACCAGCCCGCCCAGACTCCAGCCGAGCCAAATCGCTTTTTCCGGCGCTTTCATCAGTACCAGACGGGTCATTTCTGGCAGCGAAAGTGCACCAAAACCCGCACTGCGCCCGAAGCCCGGTAGGTCCACCAAATGAAGAGTGAATTGCGAACTCAGTTCCGGCGTAATGCAATCCCAGACTCCCGCGTTCAGTCCCCATCCGTGCAGCAGCACAAGATGACAATTTCCTTCGCCTGTGGTTTGCCACCAGATGTCGTTCATCAGTTATTGTTCTCATTCTTCGTATTGGGAGGGGAATAATGCTAACAGCCCACGGCTTGTGCTGGCTATGCCAAATGCCGCTGGCGTTGGCCCACTGGGGCGTATGCTCGCGCTGCGCCCGCGCCGTGAGCTCTCGTCTGCCCGTCTGTCCACGCTGTGGCTTGCCTGCCGCTGGCGGGCAGACCGACTGCGGCCGCTGCTTGCAAAGAGCGCCGCCGTGGCAAAGCCTGGTCGCGGTGAATGACTACGGGCCGCCGCTATCAACGCTGGTGAAAACGTGGAAGTTCAGCGCCAGGCCGGAGCTGGCCCGCACGCTGGGGCGACTGCTTCTGCTCCGCCTACGGCAGTACACCGGGAGGCAAAAACCGGACCGGCTGCTCGCGGTTCCGCTCTGGCAACGCCGTCATTGGCAACGCGGATACAATCAGGCGGATTTACTCTGTCGTCCGCTCGCCCACTGGCTGGGGATTAGCTATCAGCCCGAGGCGATTCGTCGAGTCATGCCAACGGCCACGCAGCATCAACTTTCGGCGCGATTGCGTAAACAGAACCTGAAAAACGCGTTTCGTATTGAATTCCCGGTGCAGGGACTCCATATCGCCCTTGTAGACGATGTCGTCACGACCGGCAGCACCGTGGCCGAACTTTCCCGCCTGCTTTTGCAAAACGGCGCCGCGTCAGTTCAGGTATGGTGCCTGTGTCGCACCTTGTAGACCCTTTGTGATGGGCGTATTATAACCGACTAAAGTAGTCAACTATTAGGCCAAAGCTATGATCCGTATTTCCGATACTGCACAAGCGCACTTTGCCAAACTGCTGGCAAATCAGGAAGAAGGGACACAAATCCGCGTATTTGTGATTAACCCAGGCACCCCGAATGCTGAATGTGGTGTTTCTTATTGCCCGCCGGATGCGGTGGAAGCCAGTGACACTGCCCTCAAATTTGACCTGCTGACGGCGTATGTCGATGAGCTGAGCGCGCCATATCTGGACGATGCGGACATCGACTTCGTGACCGACCAGTTAGGTTCCCAGCTGACGCTGAAAGCGCCGAATGCCAAAATGCGTAAAGTGTCTGACGATGCGCCGCTGATGGAGCGCGTAGAGTACATGATTCAGTCGCAGGTTAACCCGCAGCTCGCCGGTCACGGCGGTCGCGTGTCGCTGATGGAAATCACCGACGAAGGTTTCGCCATTCTGCAGTTTGGCGGCGGTTGTAACGGTTGTTCGATGGTCGATGTGACCCTGAAAGAAGGGATCGAGAAGCAGCTGCTGAACGAATTCCCAGAGCTGAAAGGCGTTCGTGATTTGACCGAACACCAGCGCGGAGAGCATTCTTACTATTGATGTTTAATGCCCGGTGGCGCTGCGCTTACCGGGCTTACGCGTTCTGATTTCCGTTCAGGCTCATAACCTCGCAGGCCTGATAAGCGCAGCGCCATCAGGCAGGCTTGCCCGACGACGCTTCACTTGCTCGGGCTTACGAAAGCGTCGTGGCCCGCAAATCAACTACTTACCCACCGCTTTCCTGCGCTTATCCAAATCCTTAATCAGCTTATTCACCGTCTCATCAGCAAACATCGCTTCAATGGTGGTGGACAGCTTGCGACGCCAGTTTTTGTACTGGTAGCTGGTGCCCGGAATATTCACCGGCCCCGCCATATCCAGCCAGTCTTCCGGCTGAAGCCCCAGCAACGCGCTATTACTGTCGGCGATATAACGCTGCATTCCGCGATTCAGGGTGGTGGTCATGTTCATCAGCGACGCCTTATGCCCAGCGCGTTTCGGCAGACAGCCGTACTTATGTAACGCGTCTAGCAGACCCTGCTTCGCCCGTTCACGATCCTGATACAGCCCGCGTAAAATGACTTCATCCGGATATAACCCCAGCGTTTTTCCGAGCGTCAAATCACCGCTTTCCCAGTAGCCACGCAGCGTCGGCAAATCATGAGTGGTCGCCACCGCCATAGACTGCTCCGGGTAGGCTTTCGGCGAGCGGTAGGTCTTTTCGTGGTCGCTTTCGAAATAGAGCACTTTGTAGGAATACACGCCGCTTTTACGCAGTTTTCCGACGATTTCCACCGGTACAGTGCCAAGATCTTCGCCAATGACCATGCACTGATGTCGTTTACTTTCCAGCGCCAAAATCGACAGTAGATCGTCCACCGGGTAATGCACGTAAGCGCCGTGATCCGCCGTTTCACCGTATGGGATCCACCACAAGCGCAGGACCGACATCACGTGGTCGATGCGCAGTGCGCCACAGTTTTGCATATTCGCACGCAGCAAATCGATAAACGGTTCATAGGCCCGCGCGGCAATGATATGCGGGTCCATCGGCGGCAGGCCCCAGTTTTGCCCGAGCGGCCCGAGAATATCCGGCGGCGCGCCCACAGAGGCTTTCAGGCAGTATAGCTCGCGGTCACACCAGGTTTCCGACCCACCCTCCGCCACGCCCACAGCAAGGTCGCGATACAAGCCAATCGGCATGTCATATACCTGGCATTCATTCCAGCAGGCGGCGAACTGGCAGTACGCCAGCCATTGCAGCCAGAGGAAGAAATCAACTTCATCAGCGTGTTGGGTACAAAACGTCTTCACTTCCGGGCTGTCGATGTCCTGATACGCGGCAGGCCAGGCAGGCCAGCCCCAGCGCAGTTCATCTTCTTTAACCTGATACGCATGCAGCGCGTCGAAAGCCGCCTGCCAGTAAAGGCTTTCGCCTTCGTTCAGGGCAAACTGGCGGAACGCCGCCATTTGATCATCGCTACGCACTGAGAAGCGTTTCCACGCCATACGCAACGCGGTAATTTTTAGCGCGGTGACGGTAGAATAATCGACCCATTCGGCATCCCGTGCAGATTGCAGCGCCTGCTGCGTGGTCGGCAATGTCCACCACGCCTGCGCCTCTTTGCTTTCACTGAAATCGTCGACCGCATTCACGTCGATATAAATGACGTTCAGCCAGCGGCGCGAAGAAGGACTATACGGGCTGGCGCTTTCCGGGTTCGCCGGGTAAAGCGCGTGAATCGGGTTCAGGCCGATAAACGACCCGCCACGACGGGCGATTTCCGGCAGCATCACTTTTAAATCGCCAAAATCACCGATACCCCAGTTACGCTCAGAACGCAGGGTATAGAGCTGCACGCAGCTGCCCCACAACTTTTTGCCCTGCTTTAGCGCCTGCGGCTCATAGCAACGCTCTGGGGCGACAATCACCCGGCAGTGCCAGCGATGGTCACTCTGGGTGAGCGTCAGGGTGTGATACCCCTCCGGCAAACGCGTCGGCAAGTTCAGCGCTTTCGCCGCCGTCGCTTTGCCCTGATGCTGCTCCCCCTCTTCGGTGGTCAGCATCCAGTGGTACTCGCCGCTGCCTTCCACCGGCAGCGACATTTTCTTACCGTGGGTAAACACCAACACGTTGGGGACCGGTGTCACCGCCACTTTCGTGGCTGCGGCACCGTGATGCATTGCGTCGAGCAAACGTCGCTTGGTTTCTGCACCAATTGACTGCGGTTTGCCGTGGGCATTGATGTAACTTGGGCTGATGCCCGCCGCCTGTGCGGCATTGTCCAGACGTTTGCTCTCCATTGCGTTCCCTTAACGTTTTGCCTGCCAGATGCGGCTCTGATAATCACGGATTGAACGGTCGGAACTGAACATCCCGCAGCGTGCAGAGTTGAGAATAGCCGCGCGCGTCCAGGCTTCCTGGTCACGGTACAGCACATCCACCTGTTTCTGCGCGTCAACGTACGCCGCAAAATCAGCCATCACCAGATACGGGTCGCCACCCTGTTTGCCCATGCTGTGCAGCATCTGATCAAACGCGTGCTTGTCGCCGTCGCTATATTTACCGCTTTCTAACTCTTTCAGCACCGCATCCAGCACTTTGTCTTTCTTACGCCATTTCAGCGGGTCATAACCTTTGGCCTTTAGCGCTTTCACTTGCTCGACGGTGTGGCCGAAAATGAAGATGTTTTCATCGCCAACCTGCTCGGCAATTTCGACGTTCGCGCCATCGAGAGTGCCGACGGTCAGCGCGCCGTTCAGCGCCAGCTTCATGTTACCGGTGCCGGAAGCCTCTTTGCCTGCGGTAGAAATTTGTTCAGACACGTCCGCCGCCGGGATCATCACTTCTGCTGCCGATACGCAGTAGTCCGGCAGGAATACCACTTTCAGCTTATCGCCGACTTTCGGGTCGTTGTTCACCACTTCGGCCACTTTGTTGATAGCAAAAATGATGTTCTTCGCCAGATAGTAACCCGGTGCTGCTTTCGCCCCGAACAGGAACACGCGCGGGACGCGGTCTGCCTGCGGATTTTCACGGATTTCTTTGTACAGCGCTAAAATGTGCAGCAGGTTCAGGTGCTGACGTTTGTATTCATGCAGACGCTTAATCTGAATATCGAAGATTGCCGCCGGATTGATGTCAATCCCGGTACGGTGCTTCACAAACTCCGCCAGACGCTGTTTGTTGGCGAGCTTGATATCACGCCAGGTTTTGCGGAACTTCGCGTCGTCGGCGTATTTTTCCAAGTTGATCAGCTGGTCGAGATCGTTGGCCCACTCTTTCTTCAGATGCTTATCGAACAGCGCCGCCAGCGCCGGGTTGCACTGCTTGATCCAGCGACGTGGCGTAATGCCGTTGGTGACGTTGTGGAATTTGTTTGGCCACAACTGGTGATATTCCGGGAACAGGTCCTTCACCACCAAATCAGAGTGCAGCGCCGCGACACCGTTGACCGCAAAGCCGCTCACCACGCACATGTTGGCCATGCGCACCTGCTTGTCGTGCACCACCGCGAGTTTGGCCCACACCGCTGCGTCACCCGGCCAGGTACTGTCGACCAGCGTTTTGAAACGGGTGTTGATCTCATTGATGATTTGCATGTGACGCGGCAGCAGCGCTTTCACCAGTTTCTCATCCCAGCACTCGAGCGCTTCTGGCATCAACGTGTGGTTGGTGTAGGCGAAGGTTTTGCTGGTGATAGCCCAGGCATCGTCCCAGCTCATCTGATGTTCGTCGAGAAGCACGCGCAGCAGTTCAGGAATGGCAATTGTCGGGTGCGTGTCGTTGAGCTGAATCACCTCAAACTTCGGCAGGTCAGCAATTTTACGGCCCGCCAGATGATGACGACGCAGAATATCCGCCACCGAACAGGCGCACTGGAAATACTGCTGCATCAGGCGCAGCTTTTTGCCTGCCAGATGGTTGTCGTTCGGGTACAGCACTTTAGTCAGTTTTTCAGCGTCGATGCCCTGCTGCTCTGCACGCAAGAAATCGCCGTCGTTGAATTTGGTCAGGTTGAACGGGTGCGCGTGGGTCGCCTGCCATAAACGCAGCGGTTGTGCCACGCCGTTCCGGTAACCGAGCACCGGCAGATCCCACGCCTGGCCGACCAGCGTGAAGGCTGGCTGCCAGTCGCCTTTCACCACTTTACCGCCAATGCCAACCTGCACATCCAGCGCAGTATTGTGGCGGAACCACGGATAGCTGTTGCGATGCCAGTCATCCGGGGCTTCCATCTGCTGGCCGTCGGCAAACGACTGACGGAACAGACCGTATTGATAGTTCAGGCCGTAACCTGTTGCCGACTGACCGACGGTCGCCATGGAATCGAGGAAACAGGCCGCAAGACGCCCCAGACCACCGTTACCCAGCGCCGGGTCCGTCTCTTCCTCCAGCAGATCCGTCAGCGTGATGTCGTGATCTTTGAGCACGGCACTCACGTCCTGATACCAGCCGAGGTTCAGGAGGTTGTTGCCGGTCAGGCGACCGATCAGAAACTCCATCGAGATATAGTTGACGTGACGCTGTTTTTTTTCTGGTTTCGCCGCAGGCTGAGCCGCCAGCAGTTCTGCCAGCGCGCCGCTCACCGCTTGCCACCACTGATGCTGAGTCATTTCGTTTGCGGCCTGCAAACCGTATCGCTGCCACTGACGTGTCAGTGCAGCCTGAAACTGTGCTTTATCGAAAGTCGGCTGTGACATAAGGATCCAATCCTGTTAGCTAAAACGTTGGCGCTAGTGTGCCTGGCTACCTGTTTAACGTCCTCATCCCGGCGGGCA
Organism: Scandinavium tedordense; assembly: GCF_024764965.1. Lineage (NCBI taxonomy): Bacteria > Pseudomonadati > Pseudomonadota > Gammaproteobacteria > Enterobacterales > Enterobacteriaceae > Scandinavium > Scandinavium tedordense. The sequence goes on along the minus strand of NZ_JALIGG010000055.1, from coordinate 353,665 downwards.
TTAGCCGGGGAGGAGTAGCAGGGATGAGCGAAAAGTGTGATCTTCGCCACTATAACGGTAGCCGTTTACGGCGGTTCTGCTCAGTTTTACACCGTTGGGACCAGGAAAGTGAAAAGACGTTTTGCAAATTATATGTAAGGGTGGAAATGATTACTTACGTGTAATAATAACTGCGCAAAGCTCCTTCATTCGAAATGCAAATTTAACGATTGAACGTAACTTTAAATTTATCTGGATGAGGAAAAACGCATTCACACAAATATGTTTTAGCCTCTTTTTAACAAACTGCGGAACCCAGTCGCCACGCGCACTGGCACCGGTTTCAGTCGATATAATTATTCTTCATTAAGATTTGTGACACAGTGCAAAATCACAAGCATTAAAAACGGACATAACTTGCAATAATTAAGCATATGTCCGAATTTAATAGACATTAATTACGAAGCGCGAAAAAAAACAAACTCTTACTCTCACAGTGAAGTGATATACCTATGTTGATTCCGTCAAAATTAAGTCGTCCCGTCCGTCTTGAACACACCGTGGTTCGCGACCGGCTACTGGCGAAACTTTCCGGCGCGAACAATTACCGTCTTGCGCTGGTAACAAGCCCAGCTGGTTACGGGAAAACCACCCTCATTTCACAGTGGGCAGCAGGGAAAAGCGATCTGGGATGGTTTTCTCTGGATGACGGAGATAACCAGCAGGAACGTTTTGCAAGCTATCTGATTGCCGCCATTCAGCAGGCGACAGGCGGTCATTGCACGGCCAGCGAAACCATGGTGCAGAAGCGGCAATATGCCAGTCTGACCTCGCTGTTCGCCCAGCTGTTTATAGAACTCAACGCCTGGCAACGCCCGCTGCTGCTGGTCATTGATGATTATCATCTGATAAGCAATCCGGTTATCCACGATGCGATGCGATTTTTCCTGCGCCATCAGCCGGAAAACATGACTCTGGTGGTGCTGTCGCGTAATTTACCGCAGCTCGGCATTGCCAATCTGCGCGTGCGCGATCAGCTGCTGGAGATTGGCAGCCAGCAACTGGCGTTCAATCATCAGGAAGCGAAGCAGTTTTTCGACTGTCGCCTGACCTCGCCGATTGAAGCCACCGAAAGCAGCCGTATGTGCGACGACGTTGCCGGTTGGGCCACGGCGTTGCAGCTTATCGCCCTCTCTGCACGACAGAATAACAGCGCCGCGCACCATTCCGCGCGCCGTCTGGCCGGAATTAACGCCAGCCATTTATCCGATTATCTGGTAGATGAAGTGCTGGATAACGTCGACCTCTCCACCCGACATTTTCTGCTGAAAAGCTCGCTGCTGCGTTCAATGAACGATGCGCTGATCGTACGCGTGACCGGCGAAGAAAACGGCCAGATGCGGCTGGAAGAAATTGAGCGCCAGGGCTTGTTCCTGCAACGCATGGACAATACCGGCGAATGGTTTAGCTTCCACCCGCTGTTCGGCAGTTTCCTGCGTCAGCGCTGCCAGTGGGAGCTCGCGACCGAATTGCCTGATATTCACCGCAGTGCAGCAGAGAGCTGGATGGCGCAAGGCTTCCCAAGCGAAGCCATTCACCACGCGTTGTCGGCGGGTGATGCCAATATGCTGCGCGATATTCTGCTTAATCATGCGTGGGGCCTGTTCCATCACAGTGAACTGGCGCTGCTGGAAGAATCCCTGGCCGCTCTGCCGTGGGACAGCCTGTTGGAAAATCCGCGCCTGGTGCTGTTGCAGGCGTGGCTGATGCAGAGTCAGCATCGCTACAGCGAAGTGAACACCCTGCTCGCCCGGGCTGAAGAAGAGATGAGCGCCGAAATGGACGCCACGCTGCACGCAGATTTCAACGCGCTGCGTGCGCAAGTAGCGATCAACGACGGTGACCCGGACGAAGCCGAACGCCTGGCAATGGTGGCGCTCGACGAATTGCCGCTGGCGAGCTTCTACAGCCGTATCGTGGCGACCTCCGTTCACGGGGAAGTGCTGCACTGTCAGGGCAAACTCAGCAAATCGCTGGCAGTGATGCAGCAAACCGAACAAATGGCGCGTCGCCACGAAGTCTGGCATTACGCGCTGTGGAGCCTGATCCAGCAAAGTGAGATTCTGTTTGCGCAGGGCTTTTTACAAGCTGCCTGGGAAACTCAGGAAAAAGCATTCCAGCTGATCCGCGAACAGCATCTGGAGCAGCTACCGATGCACGAATTCCTGTTGCGCATTCGCGCGCAACTGCTGTGGGCCTGGGCGCGTCTCGATGAAGCCGAGCAGAGCGCTCGTCACGGAATGGAAGTGCTGGCGACCTATCAGCCACAACAACAATTACAGTGCCTCGCGCTGCTGGTGCAAAGTTCGCTGGCGCGCGGCGATTTGGACAATGCCCGCAATCACCTGAATCGCCTTGAAAACCTGCTCGGCAACGGGCAGTACCATAGCGACTGGGTATCGAACGCCGATAAAGTACGGGTGATTTACTGGCAGATGATTGGCGATACAAAATCGGCGGCCAACTGGCTGCGCCATACACCGAAACCAGCCTTTGCCAATAACCATTTCTTGCAGAGCCAATGGCGCAACATCGCCCGGGCGCAAATCCTGCTTGGTGAATTCGACTCGGCGGAAATGGTACTGGAAGAACTCAACGAGAACGCGCGGACCCTACGTCTGATGAGCGATCTCAACCGCAACCTGCTGTTGCTCAACCAGCTTTACTGGCAGTCGAATAAGAAGAATGACGCTCAGCGCGTGTTGATGGAAGCACTGACGCTGTCCAACCGCACCGGGTTTATCAGTCATTTCGTGATTGAAGGTGAAGCGATGGCGCAACAGCTGCGTCAGCTGCTGCAACTCAATATGCTGCCAGAGCTTGAACAGCATCGCGCTCAGCGTATTTTGCGTGAAATTAATCAGCACCATCGCCACAAGTTTGCGCATTTTGATGAGAACTTCGTGGAACGTTTGCTGACTCACCCGGAAGTCCCGGAGCTTATCCGAACCAGCCCGTTGACCCAGCGCGAATGGCAGGTGTTAGGGCTGATTTATTCAGGTTACAGTAATGACCAGATAGCCGGTGAGCTTGACGTGGCGGCGACGACGATTAAGACGCATATTCGTAATTTGTATCAGAAACTCGGCGTAGCGCATCGCCAGGATGCGGTGCAGCATGCGCAGAAGTTATTGAAGATGATGGGTTATATTTCTGCGGCGTGATGCGCTTCCCCCCTCACCCGGACCCTCTCACCAATGGCGCGGGGATTTATCTTTTATCCCCTCTCCTCTTTGAGGAGAGGGTTAGGGTGAGGAGAATCAGCACAACTCCAGCTGAATATTATTCTCAACAATCACTTGCATCACACCCGCTGGCGGCATTACGTCGGTGTAGACCGCATCGACCAGACTGATGCTGCCCATATTCACCATCGCATTACGACCGAACTTCGAGTGATCCACCACCAGCATGACATGACGAGAGTTCTCAATAATCGCGCGCTTGGTGCGCACTTCATGATAATCAAACTCCAGCAGTGAACCGTCGCTGTCGATCCCACTGATGCCGAGAATGCCGTAATCCAGGCGGAACTGGGAGATGAAATCGAGGGTCGCCTCGCCGATAATACCGCCGTCACGGCTGCGTAATTCACCGCCGGCCAGGATCACGCGGAAATCCTCTTTCACCATCAACGTGTTCGCGACGTTAAGGTTGTTAGTCACGATGCGCAGATCGGAATGTTCCATCAGCGCATGGGCCACCGCTTCTGGCGTCGTGCCGATATCAATAAACAGCGCCGCGCCGTTAGGGATTTGGCTCGCCACTTTGCGGGCAATACGCTCTTTTTCCGTCGCCTGCGTGGCGCGTCGGTCCTGCCATGAGGTGTTCACCGCGCTGGACGGCAAGGCCGCCCCTCCGTGGTGGCGCAGGATCATCTTCTGCTCCGCCAGATCGTTGAGATCACGACGAATTGTCTGCGGGCTGACGGCAAACTGCTCTACCAATTCTTCCGTGCTGACATAACCCTGTTTCTTTACCAGCTCGATAATCGCATCATGACGTTGTGTTTGTTTCATGCTAGATCCCAGGAATTATTATGTTCGTTTTCGCACATTCTGCGTATCGGCAAACGCCATTGCCAGCCCTACTGCCAGGCCCGTTACGTGCGCGCCATTGGCAATCGACATACCGAAAAGATCCAACCAACCCACGACCAGCCACAGAACCGAAAAGATAATAAGCCCGCGCTGAAGGTAAATCCCGCTTTCTGGATCGCGCTCACCGCGCAGCCAGGCATAACCCATCAGCGCATACACCACGCCGGATAAGCCGCCGAACCACGGGCCGCTGAATTTATGCTGAATAAAGCCGCTTAACAGGGCGCTGATTACCGTTATCACCAGCAGTTTTCCACTGCCGATGCGCTTTTCCACCATCCCGCCGAGATACCACCACCATAACAGGTTGAAGAGGATATGCATCACCGAGAAGTGCATAAACGCGTGGGTAAAATAGCGCCACAGTTCGAACTGCTGTGAGGGATCGTACGGCCACGCCAACCAGAGCATGACGGCCTGGTCGCCCACCACATTCATCACAATAAACACCAGAATGCAGGCGCACATAATGAGCCAGGTCAACGGCCCGGCATTGCTTTTCAGGGTAGCGATAAAAGGAAAGCGATTGTAATGCAGCCCGCTGTTGGTATGCCCGGATTCCCAGCTTGCCGCCAGATAACGAGGGTCAGCTGGGTTTTCCAGAAAACGAGCCAGTTCGTTTTGTACCCGCGCCGCCTGGCTTTCGTCAGCCAGCCAGACGTCGGTTTGGGTGTGCTGTTGAATCGTCAGCACAACGCCCTGGGTGGCCATGTAGTCCACAAACGCCTGGGCGACGCGCGGGTTAGTAAAGGAGGTGATCATCAACATACGGGGCGTCGCTTATTCCACACAAAAGAGGACAGTATACCTGCTCAGTTACCGTGTGCCACTTCCGCTGGAAAATGGCGGTGCCAGGCATCAAAGCCGCCATCTACGCTGTAGACCTGATCAAAGCCCTGTTGCAGCAGATATTGCGCCGCACCTTTGCTGCTGTTGCCGTGATAGCACATCACCATCACCGATGTTTCGAAATCGTTATTCTGCATAAACGCGCCGAGCGTGTCGTTGGTCAGATGAAACGCGCCCGGGGTATGGCCCATCGCGTAGCTCTGCGGATCGCGAATATCAACCATCACAGCCAGTCCCTGATGCAGCTTCTGATGGGCTTCTTCTACGTTAATACATTCAAATTGATCCATGGTGCTCTCTTTCATTCATTCCGGGAGGAGAAGTTTACCGTCAAGTGTACTTTGTGACGGCAGGGAAACGCTAATTTGTTACATGCATCACTCTGAAATGTTTTTTTGATGTTACCAAGTGCGCGTTTGTTTGCTATTATGAGCGATAACGAACATTAATGAACTTTAACGAAAGTGCACGAGGGCGCAGCATGGAAACCAAAGATCTGATTGTGATAGGCGGTGGCATCAACGGTGCCGGTATCGCGGCAGACGCCGCAGGGCGAGGTTTGTCCGTGCTGATGCTGGAAGCGCAGGATTTAGCCTGTGCCACCTCGAGCGCCAGCTCCAAATTGATCCATGGCGGGCTACGCTACCTGGAACACTACGAATTCCGCCTGGTGAGCGAAGCGCTGGCCGAACGTGAAGTGCTGCTGAAAATGGCCCCACACATCGCCTTCCCAATGCGTTTTCGTTTACCGCACCGTCCGCACCTGCGTCCGGCGTGGATGATCCGTATCGGCCTGTTCATGTACGATCATCTCGGTAAACGCACTAGTCTGCCGAGCTCCACCGGATTGCGTTTTGGCGCAGAATCGGTGTTAAAGCCAGAAATCGTGCGCGGTTTCGAATATTCCGACTGCTGGGTCGACGATGCGCGGCTGGTACTCGCTAACGCCCAGATGGTGGTGAAGAAAGGCGGCGAAGTGCTGACCCGCACCCGCGCCACGTCTGCGCGCCGTGAAAACGGTCTGTGGATTGTCGAAGCGGAAGATATCGATACCGGCGAGACGTTCAGCTGGCGCGCGCGCGGCCTGGTGAACGCCACCGGCCCGTGGGTGAAACAGTTCTTTGATGACGGAATGCATCTCCCGTCGCCGTACGGCATTCGCCTGATTAAAGGCAGCCACATCGTGGTACCGCGCGTGCATACCCAAAAGCAGGCCTACATTCTGCAAAACGAAGATAAGCGCATCGTGTTTGTGATCCCGTGGATGGACGAGTTTTCCATCATCGGCACCACCGACGTGGAGTACAAAGGCGATCCGAAAAACGTTGAAATCGAAGAGAGCGAAATCAGCTATCTACTGAAAGCGTACAACGCGCACTTTAAGAAGCAGCTCAGCCGGGACGATATCGCCTGGACCTATTCCGGCGTGCGCCCGCTTTGCGATGATGAGTCAGATTCTCCGCAGGCAATCACCCGTGATTACACGCTCGATATTCATGATGTGAATGGCCAGGCTCCGCTGCTGTCCGTGTTCGGCGGAAAACTGACCACCTATCGTAAGCTGGCAGAGCACGCGCTGGAAAAACTGACGCCGTACTACAAAGGCATCGGCCCGGCGTGGACCAAAGGCACCACTCTGCCAGGGGGTGAGATTGGCGATGACCGGGACGATTACGCTGCGAAGCTTCGCCGTCGTTATCCGTTTATCAGTGAAGGGATGGCGCGTCATTTCGCGCGCACCTATGGCAGCAACAGCGAGTGGATCCTCGGCGAGGCAAAGGAGATTACCGATTTAGGCGAGCATTTCGGGCATGAGTTTTACGAAGCTGAACTGCGCTATCTGGTGGAACACGAGTGGGTCCGCCGTCTGGACGACGCCATCTGGCGCCGCACCAAACAGGGCATGTGGCTCAATGCTGAAGAACAATCTCGCGTCGCACAGTGGTTGGTACAACACGCGGGAAAGCCTGAACTGTCGTTAGCGTCGTAGGTAACGACTCCCTTCGTTCTGACATTTCCCCTCACCCTCACCCTTTCCCTAAGGGAGAGGGTGAGGGTGAGAGTGAGCGTTACAAGCGCACCGGATCGATGTGCCAGATGTGTTCCGCATACTCCTTAATCGTTCTGTCGGAGGAGAAGTAGCCCATGTTGGCGATGTTACGCATCGCTTTGTTGGTCCACTCTTCCGGCTTGCGATACAGCTCATCCACGCTGTCCTGACAGTCAACGTAGCTGCGGTAATCCGCCAGCACCTGATAGTGATCACCAAAGTTAATAAGCGAATCCACCAGGTCACGGTAGCGCCCCGGTTCTTCAGGGCTGAACAATCCAGTGGCGATTTGCGTCAGCACCTGATGTAGCTCTTCGTCTTTGTCATAGTAATCACGTGGCTTATAGCCTTTAGCGCGCAACGCTTCGACTTCTTCGGCGGTATTGCCGAAGATGAAGATATTCTCTGCACCCACGTGCTCCAGCATTTCGACGTTGGCCCCGTCCAGCGTGCCGATAGTCAGTGCGCCGTTGAGAGCAAACTTCATGTTACTGGTGCCCGAAGCCTCGGTTCCGGCCAGTGAAATCTGTTCAGAAAGATCGGCCGCCGGGATGATCACCTGCGCCAGGCTAACGCTGTAGTTCGGGATAAACACGATTTTCAGTTTGTCGCCAATCTGCGGATCGTTGTTAATCACCTTCGCCACATCGTTGATGAGATGAATGATGTGCTTCGCCATGTAATACGCCGAAGCGGCCTTCCCTGCGAAGATATTCACGCGAGGCACCCACTCTGCGCTCGGATCGGCCTTGATACGGTTGTAGCGGGTTATCACATGCATCACGTTCATCAGCTGGCGCTTGTACTCGTGAATACGTTTAATCTGTACGTCAAACAATGCCTTAGGATTGACCACCACGTTCAGCTGCTGAGCGATAACTTCCGCCAACCGCTTTTTGTTCTCAAGCTTGGCGTGATGCACAGCCTGATTCACCAGCGGATAATCCAGATGCTGTTCCAGCTCACTGAGCTGACTGAGATCGGTGCGCCAGGTTCGCCCAATGTTTGCATCCAGCACTTCGGATAGCGGCGGGTTCGCCAGCGCCAGCCAGCGCCGCGGCGTGACGCCGTTGGTAACGTTGGTAAAGCGCATCGGGAAAATGCTGGCGAAATCAGCAAACAGCGACTGCACCATCAGGTTGGAGTGCAACTCCGACACACCATTGACCTTGTGGCTGATAACCACCGCCAGCCACGCCATGCGCACGCGGCGACCATCGGATTCGTCGATGATTGAAGTGCGGCTCAGCAAGCCGGTGTCGTTCGGATATTGTTCCTGCAATGTTTTCAGGAAGTAGTCGTTAATTTCGAAGATGATCTGCAGATGGCGCGGCAGAATTTTGCCCAGCATATCCACAGGCCAGGTTTCCAGCGCTTCACTCATCAGCGTGTGGTTGGTGTAAGAGAAGACCTGACAGGTCATTTCGAACGCTTCATCCCACGTGAATTTGTGTTCGTCGATAAGCAGGCGCATCAGCTCGGGGATCGACAGCACCGGGTGCGTGTCGTTAAGGTGAATCGCAATTTTGCCCGCCAGATTGCTGTACGTTTTATGCAGCTGATAGTGACGGCTCAGAATGTCCTGCACCGTTGCCGAGACGAGGAAATACTCCTGTCGCAGACGCAGCTCACGCCCGGAATAGGTGGAGTCATCCGGGTACAAAACACGGGATACGTTCTCGGAATGGTTTTTATCTTCCACCGCCGCGAAGTAGTCGCCCTGGTTGAATTTACCGAGGTTAATTTCGCTGCTGGCCTGCGCGTTCCACAAACGCAGCGTATTGGTGGCGTCAGTGTCATAACCTGGAATAATTTGATCGTAAGCGACGGCGAGGATTTCTTCCGTTTCGACCCAGCGCGATTTTTTACCTTCCTGCTGAATACGGCCGCCGAAACGCACCGTGTAACGGGTGTTGTGGCGCTTAAATTCCCACGGGTTGCCGTATTCCAGCCAGTAGTCCGGGGACTCTTTTTGCCGCCCGTCGACGATGTTTTGTTTGAACATCCCGTAATCGTAGCGAATGCCGTAGCCACGGCCAGGTAGGCCGAGCGTTGCCAACGAATCGAGGAAACAGGCCGCCAGTCGGCCAAGACCACCGTTACCGAGGCCGGGATCATTTTCTTCTCCAATCAGCTCTTCAAGGTCAAGCCCCATCCCTTCCAGCGCGTTTTTGACGTCGTCGTAAAGACCAAGCGATAACAGCGCATTGGAAAGGGTGCGCCCAATCAAAAATTCCATCGACAGGTAGTAAACCTGCTTCACTTCCTGGGATAGCTGCGCGCGATTGGAGCGTAGCCAGCGTTCGACGAGGCGGTCACGCACGGCAAACAGCGTGGCGTTCAACCATTCATGTTTATTGGCGATGGCCGGATCTTTCCCGACGATAAACATCAGCTTATAGGCAATCGAGTGTTTCAGTGCCTCAACGCTGAGTGTGGGGGAAGCATAGGAAATCGGTGCATTCATAGCGGTGGTTCCTGTGATTACATCAAGCGTTGATAAAGCTCGCGGTAAGAGGTCGCCGCGACTTGCCAGCTAAAATCCATATTCATCGCCTGACGCTGAACGTACCGCCAGAGCGAAGGGCGCGACCACAACACGAAAGCACGCCGGATAGCCCTTAGCAGCGACCAGGCATTACTGTCTTCAAAGACGAAACCACTGGCGATACCGTCCGCCAGATTTTCCAGCGAGCTGTCGGACACGGTGTCTGCCAGGCCCCCGGTGCGTCTGACCAACGGTAGCGTGCCGTATTTCAGGCCATAAAGCTGCGTTAGCCCGCAGGGCTCAAAGCGGCTCGGCACCAGAATCACATCCGCCCCACCCATAATGCGGTGCGAGAACGCTTCGTGATAACCAATCTGTACGCCCACCTGCCCCGGATGCTCGGCGGCGGCGGCGAGGAAACCTTCCTGCAGTACCGGATCGCCCGCGCCCAGCAGCGCCAGTTGGCCACCCTGCTCGAGCAAGCCCGGCAGCGCTTCCAGCACCAAATCCAGCCCTTTCTGACTGGTCAGGCGACTGACCACCGCAAACAGCGGCACCTTGTCATTCACTTTCAGCCCCATCGCAATTTGCAGTTGGCGCTTGTTCTCTGCTTTGTCCTCGAGCTGATCGCGGTTGTAACGCGCCGTCAGCAGCAAGTCGTTTTCCGGGCTCCATATTTCCGGGTCGACGCCGTTCAGAATGCCGGACAGCCGCCCTTCCTGATGACGTTGACGCAGCAGCCCTTCCATACCGTAAGCAAACTGCGGCTCGGTAATTTCGCGGGCATAGGTCGGGCTCACCGCCGTGATGTGATCGGCATAGAACAGTCCGGCTTTCAGGAACGAAATCTGGCCGTTAAACTCCAGACCGTGCATGTTGTAGAACGACCACGGCAGGTCAATTTCATTCATATGATGCGCGTAGAACATCCCCTGGTAGGCCAGGTTGTGCACCGTAAAGACGGACTTTGCTGGATGGCCCCGCGCAGCAAGATATGCCGGAGCCAGCCCCGCATGCCAGTCATGCGCATGGACAATTTCCGCTCGCCAGAACGGGTCCAGCCCGCAGGCCATTTCGCAGCCCACCCACCCAAGCAGCGCAAAGCGCAGCACGTTGTCGGTGTAAGCAAACTGGTTGGTGTCGTGGTACGGACTCCCCGGACGTGCGTAAAGGTGCGGGGCGTCAATCAGATAGACGCCCACCCCCTTATAGTGGCCGAACAACAGCGAAATCGGTCCGGCAAAGGTATCGCGACGCGCCACTACCTGGGCGTCCGTCACGCCACGCAGAAGATCCGGAAAGGCTGGTAGCAAAACGCGCGTATCCACGCCATCAGCAATTTGGGCCGCCGGTAACGCGCCAATCACATCCGCCAGACCACCGGTTTTCAACAGCGGGAACATCTCTGAACATACATGTAAAACCTGCATTATCGCTCCTGTCAGCCCTGCAATTTGCGCAGCATTTCACGCGTGACCAGCACAATACCTTCCTCGGAACGGTAGAAACGACGAGCGTCTTCTTCCGCATTCTCTCCAATGACCAGACCTTCGGGTATCACGCAGGCACGATCGATAACGCAGCGGCGCAGACGACACGAGCGCCCGACCCAGACATCCGGCAATAACACTGCCGAATCAATATTACAAAACGAGTTGATCCGAACACGTGGGAACAGCACCGACTGCACCACCACCGAACCAGAGATAATGCAACCGCCCGAGACCAGCGAGTTCAGCGTCATTCCGTGACTGCCGGAACGGTCCTGCACGAATTTCGCTGGCGGCAGAGATTCCATATGAGTGCGAATCGGCCAGTTCTGATCGTACATATCGAGTTCAGGCGTCACCGACGCAAGGTCGAGGTTGGCTTTCCAGTACGCTTCCAGGGTGCCTACATCGCGCCAGTACGGTTCGGCATCCGGGTCTGACTGCACGCATGACAACGGGAAAGGATGTGCATATGCCATGCCAACTTTGACGATTTTCGGGATGATATCTTTGCCGAAGTCATGGCTGGAGTTGGCGTCTTTATCGTCATCTTCCAGAAGCTCATAAAGGTAATCAGCATCAAAGATATAGATGCCCATGCTGGCGAGAGCTTTGGTGTCATCACCCGGCATAGTCGGCGGTTTAGCGGGTTTTTCAACGAAGTCGATAATTTTGTCTTCGTTATCCACCGCCATCACGCCAAACGCCGTTGCCTCAACAACAGGCACCGGCATGCAGCCCACGGTGCAACGTGCGCCTTTTTCGACATGGTCGATGAGCATCCGCGAGTAGTCCTGCTTGTAGATATGGTCACCCGCGAGGATGACGATGTATTCGGCTTTATAGCGGCGTATGACGTCGAGGTTTTGGGTGACCGCATCTGCCGTACCGCGATACCAGTTTTCACCGCTGACGCGCTGTTGAGCAGGAAGCAGATCGACAAACTCGTTCATTTCTTCGCTGAAAAACGACCAGCCGCGCTGAATGTGCTGCACCAGCGTGTGCGACTGGTATTGGGTAATCACGCCGATGCGGCGAATACCTGAGTTAATACAGTTAGAGAGGGCGAAGTCGATGATGCGGAACTTACCGCCGAAGTGCACCGCAGGTTTGGCGCGGGTCGTCGTCAGGTCTTTGAGTCGGGTTCCGCGCCCACCGGCGAGGATCAGCGCCACCGATTTGATCGGTAATTGACGCGCTAACATCAGAGGATCGTAATTTTCAAGTCTAACCATGATTAACTCCTTTTCTCGCTCGCTACACGTCCGAGCGGACCTTTTCGAATACGCACACTCCGTGCGCGGGCCCATGCCAGACAGCCAGGATGACCGGATTATCCTCTCCGGCGAATGGAGGAATGGCGCGCCATTCCCCTGTCGGTAATACAATATCTGCAACGTCCTGCGATGCGTTGAGCGTAATCAGCCAGTTCTCCGAAAGCAGGATTTGTATCCGCGGAATACCGTGTTGCCACTCATCCGCACTCAGCGGCTGCGCGTCCTTGTTAAGCCAGCAAACGCTACCATCGCCCTCCTGCCACCAACGATCGTCGGTCAGCGCCGGGATTTTCTGACGCAGGTGAATGAGTGCAGCCGTGAATTTCGTCATGCCAGCGTTAGCCTTTTCCCAGTCGAGCCAGGTTAAGGCGTTGTCCTGACAGTACGCGTTGTTGTTACCGTGCTGGCTATGACCGTGCTCATCGCCGGCCAGTATCATCGGTGTCCCTTGTGATAAGAGCAGTGAGGCCATCAGGGCATGGACGCTGGCGCGTCGCCGCTCAATCACATCGAGACTGCCGTCTAACCCTTCTATACCATGGTTAAAGCTATGGTTATTGTTGGTCCCGTCGCGGTTTTCTTCTCCGTTTGCCTCATTGTGTTTCTGATTGAAACAGACGCAGTCGCGCAGGGTGAAACCGTCATGCGCCGTTACCAGGTTGACCGAGGCGGACGGCAAACGACCATTACGCTGGAACACGTCGCTGGAGGCGGCAAAGCGGCTGGCGAACTCGCCAAGCGGCAGGCTTTGTTGTAACCAAAAGCGCCGGGCCGCATCTCGGAAATGATCGTTCCATTCGGCAAACAGCGGTGGGAAGTTGCCCACCTGATAACCACCGTCACCGATATCCCACGGCTCAGCAATCAGCTTCACCGCGCTCAAATGGGGATCATTTTTAATCGCCTCGAACAGCGGTGCATCCTGTCGAAATTCGGGCGTTCTGCCCATTACCGAGGCGAGATCGAAACGGAAACCGTCGACATGACACTCATCGACCCAAAAACGCAGACACTGACGCGAATATTCCACCGAGCCCGGCGTGCTAAGATTCAGGGTGTTTCCGCAGCCGGTCCAGTTGTGGTAATCGCCATCGTCCCTTATCCAATAATAGCTACGGTTGTCGATTCCGCGCAGGGAGAAGGTCGGGCCGTCGAGATCGATCTCCGCGCTATGGTTCAGCACAATATCGAGAATCACCTCAATGCCCGCAGCGTGTAGCGCTTTAACCGCATCACGAAACTCGTTTAGTGCGTTCTTCGCCGACCTCGCATAGCGCGGGTCAACGGCAAACATTGCTAACGGGTTATAGCCCCAGTAATTAGACAGCCCCAGCCGTTGCAGACGCGGCTCACTGGCGAAATGCGCCACCGGCAGCAGCTCCAGCGCAGTGATACCGAGCTTTTTGAAGTAGGCAATCATCAGCGGATGCGCGAGCGCGCCGTAGGTTCCGGCCAGTTCTTTTGGAATACCGGGATGTAAATACGTCAGCCCTTTGACGTGCGCTTCGTAGATAACGGTTTTGCCCCACGGCGTGCGCGGGAAAGCGTCTTTGCCCCATTCGTAATGCAAATCCACCACCACCGATCGCGGCGCAACCACGGCGCTGTCTCTGCTGTCCGGGCTGTCGTGTCCACCATGTAACAGCGGATCGTCCGTGGCTTCGCCATCAACGCGATGCGCGCACGGATCCAGCAGCAGCTTCGCCGGGTTAAAACGGTGCCCCTGCAACGGCTCCCACGGCCCGTGAACGCGGAAACCATAACGCAGCCCCGGACGTACATCGGCCAGATAACCGTGCCACACGTCGCCATCACGGCCCGGTAAATCCTCACGCCGTTCGTTGCCGTCCTCATCAAATACACAGAGCTCAACCCGCTGTGCATGCGCGGAGAAAAGTGTGAAGTTCACGCCTTTGCCGTCGTAACTTGCGCCAAGCGGCGCCGGTTTCCCCGCCGTGAGTTTAGTCATTCCCCCTCCCGCACCAGCCAGATGGTTGACAGCGGCGGCAGCGTCAGTGACAGCGAGTGCTGACGGTTATGGCTGGCAATCTCATCGCTATGAACACCGCCCGCATTTCCTGCATTGCTGCCGTGATAATGCATAGAATCGGTGTTCATCACTTCGCACCAGCGCCCAGGCTGGTTGATACCAAACCGGTATTCGTGGCGCGGAACCGGGGTGAAGTTGCTGGCCACAATGATTTCGTTGCCCTGTCGGTCACGGCGCACGAACACAAACACCGAGCGCTCATGATCGTCCACCACCAGCCATTCAAAACCGTAGCTCTCGTAATCCAGCTCATGCATCGCCTTGTGATGGCGATAAGTCAGGTTCAGGTCACGCACCAGCCGCTGCACGCCGTGGTGCCAGTTGTCATCGCCGCTCAGCAGATGCCAGTCAAGACTGGCGTCGTGATTCCATTCGCGCCCCTGCGCAAACTCATTGCCCATAAATAGCAGCTTTTTGCCCGGAAAAGCGTACAGCCAGCCGTAGTAGGCGCGCAGATTGGCGAACCTCTGCCACGCGTCGCCCGGCATGCGGTCAAGAATCGATTTTTTGCCGTGGACCACTTCGTCGTGCGACAGCGGCAGCACGAAGTTTTCGGTGCCGTTGTACAACATGCCGAAGGTCAGTTTGTCATGATGATGTTTGCGGTACACCGGGTCGAGCTTCATGTAGTCGAGGGTGTCGTGCATCCAGCCCAGGTTCCATTTGTACCAGAAGCCCAGCCCGCCCATGTCCGGTGGACGTGAGACGCCCGCAAAGTCGGTGGACTCTTCTGCCATGCTCACCGCACCCGGCACCTGTTCACCCAGAATGCGGTTGGTGCTGCGCAAGAATTCAATGGCTTCGAGGTTTTCGCGCCCGCCGTGTTCGTTCGGCACCCATTCGCCCGCTTTTCGGCTGTAGTCGCGATAGATCATCGAGGCGACGGCGTCCACGCGCAGGGCATCAATGCCGAAACGCTCAATCCAGTACAGCGCGTTGCCGACCAGGAAATTCTGCACTTCGCGACGGCCATAGTTGTAAATCAGGGTATTCCAGTCCTGATGGTAGCCTTCGCGCGGATCGCTGTGCTCGTACAGCTCGGTGCCGTCAAATTTCGCCAGCGCAAAATCATCGGATGGGAAATGGCCCGGCACCCAGTCGAGAATGACGTTGAGCCCGGCGTTGTGCGCCGCATTGATGAAATAGCGGAAATCTTCCCGCGTGCCGAATCGACGTGTGGGCGCATACAACCCGGTGGGCTGATAACCCCAGCTACCATCGAACGGATGCTCGTTAATCGGTAACAGTTCCAGATGGGTGAAGCCCATCCATTTGGCGTATGGCACCAACTGATCCGCCAGCTCGCGGTAGCTCAGCCAGAAGTTGTTGTCCGTGTGACGGCGCCAGGAACCGAGATGCACCTCATAAATTGCAATCGGCGCATCAAAATTATTCGCATTCCGCCGGGATTCCGGCTGCTCGATTTTTTCTGGCAGCCCGCAAATCAGCGACGCCGTTTCCGGACGCATTTGCGCTTCGAAGGCGTACGGGTCGGCTTTGATCCGCAGCTCGCCGTGGGCATCGATCATTTCGAATTTATACAGCTGACCGTTATGCGCCCCGGGAATGAATAGCTCCCAAATGCCCGACTCCGCCCGCAGGCGCATCGGATGGCGGCGACCGTCCCAGTAGTTGAACTGTCCGACCACCGACACGCGGCGTGCATTCGGTGCCCAGACGGAAAAACGCGTGCCGGTTATGCCGTCCATTGTCGCGGCATGCGCCCCCAATGTTTCGTAGGGCCGCAGATGCGTGCCTTCCGATAGCAGCCAGGCGTCCATCTCCTGCAACAGCGGGCCGAAACTGTAAGGGTCATCAATGAGATTTTGCTGCCCGTGCCAAAGCACAGCCAGCTGATAGCGGAAGATGTTTTTACGGCGCGGCATGACGCCGCAGAAGAAACCGCGCGAGTCAAGGCAGTCGAGCTGCCCTATCTTGCGTCCGGTTTTCGGTTCGACGACCCACACCTCGGTGGCGTCAGGTAACAGGGCACGGACTTCCAGTCCCGCATCGGTGCAATGCATGCCAAGCACGGAAAACGGATCCGCAAAATGGCCAGCAATAAGAGCATTAATCACGTCTTTCTCAATACGATCGGACATGCTATTCATCCTGTTATAGGTGCCGCTGTTTCCAGTACCTGTAGCGACTTTTTTTTGACCTGAACAACGCAGCCAGTGTGCTTCCTTTTCTGCGCCATCCCACCCTCAGGGAAAAACCTCTTCCTTAAAGCATAGCCAAGGCTTTATCTGACTCCCGGTAAAAATTCAGGCATACGCATTTAGTTCTGATCTACGTATAAAGTGACAGGCATAAAAAAGGGGTGACTCAGCACCCCTTTTTTCATTTCGTTACGCTAATTGCCTCAACATGCGGCGGAGCGGCTCGGCGGCCCCCCAGAGGAGCTGATCGCCGACAGTGAAAGCGGAGAGATACTCCGGCCCCATATTCAGTTTACGCAACCGCCCAACCGGTGTGCTCAATGTCCCCGTGACCGCCGCTGGCGTCAGTTCGCGCATGGTAATGTCGCGATCGTTTGGCACCACTTTGGCCCACGGATTGTGCGCCGCCAGCAGTTCTTCCACTGTCGGGATCGACACGTCTTTCTTCAGTTTGAGGGTGAAGGCCTGGCTGTGGCAGCGCAGCGCACCAATACGCACGCACAGACCATCAACCGGAATCACGTTCTGGGTCGCGAGAATTTTGTTGGTTTCAGCCTGCCCTTTCCACTCTTCGCGGCTCTGGCCGTTATCGAGCTGTTTGTCGATCCATGGGATCAGGCTCCCGGCCAGCGGTACGCCGAAGTTGTCGACAGGCAGCTCGCCGCTGCGGGAAAGTGCAGTAACTTTGCGTTCGATATCAAGAATGGCCGACGCCGGGTTAGCCAGTTCATCCGCAACGTAGTGGTGCAGCGCGCCCATTTGGCTCAGTAGTTCACGCATATGGCGCGCGCCGCCGCCGGAGGCTGCTTGATAGGTGGCGACAGACGCCCACTCCACCAGGTCTTCCGCGAACAGGCCACCGAGGGACATCAGCATCAGGCTGACGGTACAGTTTCCGCCGACAAACGTTTTTACACCGTTATTGAGGCCGTCGGTAATGACAGCCTGGTTAACCGGATCCAGAATAATAATGGCGTCGTCATCCATGCGCAGCGAAGAGGCCGCGTCAATCCAGTAACCCTGCCAGCCGCTTTCACGCAGCTTTGGATAGATTTCGTTGGTATAATCGCCGCCCTGGCAGGTGACAATGATGTCGAGCGCCTTCAGCGCCTCCAGGTCGAAGGCATCCTGCAGCGTGCCGGCAGGCTGAGTGCCAAATGCAGGCGCAGCCTGACCGAACTGAGAGGTAGAGAAGAAGACCGGGCGGATGGCATCAAAATCGCGCTCTTCTACCATGCGTTGCATGAGTACAGAGCCGACCATTCCGCGCCAGCCGATAAAACCAACATTTTTCATAGCGTGTGTTCCTGCAGAGGTGTGTGCTGTTGTGCTGACCCCGTTTCCATCAAAAGAAGGTAGGGTATCCCTCACATTACAAAATGCAGCCAAAGTCGCAAGTGAAAAAAATCAATGATGCGTCATGATTAAGTAACATAACTAATTTAACGCGTTAATTTTAAACGCGTATCTACCGTGTAAAACACGATTATCAGGAAACTATGCAATGAGTGAAATCCTTTCCGCAGCGGTGTTGTTGATCCTGATTATGGATCCACTGGGGAACCTGCCGATTTTTATGTCGGTGCTGAAGCATACCGAGCCTAAGCGCCGTCGAGCGATCATGATACGTGAGCTCTTAATCGCCCTGCTTATCATGCTTATTTTCCTGTTCGCTGGAGAAAAAATCCTCGCGTTCCTGAACCTGAGCGCAGAGACGGTTTCTATCTCTGGCGGCATCATTTTGTTCCTGATTGCCATAAAGATGATTTTTCCGAGCGCCGAGGGCAGCAGTAACGGCTTACCGGCTGGAGAAGAACCGTTTATCGTACCGCTGGCTATTCCGTTGGTTGCCGGGCCGTCTTTGCTGGCGACGCTGATGCTGCTGTCACATCAGTATCCAAATAAGATGAGTCATTTAGTGCTCGCGCTGATGCTCGCCTGGGGCGGTACGGTGGCTATCTTGCTGCAGTCAGGGCTGTTTTTACGCCTGCTTGGCGAGAAAGGGGTAAATGCGCTGGAACGACTGATGGGGTTGATTTTGGTGATGCTGGCGACCCAAATGTTCCTCGACGGGATTCGGGTGTGGATGAAAGGCTAGGTAAAAGCAAAATGGCGACCTTTGGTCGCCATTTTTAGTGTGTGCTCCCTCTCCCCATGGGAGAGGGTTGGGGTGAGGGTTGAGGTGCGGGCATCAGACCGCACCTCATCGTACATTAGCTCAGAAGCGTAAACGCAATCATCCCAACTATTGCCCCCACAGTCCCTAAAATGGTTTCCATCATCGTCCATGTTTTCAGGGTTTGCGCTTCAGTCGCGCCGGTAAATTTACCGAACAGCCAGAAACCCGCATCATTCACGTGACTCACCACAATAGAACCACCTGCGATACAGATAGACAGAGCAGCCATCTGTGCACCGCTGTAATGCAGCGGCTCAATGACCGGCATCACCAGACCGACGGCCGTCAGACACGCCACGGTAGCGGAACCCTGAATGATGCGCACCGCGGCCGCCAGCACGAAGCAGGTAATGGCGATCGGCAGGCCCATGCCGGTCAACGCTTCACCGAGTGCCGGACCAACACCGGAATCTACCAGCACCTGTTTGAACACGCCTCCTGCACCGATCACCAGCAGAATAATACCGGCCGGTTGCAACGCCGCCCCGCAGATTTCCATCACCCGGTCTTTCGGCATGCCCTGACGCATCGCCAGGCCGTAAATCGCCACCAAACACGCAACGAGAATTGCGGTAAATGGATGGCCGATAAACTCGAACCACTCATACGCCGTAGAACCCTGCGGCACAAAGTGAGCCGCAATAGTTTTCAGGCCAACCAGTACCAGCGGAAGCAGGATCAGCGCGAGGCTGAAACCAAAGCTCGGCATTTTGCCTTCGCCCAGATGCGGCTCGGAGATATCGTCCGGAATATGCAGCTCAACGTGACGGCTGATGAAATTACCCCACAGCGGCCCGGCGATGATCATCCCGGGGATGGCCGCACATAGGCCAATCAAAATCATCCAGCCAAAATCTGCGTGCATTTGCGAAGCCAGCAGCATCGGCGCAGGCCCAGGCAACAGGAACGCCGCAGCCGCAGCCACGCCTGCAAACAGAGGAATAACCAGTTTCACCAGGTTGGTCCCGGTGTGACGCGCCATGGAAAACGCGACGCTAATCAGCAGCACGATGGCCACTTCGAAGAACAGCGGCAGCGCACAGATAAGCCCTGCGAGGCCTATCGCGTAATGCGCCCGACTGTGTCCGAAGGACTTCAGCATTTTGACGGCAATCTGATCGACCGCGCCAGTCTCGTGCAGAATTTTGCCAAACATTGCCCCCAGCGCAACCACGATCGCGAGGAAGCCGAGCGTGCCGCCCATCCCTTTTTGCATGGTGTCAGCGATTTTATCGAGCGGCATACCCGAGAAAAGCCCTGCACCAATAGACACCACCATCAAAGCAACGAAGGCGTGCATACGCGCCTTCATTACTAAAAACAGCAGCAGCAATACTGAGCCGACTGCCGTTAAAACAAGCGTTAATGTAGTCACTACTTACTGCCTTTGTTGATTAACTCAATAGTACTGGCGACAACGCCTTCCAGCGGCTGATCGATATCGACCACCAGCACGTCGGCTTCGTCCGTGCCCGGTTCTTGCAGCGTTTCAAACTGCGTGACCAGCATTTGGGTTTTGAAGAAGTGGCCTTTACGCGCTTTCAGGCGGCTTTCGATAACGTCGAAATCACCCTTCATATAGATAAAGGAGAGGTTCGGATTACCTTTGCGCAGCAGGTCACGGTAGGTTTTTTTCAGGGCTGAACAGACGATCAGCGACACTTTATTGGTGCGCTGCATCGCAAAAGCGGCGTCGTTCAGGGCCTGCAGCCACGGTTTGCGGTCGTCGTCGTTTAGCGCTTCGCCGGAGGACATTTTGACGATATTGCTGCGCGGATGGAGGAAGTCGCCATCAAGAAACGCGGCATGCAGCTGATACGCGACTTCGCTGGCGACGGCGGATTTACCGCTACCAGAGACGCCCATCAAAACGTAGACATGGTGATCATGGTTAGTTGTGCTCAAAGCGTTGCTCCCACAGGTCGATTTGTTACGGGTAACTGTTATCGGTAACATTGTCCTGCCGAGCTTATGGATAAGCAATAACCATCCGGACGATAAACTGCGTTGTGTGATCTACTTCAAACTTGTCAGTTTAAATTGATCCGCCTGGTGACAATGTGAAACCTAAATCTAACATCTTAGGCGTAACAATTTCACCACGAATGCGCGCCAGCAGGCGCTCAGCGCCGATGCGGCCCATGCGTTCACGCGGGGTCAGTACGCTCGCCAGACGCGGCTCCATCACCTGGCCGATATCGTGGCCGTGGAAACCGGCAATCGCCATGTCGTCGGGGATTTTTAAGCCCAGGCGCTGGCATTCAAACGCCGCGCCGACCGCAAGGTCATCGTTGGTACAGAAAATACCATCGAGCTGCGGATATTCACGACGCGCCTGGCGCATCAGCTCAATCCCGGAGGAGTAGGATGACGACTGCTCAACCATCACACTGTACGGCGTGAGGCCCGCTTCGTTCATCGCTTGCTCGTAGCCCTGCTGTTTGATGATGGTGCGTTCGTC
Source organism: Scandinavium tedordense (assembly GCF_024764965.1). Taxonomy (NCBI): domain Bacteria; kingdom Pseudomonadati; phylum Pseudomonadota; class Gammaproteobacteria; order Enterobacterales; family Enterobacteriaceae; genus Scandinavium; species Scandinavium tedordense. The sequence goes on along the minus strand of NZ_JALIGG010000055.1, from coordinate 332,520 downwards.
GAGGCGTGCGCCAAGATAGGCGATGTGACGGTGCCCGCGCGAAATGATAGTGGCCGTCATCTGGCGGGCGGCTTCGAAGTTGTCGAAACCGACGGCGATATCAATGCACGGCGACTGGCTGTCCATCAGTTCAACTACCGGAATGCCGGACACTTCAATCATTTTGCGGGTGCGCGCAGTGTGGGTGCGCTCAGAAAGGATCAGCCCGTCGATGTTCCAGGAGAGCATCGACTCCAGACGCTCCTCTTCCATTTCCGGTTTGTAGCCGTAATGGGCGAGCATGGCCTGGTAGCCATAGGCATCGGTCACGCTTTCAATGCCTTTCAGCACTTCCGCGAAAACCTGGTTGGTCAGTGAAGGAAGAAGGACACCAATCGCGCGGCTGGTCGAGTTGGACAAAATGTCCGGGGCGCGGTTGGGGATGTAACCCAGTTCATCAAGCGCGATAGCAATTTTGCCACGCAGCGCCTCGGAAACCTGTTCCGGGTTACGCAGAAAACGACTGACCGTCATTTTGGTCACACCGACGCGATCGGCAACATCCTGAAGTACGGGTCTTTTCTTTTTCATCGTCCGGAGGCTGATAAAGGGGGAACATTTCCTCAGTTTATCATGGACGCAGCAGAACCTTCCCCCGTTGGGGAAAGGTTCTGAAATTTATTTAATCAGGATCATACCGGCGGCAGATCGAACAGCAGAATTTCAGCATCACTTTCGGCATGGACCGAAATAGCCTGCTCATCCCAGATGGCCAGGCCATCGGCAGTGGTCGCTTTGGTGCCGTTAATAGACACTTCACCTTTGACAACCTGGATCCACACCCGACGGTCGGCAGAAATCTGATGCACTGACTGCTCATCTTTCAACAGCGCCCAGCGATAGAGTTCCATGTCCTGGTTCACTTTCAGGGAACCGTCACGCGCATCCGGCGACAGCACCAGCTGTTTGCCCTGCTCGGCGTCAAAACGACGTTGCTCATAACGCGGCGTAATGCCGGTTTCCTGCGGAATAATCCAGATTTGATACAGGTGCAATTTTTCCGTTTTACTCGGGTTGTACTCCGAGTGACGCACGCCAGTCCCGGCGCTCATGATCTGGAATTCACCGGCGGGCACCTGCTCTTTGTTGCCCATGCTGTCTTCGTGCTCCACGGCCCCTTCCAGCACATAAGTCAGGATTTCCATGTCTTTGTGCGGGTGGGTGCCGAAGCCCTGACCGGCATCAATCACGTCGTCATTAATGACACGAAGCGCAGAGAAGCCCATGAAATTTGCATCGTAATAATTGGCGAACGAGAAGGTATGCCAGGAGTCCAGCCAGCCGTGATTTGCATGGCCACGTTCGTTTGCTTTGCGTAAGAAAATCATGATGTCTAACTCCGTATTCGTTTCGATGGAGTTAGTGTGGACCCGAACGCTTCAGGATGATAGTGGGTGAAAATTGACTCCTCTGTTCAAAATTTATGAACAACTTCAGAGGAGCCAAATCTGCTTATTTCGCGAGGGTTATCGTGGCAGGAGAAGCCTGTTCGAAGGCCCGCTCGAGGATCTCAAGATTGGTGAGAACTTCAGTTTCCTTGACGTAATTCGGCGCACCGTTTTTAAGCGTGTCGTACAGCGCATCGTATACCCGGCCATAGTCGCCAATTTCCGGTTTCACTTCTTCACGCACGCTGACGCCATCAGCGTTCATGTACTCGATGTGTCCGATGCTGTCGTCTGCACCAAAGTCTGGTTCACCCGGCATGATGTTGGCCTTGAGACTGGTTTCCTGCTGGTCGATGCCGTATTTCAGGTACGAGCCTTTGGTGCCGTGGACGATAAATTTCGGGTAATCGATTTTCACCAGATGGCTGGTTTTGACGATGGCTTTCAGGTCGCCATAAAAAAGCTGCGCTTCAAAAGTATCGTCCGGGTTAGCTTTATTGCGCAGGCTGCGGATGTCATACGCCACGTGATTCGGGCGACCAAACAGCGAGATAATCTGGTCCATGGTGTGCACACCCAGGCCGTAAAACGCGCCGTCCTGCGGCAGTCCCGGTTTGGTTTCCGCCACCGGACGGTACATGTCGAAATGGCTCTCAATTTCAACCAGCTCGCCGAGTTTGCCGCTCTCAATCACCTTTTTCGCTGTCAGGAAGCAGGAGTCAAAGCGACGGTTCTGGTACGGTGTGACCGTCAGTCCTTTCTCTTTTGCCAGCGCAAACAGCGCTTTCGCTTCGGCTAATGTCGGGGTGAACGGTTTTTCCACCAGCACATTTTTCCCGGCTTCCAGCGCCCGTTTCGCATAATCAAAATGGCTGTCGGCATGAGTACAAACCACCACCAACTTGACCTGCGGATCGTTCAGCACGTCGTTCAGATCGCTGGTGAAATGAATGTGCTGATACTGCGGCTGCTGCTCTTCCGGCTTCGGGCTACGACGATAAATATGCGCCACATGCCAGCTGTCTTTGCGGTTAAGAACGTACGGGAGGTGATAACGCGTGGTGCTTTTTCCGAAACCAATAAATGCACAATGTAGGGTCATGGCTCAGTCCTTTATAAGGTTACTTCTGGCTACCATAACGCAAGTTTATGTGCAGTGTCGCGTACTCAATGTACGTAAGGAGACCGAGCACTTTCCGGGGAAAAAATGGCCAGTAAGCCAGATTAAGATAGGCAAAAAAAAAGCCAGCGCGAGGCTGGCTATAAAATAATACTGGAAGCAATGTGAGCAATGTCGTGCTTTCAGGTTCTCCGTAAAGGGTCTCCCTGAACGCATGACAATAATAATCATTATCATTCGCACTTGTCTAGCCATTTTTGATAAAAATCAGCAGTTGACGAAATTTTGTGACTCGGAGATGTTAAAGGGGACAACTAACCGAAGGAGAAGAGGAATGAACACGAGTGAGATAAGAGTCCGCCACGTTGAAGCCACCGACGCAGCAGCTTTACATCTGATGCACACGCATGCGGATGTTTATCACTCGACGCTACAAATTCCTCATCCTTCCCTGGAGATGTGGCACGAACGCGTGGCCAGAAAACCGGGAAGAAAACAGCTCGTTGCTTGCCTCGACGAACGCGTAGTCGGCCATCTGACTGTCGATGTGATGGAGAATCCGCGTCGCAGTCACGTGGCGACGTTTGGGATCAGCATTGCATCGGAGTTCCAGAATCGCGGGGTCGGCAGCGCGTTGATGCGTGAGATGGTGAATCTGTGTGATAACTGGCTGCGCGTCGAACGCATTGAATTGACGGTGTTCATCGATAATCCATTAGCCATCGGCCTGTACCGCAAATTCGGTTTTGAGGTGGAAGGTACTGGGAAAAACTACGCCCTGCGCAACGGCGAATACGTGGATGCGTATTATATGGCGCGGATGAAACGTTAGCTTAACCCTCACCCCGACCCTCTCCCTAAAAGGGAGAGGGAGAAAACCGTTATACCACTTCACCCTTTCGGAGAGGGAGAAAACCGTTCTGCCACTTCACCTTTTCGGAGAGGGAGAAAACCGTTATACCGCTTCACCCTTTGGGAGAGGGCGAAACCGTTCTGTCCCAAAGGGTGAGGGGAAAATCAGTACCCCGCCGTTAAATCATCCACCGAGCGCGGATCCGATGCGCCATACAGCGTACCGTCCGGGCCGACCATGATGCTCTGCGTGCTGCCCATCGCTTCTTTCACCGCCACCTTCTGACCTTTATCCGTCAGCAGCTTCAGCGTATCCGGGCTAAAGCCCTTCTCAACCCGCAGCTCATCCGGCAGCCATTGGTGATGGAAACGCGGCGCGTTGGTCGCTTCGGCGATATTCATCCCAAAGTCGATGGTATTCACCACCATTTGCAGCACAGTGGTGATAATCCGGCTACCGCCCGGGCTACCGGTTACCAGCCAGGTTTTACCGTCTTTCACCACTATCGTTGGCGACATCGACGACAACGGACGCTTATGCGGCCCAACCGCGTTCGCATCCCCGCCGACCAGGCCGTACACGTTCGGCACGCCCGGTTTGGCAGAGAAGTCGTCCATCTGGTTGTTCATCAGGATGCCGCTATTCCCTGCCACAATGCCGGTACCGAACTCGGTATTCAGGGTATATGTCACCGCCACCGCATTGCCGTCTTTGTCCACCACCGAGAAATGCGTGGTCTGTTTACTTTCATACGGCGCGAGTTTCCCCGGACGGATCTGACTCGACGGTTTAGCTTTATTGATGTCGATTTCGTCAGCAATGGATTTGCCGTAAGCCTTGCTTGTCAACGCCTGCCACGGGACTTTGACAAAATCCGGGTCACCGAGGTATTCCGAGCGATCGGCATAGGCATGCTTCTCAGCTTCCGCCATGATTTGCATCGCGTCGGCACTGCCAAAACCGTATTTATGCATATCGAAGTTTTCGAGGATATTCAGGATTTCAACGATATGAATGCCCCCGGAAGACGGCGGCGGCATCGAGAACACCTGATAACCACGGTAGTCGCCGCTGATAGGCTCGCGCTCCACCGCTTTGTAATTCGCCAGGTCCTCTTTGGTTATCAGCCCGCCGTTCTTTTTCATTTCATTGGCAATCTGATCGGCAATTGCACCTTTATAAAACGCGTCCGGCCCATTCTCAGCAATCATCTCCAGGCTTTTCGCCAGATTGGTCTGCACCAGCTTGTCGCCTTTTTTCAGCGGCTCGCCGTCTTTCCAGAAAATGGCTTTACTGTTTTCGTGTTGAGGAATGACTTCAGGCCCGTAGGTTTTCAGGTCACCCGCCAGCGCATCGTTAACGATAAAGCCCTCTTTCGCGAGTTTGATGGCCGGACGCACCACTTTGTTGAGCGGCAGGGTGCCGTACTCTTTCAACGCCAGCGAGAAACCGGCCACAGTGCCTGGCGTACCGGATGCCAGGTGTGAAGTCAGCGATTTTTTGCTGTCGGGATTGCCCTGATCGTCGAGGAACATATCGCGCGTGGCCTGCGCGGGGGCCATTTCACGGAAATCGATCGATGTGGTTTTGCCGTCTTTAGTGCGCAGCAGCATAAAGCCACCGCCGCCGAGGTTCCCCGCCTGCGGGTGCGTGACGGCCAGCGCGTAACCCACGGCTACTGCGGCATCCACCGCATTCCCGCCCTGTTTAAGTATCTCCACGCCGACTTTCGTCGCCGTTTCATCCACCGATGCGACCATACCCTTCTGGGCCGTTACCGGGTGGAAAACGTCCTCTTCCACGCCGTAAGACACCGGCGGTGCAGCGGGCGACGGCTCGGTAGCTGCCACACTGAACGTCCCTCCTGCCAGCAGAGCAGCAATCGCCGCCCCGCGCCAAAAATGCGTTTCTGTCATTGTTATTCTCCAGGTGATGGGTGTTGTGTTCCCGCTTAATCCTGGTGCAGAAATCCTAAAAAATCATTGTTATGGACAATTGGAGGTACACTTAAAGAAGCCCCTGACGGGGAGGAGGAAAAGATGAAAAAGTTACTCATTCTTGCGGCACTCATGCCGTTTGCCGTTTTAGCACAGCCACTCAACACCACCAACAACCCCAACCAGCCAGGGTATGTGATCCCAAGCCAGCAGCGGATGCAGACTGAAATGAATACGCAGCAGCAACAGCAGAAAGGGATGTTGAATCAGCAGCTACAGAACCAAAACCAGGTTCAGCAGCAGCATTTGCAAACGCAGATGAATAGCAATCAGCAGCGGGTGCTGAACGGCCAGCCGGGGGAGCAGGTGCTGCCGAACACCAGCGGCGGGATGTTAAGCGGCAGCAATAGTGACAGAACGCTGAACAGTTCTCAGCAGCACATGCTGCCGCAGACTCAGAACGGTGACCTGCTGAGTACACCGTCTAACCCGCAGCCTCTTTCTCGTTAACAGTGAGCGGCACTACCGGAAGTCGGGCCCGATAACGTCAATTGCATCGGTGCAGATGCAATCCACGCCCCAGCGCAGCAACTCTGATGCCCGCTGGGGTTTGTTCACTGTGTACACCAGAATGTGCAGCCCCGCCGCTTTCAACATTTTCACCCGCGCCTCATCCAGCAACTTGTGATAAACGTGAATCGACACGCAGTCCAGTCGCGTGGTCAACGCCTGCCAGTCGTCGCGCCAGTCATCTAGTAACAGTCCGCGAGGCAGTTCAGGTGCCGCTTCTTGTGCGGCTGTCAACGCGTCGATATCAAACGATGAGAGCAGTGGCAACGTCGTGCCGGCCCACAGTTCACGTGCCGCCAGGGCGACCATTTTACCGGTCAGCGGCCCAGTGCCGGTGGTGGGTTTTATTTCGATATTAGCCATCATGCCATGCTCACGACAGCGCGCCGCCACCTGCGAAAGCAGCGGTAACGGCTCACCTTTAAACTCACGGCTAAACCAGCTTCCGGCATCAACATGCAGCAGTTTGTTCCACTCAAGTTCACCCGCCACGCCCCAACCGTTGCTGGTGCGCTCGAGGTTGTCATCATGTAGCAGGAAAATCTGTCCATCTTTTGACAGCTTAGCGTCAAACTCGATCATCGTGTGGCCGTAGCGCGCACCCACGTCAATCGCCGCAAGGGTGTTTTCCGGAGCCCGTTTACCGCCGCCACGGTGGGCGACGATGCGGGGATAAGGCCAGTTGCTCATACTCGTTGTCCTGTTTCACCATCAAACAGGTGCAGATGATTTTCCGGCAGATGCAGCCACAGCGTGGTACCTGCCGTCGGGCGCTGCTGATGCGCTAAACGCACCACCATTTTTTGCTCACCCCAGCGACCATGCGCGAGGTTATCTGCACCCAAAATTTCCAGCGTATCCATCACCAGCGGTACGCCACCTTCGGCCTGCGAGCTTAGCGCAATATGTTCCGGACGGATACCCAGCGTCATGCTGCGCCCGGCGTAGCCGCGATACAGCCAGTTCAACGGCAGCGCCATACCGCTATCGAGTTCGAAATGCGTGCCCGATGGGCTCACGCGCCCGTCGAGCAGATTCATCGCCGGGCTGCCGATAAAGCTCGCCACAAAGCGACTGGCAGGCTTTTCATACACGTCAACCGGGGTACCAATTTGCTCGGCAATGCCTTTGTTCATCACCAGCACCCGCTGGGCGAGGGTCATCGCTTCCACCTGATCGTGTGTTACGTACAGCGACGTCGTGTTCAGGCGGCGGTGCAATTGTTGCAGCTCGAGGCGCATCTGCACGCGGAGTTTGGCATCAAGATTAGACAGCGGTTCATCGAACAGGAACACTGCCGGATCGCGCACGATAGCGCGCCCCATCGCCACGCGCTGGCGCTGGCCGCCTGACAGTTCGCGCGGACGGCGTTTGAGTAACGCATCCAGCTCCAGAATACGCGCCGCCTCTTTCACGCGTTCAGCGATATGACTTTTGCCCATGCCGCGAATTTTCAGGCCCCAGGCCATGTTTTCTTCCACGCTCATGTGCGGATACAGGGCGTAGTTCTGGAACACCATCGCGATGCCGCGCTCTTTCGGTTCCAGTTCGGTCACGCGCTGGCGGTCAATCCAGATATCCCCGCTGGAAACACGCTCCAGCCCGGCCACCATGCGCAGCAGCGTCGATTTTCCGCAGCCTGACGGGCCAACCATCACAATAAACTCGCCGTCGGAGACGTCCAGCGTCAGCGGCGGGATCACCTGAGTTTTGCCGTTATCCCAGCTCTTGGTTACAGCCTGTAATTTCAATCCTGCCATCTTATTTCTCACTGTCGACCAGGCCGCGGACAAACGCACGCTGCATGGCTAATACGATAATAACGGGCGGGATCAGCGTCAGCAGCATCGCCGCCATCACCTGATTCCACGCCGTGGTACCTTCCCCGGTGGCTATCATCCCTTTGATACCGGCCACCGCCGTGCCGAGATCCGCGTCGGTGATAATTAGCAACGGCCACAGATACTGGTTCCAGCCGTAGATAAAGGTGATGACGAACAGCGCCGCGAGGTTGGTTTTCGACAGCGGCAGCACGATGTCGCGGAAAAAACGCATCGGCGACGCGCCGTCGATTCGGGCGGCTTCCATCAGTTCATCCGGCAGCGTCATAAAGAACTGGCGGAACAGGAAAGTCGCGGTCGCCGAGGCCATCAGCGGCAGCGTCAGCCCGGTGTAGCTGTCGAGCAATTTGAGGTTGGCTATCACCTCCACCGTGGGGAAAATTCGCACTTCGACCGGCAGCATCAGGGTGATAAAAATCATCCAGAAGAACAGGTTACGCAGCGGAAAGCGAAACCAGACGATGGCAAAGGCTGAAAGCATCGACACTGCTATTTTCCCCACCGTGATGGTAAAAGCCATGACGAAGCTGTTCAGCAACAGCAGCCAGAACGGCGCGCTGTTGACCCCGACGCCCTGTAGCCAGATGGTTTTCATGTTCTCGAGTAGATGCGAGCCGGGGATAAGCGTCATTGGTGTGGCGAAAACGGCTTTGTCATCCAGCGTTGCCGCGACAAACGCGACGTACAGCGGGAACAGGATCACTGCAATCCCCAGAATCAACATGATGTGGCTGAAACAGGTCAGCCCGCGACGATGTTCAATCATTGATAGCGCACCTTACTTTCCACGTAGCGGAACTGAACCACCGTTAACACAATCACCAGCCCCATTAGCACTACCGACTGCGCCGCCGATGCAGACAGGTCCAGCCCGGCATAGCCTTCGCGGTAAATTTTGTAGATAAGCGTGGTGGTGGCTTGCACTGGGCCGCCCGCCGTCGCCGCGTCAATCACCGGGAAGGTGTCGAAGAAGGCGTACACCAGATTGACCACCAGCAGGAAGAAGCTCACCGGGGCAATCAGCGGCAGCGCAATGGCAAAGAAGCGGCGCACCGGGCCTGCGCCGTCAATAGCGGCGGCTTCCACCAGCGAGCGGGGAATGGATTGCAACGCGGCAAAGAAGAACAGGAAGTTGTAGCTGATTTGCTTCCACACCGAGGCGAAGACCACGAGGAACATCGCCTGACCGCTGTTTTGCGCGTGGTTCCAGTTATAGCCCACCATTTCCAGCCAGTGGGTGATCAGACCGCGACCGGGGTTGAAGAGGAAAATCCACAGCACTGCGGCGATGGCCGGGGCGACGGCGTAGGGCAGCAGCATAAGGGTTTGGTATATGCGGCTGCCGCGCACCACATAATCAACCAGCGCGGCGAAGAACAGCGACACCAGCAGACCGCTGATGGTGACCATGCCGCTGAATTTCATGGTGGTCCAGAATGCATCGAGATAGTAGCTGTCGTGGAACAAAGCGATGAAATTATCGAAGCCGACAAATTCACTGGAGAGCCCGAACGGATCGACGTTCTGCAGCGAATACCACAGCGCTTCTCCCGCAGGCCAGATAAAGAAAATGACAGTAATGACGAGCTGCGGCGCGACCAGCGCATAGGGCAGCCAGCGCGAGCGAAATACCGGACGAGATGATGACATAATTATGCTCAATGTTATTTCCTGACCCCCCTCACCCCAGCCCTCTCCCCAAAGGGGCGAGGGAGAAAAGACAGCGCCCTTTATTACCTATGCCACAAGGGAACATACAGCACCGGGCTGTCCCCTCTCCCCTGGAGGGCGAGGGAGAAAAGACAGCGCCCTTTGCCTATGCCACAAGGGAACATACAGCACCGGGCTGTCCCCTCTCCCCTGGAGGGCGAGGGAGAAAAGACAGCGCCCTTTGCCTATGCCACAAGGGAACATACAGCACCGAGCTGTCCCCTCTCCCCTGGGGGGAGAGGGTGAGGGTGAGGGTGAGGGGTTTCCCAATTACGATTTCGTTGATTTCTCAAAGCGACGCAGCAGCTGATTCCCACGCTCGACGGCGGCATCCAGCGCCTGCTGCGGGGTTTTCTTGCCGGTCCATACCGATTCCAGCTCTTCATCCACAATAGTGCGGATCTGCGGCATATTGCCCAGACGCAGACCTTTGGTGAATGGCAGAGGCGGTTTGTTCATCATCTGACGCGTGGCGATATCTGCCCCCGGGTTCTTATCGTAGAAACCCTGCTGACGGGTCAGGTCATATGCTGCCTTGGTGATCGGCAGATAACCGGTTTTCTGGTGCCATTCGGCAGCGATTTCCGGTTTGGTCAGGAAGTCGAGGAACTCCGCCACGCCTTTGTAGGTATCTTTGTCTTTGCCTTGCATCACCCACAAACTGGCCCCGCCGATAATGGCGTTCTGCGGGCCGCCCTTGGCGTCAGCGTCGTACGGCATCATGCCCACGCCGTAGTTAAACTTGGCGTACTGACGGATGTCCGCCAACGACCCAGAAGACGCGGTGGTAATGGCGCAGTCGCCGCTGTAGAACTTCTCGGTGGACTCATCTTTGCGCCCGAAGTAGCTGAAATCGCCCTTCTTGTTCAGCGCTTCCAGCATCGCAATGTGCTTCACTTGCTCCGGCTGGTTGAAATCCAGTACCGCGTCGGTGCCGTCAAAGCCGTTGTTTTTGGTCGCAAACGGCAGACCGTTCCAGGCGCTGAAGTTTTCCAGTTGGATCCAACCCTGCCAGCCGCTGGCGTAGCCGCACTTCATGCCTGCCGCTTTCAGTTTGGCGGTGTATTCCGCCAGGTCCTGCCAGGTTTTCGGCGGCTGGTCCGGATTTAATCCGGCCTTTTTGAACGCGTCTTTGTTGTAGTACAGCACCGGCGTTGAGCTGTTAAACGGCTGGCTTAGCAGGTGGCCAGTTTTGGAATCGGTGTAGTAGCCCGATACCGTCGGCACGAACTGCGACTCGTCGAACGCAATGCCTGCATCGCTGAACACTTCGTACACGGGTTTGATGGCTTTCGACGCCATCATGGTCGCGGTGCCGACTTCATAAACCTGCAAAATAGCCGGAGCGTTACCGGTGCGGAAGGCCGCAATCCCGGCCGCCAGGCTCTGTTCGTAGTTGCCTTTATAAACCGGCACAATTTTGTAATCAGGATGGGCGTCGTTAAAACGCTGGGCGAGGGAATCAACTTCTTTGCCCAACTCCCCTTCCATGGAATGCCAGAACGGAACGGTAGTGACCGCCATGGCCTGGGAGACAAAGGTCAGTCCCAGCGTCAGAGCTAAAGCTGTGTGTCGTAACGATGTCATTCGGTTATCTCTCTTGTTGTGCCGGATGCGCGTAATCACGCGTTTTTGTTCGCAACACAACATGACATGCGCGTATGACAGAAATAGAGATGAAAGATGACGAAGCGGTGACAGCCAGGCTTCAGAGAGATGATGGAACGGTGAACATGGGGACGGGTTTGGACGACCTGATGCCTCACCCCGCCCCCTCCCATGGGAGAAGGTGAGGGTGAGGGTTTTTACTCAACCACCTAAATACGCACTCCGCACCGCTTCGTTGGCCAACAGCGCGTCACCGGTGTCTTCCAGCACCACGTGACCGTTTTCCAGCACGTAGCCACGGTCAGCGAGTTTCAGCGCCTGGTTGGCGTTCTGCTCGACGAGGAAGATGGTCATTCCCTCTTTGCGCAGTTGCTCAATGGTGTCGAAAATTTGCTGGATGATGATCGGCGCCAGACCCAACGACGGCTCGTCGAGCAGCAGCAGACGCGGCTGGCTCATCAGCGCGCGGCCTATCGCCAGCATCTGTTGCTCCCCACCGGACATGGTGCCTGCACGTTGAACACGACGCTCCCATAGGCGCGGGAACAGTTCGTATACCCACTTAATGCGCGTCTGATACTCGCTGCGGTCGGCAAAAAAGCCGCCCATCGCCAGGTTCTCATCCACGGTCATGCGGGAAAACACGCGACGCCCTTCCGGCACAATCGCCACCGCTTCACGCATGATTTTCGCGGTCTGCCAGTCGGTAATATCTTTGCCATCAAAGGTCACACGCCCGCTGGAAGCGCGTGGGTCACCGCACAGCGTGCCGAGCAGCGTAGTTTTACCCGCGCCGTTCGCGCCAATCAGCGTCACGATTTCACCCTGATTGATATGCAGGCTGACCTCGTGCAGGGCCTGAATTTTGCCGTAATGGGCGCTGACTTTGTCAAAGGACAACATGACTTTTTCCATCTTATGCCTCACCCAAATAGGCGCGAATAACGTCAGGATTATTGCGGATCTCTTCCGGCGTGCCGTTAGCCAACGGCGTTCCCTGATTCACGACGTAAATACGATCGGAAATACCCATCACCAGCTTCATGTCGTGCTCAATCAGCAAAATGGAGGTGTTGTGATGGCTGCGCAGTTCGGCAATCAGCTCATCCAGCTCTTTGGTTTCTCTCGGGTTCAGCCCTGCTGCCGGTTCATCAAGCATCAGGATTTCCGGCTGCGTCACCATACAGCGCGCAATTTCCAGACGGCGCTGATCGCCGTAGGCCAGGTTGCTCGCCTGACGGTTCGCGTGTGCCAGCAGGCCGATACGATCGAGCCACGTCGCGGCACGGTCCAGCGCCTCGCTCTGCGCTTTGCGGAACGACGGCGTTTTCAGCAGCCCGGAAAACACGCCGGTTTTCAGCTGCTTATGTTGCGCCACCAGCAGATTTTCAATCACCGTCATTTCGCGGAACAGACGCACGTGCTGGAAAGTACGCACCACGCCCATCTGCGCAATTTTCTGGCCCGGCAGGCCTTCAAGATGCTTGTCTCCCAGCATGATGCTGCCGCCCGTCGGCTTATAGAAACCGGTCAGGCAGTTGAAAACCGTGGTTTTCCCGGCACCGTTTGGGCCAATCAGCGAGACGATTTCCTGCGGGTGCAGTTCAAGATTGACGTTATTGACCGCCAGCAGGCCGCCAAAACGCATCATCAGGCCGTTAACGGATAATAATGGCTGACTCATGCCTGCTCTCCTTTGGTCTGTCCGCTTTTCAGTTTCAGCTGTGGACGGGTCATCGGCAGCAAGCCTTGTGGACGCCAGATCATCATCAGAACCATCAAACCACCCAGCATTAACATGCTGTATTCGTTGAAATCACGCATCAGTTCGCGCGATACCACCAGCAGCACTGCTGCGAGGATCACGGCAAACTGCGAGCCCATTCCGCCCAGCACCACAATCGCCAGCACGAATGCCGATTCGGCGAAGGTGAAGGATTCCGGGCTGACAAAGCCCTGACGGGCGGCGAACAGCGTGCCGGCAAACCCCGCAAACGCGGCACTGATAGTAAACGCCGTCAGCTTGATACGCGTCGGGTTCAGGCCCAGCGAACGACAGGCAATTTCATCTTCACGCAGCGCTTCCCACGCGCGACCCAACGGCATCCGCAACAAGCGGTTGATCACAAACAGGGTAAAGACCACCAGCAGCAATGCCACCAGATAAAGGAAAATCACGCGATCGCTCGGGTCATACTTCAAATTAAAGAAGTGGCTGAAGGTATCCCAGCCGCCTTCGCGAGCGGTACGGCTAAATTCCAGGCCAAACAGCGTCGGTTTCGGGATCTGGCTGATACCGTTCGGACCACCGGTGATTTCGGTGTTATTCAGCAGCAGAATACGCACAATTTCACCGAAGCCGAGAGTCACTATCGCCAGATAGTCACCGCGCAAACGCAGTACCGGGAAGCCCAACAGGAAACCTGCGGCAGCTGACACCAGCCCTGCCAGTGGCAGACAGGTCCAGAAGCCGAGGCCGTAATAGTGATTCAGCAGCGCAAAGGTGTACGCGCCGATGGCGTAGAACCCACCGTAACCCAACACTAACAGACCGGACAGCCCGACTACGACGTTCAGACCGAGACCGAGAATAATGTAGATCATGGTCAGGGTCGCGATATCGATAGTGCCGCGAGACACCATGAACGGCCAGGCAACAGCAATGACCAGCAGCGCAATCAGGAACAATTTTTGTTTAACGGTAGAGCCATCAATCGCTGGCAGCACCAGCTTCGGTCCGGAAATGTTTTTCAGGCTCTTCTGCACCAGTGGGCGCAGCAGCTGGAAGAAAAACACCACTGCGGTGCCGATATAAATCCACTGCCAGCGGATGTCAGCGGCGGTATCAACCACCAGTTTGGTGCCATTCAGTTGCAGCTGAACGCCCATAAAGACGCCCGCCAGCACGAAGAACATGGCGGCTGAAAGCAGGGCCATCGCAAAATGCATCGGTTTCATACTTTTTCTACCTCCGGACGACCCAGGATCCCGGTCGGCATCACCAGCAGTACGACTATCAGCAGCGCGAAAGACACCACGTCTTTGTATTCGGTACTCAGGTAAGCGGAGGACAGTGCTTCGGCCACGCCCAGAATCAGGCCGCCGATCATTGCTCCTGGAATACTGCCAATCCCACCGAGAACCGCAGCCGTAAAGGCCTTCATCCCAGCCATAAAGCCGATGTACGGGTTAATTACGCCGTAGAACTGACCGAGCAGAACGCCCGCCACCGCCGCCATCGCCGCGCCGATAACGAACGTCAGGGCAATAACGCGGTCGGTGTTGATGCCGAGCAGGCTCGCCATTTTCAGGTCTTCTGCGCAGGCGCGGCAGGCGCGGCCCATGCGGGAATAGCGGATAAACACCGTCAGAGCCAGCATCGCCACAAAAGTCACAATCCAGATAACGAGCTGCATAGTGGTGATACTGGCGGCGAAGTTTTCGCTGCTGCCGATAATCCACTGGCCGTTAAACAGGCTTGGCAACGCGATGTCGCGCGAGCCTTCCGTCAGGCTGACGTAGTTTTGCAGGAAGATGGACATCCCGATGGCGGAGATCAGAGCAATCAGACGTTTAGAGCTGCGAACCGGTCGATACGCCACACGTTCAATGCTCCAACCGTAGGCGCTGGCGATGATAATCGCCCCGACGAATCCGGCGCCCACCAGCAGCCAGCCGGTGTCGATACCCATCATCATCAGCGCAGCGATGATCATGAACGACACATAGCTGCCGATCATGTACACCTCGCCGTGGGCGAAGTTGATCATCCCGATGATGCCATACACCATGGTGTAACCGATGGCGATCAGTGCATAGGTGCTTCCCAGCGTGACGCCGTTAAACATCTGCTGCAGGAAATAGAGGAACTGCTCTGACATAAGGTAACCTTTTTATAACCGCCCGGCAGGTGTACGGGCGGCAGGGAAATTTGTCTTATTATTTAGCGACGGTGGACGAACCATCCGCATGCCACTGGAAGACACCAAACTCAAATCCCTTCAGATCGCCTTTCTCATCCCAGTTCAGCGGCCCAATCACGGTTTTCGCGCCGTGAGCTTTTAAATCTTTAATCAGTGCCAGCGGATCTTCGCTGCCGGTGCGGTCCATAGCGGTCACCAGAGACTGGACGGCGGCGTAAGTGATCCACACGTACGGGCCGCTCGGATCTTTCTTCTCGGCTTTCAGCGCGTCAACGATACTTTTATTTGCCGGATCCTGATCATATCGTTTCGGCATCGTCACCAGCATCCCTTCGCCCGCGGCACCCGCGATGTTCGACAGGGAAGAGTTACCCACGCCTTCCGGACCCATGAACTGCGTTTTCAGTCCAACGGAACGCGCCTGGCGCAGGATCTGCCCCATTTCCGGGTAGTAACCGCCGTAGTAAACGAAGTCGATGTTTTCTTTTTGCAGACGAGCCACCAGCGCGGAGAAGTCTTTTTCGCCAGCGGTGATGCCGTCGAAGAACACCACGTCTGCCCCGCCTTTCTTCAGGCTGTCCTGTACGGAACGCGCCAGCCCTTCGCCGTACTGCTGTTTATCATGGATGATGGCAATGCGCTTAGGCTTCACGTTATCCAGAATATATTTCGCGGCGGTTGGCCCCTGAGAGGAATCGAGACCTGCGGTGCGCATGATGTACTGATAGCCGCGCTGCGTCAGTTCCGGGTTGGTTGCACCTGGGGTAATCATCAGAATGCCTTCGTCTTCGTAAATGTCAGACGCAGGCTGAGTAGAAGAAGAACAGAGGTGACCGATAACATATTTAATGCCGTCGTTGACCACTTTGTTGGCCACGGCCACGGCCTGTTTCGGATCGCAGGCGTCGTCATATTCCACGGCAACCAGTTTGTCGCCTTTGATGCCGCCCTTGGCATTGATGTCTTTAATTGCCTGACGCGCGCCGTTGAACTCCATGTCGCCCCACTGTGCAACCGGGCCAGACATCGCACCAATCACGGCGACCTTAATGTCTTTTGCCATTGCTGACTGCGACATGGCCAGGGCAATCATTCCCGCAATCAATGTTTTCGCATTCCGTTTCATCTTCAATCCCCATTCGTGATGTCGTTTGTTTATATTTTGTATTTATTTGGTTAAAAAGCATTCTGTGCTTTTAATGCACAACGCTACTTTTACCAGTCTCTTTAATGGTTTAGCGATGCTATTTGCCAAAAACCAGACTAAAATCTCTATTTTTCAGTCGATTAAGCAAAGATAATATTCTGTATTTAACCAGAGTTAAACAAAAAAAAGCGCGGTTTTCAGCATAAAATAAGGATACAAAGAGCGGAATAAATCACTACCTGTCAGGTTAAAATTCTGCTTATTTTTCGATCCATAACGCATTACGCTGCTTCGAACGATCAGGAGAAAACGAATCCGCTGGAAGTCAGTGTAAAAATAGAAATCGGCGAATCGAGAAATTCGATAAACTCTGGGTATTATTTTTTTAGAGGTGGCTTCACATGAAACTGACAGTAATCAGGCTGACCACGCTCAGCGAGCAAGACCACGTTGATCTCGGCAAGATCTGGCCGGAATACAGTTCTTCATCTTTGCAGATGGACGATCAGCATCGGATCTATGCGGCGCGGTTTAATGAGCGTCTGCTTGGGGCGGTACGCGTGACGCTACAAGGCACGCAGGGCGCGCTGGATTCCATGCGGATACGCGAAGTCACCCGTCGCCGCGGCGTAGGGAAATATCTGCTGGAAGAAGTACTGTGCGAGAATCCTGGCATCGACAGTTGGTGGATGGCGGATGTCGGTGTGGAAGACAGAGGCGTGATGGCGGCATTTATGCAGGCGCTGGGGTTTACTGCACAGCAGGGTGGCTGGGAAAAACGTTAAAAAAACCGGGTGGCGGTTACGTTCAACCTGATGCCCTCTCCTACAGGGAGAGGGTGCAAACACTAAAACGGCAACCTGAGGTTGCCGTTTGCTGTTTATTTCGCGTCAGTGGCGGTGCCGTTCGCATGCCATGTGAACACGCCGAACTCAAAGCCTTTCAGGTCGCCTTTCTTATCCCAGGTCAGTGGGCCCATGACGGTGTCGACGCTGTTGGCTTTCAGCCATTCAGCAATCTTCGCGGGGTCGTCGCTCTGGTTCAGGCCAGCAGTCAGTGACTGGATCGCTGCGTAAGTCGTCCACACGAACGCCCCACTCGGATCCTGTTTCTTCGCCTTGATAGCGTCTACAACCGGTTTGTTCGCCGGAACCTGATCGTAGTTCTTCGGCTTGGTGACCAGCAGGCCTTCCGCAGAATCACCGGCAATGTTAGACAGTGACACGTTGGCCACGCCTTCTGGCCCCATGAACTGGGTTTTCAGACCGGCTGCACGCGCCTGGCGCAGGATCTGACCCATTTCCGGGTGGTAACCACCGTAGTAAACGAAGTCGATATTCTCTTTCTTCAGACGCGCAACCAGCGTGGAGAAGTCTTTCTCACCGGCGGTGATCCCGTCGAAGAACACGACGTTGGCATTCCCTTTTTTCAGGGAATCCTGCACGGCACGCGCCAGACCTTCACCGTACTGCTGCTTGTCATGCACAATCGCAATGCGTTTCGGCTTCACGGTATTGAGGATATATTTCGCGGCAGTTGGGCCCTGGTCAGAGTCCAGACCGGTGGTACGCATGATCAGATTGTAACCACGCGCAGTCAGCTCAGGTGCCGTCGCCGCTGGGGTGATCATCAGAATACCTTCGTCTTCGTAAATGTCAGACGCTGGCTGAGTGGAAGAGGAGCACAGGTGACCGATAACGTATTTGATGCCATCGTTCACGACTTTGTTCGCCACGGCCACGGCCTGTTTCGGGTCGCAGGCATCGTCATATTTTACGATTTCGAGTTTGTTGCCTTTGATGCCACCCTTGGCATTAATGTCAGCGACAGCCTGTTCAGCACCCGTGAACTCCTGATCGCCATACTGCGCTACCGGACCGGACATTGCTCCCACGACTGCAATTTTAATATCGTCGGCCATCGCCATGTGACTCATCGCCAGCGCGATACATCCTGCCAGTAACGCTTTGCCCTTCATTTTCATCCTGAGATTCCCCATTGTGATGGTGATTGTATTTGTTTTGATGTTGTTATGTAGCGCTTTATATCTATTTTAGGTCTGCCGCCCGCGCTTTTGCAGCATACTCTGCTAAAACATACCCGATTTTTTAGCAATTGGAACGATAATTTTGAGGGTTATGTAACAGAAACGTGACAAAAAAAAGCCGCTCCGAAGAGCGGCGAGCCATTAGTGGCTGAGGGAGTGTCGAATAATCTCCAGCGCCTTACGGAACTGGGCTTCAGGGATGGTGAGAGGGTAAAGAAAACGAATCACGTTGCCGTAGACGCCACAGCTCAGCAGCAGCAGGCCTTCTTTCATCGCCTTATCCTGCACCTGTTTGGTGAATTCAGGCGAGGGTGCGCCGGTCTGCGGATCGTTAAATTCAACGGCAACCATCGAACCTTGCGCACGTACATCCACGATGTGAGGACAGCTGGCTTTGGCGTTATTCAGCACTTCAACCAGATGATGACCCAGCTCAGCCGCACGGGCGCAGAGCTTCTCTTCGTCGATGATATCCAGCACCGCGTGCGCCGCTGCGACGGCCAACGGGTTACCGGCGTAAGTGCCACCGAGACCGCCTGGCGCTGGTGCATCCATTACGTCGGCACGACCCGCCACCGCAGAGAGCGGCATCCCGCCGGCCAGACTTTTCGCCATGGTCATCAGGTCAGGCTTCACGTCGTAATGCTCCATCGCAAACAGTTTGCCGGTACGGGCAAAACCGGTCTGCACTTCATCAGCAATCAGCAGAATGCCGTGGGTGTCGCACAGTTTACGCAGGCCCTGCATAAAATCGGCCGGCGCGACGTTGAAACCACCTTCCCCCTGCACCGGCTCGAGAATAATTGCCGCCACCTGATCCGGAGCGATATCCGCTTTGAAAATACGATCGAGGCTTTTCAGCGCGTCTGCAGTGCTGACACCCTGCGCTTCACTCGGATACTGGCCGTGGTAAACGGAACCTGGGAACGGACCGAAGCCTATTTTATACGGCGCCACTTTGCCGGTCAGCGCCATGGTCATGAAAGTACGGCCGTGAAAACCGCCGCCGAAGGTAATCAGGCCAGGGCGTTTGGTGTAAGCGCGGGCGATTTTCACCGCGTTTTCGACCGCTTCCGCACCGGTCGAGAAGAATGCGGTTTTCGCCGGGCCGTTCACCGGTACGCGCTCGTTAATGCGTTCGGCCAGTGAAACGTAGCTTTCGTAAGGGACAATCTGGTACGCAGTGTGGGTAAACGCCTGCAACTGCTTTTCAATCGCCGCGACGATGGAAGGGTGACGATGCCCAGTGTTCAGCACCGCAATACCCGCAGCGAAATCAATCACTTCATTACCTTCCACATCCCACAGCGTAGCGTTTTCAGCCTTCTCAGCGTAGAAACCGCACATGACGCCAATGCCGCGTGGTGTCGCCTGCAAACGGCGCTGATTCAGTTCATTGTTCTTCATCGACCTTACCCCATCTCAGACTTAATTAGTGTTAACAACTTTGAAACAATATAAGTGTTTTACTCTCTAAGCGGTCCTATAATCGAGTACCAGTTTTGAATAATTGAGGGATCCAATTGCGTTCTTTAGTGTGTGATCTCCTGCAACTGCGTCTGGATGAACAATCTGACGATAAATTGCACAAAAAGCTGTATAACGCCGTACGGCTGTCGATCCTCGACGGCAGTCTGCCGCCGCAAAGCCGTCTGCCGCCGTCACGCGATCTCGCGAGCCAGCTGCGCTTGTCGCGCAATACGGTGCTGACCGTGTACGAACAGCTGCTGGCGGAGGGCTATATCGTGTCCCGTTCCGGTAGCGGCACGTTTGTAGCGAAAACCGTGCCGGACGCGCTGCTGTTCGCTGCGGGCAGCGATGAACAGCACGCCAGTTCGCCACAAAGTGTGAGCTTTTCAGAACGCGGTCAGGCGCTGTTGGCGCATAGCCGTGCCAGCCCTCGCCAGTGGGGCGCGTTTTTACCCGGCGTGCCCGACGTCAACGAATTCCCTCATGCGCTGCTGCGTAAAATCCACACCCGCGTCAGCCGAAAACCGCAGGCGATGCAGCTTTCCTACAGCCCATCCGGCGGCAGTCTGGCGTTGCAACAGGCGTTGATGGAATATTTACGCGTGGCGCGCTCAGTGCGCTGCACACCGGATCAAATTCTGATAACCGAAGGCATTCACCAGGCGATTGATTTGGTGGCACGTATGCTGTGCAACCCCGGCGACAGCGCATGGATTGAGGAGCCCGCCTATTGGGGCATTCGCAACGTGTTGCAGATGAGCGGGGTGAATCTGCAGGCGGTCAATGTCGATCTCAGCGGCATGAACCCGCCGGAGCCAGGAGAGTCGCCACCACGCCTGATCTTTGTCACGCCGTCGCACCAGTATCCACTTGGCTGCGTGATGAGCCTGGAACGCCGTCAGCGCTTGCTGGCGGTAGCGCGACAGACCGGGAGCTGGATTGTCGAAGACGATTACGACAGCGAGTTCCGCTTTTCGGGCCAGCCGATTCCGGCGCTACAGGGGCTGGTCGAAGATGCGCCGGTGATTTACATCGGTACTTTTAGTAAGACCATGTGGCCGGGGATGCGCCTCGGCTATGTCGTATTACCTCGCCTGTTGGCGCAGTCGCTGCGCACCGCGCATGCCGAGCTTTACCGCAGCGGGCGTTTGCTCGACCAGGAAGCACTGGCGCTGTTTATTCGCGAAGGGCATTACACCGCGCATATCCGTAGGATGCGCCTGCTGTACGCCCGTCGTCGTCAGCGGCTGGCGGGGCTTATCACCGATTATCTCGGCAAAGAGGCATTAAGCGAATTTAATGACAACGCCGGGCTGCACCTGGTGCTGAAACTTGATGCCGATTGTGACGACGTGGCGCTGGCTAACGCGGCAAATGAAAAAGGTATCCTGGTGCGACCGCTTTCACGCTATTACCTGAACCATGCGACGCAGCGTGGATTATTAATGGGTTTTGCGGCGATGCGCGAAGAAGAGATGGAAGGAGCCTTTAAGGTATTGATGGAGTGTATAAAAAACAAAAGCCCGACAGGTTAAACCTTCGGGCTTTCTTGTGCCGGGACGTCATGGCAATGTGTAGGCCCGGTAAGCGTAAGCGCCACCGGGCATTGGCTCTCAGCTTACGCTTCGATCGCCATACGCAATTTTTTCATCGCGTTCTTTTCAAGCTGACGCACACGCTCGGCGGACACACCATAGCGGTCGGCCAGCTCCTGCAGCGTGGACTTGTTGTCTTCATCCAGCCAGCGAGCGCGAATGATGTCCTGACTACGTTCGTCCAGACCTTCCATCGCGTGAGTCAGTTTGTTCGCGGCCTGCTCTTCCCAGTTGTCGTCTTCAATGCCGTCGGCAAAGTTAGACGTTTTATCCTGTAAGTAGAGCACCGGTGCGACGGAATGGCTTTCGGAATCGTCATCAGATGACATATCAAAGGCCATGTCCTGCGCGGACATTCGCGATTCCATTTCACGTACGTCTTTGCTGGAAACACCCAGCTCGCGCGCAACCATTTCGACTTCATCCTGATTGAACCAGCCCAGACGCTGCTTGGCTTTACGCAGGTTGAAGAACAGCTTACGCTGCGCTTTGGTGGTCGCGACTTTGACGATACGCCAGTTACGCAGCACGTATTCGTGAATTTCAGCTTTGATCCAGTGCACGGCGAAAGACACCAGGCGCACACCCACTTCTGGGTTGAAACGACGCACGGCTTTCATCAGGCCGATGTTACCTTCCTGAATCAAATCGGCCTGCGGCAGACCGTAGCCCGAATAATTACGAGCAACGTGAACAACAAAGCGCAGGTGAGACAGGATCAGCGTCTTCGCTGCTTCCAGATCGCCCTGGTAATGCAGCTTTTCCGCCAGTGCCCGTTCTTCATCAGCCGTCAACATCGGCCATGCGTTTGCCGCCCGGACATAGGATTCCAGGTTGCCAACAGGGGCTAAAGCTAAAGTTTGCATATCTTTGGTCATTCAAGTCCTCTCAATTTACGTCCTGGCCGTGGTACGTCACCATCAGGCAACTTTCGGGCCAGTTGTTACGAGCAGCGAGATTAACATTCACATTTTAATCAGACAGTGATGTTATCCACAAGTTCCATGCAACGCTGTGAATAGATTACGCACAAAATGTGACATCACGTTGATAATGTTTGCGGGCAGGGAAAGCAGATGGGTTTTGACTCTCTCCCTGCGATTTTGCACAGGAACTTTGCAGCAGGGAGAGAGTATATCAGACTTTTATTATTCCGGCGTAAAGTGGCGTAAATGTTGTACCGTCGCCAGCCAGGCGGCAATCCAGCCAATCATTGAACAAACAATCAGCATCAGCAAACATTCATCCAGACCTAACCCACTGAGTTCAAACTGGGTGCCAAACACTTTCGCCACTTCCGTCACCGCCGATGACAACCGCAGCACCAGGATCTCGGAAAGGATCAGCGACAAGAATGCACCGGAAAAGCCCAACAGCGCCCCACCGTACAGGAATGGACGCAGGATAAAGCCGTCGGTTGCGCCGATAAGCTTCTGGACGTTGATAGTGTCGCGACGCGCAAAGATGCTCAGGCGCACGCTATTACCAATGACGAGGAACACCGCCGCAATCATCAGCACGCCAATCATCGCCGCTACGCGCCCGACCAGGCCGGTGATGGAAGAAAGTCGCGCAAACCAGCTGTCATCCATGCGCACTTCATCCACGCCCTGAATACGTGACACGCGGTCACGCAGGGTGTTCAGCGAATCGGTACCCTGGAAATCGAGCTTTGGAATGACAATCGCCACGGCGGGAAGCGGGTTCTCTTCCAGCATATCCAGCGCGCCACCGAAGCCTGACCAGTTACGGAACTCGCCCAACGCTTCATCGCGGGACAGGTAATTCACCTTGTCCACGCCCTGTTCGGCCTGCAACTGTCCCACGACTTTCGCCGCGGCGTCATCGTCCAGCGTTTTTTCGAGATACACCGTAATTTGTGGCGACGGATAATACTGCGACGCCGCGGTGTTCACGTTTTTGTAGACCATGTAGCACACGCTCGGCAGCGTCAGGGAGATAGCAATGACCATCACCGTCAGGAACGTGGCCAGCGGTTTGCTTTTCAGGTCCTGCACCGCGCCATGAAAGGCGTAACGCACCTGCTCGTTAAAAACGTTGGTTTTGCGGGAGTTTGGCTTCGGCGAAGACTTCGCGCGTTTCGGCACGTTGCCGCCGTTTTTACCGCCGCCGCTTGCAGAGTTACGCAGCCGGTCAAAACGGTTGCCGAACTGCCGGATGTGGTTCATCGCCTCGCGTTTATTCACCGTAGCCTCCGTGCAAATGCCCGTCGCTGAGCGTCAGCTGTCGGTATGAACGGCTGGAAATAAGCCCCATATCGTGGGTCGCCATCAACACCGTTACCCCAACGCGGTTAAACTCTTCGAACAGACGCAGAATGCCTTCCGACAGCGCCTCATCAAGGTTACCGGTCGGTTCATCCGCCAGCAATACCGCCGGTTTATTCACTACCGCACGGGCGATACCCACGCGCTGTTGCTCACCGCCGGAAAGTTGAATCGGTAAATTTTTCGCTTTATCGAGCAGCCCGACTTTATCCAGCGCCGCCGAGACGCGACGACGAATATCATCGAAGCTGGCTCCCGCGATGATCAGCGGAATAGCGACGTTATCAAACACGGTGCGGTCCATCAGCAGATGGTGATCCTGGAAGATCATCCCAATCTGGCGACGCAGGAACGGCACTTCGCGGTGTTTCAGGCGGCTGATATCGTGGCCGCTAAACCAAATTTTCCCGGTGCTGGGACGCTCGATACCGCAAATGAGCTTCAGCAGGGTACTTTTCCCCGCGCCGGAGTGGCCGGTCAGAAAGGCCATCTCACCCGGCTGCAGCTGGAAGTTAATCCCCTGCAGCGCTTGTCTCCCACCGAGATAGGCTTTGCTGACTTGTTCAAAGCGAATCATTGTTAATCCTCTCGGGCAAAAAGTGCCTCAATAAAATCGTCCGATTTAAACGGACGCAAATCTTCGATACGTTCGCCAACGCCAATGTAGCGAATCGGAATGCCGAACTGATCGGCCACCGAGAAGATAACGCCACCCTTGGCGGTCCCGTCCAGTTTAGTCAATGCGATGCCCGTCAGCCCAACCGCTTCATGGAATAGCTTCGCCTGGCTGATAGCGTTCTGACCGGTACTCGCATCGATGGTCAGCATGATTTCATGCGGCGCATCTTCGTCGAGCTTTTTCATTACGCGGACAATCTTCTTCAATTCTTCCATCAGGTGCGATTTGTTCTGCAAGCGCCCTGCGGTGTCGGCAATCAGGACATCCACATTACGTGCTTTCGCAGCCTGAATAGCATCGAAAATCACCGATGCGGAATCGGCCCCGGTATGCTGAGCAATCACCGGAATATCATTGCGCTGGCCCCAGACCTGGAGCTGCTCAACCGCCGCAGCACGGAAGGTATCACCCGCTGCCAGCATCACCGATTTACCCTGCTGCTCAAACTGGCGCGCCAGCTTACCAATGGTGGTGGTTTTACCCACACCGTTGACACCAACCATCAGGATAACAAACGGCGTTTTGCCTTCAATATTAAGCGGCTCTTCCACTTTTGCGAGGATTTCGCTCATTTCATCTTTCAGCAGACCGTACAGCGCTTCGGCATCACGCAACTGTTTGCGGCTTGCACCTTCGGTCAGATTGGCGATGATTTTGCGGGTCGTTTCCACGCCGACGTCGGCAATCAGCAGCTGTTCTTCCAGCTCTTCAAACAGATCATCATCGATTTTCTTGCCGCGGAACAGACTGATAAATCCGGAACCGAGGTTTTCTTTGGTTTTCAGTAGGCTGCGTTTCAGACGCGCGAAGAAGCCTTCTTTGGTCGGCCGCTCCTGTTCCTGCTGCGTTTGTGCGTCGTCGGCTTCTTCTGCCGTTTCTTCCGGCGCGTCGATGGCATTTTCTGCCGCATCGGCGGCGGCTAGCGCCTGCACTTCAAGCTCTTCGTCGCTCAGTTCGACGTCAGCGAGTTCTTCTTCGGCAACGTCTTCAACAACAGCTTCTTCAACCGGGGTTTCTGCAACCACAGGCTCTTCAACTGCGTGCTCTTCAACTGCCGGTTCTTCAACAGTGGGTTCTTCGGCAATAGTTTCTTCTGCGATGGCTTCAACCGGGGTCGCTTCTTCGGCTTGCACCTGATGCGCGACAACGGCTTCTTCTTCGATAACCACTGCCGGCTCTTCTGCGGCAATGTCTTCCGGCAGCGGCAGCGTTTCGTGTTCGATAACGGCTTCAGGCTCAACCGGCTGCACGATAGCGCCTTGAGCGACCTCTTCGGTCACCTCAACTACGTCTTCGGCGAAGGCTTCGGTTTCTGCTTCGCTGTGCGCGGTCACTTCCGCTTCGGGTTCAGCGAGGCGTTCAACGTCCTGTTCCGCGACAGGTTCAACCGTTACGGCGTCAGCAACTTCCTGCGTGTCCTGCTCAATGACAGGTTCAGCGGGCGCTGGCTGCGCTTCGCTTTGCTGCTGTTCGGCTTCCTGTTGCTCTTTTTCTTTCTGTCCAAAGCCCAGCCAGGAAAAAAAGCCTCTTTTTTTGTCTTTTGCCATTTGCGAGCACGCTCTTCGCTGTTGATTCCCGGTACCGCGTCACCGCTATGTACATGGAAGCTAAAAAAATGATGAAATAGTCTATCACTTAACTTAACGCGCATCACCGCCTGGAACAGTAATCCAGCATTGAGCTGAGCATAGATATGAAAAAACCAAACCACTCCGGTAGCGGCCAGATCCGCATTATAGGCGGGCAATGGCGGGGCCGTAAGCTCCCTGTTCCGGACAGCCCAGGCCTGCGCCCAACCACTGACCGCGTCCGTGAGACGCTATTTAACTGGCTTGCGCCGCATATGGTCGACGCTCACTGCCTCGATTGTTTCGCCGGAAGCGGCGCGTTGGGGCTTGAGGCGCTGTCGCGTTATGCCGCCAGTGCGACCCTGCTGGAAATGGATCGCCATGTGGCACAACAGTTACAAAAAAACCTCGCGACGCTTAACGCCAGTCACGCGAAAGTGGTCAATACCAACAGTCTGACGTTCCTTGCGCAGCCTGGCACACCGCACAATGTAGTATTTATCGACCCGCCGTTCCGTAAAGGACTGCTCGACGAAACACTGAATCTGCTGGAAACGAATGGCTGGCTGGCGGACGACGCGCTGATTTATGTCGAAAGCGAAGTGGAAAACGGCCTCCCGTTGGTCCCCTCGCACTGGGATTTATACCGCGAAAAAGTGGCCGGTCAGGTTGCTTATCGCCTTTATCAACGTGAAGCACAAGGAAATAACAATGCTGCTTAATATTGGCCGCCTGCTCATGCTTTGCGTCTGGGCCTTTTTGGTCCTCAACGTTCTGCACCCGTTCAAATTTCCGGTGAATATCTTCGTCAACGTGGCGCTGATTTTCATGATCCTTATGCACGGTCTGCAAATGACCCTCCTGAAAGCCACTCTGCCAAAAGACGGTCCGCAAATGACCCGCGGCGAGTCGGTTCGCGTGTTCCTGTTTGGGGTATTTGAACTGATTGCCTGGCAGAAGAAGATGAAATTGACGCCGACGAAGAAGAAGTGATTTTTTGCCCGGCGACGCTCACGCTTGCCGGGCCTACTCTCTCAATGAACCGACACCGGGTTATTGCACCGTGAAGGCCACAAACTGCGAGCCTTTGTAACTCAGCGTCCCTCTGTCACCGACGTTCAACGCGTGATACGCCTTCTCATCCAGACGATACGTTACTTCCAGCCCGCCGGTTTCCGGTTTAAAGCTCGCTTGATAACGCATATCGCTGCCCGCCGGGGCGACGGTTTGCTGGCGAGAACGTCGATCGTTCAACACCTTTTCACGTTTGTTGGTCACAACTACCTGCTTTTGCTGCAGCGGAGCGGCCTCGTTTTCCATCTTTTCACGACGCTGTGACACGAAACGGAACGACGCGGCAACGACAATTATCGCCACCACAATCACAAAAAAGAGCGGCATTTTGCTCATGGGAGGATTCTCTCACTGTCTTCTAAGAATTGACGCAAAGGAGGATACCGTGCCTGAACCGGCATTGCCATCTGCCACCCCGCGCCACTACACTGAATCGGAGAGTGCTTTTACATCGATAAAAGATACAAGGACTTATTATGCTGTGGTCTTTCATTGCAGTCTGTTTATCCGGTTGGCTTTACGTCGACGCATCCTACCGTGGCCCGGTCTGGCAGCGCTGGGTGTTCAAACCCGTCACGCTGATTCTGCTGCTGCTTCTCGCCTGGCAAGCCCCGATGTTTAACGCAATCAGTTACCTGGTGCTGGCGGGCCTGTGTGCATCGCTGATTGGCGATGCACTGACGTTGCTGTCGCGCGAACGTATGCTGTACGCGGTGGGCGCGTTCTTCCTTTCTCATCTGCTGTATACGATTTGGTTCGCCAGTCAGATGACGCTGTCGTTCTTCTGGCCGCTGCCGCTGGTGCTGCTGGTAATTGGCGCGCTGCTGATAGCCGTTATCTGGTCGCGCCTTGAAGAGCTGCGTCTGCCGGTATGTACGTTTATTGCAATGACGCTGGTGATGGTGTGGCTGGCGGGCGAGCTGTGGTTCTTCCGTCCAGTGGATACCGCGCTTTCCGGCTTCCTTGGCGCGACGCTGCTGCTTATCGGCAATATCGTGTGGCTGGGTAGTCACTACCGTCGCCGCTTCCGCGCCGATACCGCCATTTCCTCCGCTTGCTACTTCGCCGGACACTTTTTGATCGTCCGCGCGCTGTATTTGTAAAAAGAGGCTTGACTCTGGAGTCGACTCCAAAGTGTATGCTCGGTGTTATTGAGAAAATTATCAGTAACAGGAGAGTGCCATGTCGACTCCAGACGCCAAAGCCAAACCCACGCCTCAGTTCGCGAAAACGACCTTCACGCCTGCTCAGGTAACGGTACCGCACAACGATCACGGCGCTTGCTGCGGCGGCTCAAAGCCTGAGTCTGCACCGGTCATCTCCCCTGCTTCCGGTACGCGTTTCAGCTGGCTGGTCAACGGTATGGACTGCGCCGCCTGTGCGCGCAAAGTTGAAAATGCCGTTCGCCAGGTGAGCGGCGTCAACCAGGTTCAGGTGCTGTTCACCACCGAAAAGCTGCTGGTTGATGCCGAAAGCGATATTCGCACGCAGGTCGAAACCGCTGTCGCCAACGCCGGCTATGTCCTGCGTAGTGAAGATGCGCCGAAAGCGCCCGCCCCTTCTCGTCTGAAAGAAAATTTACCGCTAATAGCGCTGATCATCCTGATGGCTCTCAGCTGGGGACTGACACAGATAAACCATCCGCTCGGGAATCTCGCTTTTATTGCCACTACCCTGGTCGGACTGTTCCCGATTACGCGCCAGGCGCTGCGTCTGATTAAAACCGGCAGCTGGTTTGCCATTGAAACGCTGATGAGCGTGGCGGCTATCGGCGCATTATTCATTGGCGCGACGGCTGAAGCGGCAATGGTATTGCTGCTGTTTATCATCGGGGAGCGCCTTGAAGGCTGGGCCGCCAGTCGCGCCCGCAAAGGCGTTAGTGCATTGATGGCGTTAAAACCAGACATCGCGGTCCGGGTGCGTGATGGCCAACGCGAAACCGTCCCCCAACGCGATTTGCGTCCGGGTGACGTTATCGAAGTCGCCGCCGGGGGCCGCCTGCCTGCGGACGGTAAGCTGATATCTGCCTTTGCCAGTTTCGATGAAAGCGCGCTCACCGGTGAATCAGTGCCCGTCGAACGAAATGCGGGCGAAAACGTGCCTGCGGGAGCCACCAGCGTTGACCGCCTGGTGCAGCTGAGCGTGACGTCCGAACCCGGCGACAGCGCCATCGACCGCATTCTGCGCCTGATTGAAGAGGCCGAAGAGCGCCGGGCACCGATTGAGCGTTTTATCGACCGCTTCAGCCGCATTTACACCCCGGCGATTATGCTGGTCGCGCTGCTGGTTGCGGTATTACCGCCGCTGCTGACGGGCGCTGAGTGGCAGCCGTGGATTTACAAAGGGCTGACGCTGTTGCTGATTGGCTGCCCGTGCGCGCTGGTGATTTCCACGCCGGCGGCGATTACCTCCGGCCTGGCTGCGGCGGCGCGCCAGGGCGCCTTGATTAAGGGCGGCGCGGCGCTGGAACAGCTCGGTCGCATTCATCACATCGCCTTCGACAAAACCGGGACGCTGACCGTCGGCAAACCGTGCGTGACCAGCATTGTGGCGCTGAACGGCACCACCGAAGACGAGCTTCTGGCGCTGGCTGCGGCCGTGGAACAAGGATCCAGTCACCCGCTGGCGACAGCAATTATCAATGAAGCGAATGCGCGCAACCTCACGCTGCCAGGGGCTCAGAATCAACGAGCGCTTGCCGGATCCGGTATCGAAGCCGACGTGAATGGCGAGAAGGTACTGATTTGTACCGGGGATAAGTTCCCTGCCGAAGGTCAGGCGGCGCAAATCAGGGCGCTGGAAGAAGCCGGACAAACGGTGGTAGTGGTGGTTAAAAATCAGCATCTGCAAGGCATTCTGGCGTTGCGCGACACGCTGCGGGACGACGCTCGCGAAGCCGTCAGCGCGCTGAATGCGCTGGGCATTCAGGGTGTTATCCTGACCGGCGATAACCCTCGGGCAGCGGCGGCGATTGCCAATGAGTTGGGGCTGGATTTCCGTGCCGGGCTGCTGCCTGCGGATAAAGTGACCGCCGTGACCACATTGAATCAGCAGGCTCCGTTGGCGATGGTGGGCGACGGCATCAATGATGCGCCTGCGATGAAAGCGTCGACGATTGGCATTGCGATGGGCAGCGGTACGGACGTGGCGCTTGAAACCGCCGATGCGGCGCTGACCGGGAATCGCCTGACGGGTCTGGCGCAGATGATTAGCATTGCCCGCGCGACCAGCGCTAACATCCGCCAAAATATTACGATTGCACTGGGACTGAAAGCCGTCTTTCTGGTCACGACGCTGCTCGGGATCACCGGCCTGTGGCTCGCGGTTCTGGCCGATACCGGTGCCACGGTGCTGGTGACGGCGAATGCGTTGCGGTTGTTAAATCGGAAGGTGTAATCCCCTCTCCCCTGCCCTCTCCCTTAGGGAGAGGGAGAAAACAACCCCTCACCCTAACCCTCTCCCCCAAGGGGAGAGGGAATACCAAAGTGCCAATCCCTCCCGCTTTTCCCCCTCGCCTCTGGGGGAGAGGGAACACCAAAGTGCCAATCCCTTCCGCTTTTCCCCCTCGCCCCTTTGGGGAGAGGGAATACCAAAGTGCCTATCCCTTCCGCTTTTCCCCCTCGCCTCTGGGGGAGAGGGAATACCAAAGTGCCTATCCCTCCCGCGTTTCCCCTTCACCTCTGGGGGAGAGGAAATACCAAAGTACCAATCCTTCCCGCTTTCCCCTTCGCCCCTGGGGGAGAGGAAATACCAAAGCGCCAATCCCTTCTGCTTTTCCCCCTCGCCCCGGGGGGAGAGGGAATACCAAAGCGCCAATCCCTCCCGCTTTTCACCTTCGCCTCTGGGGGAGATGGAACACCAAAGCGCCAATCCCTCCCGCTTTTCCCCTTCGCCCCTGGGGGAGAGGGAACACCAAAGCGCCAATCCCTCCCGCTTTTCCCCCTCGCCCCTTTGGGGAGAGGGCCGGGGTGAGGGGAAACGTTACATCCCCAGGGCGTGCGGCAACCACAGTGAAATTGCCGGGATATACGTCACCATCGCCAGCACCACCAACAGCATTCCGTAGAACGGGAGCATCGCGCGGACCACGGTTTCTATCTTCTGCTTACTCACCGCACTGGCCACAAACAGCACCGATCCTACCGGTGGCGTAATCAGGCCGATCCCCAGGTTAACCATCATGATCATTCCGAAATGCACCGGGTCGATCCCCAGCGAATTCGTCACTGGCAACAGCACCGGCGTCAGGATCAAAATGATCGGCGCCATATCCATCAGCGTACCAATCAACAGCAGCATGACGTTGAGATACATCAGAATCACGTACTTGTTGCTGGAAAGCGTGGTGAAGAACTCGGTGATACGCGTCGGCAGCTGCATGTAGGTCATCACCGCACCAAACGCCGCGGCAAAGCCAATCAGGATCATTACGATACTGACCGTTTTCACCGTGCGGTACATCAGCTTCGGCAGCTCGTTCCATTTGTAGTCACGGTAGATAAACATCGTGACAAAGAACGCCCACAGGCAGGCCACCGCCGCGGATTCCGTCGCGGTAAAAATACCCGAAAGGATCCCGCCGAGAATGATGACCACCGTCATCAACCCCCACAGCGCATCAAAGAAAATCTTAACCGCCTGACGAAACGGAATGACTTCGCCTTTCGGATAGCCGCGCTTTCGTGCAAAGGCGAGGCACATCACCATCAGACTGACGCTCAACAGCAAGCCCGGCAACACACCGGCGATAAACAGCGAGGCGATAGACACCGTGCCGCCTGCCGCCAGCGAGTAAATGACCGAGTTGTGACTCGGCGGGATCAAAATCGCCTGCACCGAACCACTGGCAGTGACTGCCGCCGCGTATTCGCGCGGATACCCTTTCTTCTCCATTTCCGGGATCATCACGCTGCCGATAGATGCAGTATCCGCTACTGACGAACCGGAAATTGCACCGAAAAAGGTCGATGCCACAATGTTCACCAGTGACAGACCGCCGCGAATAAAGCCCACGAACAGATAGGCGAAATTGACCAGTCGGCGAGCAATCCCGCCTTCCGCCATGATTGCCCCGGCGAGGATGAAGAACGGAATCGCCAGCAAGGTAAATTTATTCACCCCGCTGGTAATCTGAATCATCAGCGCTTCCAGCGGTAACTCAATCCAAATTGCCCCTACCACGGCGCTGAGCCCCACGGCAAAGGCCACCGGCATCCCAATAGCCAACAAAATGGCGAGGGTGAAAAGCAGAATAAACGCATCCATCTGACACCCCTTAACCGTGGTTACCGATAAGCACTATCGGGCGGTTCTCCTGAGAACCGAACAACAGACGCTCAATGACAAACAGAATCAACATCGCCGAGCCAATCGGCAGCGGCAGATAGGTTTCACCGGAGGTCAGCAGCGGAAACTCCGCCACTGGCTGATCCCACAAATCGAGACACAGCCCGTAGCTGTACCACAGCATCAACCCGGTAATCAGCAGCATCATGAGATCAACCAGCCGCGCCGATGCGCGTTGCAGCACCGCGGGCAGACGGTCGGTCAGCATGTTGACCGCGATGTGCGAACCGGCGCGGTAGCCCACAGCCGCACCGATAAAGGTGAACGTTACCATGCACAGAATGGCCACCGGCTCCGGCCAGGATTCCCCTTGGTTCAGCACGTAGCGGGAAAAAATGCCGATGGGAATCACGATGGTCATCACCAGAAGCGACACGCCGGCGACCCACATCGCCAGCATGTACAGCTTATCCATCACTTTTGAAAAGGATTCAGACATAAGTCCTCCGTCCGACGTGAAACTCACTGGACGTCAGCGATGGCTTTCATCAGATCCTGATGCTTTTCACCATAGGCTTTACGCACCGGCTCCGTCGCCTGGACAAAGTAGGCTTTGTCGATGTCGTGGAACTGCACGCCACCCGCTTTCATTTTTTCCAGCGCCTGTTTGTTGTAGGCGTTCCACAGCTCGCGCTGTTCCATCTGGGCTTCGCGGGCCAGTGTCAGGATTTTTTGCTGCTGATCGGCGTTGAGTTTGTCCCATTTCACTTTGGAATAAAGCAGCATTTCCGGGGTAATGAAGTGGCCACTGAGGGTGTAATGCTTCGCTACAAGCATGTAGTTGTGGGCGATAAAGGTTGGGGGATTATTTTCGGCACCGTCGATAACGCCAGTCTGCATACCGCTGTAAACCTCGCTCACGCCCATCGCGACAGCGTTAGCGCCCATGTCTTTCAAGGTATCAATCGCCACCGGACTGCCCTGAACGCGGATTTTCATCCCTTTCAAATCTTCTGGTTTGGTGACCGGCTGTTTGGTAATCAAGTTACGGGTGCCGGAATCCATCCAGCCGAGGAACACCAGTTTGGATTTCGGATTGTTGGTGAGCTTCTCGCCAATTTGTTTGCCGATATCGCCGTCGATCACCTTGTGCATATGATCTTCATCGCGGAAGACGTACGGTAGGGTGAACACTTCGATGTCCGGCAGAATAGCCGCCACTGGCGCCATCGATACGCGGATGATGTCGATGGCCCCCATTTGCGCCTGCTCAATCATTTGCTTTTCATCGCCCAGCACGCCGCCCGGGAAGACTTTAATCTCCAGGTCGCCGTTAGTTTGCTGTTTGAGTTTTTCGCCCATATGCTGAACCGCCACCACGTTCGGGTAACCTTCAGGATGGACATCGGCGGCGCGAATGGTTTGCGCTAAAACCGAAGGAGTAAAACAGAGTGCTGCGGTGGAAAAGCATAAAGCGGCCACAAATGGCCTTACAGTCATTTTCATCGGTCGGCTCCAGGATATTTAATAAAACGTTGTTTTAGTTTTGCGTTTAAAAATTAGCCTGGTACTGGAAAAACGACGGTGAGACGCCTCACAAAAGCCATAATTATGAAACGATGGTTTAAAGGTTTGGTAACGATATTTCAGGGCAGATCACATTTTCTGCCCTTAGAGAATTAATGGTTTTTACGGATGAGATAGCGATAAGGCAGACTTTCGGTCTGTTGAGCAATCAGCTCATGATCCATAAAGCGGCAGAAGCCAGGAATATCACGGGTCGTCGCTGGGTCATCCGCTACAATCAGCAATGTTTCGCCGACGGGCATGGTGCGCACGGTTTTGCGTACCATCATTACCGGTTCGGGGCAGCGCAGGCCCTGAGCATCGAGGGTGTGGTCAGCAGCAGAAAAAATATCGCTCATGGTTCACTCAGTCAGTCAAAAAAACCGCCCTAGTTTACCGCCAGTTATTTGTGACGCAAGGCAGGTTAACGATTGCGCGAAAATTAGCCGTTGCAAAGCGCACATAACGCAGTATCATGCGGCGGTTTTTAGCGTTTCAAGATACACATTGGGTTCCCTCACCCCAACCACTAAAAAGGCTACAACATGATGCAGTTCTCTCAAGCACAGCGCGTAAAAGCGTTGTTTTGGCTTTCGCTTTTTCATCTACTGGTAATCACCTCCAGTAACTATCTGGTGCAGCTGCCGGTCTCCATTTTTGGTTTTCATACCACCTGGGGCGCGTTTAGCTTTCCATTTATTTTCCTCGCCACCGACCTGACCGTGCGTATCTTTGGCGCGCCGCTTGCCCGTAAGATTATCTTTGCGGTAATGGCTCCTGCGCTGCTGATTTCCTACGTTATTTCGTCACTGTTTTATATGGGCGAATGGCAGGGTTTTGCCGCACTTACCAGCTTTAACCTGTTTGTTGCTCGTATCGCCGCCGCAAGCTTTATGGCTTACGCGCTAGGGCAGATTCTTGACGTTCACGTCTTCAACCGTCTGCGACAGAATCACCGTTGGTGGATGGCGCCAACCGCCTCCACGCTATTCGGTAACGTCAGCGATACCCTCGCGTTCTTCTTCATCGCCTTCTGGCGCAGCCCCGATCCGTTCATGGCTTCCCATTGGGTCGAAATCGCGCTGGTTGATTACACCTTCAAAGTGCTTATCAGTTTGGTATTCTTCCTGCCGATGTACGGCGTGGTGTTGAATATGTTGTTGAAAAAACTGGCAGATAAATCTGAAAGCCCAGCTTTTCAAGCGGGTTAAAGGTTCATGCTTTGGGTTGTGATAAGATAAGCTGATGTGCCATTAATGGCCGTTTATCAAAAGGAAGATGTCAATGCGCAATTTGGTTAAATACGTCGGTATTGGCCTGCTGGTAATGGGCCTTTCCGCCTGTGACAACAGCGACAGCAAAGCCCCAGTTCAGGGAGCAGCTGCCGAAAGCAACGCCGCTGCACAGCCTGTAAAACTGCTGGATGGCAAACTCAGCTTCTCCCTGCCGGCCGATATGACCGATCAGAGCGGCAAGCTGGGCACTCAGGCTAACAACATGCACGTTTACTCCGACGCAACGGGCCAGAAAGCGGTTATCGTGATTGTCGGCGACAACTCCAACGAAGACTTGAGCGCACTGGCTGCCCGTCTGGAAGCGCAGCAGCGTAGCCGCGATCCGCAGCTGCAGGTTGTGACCAACAAATCCATCGAGCTGAAAGGCCAGACCCTTCAGCAGCTCGACAGCATTATCTCTGCCAAAGGCCAGACCGCGTACTCTTCCGTGGTACTGGGCAAAGTGGACGGCAAACTGCTGACCCTGCAAATCACGCTGCCTGCTGACGATCAGCAGAAAGCGCAGAGCACCGCAGAGAACATCATCAATACCATCGTCATCAACTAAGTTATCCTGCTGACGATACGGCCCTCGGTTTCGCGACCGGGGGCTTTTTTTGGTTCGCGTTAACCCTCGCGTTAAGTAGGCATGCGCAAACCAAGCGTCGTCAGGCAATAGCGAAGGGCAATATTCCCCTCACCCTGCCCTCTCCACAAAGGGGCGCGGGAGAAAACCATCCTTCTTTCCGATAGTCAGCCCAGCGGGACGCACTACACTTAATGGCGATAGCTCATAAGGAAATTGTCATGACCACACTTGCCGCTGATAAAGCGGGTTTACACATACTTCTCAAACTGGCGTCGTTGGTTGTCATCCTGGCTGGGATCCACGCCGCCGCCGACATTATTGTCCAACTTTTACTGGCCCTGTTTTTCGCCATCGTTCTCAATCCACTGGTGACCTGGTTTATCCGTCGCGGCGTATCACGACCGCTGTCCATCGCGATTGTGGTCTTTGCAATGCTGTGCGTACTCACCGCGCTGGTCGCCGTTTTGGCGGCATCCACCAGTGAATTTGTCGCCATGCTGCCGAAATACAACAAAGAACTGACCCACAAGCTGCTTGCCTTACAAGACTCAATGCCATTTTTACACATGCACATGTCGCCAGAGCGTATGCTGCAACGCGTTGATTCCGACAAAATGGTCGCCTTCGCGACCACCATGATGACCCAATTTTCCGGGGCCATGGCGAGCATCGTGCTACTGATGATGACGGTGGTGTTTATGCTATTCGAAGTGCGCCACGTCCCATACAAACTGCGTTTCGCCCTCGTGAATCCGCAAATCCATATCGCCGGGCTGCACCGCGCCCTGAAAGGGGTGTCCCACTATCTGGCGCTGAAAACACTGATCAGCCTGTGGACCGGGGTGATTGTCTGGCTCGGTTTGCTGCTGCTCGGCGTGCAGTTCGCGCTGATGTGGGGCGTACTGGCGTTCTTGTTGAACTACGTCCCCAACATTGGGTCGGTGATTTCAGCCATTCCGCCGATGATTCAGGCGTTCCTGTTTAACGGCTGGTATGAAGGAATGCTAGTCGGCGGGCTGTTCCTCGCGGTACATATGGTGCTGGGAAATATGGTCGAACCGCGAATGATGGGCCATCGTCTGGGCATGTCGACGCTTGTGGTGTTCTTATCATTATTGATCTGGGGCTGGCTGCTCGGCCCGGTCGGGATGCTGCTCTCAGTACCGCTCACCAGTGTGTGTAAAATCTGGATGGAAACCACTAAAGGCGGCAGCAAGCTGGCGATTTTGTTGGGCCCTGGGCGTCCGAAGAGCCGATTGCCTGGTTAATGGCATTGCCCGACGGCGCTGCGTTTGCACGGACCTACCTATCCCGTAGGCCCGTGCAGGCATTGCGCCGCCGGACATTTTGTTCTGACTTTTTCTTCGCACAGAAATGAATAACTCCCTAACTACAATTTTCTAATAATTAAAATCCAATTGTCGAAATATTAATTACGCGGATCCTTATCATCGTATTAACAAATATTCCGGTTGCAGCCACTCACATACTCCCTTATCATTTTTAACGTCAAAATAACCAAAAAAAACACCTGTTATCACGTAATCGAAATAACGCTCGGCCGTTGATAAAGGGTTTGGATAATGCTTGCTTTAATCTCGCAGCGCTTTACAGATTGAATGGAGTTATTGATGAAAAAATTAGTAACATGGTGTACTGCCGTTGCTGTTGTCGGCACTCTGGCGGGCTGCGTTTCTCGCACCGCACCGATTGAAACAGTGCAAAGCCCGGTAGCCACCGGTCACACCGAAGCCCAGGTGCGTAATGCCATCTTAAAAGCGGGTCTGAACCGTCAGTGGATAATGAACGATGCTGGCCCGGGCGTGATTAAAGGCCGTCAGCAGGCACGTGACCATACCGCCAATGTTTTGATTCAGTATTCTGCCAATAGCTACATCATTAAATATGACGGTAGTACTAATCTGATGGCGGAAGGTGGACAAATCCATAAGAACTACAACCGCTGGGTACATAATCTCGATAAAGATATTCAGATTAGCCTCTCCAGTGCCGTACAGCAGTAATCGTTATTTCGGGATATCAGATCACAACGACCTGATATCCCGCTGCGTTTACGTCCCAATGTGACAAATGCCAGAATTAAGACCACTCTGTCTTACAGATATTCGCCTGTCTGCCGATGACATTGTAGAATATGAGTGCAAATAGTAGCCCCACGGCAAAATGCCGCGTGAAAAAAACGATAATAAATGGCATAACGTCTTCTAACGAATAAAGAGTATCGACAGACCAGGCTCGCACTGATGAATTTTGCATTAAACCTTATCGACTGGCAGGCCCGTGCGCCTGGCCTTAGCGACGACGCTCAGTGGATTCAGTGGGCGAATCACGTCCAGCCCATTGATGCCACTGCGCCGCAGGCCAAACTGACCGCGCTGCCGATGATGACCGCGCGCCGTTTAAGCTCGGGGAGCAAACTCGCGGTGGAGTGCGGGCTGTTGATGTTACGCAAACACGCCATTGATGCGGTGCTCTACACCAGCCGCCACGGCGAACTCGAACGCAACTTCCGCATTCTCGAGGCGCTGGCGGCGCAGCAATCCGTGTCGCCCACCGATTTCGCGCTCTCGGTGCATAACTCTGCCGTCGGAAACCTGACCATCGTGGCGCAACAGCCAGTGGTTTCATCTTCGCTGTCCGCCGGAAAAGACACTTTTCAGCAAGGCTTGTGCGAAGTTATCAGCCTGTTGCAGGCGGGCTATAAGCGCGTGCTAATGGTTGATTTTGACGGCGCGCTGCCCGCGTTTTATCACCCGGACATACCCGACGCCATGCCGACCTGGGCCTATGCCTGCGCGATGGTGTTCGAAGCCGGGACAAGCCTCGCCTGCACCACACAATCCGGCGGAACGGAGGCAGAAAACGCGCTGCCGCAAAGCCTGACGTTCCTGCGCCACTATCTGAATCACGACTGCGAATTCGTCATTGACGGTGACGTCTCCCGCTGGTGCTGGAGCCGGGCATGAAAACCGTCAGTTCCCGCGTCAACCGCCTGTGGCGCATCTTCGCCACCGGGTTTTGCTTTTCGCTGTTCGGCCTCGGCGGGCTGCTGTTGTCGCTTATCTGGTTTAATATTTTATTGCTGTGCGTGCGAAATAAAGACCGTCGCCGCAGCCTGGCGCGCCGCAGCATTGCCACCAGCTTTCGTTTCTTTTTATGGGTCACAAAAGTCATGGGCGTGCTGGACTATCGTATTCACGGCGAAAATATTTTGCGCCAGGAGCGCGGCTGTCTGGTTATCGCCAATCACCCATCCCTGCTCGATTACGTGATGCTGGC
The DNA here is from genome assembly GCF_024764965.1 of Scandinavium tedordense. Lineage (NCBI taxonomy): Bacteria > Pseudomonadati > Pseudomonadota > Gammaproteobacteria > Enterobacterales > Enterobacteriaceae > Scandinavium > Scandinavium tedordense. The sequence goes on along the minus strand of NZ_JALIGG010000055.1, from coordinate 293,648 downwards.
TTCGGTAATGCCCGACACCGACTGCATGGTGAAAAGCTCACTGCTGAAAAACCCATGCATGAGTGGCGTCATTCGCAGCGCGGACTATTTGATTAACAGCCAGGCCGACAGTCTGCTGCCCGCCTGCCAGCAGCGTCTGGCAAAAGGCGACACGATTTTGATTTTTCCGGAAGGCACCCGCACACGCGTGGGTGAGCCAATGACGCTCCAGCGCGGCGCGGCAAATATCGCCGTGCGTTGCGCAAGCGATGTCCGAATTGTGACGATCCAGTGCAGCGAACGCATGCTCGACAAACAGAGCAGGTGGTATGATGTGCCGCCGGTGAAACCTATATTCGATGTGAATGTGTGCGAGCGTCTCGCCATCACCGACTTATATGATGCAAACTTACAAGAACCGGCTCTGGCTGCCCGACAGCTCAACCGGCTGTTTTTGTCTCAACTGCAGCAGACCAACCCGAAAACCTAATCGGGACAGAACTATTTTTGGCAGGAATTAATGATGCAAGCCCTCTATCTTGAAATAAAAAACCTCATTATTCAGACCCTGAATCTTGATGAGATGTCAGCGGATGATATCGACACCGATGCCCCACTCTTTGGAGACGGCCTGGGCCTGGACTCCATTGATGCACTCGAACTGGGACTGGCGGTAAAGAATCAGTACGGCGTGGTGCTTTCAGCAGAAAGCGAAGAGATGCGTCAGCATTTCTATTCCGTCGCCACACTGGCGTCCTTTATTAACGCTCAACGCGCGTGAAGACGAGTCCGTTATGACTGAACAAGAAACGATTTATCAGGAAGTGACCGAGCTTCTGCACAAACTCTTCGAACTCGACCCTCAGGACATTACGCCTGAGTCCCGCCTGTATGAAGACCTGGAGCTGGACAGCATCGACGCCGTCGACATGGTGGTCCACCTGCAGAAAAAAACCGGAAAGAAAATTAAGCCTGAAGAATTCAAATCGGTCCGCACTGTACAGGATGTGGTCGATGCCGTAAGCCGTCTGCTGCACGACGAATAATTCAGATGCGCAGCTTACGCTCGCTGCCGCTGATGCGGCTGGCGACAGGGACCATTGTTCTGGCCTGGCCATTACTGGTTGGCTTTGGTCTGGCGCATAACGGCTTGCACTGGTTGCTGCCGGTGATGGCGCTGCTGCTGTTGCTGCGTCTGTTCCAGGTGCGCAAACAGGCCGGACCGATGCGCCGGGTGCTGCAAATTGTGGCGCTTGCCGGAATTGCCCTGTGCGCTGCCAGCGCGCTGCTGAAAGCGCACCAGCTGCTGCTGTTCTATCCGGTGATGGTGAACGCGGTGATGCTCGCGGTATTCGGCGGCTCGCTGTGGAGCGACATGCCGCTAGTTGAGCGTCTGGCGCGCCTACGTGAGCCAGAATTGCCCCCTGCGGGCGTGCGTTATACCCGTCAGGTGACCCGCATCTGGTGCCTGTTTTTTATCGTGAACGGATCGATTGCCCTCTTCACCGCCCTGCATGGCGACATGCGGCTGTGGACCGCGTGGAACGGCGTCATCGCCTACTTGCTGATGGGCACCTTGATGGCCGGTGAATGGCTGGTTCGCAGACGTTTGATGAAAAGAGATTAACCATGAAACACCCCCTTCCGCTGTCACAATGGCTAAGCCCAGTGCGTCCTGACGACACCTGCATTGCTTGGCTCGGCTCACGGCACTGGCAGCTTGGCGAATTGCGCCACGATGTCGCGCAGCTGACGCAGTCGTTACAGGCACAGCCCGGTGAGCGCTGGGCGCTGTGTTTCGAAAACAGTTATTTGTTTATCCTCGCGCTGCTGGCCACGCTGCACGCGGGGAAAATCCCGGTGATCCCTGGCCACTGCCGCGCCCCTCTGCTGAACGAACAGCAGGATTTATTCGACGGCATCCTGAGTGAAACGCAGCTCGAATGCGGCGGCCCGCAGATAATCGTCAGCGCCAGCGAAAATGTCTCGCACGCGGGGGATATCACGCTCCCGCCCGTCGCTGCCGACAGCTTTGTTGAACTCTTTACTTCCGGCTCCACCGGCCAGCCGAAAAAAATCATCAAGCCCATCGCGCTGCTCGACGAAGAAGCCTGCATGCTGCACACCCGTTTCGAACAGCGCCTCGAGGGCTGCCGGTTTGTGGCGTCGGTCGTGCCGCAGCATCTTTATGGCCTGACGTTCCGCATCTTCTTGCCAATGGCCTGCGGGCTGCCGCTGCACGCCGCAATGCTCTACTACGCTGAACAGCTGAGCGCACTAGACCCTGAGCATCGCTACGTGTTTATCAGCAGCCCGGCGTTTCTCAAGCGTCTGGACGCGAAGCTCACGCCGCCGCCCGTCGACATGATCCTCTCCGCAGGCGGTATGCTGCCGTGGCGGGAAGCAAAAGTGACACAAGAATGGTTTCAGGTCTGGCCCGATGAAATCTACGGCAGCACCGAAACCGGGATCATGGCCTGGCGTCAGCGCATCGATAACAGCACCTCGTGGCAGCTTTTCCCGGGTGTGACGCTGCGTGCCGAAGGCGAAGAGTGGCGGCTGATTTCGCCGTTGCTTAATGGCCCCGAAGGCCTGCTGCTCGACGATATGATCGAACTGGTCGATGACGGTTTCCGATTGGCGGGACGTCGTGGGCGGGTCGTTAAAATTGAAGAAAAACGCGTTTCCCTGAGCGAAGTCGAAAAACGATTGCTGGCGCTGGAAGGCATTGCCGATGCCGCTGCGCTCCCTGTTTCACGCGGTGGCCGTCAGGGCATTGGCGTGGTGCTGGTGCTCACCGAAAGCGCCCGTCAGCAGTGGCAGGCTACCGGCGGAAAGACGCAAGAGCTGGCCTGGCGTCGCGCGCTGTTACCGTGGCTGGAGCCGGTTTCCGTGCCGCGCTACTGGCGCGTGCTCGACGAAATCCCGGTCAACAGCATGAACAAGCGTGTCTACGCGCAATTGCAGGAGCTATTTTCATGAAGCCTCGTGAAATTGAACGCCAGCAGACACAGCCGCAGGCGCTGTCGGTCATTTTGCACCTCGACCCGGAGCTGTTCTGGTTTCAGGGCCATTTCGACATACAACCGCTGCTGCCCGGCGTAGCACAGCTCGACTGGGTGATGCATTACGCCACCACCCTGCTGGCTCCCGGCTTTCGTTTTCACAGCATCCAGAACGTGAAGTTCCAGGCCCCGCTGTTGCCGGAAACGACAGTCACGCTGGAAATGACCTGGCAGGCTGACAAACAGCTGCTGGCGTTCAGCTATCAACGCCACGACGGCGACGCTCGCCACACCGCCAGCAGCGGCAAGATCCGGTTATGTCCGTAGCCTTTTCCCCCTGTATTCTGATCCCCTGCTACAACCACGGCGCGATGATGGCGAGCGTGCTCGCCCGGCTGTCTGCATTTGCGATGCCGTGCATTGTGGTGGACGACGGTAGCGATAACGCCACCGGTGAAGTGCTCAACGCGCTGGCAGAAACGCACAAACATCTGACGCTGGTGCGCCTGGCGGAAAACGCAGGCAAAGGGGCGGCAGTGATTCGCGGTCTGGAAGAGGCCCAGCGCGCAGGCTTTAGCCACGCGGTGCAGGTGGATGCCGACGGTCAGCACGCCATCGAAGACATTCCCAAATTACTGGCGCTGGCAGAAAAACACCCCGACTCACTGATTTCCGGGCAGCCGATTTACGACGATTCCGTGCCGCGTTCGCGCCTGTATGGCCGTTACGTGACCCACGTCTGGGTATGGATCGAGACGCTGTCTCTCCAGCTCAAAGACAGCATGTGCGGCTTTCGCGTGTATCCTGTTGAGCCAACGCTGCAACTCGCGAAGCAGGTGGCGCTCGGCAAACGCATGGACTTCGACACCGAAGTGATGGTGCGTCTCTACTGGCAGGGAAACACCAGCTATTTTGTGCCGACCCGCGTGACCTATCCGCTGGACGGCTTGTCCCATTTCGACGCCCTGAAAGACAATCTGCGCATCTCGTGGATGCACACCCGCCTGTTTTTCGGCATGTTACCGCGCATTCCGTCCCTGCTTTTCCGCCGTCGTCGCCAGCACTGGGCGAAACAGCCGGAAGCCAAAGGCCTGTGGGGCATGAAGCTGATGATTTGGGTGTGGAAAACCTTCGGGCGTGGCGCGTTTTCACTCTTACTGTGGCCGGTGATTGCCGTTTTCTGGCTGACCGCCCGCGAACCACGGCGCGCCTCACAGCAGTGGATTGCCTGCGCCAAACGCGAGCTTTCGGCGCGCAATCTACCGCAGCCTGACCGCTTTAATAGCTTCCAGCATTTTATGGGCTTCGGCCATGCTCTCCTCGACAAAATCGCCAGCTGGCGCGGGGAGATAAAACCGGGCCGCGATATCGTGTTTGCGCCAGGCGCGCAAGAAGCACTGGATATGTCCATGCCGCAGGGCAAGCTGCTGCTGGCCTCGCATCTGGGCGATGTCGAAGCCTGCCGCGCACTTTCTACCCGCACCATTAACGCGCTGGTGTTCAGCGATAACGCCCAACGTTTCAAGCAGGTGATGGAAGAAAACGCCCCGCAGTCGGGCATTAATTTAATCTCTGTGACCAACATCGGCCCGGACACCGCGATGCTGCTGAAAGAGAAACTCGAGAGGGGCGAATGGGTAGCGATCGTCGGCGATCGCATTGCAGTGAACCCGCAGCGCGGCGGCGACTGGCGCGTTATCTGGAGCGAGTTTATGGGCTCGCCCGCGCCGTTCCCACAGGGGCCGTTTATTCTGGCATCGGTGCTCAAATGCCCGGTGCTGATGATTTTCGCCCTCAAGCAGCAGGGCAAATTACATGTCCACTGCGAACCGTTCGCTGACCCACTGGTGTTGCCGCGCGGCGAACGCCAGCAGGCGTTACAGAATACCGTCGACCGTTACGCGCAACGGCTGGAGCATTACGCCCTGCTATCGCCCCTCGACTGGTTTAACTTTTTTGATTTCTGGCGTCTGCCGGATGCGACTGAGAAGGAATAAGGGTGCTCAACGATCCCCGCTTTACCACCGAAGTTGAAATCACCGTGCCGTTTCACGACGTCGATATGATGGGCGTGGTGTGGCACGGCAACTACTTCCGCTATTTCGAAATCGCCCGCGAGGCGCTGCTCAACCAGTTCGATTACGGCTATCGCCAGATGAAGGAATCCGGCTACGTCTGGCCAGTGGTCGATACCCGCGTGAAATACCGCGACGTGGTAACCTTCGAGCAAACCATTCGTGTGCGCGCGAAGCTGGAAGAGTACGAAAACCGCCTGCGTATCGGCTATGAAATAGTCGATGCCACCACCGGTAAACGCACCACCACCGGCTACACCATTCAGGTCGCCGTGGAAGAGAAAACCAAAGAGCTGTGCTTCGTCAGCCCAGCGGTGTTATTTGAACGCATGGGAGTCAGCGCATGAAACTGTGGCCTCTTGTAGTCCTGCTGCTGGCCCCACTGGCGCACGCCATCACCCTCGATGATTTGCAGCAGCGTTTCACCGAACAGCCGCTGGTGCGCGCGCACTTCGACCAGACGCGTACCATCAAAGAGATGCCGCAGCCGCTGCGTTCGCAGGGCGAAATGCTGATTGCGCGCGATACTGGCCTGCTGTGGGATCAAACCTCCCCGTTCCCGATGCAGTTGATGCTCAACGATGCCAGGATGGTACAAATCGTCAACGGTCAACCGCCGCAGACCATTACCGCTGATAACAATCCGCAGATGTTCCAGTTTAACCACCTGCTGCGCGCGCTATTCCAGGCTGACCGCAAAGTGCTGGAACAAAACTTCCGCATCGATTTCCAGGACAAAGGCAACAACAGCTGGACGCTGAAGCTGACGCCCATCACCACACCGCTGGATAAGATTTTCACCTCCATCGATTTGGGCGGCGCCACGTACCTGAACACGATTCAACTCAACGATAAGCAGGGCGATCGCACCGACATTACGTTAACTAACCAGCGCCTGACCCCGGCCACTTTGACCGATGATGAACGTCAACGCTTCGCCGCCCAATAGCGCCCGCCGAGCGGCGTGGGGCTGGCTGGCGCTGTGCCTTATTCTGCTGACCGCGCTGGCGCTGCTGTTGCCGCGCGCGCGCCTGAACAGCAGCGTGCTGGCGATGCTGCCTTCGCAAAGTATGGGCGCTATCCCGCCTGCGCTAAGCGACGGTTTTATGCAGCGTCTCGATCAGCAATTGGTGTGGCTGGTAAGCCCCGGTAAAACCGCCGATCCGACGGTGGCGAACCGCTGGCAGGCGCTGTTGGCACAGTCCGGCGCGTTACGCGACGTGAAAGGCCAGATGGATGCCAACAGCCAACAGGCGTGGGGCACCTTCTTCTTCCAGCATCGCAACGCAACTATCGACAGCGCCACTCGCAGCCGTTTACAACAGGGCGGTGAAGCGCAGGCGCAGTGGATTTTATCGCAACTCTACTCAGCCTTTTCTGGCGTTAGCGGCAAAGAGCTGAACAACGATCCGCTGATGCTAATGCGCGGCTCCCAGCTGGCGCTGGCGCAAAATGGACAAAAGCTGCGGCTGATGGACGGCTGGCTGGTCGCGCAGGACAGCGCGGGCAACTACTGGTATCTGTTGCACGGCGAGCTGAACGGTTCCTCGTTCGATATGCAGCAAACCCACCAGCGCGTCACTGAACTGGCGGGGCTGGAAGCGCAATTGAAATCCCAATTCCCACAGGCGCAACTGCTGTCGCGCGGAACGATGTTCTACAGCGATTACGCCAGCCAGCAGGCCAAACAGGACGTATCGACGCTCGGCGTGGCCACTGTTCTCGGCGTTATTCTGCTGATTTTATTGGTGTTCCGCTCAATTCGCCCGCTGTTCCTGTGCCTGCTTTCCGTCGGCATCGGTGCGCTGGCAGGCACCGTCGCTACGCTCTTGCTGTTCGGTGAACTGCACCTGATGACGCTGGTGATGAGCATGAGCATCATCGGGATTTCGGCGGATTACACACTCTATTATCTGACCGAACGCATGGTCCACGGCGAAGCGTCTACACCATGGCAAAGCCTGGTCAAAGTGCGCAGCGCGCTACTGCTGGCGCTGCTCACCACCGTCGCGGCCTATCTGCTGATGATGCTGGCCCCGTTCCCCGGCATTCGTCAGATGGCGGTATTTGCCGCCGCCGGACTGAGCGCTTCATGTCTGACGGTGATTTTCTGGCATCCGTGGCTGTGCCGCGGCCTGCCGGTGCGTCCGGTACCGCTGATGACCCTGATGCTGCGCTGGCTGGCGGCGTGGCGTCGCAATAAAAAACTCGCCGTCGGCCTGCCAGTGGCGCTGGCGCTGTTTGCCCTGGCAGGCCTCGCCAACCTGCGCGTAGACGACGATATTTCCCAGCTGCAAGCGCTACCGCAGCATTTGCTGGCGCAGGAAAAACAGATCACCGCTCTCACCGGGCAGAGCGTCGATCAGAAATGGTTTGTGGTGTACGGCGATTCCGCCCAGCAAACGCTGGAACGGCTGGAAGCGTTCGTTCCGCAACTTGAAAAAACGCAAAAAGAGGGTCTGTTCACCCAGTTCCGCACCCTGCCGCTCAATTCACTTCAGCGTCAGCAACAGGATTTACAGCTGCTGAAACAGGCGTCACCGGCGGTGGTGAAAGCCCTGCAAACTGCCGGACTCAAAACGGTAACGCCGGACCTGAATCCGATGCCGGTCAGCATTGATGCCTGGCTGAAAAGCCCGGCCAGTGAAGGCTGGCGTCTGCTGTGGCTGACGCTGCCGGACGGACGCAGCGGCGTGCTGGTCCCGGTCGACGGGGTGAAAAACAGTGCCGCACTTCAGCAACTGGCAGAGCACACCGACGGCGTGGCGTGGAACGATCGTAAAGCCTCGTTTGACCAGCTATTCGCCCTTTATCGCACGATTTTAACCGCCCTGCTCGGCGTGGCGCTGGTGATTATCGCCATCGGCGCGATGCTGCGACTCGGCTGGCGCAAGGGCCTGATAAGCCTGGTGCCGTCGCTGCTGTCGCTGGGCTGCGGCCTGGCGGTGCTGTCGCTCAGCGGCCACGCGGTAAACCTGTTCTCATTGCTGGCGCTGGTGCTGGTGCTGGGTATTGGCATCAACTACACCCTATTTTTCAGCAACCCGCGCGGCACGCCGCTCACCTCGCTGCTGGCCATCACGCTGGCAATGATAACCACGTTATTGACCCTCGGAATGCTGGTTTTCAGCGCCACTCAGGCCATCAGCAGCTTTGGCATCGTGCTGGTCAGCGGCATCTTTACCGCGTTTCTGCTGTCGCCGCTGGCGATGCCGGGCAAGAAAGAGAGAAAACGAAAATGATGATACGCACCTTCTGGCATGGCCTCGCCCTCGCGGCAGTGCTGGCCCTCACCGGCTGTAGCCATTCGGCGCAGGATGAAAGCGGTCGCCCGCAGGCGTGGCTGCAACCGGGCACGCAAATTACGCTCCCGCCGCCCGGCATTACCCCGGCGGTCAGCGCCCAGCAATTGTTAACCGGCAGCTTTAACGGAAAATCCCAGTCGTTACTGGTGATGCTCAACGCCGATGATAAAAAGCTGACCCTCGCGGGGCTGTCGTCAGTGGGTATCCGTCTGTTCCTCGTGTCCTATGATGAGAAAGGCATTCACACCGAGCAGTCGATCGTGGTGCCACAGCTGCCACCGGCAAGCCAGGTGCTGGCCGACGTGATGCTGAGCCACTGGCCGATCAGCGCGTGGACGCCACAGCTGCCGAAAGGCTGGACGCTCACCGACAACGGTGATAAACGTGAGCTTCGCAATGCTCAGGGCAAACTGGTGACTGAAATCACCTACCTGCAGCGCAAAGGCCAGCGCCAGCCCATCAGCATCGAACAGCACGTGTTCAACTACCACATCACCATTCAATATCTGGGCGACTGAGATGATCTACATTGCTGCCTCAGGAATGATTAACGCACTGGGCCGGACGCCGGATGACATTGCCGCCAACCTGAGTGCAGGCGTAGCGCCAGGTATGCGCCCACGCGAAGGTTGGTTACAGGGCGATGTTCCTGCCGTACTTGGTGGCGTGGACGGTGAGTTACCATCGATACCCGAGGCGTTTGTCGGGCACCGTTCCCGTAATAACCAGCTGTTGCTGGCGGCCCTCGAACAGATTCAGCCGCAGGTTGATGAGGCGATGACCCGCTTCGGCCGCGATCGGGTGGCGGTGATTATGGGTACCAGCACGTCCGGGCTTGATGAAGGCGATATTCATGCCAACCTGCAACTGAACGGCAAAGAGAGTTCTGACTGGCGTTACAGCCAACAGGAGCTGGGCGATCCGTCGCGTTTCCTGCGCAACTGGCTGCAGCTCGAAGGCCCGGCCTACACGCTTTCCACCGCCTGTTCTTCCAGTGCTCGCGCGATGATCAGCGGCCGCCGTCTGATTGACGCGGGGTTGGTCGACGTGGCGATTGTCGGCGGAGCCGATACCTTGAGTCGGATGCCGGTGAACGGTTTCAACAGTCTGGAATCCCTTTCCAATCTCCTTTGCCAGCCGTTCGGCCGTGACCGCTGCGGCATTACCATTGGCGAAGGTGCGGCGCTGATGCTTCTGACCCGCGAACCGCAGCCGATTGCGCTGCTCGGCGTCGGTGAATCCAGCGATGCACACCATATTTCTGCCCCGCATCCTCAGGGGGAAGGCGCTATCCGCGCGATTCAGCAGGCGCTGAATGACGCCGGGCTGTCGCCGCAGGACGTGGGCTATATCAATTTGCATGGCACCGCCACGCCGCTCAACGATCAGGTGGAATCCCAGGTGGTGAACGCGCTGTTTGGCGAGAACGTGCCATGCAGTTCCACCAAACATCTAACCGGACATACTCTCGGCGCGGCGGGCATTACCGAAGCGGCGCTGAGCTGGCTTATCCTCACGCGCAATCTGCCGCTTCCGCCACAAGATTTCAGCCACGCGCCGGTTGACCCGACGCTGCCCGTCTGCGGTTTACTCACTACGCAGCAGCCGCTGACGCGCCCGGTCATTTTGTCTAATTCCTTCGCCTTTGGCGGCAACAACGCCAGTATTCTGCTCGGGAGAACGGCATGAGCCACTATTTAACACCAGGCCACTATCTGCCGCATAACGCGCCGATGCTGCTGCTGGAAACGGTAAAAAATGTCACCGATGAACAGGCCGTTTGCCAGGTGACCGTTAGCCGCACGGGCGTGCTCGCCCCATTCCTCGATGCCTGCGGCAAACTGCCGGGCTGGTACGCGCTGGAACTGATGGCGCAGACCGTTGGCGTCTGGTCAGGCTGGCACCGTCAGCAGAAAGGCGAAGCACAAATCACACTCGGCATGGTGCTCGGTGCACGCGAGTTGAAGTGTGTTCCCGGCGAATTTCACACCAACAGCGTGCTGGATATCACCGTCTCATTACTGATGCAGGACGAACGGTTCGGCAGCTTTGAGTGCGCGATTACCGCCAATGGCGAGACGCTCGCCACCGGGCGCGTGAACACCTTCCAGCCGACAACAGAAGAATTAACCACGCTTTTTCAACAAGGGTCGTCATCATGAGTCGTTCAGTTCTGGTCACCGGGGCCAGCAAGGGTATTGGCCGCGCGATTGCGCTCAAACTGGCGGCCGACGGTTTTACCGTTGGCGTGCATTATCTCCGCGATGAGCAAGGCGCGCAGGACACCCTGAACGCCATTGAAAGCGCCGGGGGCGCAGGCCGCCTGTTGCAGTTTGACGTCGGCAATCGCGAGCAGTGTCGCGACGTGCTGGCAGCGGATATCGAACAGTACGGGGCATGGTACGGCGTGGTCAGCAACGCGGGCATCGCCCGTGACGGTGCGTTCCCCGCACTGAGCGACGACGACTGGGACAGCGTGATTCACACCAATCTCGACAGCTTCTACAACGTCATTCAACCGTGCATTATGCCGATGATTGGACTGCGAGCGGGCGGACGCGTCATTACGCTGTCGTCCGTTTCCGGGTTGATGGGCAACCGCGGCCAGGTCAACTACAGCGCGGCGAAAGCCGGGATCATCGGCGCCACCAAAGCGCTGGCAATCGAGCTGGCAAAACGCAAAATCACCGTCAACTGCATCGCACCGGGGCTGATTGATACCGGCATGATTGAAATGGAAGAGGCGGCGCAGAAAGAGGCAATGGGCATGATCCCAATGAAACGCATGGGTCAGGCCGATGAAGTGGCCGGGCTCGCCAGCTACCTGATGTCCGATATCGCGGGCTACGTTACCCGTCAGGTGATTTCCATCAATGGAGGCATGTTATGACCCGTCGCGTGGTCATTACCGGCATGGGCGGCGTGACCGCGTTTGGCGAGAACTGGCAGAGCGTGTCTGAGCGACTGCGCGGCTATCAGAATGCGGTGCGTAAAATGCCGGAGTGGCAGATTTACGATGGACTACACACCCTGCTCGGCGCGCCGATTGATGATTTCTCGCTGCCTGCACACTACACCCGTAAGCGCATTCGCGCGATGGGTCGCGTGTCGCTGATGTCGACCCGCGCCAGCGAACTGGCACTGGAACAGGCCGGACTACTGGAAAACCCAGTGCTGACCAACGGCGAAACCGGGATTGCCTACGGCTCGTCCACCGGCAGCACCGGCCCGGTAAGCGAGTTCGCCACCATGCTGACCGAAAAACACACCAACAACATCACCGGCACCACCTACGTGCAGATGATGCCCCACACCACCGCAGTCAATACCGGCTTGTTCTTCGGCCTGCGTGGACGCGTGATCCCCACGTCCAGCGCCTGTACTTCCGGCAGCCAGGCAATCGGCTACGCGTATGAAGCCATTCGCCACGGATATCAGACGGTGATGGTCGCCGGCGGTGCAGAAGAACTGTGCCCGTCGGAAGCGGCGGTGTTTGATACGCTGTTCGCCACCAGCCAGCGCAACGACGCGCCGGGCACCACGCCGTCGCCATTCGATGTGAACCGTGATGGGCTGGTTATCGGGGAAGGTGCGGGCACGTTGGTACTGGAGGAACTCGAGCACGCGAAAGCACGCGGCGCGACTATCTTTGGTGAGATTGTTGGCTTCGCCACTAACTGCGATGCGGCCCACATCACCCAGCCGCAGCGTGAAACGATGCAAATTTGTATGGAGCAATCGCTGCGTCAAGCGGGGCTTGCGCCGTCGGATATCGGCTATATTTCAGCTCACGGCACGGCGACCGATCGCGGCGATATCGCCGAAAGCCAGGCCACCGCTGCGGTGTTCGGTAACAAGACGCCTATCTCGTCGCTGAAGAGTTATTTCGGCCATACGCTCGGGGCGTGCGGCGCGCTGGAAGCGTGGATGAGCCTGCAAATGATGCGTGAAGGCTGGTTCGCGCCAACGCTTAACCTGCAACAACCTGACGAACTATGTGGCTCCCTGGACTATATTATGGGAGAGTCACGGGCTATTGATTGTGAGTTTTTGCAGAGCAATAACTTCGCCTTCGGCGGGATCAACACCTCGATTGTCATCAAACGCTGGGAGTAAAGATGTATCGGCTGTTCCTCGGAAAGATTTCGACTCTAAGTACGGCAACACTGCCGCCGGCGCTTGCGGAATGCGCGCCAGACGGAAAGCGCCGCAGCGCCTGGCTTGCCGGGCGTGCGCTGCTGTGCCACGCCGTTTCGCCGTTGCCGGAGATTCGCTTTGGCGAGCAGGGTAAACCGGGGTTTGACGATAACCATGCGCTGTGGTTTAACCTGAGCCACAGTGGTGACAACATCGCCTTGCTGCTGAGTGACGAAGGCGAAGTGGGCTGTGATATCGAAGCCCTGCGCCCGCGTCCGCAGTGGCGACAGCTGGCGAATGCCACGTTTACCAACAATGAGCATCTCGAAATTGAGCGGGAAGCTGAAGAGCACCATCTGGCGGCGTTCTGGCGGATCTGGACGCGGAAGGAAGCGATGGTAAAACAGCGCGGCGGCAGCGCGTGGCAGATTGTCAGTCACGACAGCACCGCGCCGCTGCACCTGCACGTCAGTGATTTGCAGTCTGACGGTCTGAGTCTGGCGGTGTGTACGCCGACCCCGTTTAGCGTTTCAACGCAGATGATTGAGTGGGTGGCGTAGGGCCTTTCCCCTCACCCTAGCCCTCTCCCCATAGGGGAGAGGGGACAGTATAGTTTTCCCAGTCGCCCTTCTGGGGAGAGCGGACAGTACAGTTTTCCCCCTCGCCCCTTTGGGGAGAGGGCACAGGACAGTTTCCCCCTCATCCTTTGGAGAGAAGGGACAGCACTGTTTTCCCCCTCGCCCCTTTGGGGAGAAGGCACTGCACAGTTTTCCCCCTCGCCTTTCTGGAGAGAGGGGACAGCACGGTTTTCCCCCTCGCCCCTTTGGGGAGAGGGCACAGCACGGTTTTCCCCCTCGCCCTTCTGGAGAGAGGGCACAGCACGGTTTTCCCCCTCACTCTTTGGAGAGAAGGTACTGCACAGTTTTCCCCCTCGCCCCTTTGGGGAGAGGGCACAGCACGGTTTTCCCCCTCACCCTTTGGAGAGAAGGGACAGCACTGTTTTCCCCCTCGCCCTTCTGGAGAGAGGGCACAGCACGGTTTTCCCCCTCGCCCTTTGGAGAGAGGGGACAGCACGGTTTTCCCCCTCACCCCTTTGGGGAGAGGGCACAGCACGGTTTTCCCCCTCACCCCTTTGGGGAGATGGCACAGCACGGTTTTCCCCCTCACCCCTTTGGGGAGAAGGCACTGCACAATTTTCCCCGTCGCCCCTTTGGGGAGAGGGCACAGCACGGTTTTCCCCCTCGCCCCTTTGGGGAGAGGGCACTGCACAGTTTTCCCCCTCGCCCTTTGGAGAGTGGGGACAGCACGGTTTTCCCCCTCGCCCCTTTGGGGAGAGGGTCGGGGTGAGGGGTAAGTCGTTACCGCCGTTGCGGCGCAAAAATCGTCATCACTCCCGCCATCACCAGCAGCACACCCGCCAGTCCTTGCCAGGAAAATGCTTCATTTGACAACAGCAACGCCGCCGCCCAGACCGTGATATAACTCAAACTCAACAGCGCATACGCCTTCGCCAGCGGTAAACGTTTAAGCGCGAAGAACCAGCACACCATCGACGCCAGATAGCTGCACAGGCCGAGCAACAGTGCGCCCGTTCCGGGCTGGAAATGCACTACATTCCACAGCAGCGTGCCGGTATCGCTCACCGCAGGCAGTGTCAGCATCGCACTGCGCAACAGAAGCTGCGCGGCGCTGACCAAAATCACGCTCATCAATGCCCAGATAATCCCCATCAGCGGCTACCTCCCAGCACCAGAATGCCCAGAATGATCAGCCCCACGCCGAGCCAGTGACGGCGAGAAACCGGCTCATGCCAGATAAACTTCGCCGCCAGCGTCACCCAGACAAAATTCAGGCTCAGCATTGGATACGCAATGCCGACAGGTAAACGTTGCAAAACCACCAGCCACAGCGCCATGCCGCTGCCGAGCGCCAGCAGCGCCAGGCCCAGCCATAACACAATGTGCCGCCCACGCCGAGCAGACGGTGAGGCGTGAGTCGCCTGCTTCTGGCACAGCTGCCCGGCACAGCTCAGGAGGCTCGCCAGCAGCAGAGATAGCGCGGTTATCATTGCGGCAGATACTGCACGAAGACCATCCGGCTCATCTCGTAGACGTTATCGGCTTTCGGCAATCCCAGATCCTCGAGTTTCTGACCTTTGTTCAACTGTAGCACCAGCGACACCGGCCCTTGCGAACGATGCGTCGCCAGCCAGCTGTCGAAATCATCATTGTCGAGGTAACGCCCCTTCGCATCGGGATACGCCAGGCCGTATTTCAGCTCGCCCTGCTGGCCGAACATAATCACGTCGCTGCGATTAAGTTCCCACGCCAGCCCGGCAGCAACGCCGACACGGTTGGTGAGCACGTAACGGCTCGGCACCAGCTGCTCGCTGACGATATCGGTGATGAACTGCGGCTGTTTGCTGTCGATAACGCGGTCCGGAATGGCAAAACCAATCAGTAACGCCAGTGCCAACGGACAACAGGCGGCCAGCGCCCAGCGCTGCACGCCGTCACAAATCGACAACCAGCCGACCAACGCCCAGGCGGCAAATGCCACCGCCGCCAGCAGGCATTTATACAGCTCGATATCGTTCCACACCGGCTTCGACAGCAGGCCCCACGGTGACACCACCAGCACCGCCACCAGCCCAATCAGGCCGAACGCGATGTTGATGAGACCGTTATAGTGCAGCGCCTTCGCACCTCTGTCAGCCACGTCCAGCGCATAGCGCGCCATCAGTATCGCCAATGGCGCAAAGCACGGCAGAATGTAGGTTGGCAGCTTGCCTTTGGCGATGCTGAAGAACAAAAATGGCATCACTATCCAGCCCAGCAAATAGAAGGTACTGCGCTGCGAATCGCGTTCTTTCCAGCCCGTTTTCAGCGCGCCGGGCAGCAACGCCAGCCACGGCAGGCTGCCAGCAATCAGGAATGGGATGTAATACCAGAACGGGGCTTTGTGCTGCGCATCACTCTGGGCAAAACGCTGGACGTGTTCGACCCAGAAGAAGTAGCGCCAGAAATCCGGTTCGCGTTGGGCGATTGCCAGACCCCACGGCAGCACCGTAAGAATACACCCCAGCACCGCCACCCAGCCCCACAGCAACACCTCTTTCCAGCGTTTTTGCACAATCACCCACGGCAGCACGCCGATGACCGGTACCGCCAGCGCAAGAAAACCTTTGTTCATGACCCCCATGCCGCAAGCAATGCCCAGCAGCATGTAGCCGCCAAGTTTACCGCCATGGGTTTGCGCCTGAGACGCTCCCCAGAAGCTGCACATGGCGAGCATCAACCACAGGGAAATCATCGGATCGAGTACCGCATAGGTACCAATGCCGTACACCAGAAAGGCCGTCATGAAGATGACGGCAGACAATACCGCCGTGCGTTTGTCCTGCCAGAGTTTCCACGCCAGCCACGCAACAAGCAGCGCAGTACAGGCCGTGGAAAATACCACGCCAAAGCGCACAGCAAGATTGGTATGACCAAAGAGCCACTGACCGATACTGTTGATCCAGTAACCGGCAATCGGTTTTTCGAAGTAACGCAGGCCGAGGAAGTGCGGCACAATCCAGTCGCCGGAGGCCAGCATTTCACGACTGATTTCCGCGTAACGGGTCTCATCCGGCTGCCACAATAGGCGGAAATTCAGAGGAACCACATAATACAGCGCGAATAAAAACAGCATTGATGCGCGTAAACGTAAGGATTTCATAGACCTTAACCCAATAATTGTTCTTGTCCCAGCCAGCCCTCCCGGCCTGCCAGTTCGCCTCGTACCACGTTCCCTTTTGGTAGCGTACTAAAATCCTCCGGCAACAGCTGGCTCAGCGGGCAAAACGTAATGCCCTCTTCAGCCGCTTGCCGGATCAGGCTCTCAAATTGTTCTGCGGCTATGATGCCTTCGACTTCGGCATGAATGGTGTAAACCGGCACGCCTCTGTCTTTGTGGATACGCTCAATCAGCCAGTTGTTGAAGCCTTCTGCGTTGACGCTGCTGCCCACCGCTTCATCCCATGTCGGTAACGTGACCGGGATTTGCACCGTACCCGTCTTGCCATTATCCAGAATCGGCAGGAACGGACGCGTGCCGCGACAGTCGCTGTTGTAGAGAAACTCGAAACCTTCTTTGGCGTTTACTACCCGCGCATCCGCTCGCCATCCCGCGACGGCTGAACAGGTGACGGTCGTGTCAATGATCGCTTCCAGCGACTGCAAACCACGGCCAATTTCCTGCTCCAGTTGCGCGTCGCTCCAGACGCCGCTCCACCGCTGCCAGCGATGATGATCCCAGGCGTGCAGCCCGACTTCATGCGCTTTCGCCGTGGTGCGTATGACTTCCGCGTTCGCCGCGCCGATGATTTTCCCCGGCCAGGCAGTGCCTGCCAGCAGGATGTCCCAGCCATACAGCGATGCCGCGCGCGAGCGCAGCATTTTCCACAGGAATTTCGGCTTCAACAGGCGCCACAAATGACGCCCCATGTTGTCCGGCCCGACGCTGAAAAAAAAGCTGGCCTGAATGTCGTGCCGCTGAAGGATTTCCAGCAGGCGGGGTACGCCATCGCGAGTGCCGCGAAAGGTATCCACATCAACGCGTAAGCCAACCTTTCTCATCATTTTTGGGCTTCCGTTAACTCAACGGTGCGCAGGAAGAAGTCCAGGGTCTGCTCAACCGTTTGCTGCATTTCCACTGTTGGCTGCCAGTCGAGGCAACGTTTGGCATTGCGAATGCTCGGCTTGCGGTGCTCAACGTCCTGATAACCTTTTCCATAGTAATCGCTGCTCTCTACGTCGCGGAAGCCCGCAAACGGAGGGAACTGGTTACGCAGTGGGTGACGGTCGAAGCAGTCGAGCAGCAGTTCAGCCAGCTCTTTGATGCTCGCTTCGTTTTCCGGGTTACCAATGTTGATAATCTGCCCGTCGCAGCGCCCGTCTTTGTTCTCAATGATACGAAACAGCGCTTCGATACCGTCGCTAATATCGGTGAAGCAACGTTTCTGCTTGCCGCCTTCAATCAGTTTGATTGGCGAACCTTCCACCAGATTGAGGATAAGCTGGGTAATGGCGCGTGAGCTGCCGATACGCGCGGCATTCAGGTTGTCCAGACGCGGTCCCATCCAGTTGAACGGACGGAACAGGGTAAATTTCAGGTCTTCTTTGTCGCCGTAAGCCCAAATCACGCGGTCAAGAAGCTGTTTGGAAACGGAGTAAATCCAGCGCTGTTTGTTGATTGGGCCGACAACCAGATTGGACGCGTCTTCGTCGAAGTTGTTGTCGGTACACATGCCGTACACTTCGGACGTGGACGGGAAGATGATGCGCTTGTTGTATTTCACACAGTCGCGGATCACCTTCAGGTTCTCTTCGAAATCAAGTTCAAACACACGCAGCGGGTTACGGGTGTACTCAATCGGCGTGGCAATGGCGACCAGCGGCAGCACCACGTCGCATTTCTTGATGTGATATTCGATCCACTCAGAGTGGATACTGATATCGCCTTCAACGAAGTGGAAGCGAGGGCACTCGAGGAAACGACTGATTGCGTCAGAGCCGATATCCAGGCCGTAAATTTCGTAGTTATCGTCAGCCAGCAGGCGTTCGGTCAGATGGTTACCGATGAAGCCGTTCACGCCGAGGATCAGCACGCGGGTGCGACGTTTTACCGCCACAAACGGTTTGCTCGACAGCAGCGCGCTGGTCACCAGACCGAGAGACTGCGCCAGCTGTACGCCCTGCATGTAGACGCCTTTGTCGGTTTGACCGGTGATAATTTCCAGCGCGCCGTTACCACAGGCAACGACCAGCGGAGAGACAGACATCACGGTACCCGGCTTCGCCGCCGCGACGTCGTGACGCACACGGGATTTCCAGACGATAAATTTGTTGGTGCCAACAAAGCCAAACGCGCCTGGCCACGGATCGGACACCGCGCGCACCAGGTTGTGCAGCGATTCTGCGGACTGTTCCCAGTTCAGACGCCCGTTATCCGGCGTGCGGCGGCCTACATAAGTGGCCTGGCTTTCGTCCTGAACGGTTTCGGCGATACTGCCGTTCGCAATTTGCGGCAGCGCATCACGCAGCAGCGGCTGGGCCGCGGAGCAGAGCTTGCGGTGCAGGGTCATGGCCACGTCAGTATCGGCAATCTCGACTTTCTGCTGCGCGACGATATTGCCCGCATCCGCGCGTTTCACCATACGATGCAGGGTAATGCCGGTCTCTTTTTCGCCGTTAACCAGCACCCAGTTCAGCGGTGCGCGACCGCGATATTGTGGCAGCAGGGAACCGTGCAGGTTGAAGGCGCCGTGTTTTGCGGTGCTGACGATGGCGTCGCTCAACAGGTTGCGATAGTAAAAGGAGAAAATCATGTCCGGCGCGAGAGCGCGGATACGTTCAACCCACAGCGGATGATTGACATCTTCCGGAGCGTAAACGGTAATCCCCTGCTCGGCAGCCAGACGCGCTACGGAGCCGAAGAAGTTATTCTCACCGGCGTTATCCGGGTGAGTAAAGATGGCCGCAATGTCATATCCGGCGTCAAGCAGGGCCTGAATGCCCGTGCAACCCATATCGTGATAGGCGAATACAACAGCTTTCATGAACGATTTCCCTCTTCTTCCACCAGGCTTTCCTGGCGAACCACACGTTGAATAAAGTACCGGGGACGAGCACGAACATCGTTATAGATGCGCCCGATATACTCCCCGAGAAGTCCCATACCGACGAACTGCGCGCCGATAAAAATAAACAGGACGGCGAACAGCAGGAACAGGCCGTCGCCAGCCCATTCCGCGCCGAAGGCGAGACGTAAAATCACCAACAGAATGGCGAAAGCGAAACCGGAGAGCGCAATCACGCTGCCGACCACGCTTAACAGACGCAGCGGTGTGGTGGTCAGGCAGGTCACCAGGTCGTACATCAGGTTTATCAGGCGCATAAAGCTGTATTTGGAATCACCGAATTCACGTTCGGCGTGCAGCACCGGGATCTCTACCGTACGGCGCGCAAAGGTGTTGGCGAGGATCGGAATAAAGGTGCTGCGTTCGTGGCAATTCAGCATCGCATCGATGATGTGACGGCGGTAAGCGCGCAGCATGCAGCCGTAGTCGCCCATCACTTTCCCGGTGGCGCGCTGGATCAGGCGGTTAATCATCTTCGACGCGGTTTTGCGGAAAATGCTGTCCTGACGGTTCTGGCGCACGGTGCCGACGACGTCGTAGCCTTCATCGGCTTTATCCACCAGGCGCGGAATTTCTTCCGGCGGGTTTTGCAAATCGGCATCGAGGGTAATGATCAGGTCACCGGTGACGTGGCTGAAGCCCGCCATGATCGCCGAATGCTGGCCGTAGTTACGGTTCAACAGCACCGCCACTATGTGGCTGCCCGGCGCGTCTGCGGCCAGGCACAACATGCGGGCAGAGTCGTCGCTGCTGCCGTCATCGACCAACAGGATTTCGTAATCGTGCTTCAGCAAGGCGCAGGCGGCTTCGGTGCGGCGAATCAGTTCCGGCAGGCTTTCCTGTTCGTTATAAACAGGGATCACCACTGAGACCTTTTTTACTTTTGGAGAGTCAAACATTTCAACGTCCTGCGAGCTGATGGAGCGCAGAAATGACGCGGGTTGTGTCGTCATGGGTCATATCCGGGAAAAGAGGCAGAGAACAAATACGCGCGCTGTTCCACTCCGTGTTCGGTAGGGAAATATGCGGATAGCGTTCGCGGTAATACTTTTGCGTGTGAGCAGCGCGGAAATGCAGCCCGGTGCCGATGCCCTGAGCCTTGAGCTGTTCCATCAGGCCATCACGGCTAATGCCGCAGCGCGTTTCATCCACACGAATGATGAACAGATGCCAGGCGTGCAGATGCGGCCAGGCGGGGATTGTCAGCGGCTGGAACGGCGTGTCGGCCAGTTCGGTTAAATAGCGTTGTGCCATTTCGCTTCGACGCTGATTGGCTTGCGGCAGTTTTCCGAGCTGAACCAACGCCAGCGCCGCATTGATATCCGCCAGGTTGTATTTGAAGCCGGGGGAAATCACTTCCGCCTGCGGCGCGCGGCCGTGGGTTTGGCGGTCATAAGCGTCAACGCCCAGACCGTGGAATTTGAGGCTGCGAATACGCTGAGCCAACGCGTCGTCATCAGTGACGACTAAGCCCCCTTCGGCGCAGGTCATATTTTTGATCGCATGGAAGGAGAAAATCGCCGTGCCTTTGCCGCCAACGGGCTGACCTTTGTACAGCGTACCCGCCGCGTGAGCCGCGTCTTCGATAACCGGTATGCCGTGCTGTTCAGCAACGGCATAAATACCGTCGATATCGAACGGTGCGCCCGCGTAGTGAACGGGAATAATCGCTTTGGTGCGCGGTGTGATGGCAGCGGCTACCGCTTCTGGGGTGACCATCAGCGTGTGGTGGTCGACATCAATCATCACTGGCGTCGCGCCGAGCAGCTCAATCATGTTGAGGGTCGAAACCCAGGTTTGCGACGGGGTAATGACTTCGTCACCAGGGCCAATGCCGAGCGCCATCAGAGTGACGTGCATCCCGCCGGTGGCGGAACTGACGGCAATGGCGTGGCGGTTGCCGGTCAGAGTGCAGAACGCGTCTTCAAGCTGGGCATTTTTGGGTCCAGTGGTGATCCAGCCAGACTGCAACACCTCTTTCAGCGCGTTAAACTCCTCATCCCCCATCGATGGGCGTGAGAAAGGTAAAAATTCACTCATTGATTATCCTTACCCTGAACGTTGTGGTTAAAACAAAAAACCATCCTGCGCCCGCAGAGTTAAACGAAGTAATAATAAATAGGATCGAAAACTGCGATTTGATAAACGCCAGCTCAACACAATTAAATTTATACCGCTTACATTAGGATAATATTAAGAATAGAAGATGAGCTAAAAATAAAAAACAACTCATTTAACTTCAGGTGGTTACGGGAAAATATGTTTTAACCACAAATCGCCTCTCATCCTCTAAGTGTAATGAAGTCGTGATGAATAACAGAGGCTAAAACATCAACGAAAGGCAAACGAAAAATATATTATTCTATGAAATAGAATGAACTTACTCGCATTTTTTAAATATACCGTCTGGCGTTTTGGCAGATGTTTGTGAGACAAAAAAGGCAGTTTAACGTTCCTGAATGGGAGATCAGCCTCTAAGGTGTTTAAACACCATCCCTGCCGTTTCCTTTTTTGCCCCCAGCGGAGGGAAACATCATGCACAGGCGTCAGGAACTGGAACACGATATTCCCCCGACATCAGAAAATTCTCTGTTCATTTTTACGAATTTCGCCGCAGAACACCGCACACATGTAACTTAATATTTTCCCCTGAACTGACCAAAAATCGACAAACCACCATAAAACAAAGGGTTATTTATTATCTCCAATGTCTAAAAAAAGACATTTAACATTATTGGTGTTTACATCAGCAGGGCAATAACCGTACTGTTTAGGCCGACAAACAGGCGACCGAAAATTTAAAATTAAACACGACAGCCCTTGTTTTTATTTTCTCTCAAATACCGTTCAGGAATACCTTTCTATTATGAACATTAGCTACGTTAGTGATAACTATTACCTGTGCGCAGGTATCGAATCGCAAGTATTCGATTCACACCAGATTACCTGTAAGCGTGATATTGATGTATATTTGCAGTCTTATAATCCGACCAACTATCTGGTCGTAGGAATTGAAAATCTGTTCCTGCGCGATTACTTCATTAAAAAGGTCAATACGCTTAGCCTTAAGTACATGGTACTGATGCAGGATATCATTAAAGATCACTGCTTTAAGATTGGCGACGTAGTGTTCTCTTCAATGGAGTGTTCACCGCACTATATCCAGAAAATCGTGCGCTACTTCCCGAAACCACGTCAGAATGTCCTCACCCAGCGTGAACTGGATATCCTCGATGTGTTCCATTTGCAGAACGTGAAAATCGCTCGTGAACTGGATATTTCACAGAAAACGGCCAGCGGCCACCGGGTTAATATCCAACATAAATTGCGGATGAAATCGAAAAATACGCTGGCGATGTTACGCATTAAAACGGCTATTTCGCGTAGCAACGGTTCACATCTGCACGGCCTGTTGTCACAGCAAGCCTGATAGCACGCGAAATTCACTCGCCTTCGCCGGGAGAATTTTTCTCCCCGGCCCCCCCTCTGCTATTGTCAAATAACCGGTTATGAGGCGTTACCCGCTTTACCGCGAAAAGTGATTTAGACCAGTTTTTCGCTCAAAATAACGAATTTTTTCTTTCGCATTGCTCAACGCCCCTAAAAAACGTAGCATCGATCGCCTGTAATATTTTTTGTTCAATTTATGATAGACGATTAGATAGCAATTATGTCCCTGCGCCTGGCCTTACTGATGTGTTTTCTGTTTACTTTTCACTGCACTGCGCAGGCCGCACGCGTTCGTCATTCTCACCATCGCCAGGTTCATCATCGCCACGTCCATCATCGTTCATCGCACCATTCGAAATCCGTAGCCATAAAGTCGACCAAAGTTACCGGTAATGTTAAGCGCCGCAAGCGCCTGATGAGCGGGTATCAACACTGGAAAGGTACGCACTATCGTCTG
The DNA here is from genome assembly GCF_024764965.1 of Scandinavium tedordense. NCBI lineage: Bacteria > Pseudomonadati > Pseudomonadota > Gammaproteobacteria > Enterobacterales > Enterobacteriaceae > Scandinavium > Scandinavium tedordense. Next base: position 270,558 of record NZ_JALIGG010000055.1, on the reverse strand, counting down.
GGCGCAAACTCGCACAGAGCGATCGACTGCTCGGCCCTTACCCGTCGTCTTTATCAGGAAGCGTTCGCCGTGAAACTACCGCGAACCACCGGCGAACAGATGCGCAGAGGCAAGAAAGCCCGACGTGGCGCACCGCATATTGGTGATCTGGTGTTCTTCAAAACCGGACGTGTGCAGCGACATGTGGGGATTTATATCGGCGATAATCGTTTTATTCACGCCTCCCGACGCAAAGGCGTCACCATTTCACAGTTAACCAGTCCATACTGGAACCACCATTTATTGGCGGTGCGCCAGGTTCTCCCCGATCCGGTAATCAGATAATTCTAAATACAGTCTCAACCAGACTCACTTCTCGCTCGTATAAATATTCAGCCTGAATATAATGGTGACTCATTTTAACGATCTCGTTATGCCGAGGCTCCTGTACAAATATAAGTCACCGCCCTTGCCGATCATTTCTGCGTACATGAAGTCCGTGAATCTTTCCTGTCTCAATTACAGAACAACGATATTCCGGGGCGCGTCTTTGTTGTCGCCGTAAATAAGCGGCACGGTATTTTATCCGTGCGAAAACTATTACAGGAAGCGGACACAGGCCAGCCGATTTGCGCCCTGATGGACAGCAGTACGTTTCACGTTAAGCCGGATGACGAACGTCAGCAGGTTGCTGTGCAGCTGGTGGATCGCCGGCTCAGCGGGGTGCCGACGGTATGGGGCTGATTATCGACTTCGAAATTGCGCAGACGTTTTTGGAACTTGGCTGAGGAACAATAAAAAAGAGCCAGCACGGGGCTGGCTCTTTTCTAAAGCAATTTGGCTCAGATAACTTCGTTGATCAGCTGCAGGAGCCCGTAGCTGGCAAGCCATCCACCGCCAATCACCGCACCTTTTGCAGGCAGACTCATTCGCTTGAAAACATGTTTGTTTTTCTTATAGATGACAAACGACAACAAGAGTTTCGTCGCAAAGGTAGATATAACAACCGCGTAAATGTTCATGTGCTCTCTGTATGTGCATCCAGGCGCTGTTAAAAGAGTGCGACATAGTACATACACTTGTTAAAAACAGGGAATTATTTTGTGCTGTTTGGTTATTCCCTGCTCGAGGCGTTATTCACGACGATTTACGCTTCTACCAGCTCCTGCGCGCATGCCCATGCGGACGCCCAGGCCCACTGGAAGTTGTATCCACCGAGCCAGCCGGTGACGTCCATGACTTCGCCGATAAAATACAGTCCCGGCGCTTTGCGGGATTCCATGGTGCGCGAAGACAGTTCGTTGGTATCGACTCCGCCCAGCGTCACTTCAGCAGTACGATATCCTTCGGTGCCGTTGGGCTGCACGCGCCAGTTTGTGAGGGTTTCCACTAGCTGCTGCTGATCTTTGCTGTTCAGCTGCTTGAGCTGCACATCCGGGATTTGCCCCAGCAGTTGCAGACACTCCACCAACCGTTTTGGTAACTGCATCGCCAGAGTATTTTTCAGGCTTTGATTCGGGTGCGCGTTACGCTGTTCGTCGAGGAATGTCTCGAGGGCGCACTCCGGCAGCAGGTTGATGCTGACGAACTCGCCGGACTGCCAGTAGCTGGAGATTTGCAGAACCGCCGGGCCGGACAGGCCGCGATGGGTGAAAAGCAAGCTTTCACGGAACACCGTGCCGTCGTCCGCGGTGATAACCGCAGGCACAGAAACGCCGGAAAGCACCTGCAGTTGCTCCAGAAGTGGTTTGTGGAGCGTAAACGGTACCAGGCCCGCGCGAGTCGGCAGGACGTTAAGCCCGAACTGCTCGGCAATTTTATAGCCGAACGGCGAAGCACCCAGGCCTGGCATCGACAGGCCGCCGCTGGCGATTACCAGCTTTTTCGCGGCCACCGTGTCGCCATTCAGCTGCAAGGTGTAGCCGTCGTCGTCGCGTTCGACGGTAATAATCTCGGTGCGCAGCCGCGTGGTAACGTTGCCCTTTTCACATTCCGCCACCAGCATATCGACAATCTGCTGGGCAGAATCGTCACAAAACAGCTGACCGAGGGTTTTCTCATGCCAGGCGATATCGTATTTACCGACCAGTTCGATGAAGTCCCATTGGGTGTAACGGGCCAGCGCCGATTTACAGAAATGGGGGTTCTGACTGAGGTATGCCGCGGGTTCCACGTTCATATTGGTGAAGTTACAGCGCCCGCCGCCGGACATTAAAATCTTGCGGCCCGGCTTTTTGCCGTTATCCAGAAGCAGCACTCGCGCCCCCGCTTGTCCCGCCTGCGCTGCACAAAACATTCCCGCCGCGCCTGCGCCGACAACTATGGCATCAAACCTTTCCACACGCCTATCCTCTCGTTTTGAATGTCGGGAAGTGTAAATTTTCCCATCGGGTACGACCAGTAAGAATTTTTTCATATATGGTCATGCCTTTGAAACATATAGGGTAATTACTGACGCTATTTTTACGACAGTGAACAAATATCAATAAAAGTCTATATTTCTCTTTGCCCACGCTGCGTTTGTCCTGGATAATGCGCCGCGTTCATGTCCTCAAAATGGCGTAACGTACCTATGCTACATTTGTTTGCTGGCCTGGATTTGCATACTGGGCTTTTGTTATTGCTTGCTCTGGGATTTGTGTTGTTTTACGAAGCGATTAATGGCTTCCACGACACCGCAAACGCAGTAGCGACTGTTATCTACACCCGCGCAATGCGTTCGCAATTAGCGGTGGTGATGGCGGCACTCTTCAACTTCTTTGGCGTGCTGTTAGGCGGTCTGAGCGTAGCCTATGCGATTGTGCATATGCTGCCAACGGATTTGCTACTGAACATGGGCTCTGCTCATGGTCTCGCCATGGTCTTCTCTATGCTGTTGGCAGCAATTATCTGGAACCTCGGTACCTGGTATTTCGGCCTTCCGGCTTCCAGCTCTCATACCCTGATTGGGGCTATTATCGGTATTGGTTTAACCAATGCGCTGATGAACGGCACCTCGGTGGTGGACGCGTTGAATATCCCGAAAGTTCTTGGGATTTTCGCTTCACTGATTATTTCGCCTATCGTCGGCCTGGTTGTTGCCGGTGGCTTAATCTTCATACTGCGTCGTTACTGGAGCAACACCAAGAAAAAGGCGCGTATCCACCTCACGCCTGCCGAACGTGAAAAGAAAGACGGTAAGAAAAAGCCGCCATTCTGGACGCGTATTGCCCTGATCCTCTCCGCAATTGGCGTGGCATTCTCCCACGGCGCGAATGATGGCCAGAAAGGCATTGGTCTGGTGATGCTGGTACTGATTGGCGTGGCACCGGCTGGATTCGTGGTCAACATGAATGCGTCCGGCTATGAAATCACCCGTACCCGTGATGCAGTCAACAACGTGGAAGTCTATTTCCAGCAGCATCCTGACCTGCTGGCAAAAGTGACCAGTGCTGAACCGCTGATCCCGTCTCCGGAGCCTGGCGCAACCCAGCCTGCTGAGTTCCATTGCCATCCGGCGAATACCGTCAATGCGTTAGACCGCGTGAAAGGTATGCTGGATAACATTGAGAGCTACGACAAGCTGAGCGTCGAGCAGCGCAGCCAGATGCGTCGCATTCTGCTGTGCATCTCCGATACCACCGATAAAGTGGCTAAGCTGCCGAACGTCAACAACGACGATCAGCGTCTGCTGAAGAAACTTAAAACCGATATGCTGAGCACCATCGAGTACGCTCCAATCTGGATTATCATGGCCGTCGCTCTGGCGCTGGGCATTGGTACGATGATCGGCTGGCGTCGTGTGGCGACCACTATCGGCGAAAAAATCGGTAAAAAAGGCATGACCTATGCTCAGGGCATGTCGGCGCAGATGACCGCGGCGGTGTCGATTGGTCTGGCGAGTTACACCGGGATGCCGGTATCCACCACGCACGTTCTGTCGTCCTCCGTTGCGGGTACGATGATCGTTGACGGTGGCGGCTTGCAGCGCAAAACCGTGACCAACATCCTGATGGCATGGGTTCTGACTCTGCCTGCGGCGATTATTCTTTCAGGCGGACTGTACTGGCTGAGCCTCAAGCTCATCTGATTAGCCTGAAAGCACGACAAAAACGGGTCAGGAAACTGACCCGTTTTTTTATGCCTGTACTTTATCGATCAACACTCAATGCCAAATCATTAAAGCAATCATGCTGATCACGACCAGGCCACACAGCGCACTGGTTAATACAAACTGGCGGCGAACACGCTCACAGCGGCGGATAAACTCATCATCATGATGATCCCGGTAGCGCTGCGCGTAGATATACCACACCAGACGCACCTGTTTTCCAGGCTGACCGTGGGAGGTGAAAAACCCTCCGCCATCCACATACTGATAGAGTAAAGGATCGCAACCACGCAGCACCACCAGCAGCGCGCGCAATGATGAGAAATAGCGCGCCATATTCACTACACACACAATACACAAAGCCCAAAATAGTGCGACAGTGCTTACCATAGCTCCTCCCCGGCGACCGGCCCACGGAGACTTCCTCCGGGACTACCGCAACCCGAAACTCAACAGACAGTCAGTGAAAGAGTGAGAATCCGGTCACATTAACTTATCCGACCGACTCTTTAAATAGTGTAGGAGATCCGCTGATTTTTTTGCCACATCGTTAATCGTTATCAATAGTTAAAACGCGAAGATTTGTTTAACTGATTGGTGATCAAGGGTCATTGACGTAACTTGAGGCTCGTTTTAAGGTTGGGTTGTCTACACTATTTAATAACGAGACCCAAAATAATTCGAGTTGCAGGAAGGCGGCAAGGCTGAGCATCCCCAGTCACTTACTTAAGTAAGTGACTGGGGTGAGCGGACGCAGCCAACACACATGCAACTTGAAGTATGACGGGTATACACAGACTTAAGGAAGGAGTAACACTATGGCTTACAAACACATTCTTATCGCGGTTGACCTCTCACCAGAAAGCAAAGTCTTGGTCGACAAAGCAGTCTCTATGGCGCGCCCGTACAACGCGAAAGTTTCCCTGATTCATGTCGATGTGAACTACTCCGATCTCTACACCGGCCTGATCGATGTCAATCTGGGAGATATGCAGAAACGCATCTCGGAGGAGACTCACCACGCGTTAAGCGAACTCTCCACCAACGCCGGGTATCCGATCACAGAAACCCTCAGCGGCAGCGGTGACCTTGGCCAGGTTCTGGTCGACGCAATCAAGAAATACGATATGGATTTGGTGGTGTGCGGTCATCATCAGGATTTCTGGAGCAAACTGATGTCGTCTGCTCGTCAGCTGATTAATACCGTGCATGTGGATATGCTGATTGTTCCGCTGCGTGATGAAGAAGACGAGTAAGGTTTAGTTCCCCTCACCCCGGCCCTCTCCCCAAAGGGGCGAGGGGGAAAACAAATTCCCTCTCCGCGTTGGAGTAAGGGGAAACGGCTTCCGGCTGTCCCCTCTCCCCAAAGGGGCGAGGGGGAACTGGCTTTTCTCCCTCTCCCTGTGGGAGAGGGTCGGGGAGAGGGCATCAGACCGCACTAACCCTCAGCCGTACCCGCATAAATATCAAACCGATGCCCTTTGGTGGCCACCGCATTTGGCGTGGCGATATCGGCTAACGGCGGCGCATAATCCGGGCGCTTCACCACCACTCGCTTTGTCGCCAATTGTTGTGCAGGCCCCAGCAAACCATCCGCATCTAAATCCGGCCCCACCAGCGACTGAAATACCCGCATTTCCTTTTTCACCAGCGCGCTTTTCTGCTTGTGCGGAAACATCGGGTCGAGGTAAACCACCTGCGGACGCGGCGTGATGTCGGTCAACGCCGTCAGGCTGGAAGCATGAATGAGCTGCAAGCGCTCCTGTAGCCAGCCGCCGATTTCCGGGTCGGCATAACCGCGTGCCAGACCATCATCAAGCAGCGCTGCGACCACCGGGTTACGTTCCAGCATTCGCACACGACAGCCGACGGACGCCAGCACGAACGCATCGCGCCCTAACCCCGCCGTCGCATCCACGACGTCCGGCAGATAACTGCCTTTAACCCCAACCGCTTTTGCCACCGCTTCGCCACGACCACCGCCGAATTTGCGCCGATGCGCCATCGCGCCGCCGACAAAATCCACGAAGATGCCGCCAAGCTTTGGCTCATCGCGCTTACGCAGTTCAAGATGCTCCGGGGTTAAGACCAGCGCCATCAGGTTGTCTGCATCGTGCTCCAGCGCCCAGCGGGCCGCCAGAACAGATAAGGCGCCATCACTGGCGCCTGATTCATCCACTAAACAGATTTTCACGAAACGATTAGCCCTTGATGCCGTAATGCTCAAGCATCGCGTCCAGCTGCGGTTCGCGTCCACGGAAGCGTTTGAACAGCGTCATTGGCTCTTCTGAACCGCCACGGCTCAGGATGTTGTCGAGGAACGACTGGCCGGTTTCGCGGTTGAAAATCCCTTCCTCTTCGAAGCGGGAGAAGGCATCTGCCGCCAATACGTCGGCCCACAGGTAGCTGTAGTAACCCGCCGCGTAACCCCCTGCGAAAATGTGGCTGAACGCGTGTGGGAAACGTCCCCAAGATGGACCCGGCACCACGGAAACCTGCTTCTTGATTTCAGCCAGCGTATCGAGGATTTTCGCGCCCTGCTCCGGGTTAAACTCAGCGTGCAGACGGAAATCGAACAGACCGAACTCCAGCTGGCGCAGAACAAACATCGCCGCCTGGTAGTTTTTTGCCGCCAGCATTTTATCCAGCAGTTCTTTCGGCAGCGGTTCGCCCGTTTCATAATGGCCAGAGATAAACGCCAGCGCGTCCGGCTCCCAGCACCAGTTTTCCATAAACTGGCTTGGCAGTTCGACGGCATCCCACGGCACACCACTGATACCAGAAACACCTGCAGTTTCGATGCGGGTCAGCATGTGATGCAGCCCGTGACCGAATTCGTGGAACAGGGTGATCACTTCATCGTGGGTAAACAGCGCGGGTTTGCCGCCCAGCGGACGGTTGAAGTTACAGGTCAGATAGGCCACTGGCTTTTGCAGCGAGCCATCGGCTTTACGCATCTGGCCTACGCAGTCGTCCATCCATGCCCCGCCGCGTTTGTGCTCACGCGCGTAGAGGTCGAGATAGAAGCTGCCACGCAGTTCGTTCTTGTCGTCGTATAGCTCGAAGAAGCGCACCTCTGGGCTCCACACTTCGATGTCGGTGCGCTCTTTAGCGGTGATGCCGTAAATGCGTTTCACCACTTCGAAAAGGCCGTTAACGGCTTTGTTTTCAGGGAAGTATGGACGTAGCTGCTCGTCGCTGATGCTGTACAGATGCTGTTTTTGTTTTTCGCTGTAGTAAGCGATGTCCCATGGTTGCAGATCGTCCACGCCAAATTCGGCTTTCGCGTAGGCGCGCAGCTGAGCCAGCTCTTTCTCACCCTGCGGACGGGCGCGTTTCGCCAGATCGGTCAGGAAGTCGAGCACCTGCTGTGGGTTTTCCGCCATTTTGGTGGCGAGGGATTTAACCGCATAGCTTTCGAAGCCCAGCAGCTGAGCCAGTTCGTGACGCAGCGCGAGGATCTCTTCCATCACCGGGCTGTTGTCCCATTTTCCGGCGTTCGGGCCCTGGTCGGATGCACGCGTGGTGTACGCACGGTACATCTCTTCACGAAGCCGCCCGTTGTCGCAATAGGTCATCACTGGCAGATAGCTCGGGATATCCAGCGTCAGCAGATACCCTTCCTGCTCTTTGGCTTCGGCCTGCGCAATTGCTGCCGCCAATGCGCTTTCCGGCATACCGGCCAACTCTGCTTCATCGGTGACCAGCTTGTTCCAGCCCATCGTGGCGTCGAGCACGTTGTTGCTGTACTGGTTGCCTAACTCAGACAGGCGCGCGGCGATTTCGCCATAGCGTTTCTGTTTCTCTTTCGACAGGCCAATCCCGGAGAGCTCAAAATCACGCAGCGCGTTATCCACCGCTTTCTTCTGCGCGGTATTGAGGCCCGCGTAGTTGTCGCCTTCCCGCAGGTCGCGGTAAGCCTGATACAGCCCTTCATGTTGGCCGACCCAGGTGCTGTACTCGGACAGCAGCGGCAGCGTTTGCTCATAGGCTTCGCGCAGCTCAGGGCTGTTTTTGACTGAATTCAGGTGGCTGACCGGAGAGAAAATACGGCCCAGTACGTCGTCCACTTCAGCCAGCGGCTGACAGAGATTTTCCCAGCTGTACGGCGCACCCTGCGCTACCACGCTTTCTACCGACGTGCGGCAGTCGTCCAGCGCTTTGGTGACCGCAGGAACCACGTGTTCAGGCTGGATTTTCGAAAACGGAGGCAGTTCGAAAGGCGTCAGTAATGGATTGGTCATAAGCGCTGTCCTGTTGAAAAGAGTGAATAAGGCGCACGTCCGGCGCGGCACATATCTTGGTAGAATGGGGGTAAGTGTAGAGGATTTCAATGGCAGCGACACCACGAGCGCCTGGCTTTCAGAACGTGTAGGCCGGGTAAGGCACAATGCGCCCCACCCGGTGATCCATTAACGCAGGGAATGTCCAGCAGTGTACGCGGCAGGCAGGTCCAGGCGCTGCCAGAACTGCTGCTCAGGCGTGGTGCCGGAAAGCGGATACCCGGCGGGCAGCGCGGTTTTCACCATCAGCGCACGACGTTGCTGCGCCGACGCGTTTGGCAACGCGCTTTCCAGCAGCACTTCCGCGCCCTGCGGCACCGTAAGCGCAACTGACGTCCCTTTCTGCTGCGGCAAATCGTAGCTCAGGGTGAAGCGATAAAACGCCTGCATCGTCGCGTCGCGATACGGGTCGTCTTTGCCATCGGTTTTTGCGCATTCCGCCAGCGTCATACCGCACTCTTTTGCCAACGCAGCGCGCAGCTGGTCGCGGGCTTCGTTAAACAGCACCCGGTATTTCGGGTCGTTGAGGTCATGCACCACGTTGCTTTGCGCCACCATTCGCGAGCCCATCACGTCCAGCGGGTAATGCACGCCAAGCACAATGCGGGAGTAGCCGTAGCGGGCGCCGCGCGTCACCAGCGCGTCGTAGCGTTCGGGGATCATCTGCGCCATCAGCAGCGCGTCGGTCACGCCGGTGTTGGTATGCCCACTCGGGAACGAGCCGCCGTCTGCGGTGTAAGGCTGATTGTCTTTCACTACCGTGTCGTCGGGCACGAGGTGAATGGTGTTGCTCTGTACCAGGAACGGCCGCGCGTAGTTGAAGTGCTTTTTCGCCGCGCCGGTACTGACTTCGCTGGCTTTAATCAGCGCCGCCGCTTTGTTCAGTTCGCCTTTGTCATAGGCGGTGATGAACGCCTTGCCCAGACGCGGCCCCAGCGCATCGCTGAGGAAATAGAGATAGCTGATGCCCTCGGCATCGGCCAGCGCCTGCTGACGCGTGGCCGCTGGCGCATCGCGGTTGATATCAGTCACCGTTTTCAGGCTTGCCGCCAGCGTATCGGCGGGCAGCGAGCTGAACGCGGAAAGCAGCGCAATGCCCGCCTGCTGACGGGCTTTGGCCTGGAAATCATAACCGCTGGCCTTGAGCCACACGGTATCCGCCTGGGTGGATGACTGCTTCGCTTTTTCCAGCCCGTCGCGCGTGAGCGTTGGTTCGCCGTTTTGCAGCGCATGACGCAGCGCCGTCAGCGACTGGCCTTCCAGCGCATCGAACGCCTGGCTGTTGGCTGCTGGCGTGACGGTCGCCGCCAGCTGTGCCGCCGTGTTCACCGCCGTTTCGTTAGCCAGTGCAGGGAGCGCCAACAGCAGCGCGGCTGCGAGAACCGAATAATTTTTAGTCATTTTTTTATCCTGGATTCAATGAATTACCTTGCCAGAATCCGACGCTAGCGCATCCGTTTGACACATTTATGACAGCGGGAATCACCGTCGCGCTCAGCATCAGCGGTAATCCTCGGCAATCTGCGGTAAACTGTCGGCATCGTTTATTATTTCGGAACTCCCGTATCCATGCTCAGTTATCGCCACAGCTTTCACGCTGGCAACCATGCCGACGTCCTCAAACACACCGTTCAGAGCCTGATCATTGAATCGCTGAAAGAGAAAGAAAAACCGTTTCTCTATCTCGACACCCACGCAGGCGCCGGTCGTTACCAGTTGAGCGGCGAACATGCGGAGCGCACCGGTGAGTATCTGGAAGGTATCGCCCGCATCTGGCAGCAGGACGATTTACCGGCAGAACTTGAGCCTTACATCAGCGTCGTGCAGCACTTCAACCGTAGCGGCCAGCTGCGCTACTACCCAGGTTCCCCGCTGATTGCGCGCCAGCTGCTGCGCGAGCAGGACAGCCTGAACCTGACCGAACTGCACCCGAGCGATTTCCCACTGCTGCGTTCCGAATTCCAGAAAGATGACCGCGCCCGCGTGGAAAAATCCGACGGCTATCAGCAGCTTAAATCCAAGCTGCCACCGGCCTCGCGTCGTGGTCTGGTACTGATTGACCCACCGTATGAAATCAAAACCGATTATCAGGCGGTAGTGACCGGCATCAACGAAGGCTACAAGCGTTTCGCCACTGGCACTTACGCGCTGTGGTATCCGGTGGTGCTGCGCACGCAAATCAAACGCATGATTAAAGAACTCGAAGCCACCGGCATTCGTCGCATCCTGCAAATCGAGCTGGCGGTGCGTCCGGACAGCGATCAGCGCGGCATGACCGCTTCGGGCATGATTGTTATCAATCCACCGTGGAAGCTCGAGCAGCAGATGAAAAACGTTCTGCCTTGGCTGCATAAAAAGCTGGTTCCGGCGGGCACCGGTCACGCCACCGTCAGTTGGATCGTGCCGGAGTAATCGCAACCATCGGTGGAACCTATGGATTCCAGGTATACAATCGCGGCAATCAACGATTAAGGAAGAAGCTATGACTAAGCATTATGACTACATCGCCATCGGCGGCGGCAGCGGCGGCATCGCCTCCATCAACCGCGCGGCAATGTACGGCCAGAAATGTGCGCTGATTGAAGCTAAAGAGCTCGGCGGCACCTGCGTTAACGTCGGTTGTGTACCGAAGAAAGTGATGTGGCATGCGGCGCAAATTCGCGAAGCCATCCACATGTACGGCCCGGATTACGGTTTCGATACCACCATCAATAACTTCGACTGGAACAAACTGATTTCCAGCCGCAGCGCGTACATTGACCGCATCCATACCTCGTACGATACCGTGCTGGGCAAAAATAACGTGGATGTTATCAAAGGCTTTGCGCGCTTTATCGATGAAAAAACCATCGAAGTGAACGGCGAAACCCTGACCGCGGACCACATTCTGATTGCCACCGGCGGTCGCCCGAGCCACCCGTCGATTCCAGGCGTGGAATTCGGCATCGATTCCGACGGTTTCTTCGCGCTGCCAGCGTTGCCAAAACGCGTGGCCGTCGTGGGCGCGGGTTATATCGCGGTTGAACTGGCGGGCGTTATCAACGGACTGGGTGCCGAAACGCACCTGTTCGTGCGTAAACACGCGCCGCTTCGCAGCTTTGACCCGATGATCATCGAGACGCTGGTTGAAGTGATGGCCGCCGAAGGCCCAACGCTGCACACCCACGCGGTGCCGAAAGCGGTGATTAAAAACGCCGATGGCAGCCTGACGCTTGAGCTGGAAGATGGCCGTAGCCAGACCGTCGATGCCCTGATTTGGGCGATTGGTCGTGAGCCAGAGACGGATAACTTCAATCTCGCGGCGACCGGGGTGAAAAGCAACGACAAAGGCTATATCGTTGTCGATAAGTTCCAGAACACCAGTGTGCCGGGCATTTACGCGGTCGGCGATAACACCGGTGCCGTAGAACTTACGCCAGTCGCGGTGGCAGCAGGTCGTCGTCTTTCAGAGCGCCTGTTCAACAACAAGCCGGACGAGCATCTGGATTACAGCAACATTCCAACGGTGGTGTTCAGCCATCCGCCGATTGGCACCGTGGGTCTTTCCGAACCGCAGGCGGTTGAGCAGTACGGCGCAGACGCCGTGAAGGTGTATAAATCCTCCTTCACCGCAATGTATACCGCCGTGACCTCTCACCGTCAGCCATGCCGCATGAAGCTAGTGTGCGTCGGTCCGGAAGAGAAAATCGTCGGTATTCACGGCATCGGTTTTGGTATGGACGAAATCCTGCAAGGCTTTGCGGTGGCGCTGAAAATGGGTGCGACCAAAAAAGACTTCGACAATACCGTCGCGATTCACCCGACAGCGGCGGAAGAATTCGTCACCATGCGTTAATCTATAAACCCCGCCGCTGGCGGGGTTTTTATTATCTCAACATCCTTCCCTTAATTTAATATTGGATAATCTTCTTTTTCAGTCCGCACGATTTGTATCGTGTCCATAAATTGAACTACGTAACAATACGTGTCTGTCCAGAACAGCGTATTTTTATAAGGTTCGAGTGATGAAAAAATTGATATTCTCTGTGGTTACTGCGGCAATGCTGTTGCCCGCGATCTCTCTTCCCGCTCACGCGACATACCATAGCGAGAAGCGTCAGGACGCCCGTTACACACGCCAGGAGTCACGTACTGAAGGCCGTCAGGATAAGCGGGATTGTGTCAGAGCAGACGACAAGAGCAACGCATCTTGCCGTCAGGATAAGCGTGAAAACCGCCGCGATGGTCGTCAGGACGCACGCGATCAGAAGTGGTAAGCTCGATTATTCAGGTGCGATATGCCGTAACAGCGCATGCCCAATATAATTACTCCAGTTAAAACTATTCTGAAGTACCACCACCGCATTCTGGTTTTCTTTATCGAAACCGATATAGCTGGAATAACCGCCGATATATCCCACCTGATAGGTGATTTTCTGTCGGCCATAGGTATCCGTTATCCATGCAATATTGGCCGCTTCTTTTTCACGCGGGAAATAATCAACGCTGACGTCCGTAAAGGCTTTATTCAGCGCGGCATTCTGCGTCGGTGAGAAATGCGCCCGGGCGTATTCAATGAGATCCCGCGCGTCGCTATAAAGGCTGGCAGCACCGACCATATTATTGCTGAATTGCCAATCGGGCGTGAGTGTGCCCCGGGCGATGAATTTGGGTTGATCGCCCGCATGGCCCAGCGCGCGCTGAGGGAAGGCGCGCAAATTTTCCGGGTCAAAGCTCGAGCTTTTCATGCCCAGCGGCTGGAATATCTGCTGCCCGGCAAGCGTATTGATAGACTCCCCGGTTTTATATTTCAGAACATAGCCGAGGATGGCGTAACCAATATTTGAATAACGCGGCTCATGCGTTAGCGGTGCGCGGAAAGTACTAAGATAATTCAGCACGCCATCGCTGTCCAAATCCTGATAGAAATTCTCGCCGTCGCGCAGATAACTCACCAGATGCTCCAGTGACAGCAAATTCATCGGCTGGCGTGGCAAACCCGAGGTGTGTGTCACCAACTGTAAGAGTGTGATGTTTTGCGCATCTTTGCTCAGCGGCGTTCCTGGCGGCAGCAGCGTGGCTAACGTGTCATCCCAGTGCAGACGCCCTTCATTGACCATCAACGTCACCACTTCGGCAGTGATGCCTTTACTCAAAGATCCAAGCGCAAACAGGGTATCCGGCGTTATCGGATAATGATTTTTGCCATCAGTGATACCGTAGCAATAGAACTTCGCCGGGCCATTATGCTGAATGACGGCCACTACCATGCCCGACACCTGTTTGCTTTGCATATATTCGGTGACCAGCTCATTAACGGAAAGCACCCGTCCGTTTTGCGCCACCTGCTTTACTTCACTGGAAGGCATATTCATTTGCGATAGCGTCCCGGCGCAGCCTGTCAGCAGCGCAGACGCTATCAGCCCAGGGAGTATTAACCCTTTCAACACGGACCTTCCCGTTTAATAAAGTGCATAATGTGTACAAATCGATGGAGGGCAAGACCATAACGATATTCATAATTGGTTGCAAAGTGAAAGCTCTGAAAGTGATAAATCAGCAATTCGCCTCGTTTTCACGGGTTTTTGCTTTAAAACAGCCAATTAGCGGGAAATCGTGGCCAGGGAAAAGCATATAAATGTGACGAAGCGCACGTTTTTGCCCCCAGACATCGAAGCGAATGTCTACGCTTAATAGAGCGCTGGATTTTTTCCGGCTCCTTGTTTTGACGCTATCCGGAGGTTTTACCCTATGCTCAACCAGAAATTACGCAACCCGGACACCGACGAAGCTCAGGCCATTGAGTATGAACCCTGCTATCTCTCGGATCCGTGCGAATTAAAACTGGATGAAATGTTCGAGGTTGAGCCCGAACCGGAGATGATTGAGGGGATGCCCGCGTCCGATGCGCTGACCCCGGCAGACCGCTATATGGAGCTGTTTGAGCGCGTCCAGTCGGCACGAATTTTTGCCGATAGCAAAACCTTCCCCGACTGCGCACCGAGAATGGACCCGCTGGATATTCTGATCCGCTTTCGTCAGCAGAAACGTCAGCCCGGTTTTAATCTGCGGACTTTCGTTGAGACGCATTTCTGGCTACCGGAAGACCACAGCGATGACTACGTTTCCGACCCCAATAAATCGCTAAAAGAACATATTGATTCCCTGTGGCCAGTGCTGACGCGTGAACCGCAGGATCACATCCCTTGGTCTTCCCTGCTGGCCCTTCCGCAGGCGTATATCGTGCCCGGCGGACGCTTCACTGAGACCTATTACTGGGACTCCTATTTCACCATGCTCGGCCTGGCGGAAAGTGGCCGCGGGGACTTGCTCAAATGCATGGCTGATAACTTCGCGTGGATGATTGAGCGTTATGGCCACATCCCGAACGGCAACCGCACCTATTATCTCAGCCGCTCGCAGCCACCGGTGTTCGCCCTGATGGTGGAGCTGTTTGAAGAAGACGGCGTGCGCGGCGCGAAACGCTATCTCGACCATCTGAAAATGGAATACAACTTCTGGATGGATGGTTCTGGAAACCTGCTACCGAATCAGGCGTGGCGCCACGTGGTGCGCATGCCGGACGGCTCGCTGCTCAACCGTTACTGGGACGACCGTGATACGCCGCGTGATGAATCGTGGCTGGAAGATGTGGAAACCGCACGTCATTCTGGCCGACCGCCGAATGAGGTCTACCGCGATTTACGCG
Organism: Scandinavium tedordense; assembly: GCF_024764965.1. Classification (NCBI taxonomy): domain Bacteria; kingdom Pseudomonadati; phylum Pseudomonadota; class Gammaproteobacteria; order Enterobacterales; family Enterobacteriaceae; genus Scandinavium; species Scandinavium tedordense. The sequence goes on along the minus strand of NZ_JALIGG010000055.1, from coordinate 255,518 downwards.
CCGGGGCGGAGTCCGGTTGGGACTATTCATCGCGCTGGCTGCGGGATACCACGCGACTGGCGAGTATCCGCACCACGCAGTTTATTCCCATCGATTTGAACGCCTTTCTGTTCAAACTGGAAAGCACCATTGCCAATATTTCTGGTGCCAAAGGCGATCGGGAAACCGAAGCCGAATTCCGCCACAAGGCCAGCGAACGTCGGGCCGCGGTGACACGCTATTTGTGGGATGACGAACAGGGCTGTTATCGCGACTATGACTGGCGTCGCGAAGAGCTGGCGCTGTTTTCTGCCGCCAGCATGGTGCCGCTGTACGTCGGCATGGCCACGCATGAACAGGCGGATAAACTCGACACCGCGGTACGTACGCGGCTGCTGACTCCCGGCGGGATCCTCACCACCGAATACGACAGCGGCGAGCAGTGGGATTTCCCCAACGGCTGGGCGCCGCTGCAATGGATGGCGATTCAGGGCTTCAAGCTGTACGGCAACGACGCGCTGGGCAATGAAATCGCCCGCAGCTGGCTGAAGACCGTGAACCACTTTTATCAGCACCATCAGAAGGTGATTGAGAAATATCACATCGCCACCGGAACGCCCCGTGAAGGGGGCGGCGGGGAATATCCGTTACAGGACGGCTTCGGCTGGAGCAATGGCGTGGCGCGCCGCCTGATGGGCCTGTACGGCGAGCCGTAACGCCGTTATCGAAGGGCACTGTAAATGGCTGACTGAATGGTTAGCCATTTTTTATTTTGTGCATCCGGCGTGGCATCCGCGCGCAGCTTAGCCTGCGAAACATTGTAACGCTGGCGTTCAACCACCGCTGGCGTGGTGCAGAACGCTTGTAAATAGTCTTTGCGCACCGACGTTAACGACTCGCCGTTGGACATCGCGTGGCTAAGGGTGCTGATAAACCGGCGACACGGCTTCGGCTCATCCATTTGCAGCCGATAGCGCAGCAAGAGTTCCAGCACGTCATCGTAGCGGAACGACTGAGCCTGTTCGGTCCACGCCAGTTGCCAGGTCATTCCGCCCTGTAAAAACAGCATCGTCACCTGACTATCGTTCCGGTCTATCGCCGCCCGCAGACTGTTGATATCCCAGCTTATCCCCATGTTCGCGAGCTTCTCACGCGGTGACGGGATTTCGCGCTCCGGTGCATCCACCAGCGCTTCACTTGCCTGTGCCGTCGATTCCGCAGGCGCGACGTTGTTAAACATCCACAACGCGGCGAACGCCATCACCAGCATCGCCACGCCGACGGTGCACCACAGCACCGTCGAAATCACCTGGTCCCGGTCTTCGGGGCTGCGCACCGGCTGCTTTTTCGGCGGCTCGATATTCTCACGAACCGCCGAAACATCACCACCCAGCGCCCGGTCTTTGCTGCGTGCATTTTCCCAGAAATGGTGTAACTCGTTGCTGTCCACCGCCATAAAGGACGCCGGATTGACCCGCGTGCGGCCTTGTTCAAACGCGCGCTGCACCGGGCTGGCAATCTGTCGCTGATAGTTATCAAGCAGCACCCTTTCAGTCGTCGTCAGCGGACGATGCGCAAGAACGGCGTTACGCATCACCCGACAATCTTCCAGAAACGCATGCAGCGTGACGCGCTGCTCAGCCAGAAACGTCAGCGCTGACGCGGAGTTAAATAGCGTCGAGTAATGACGGGCAAACGCTTTTTTATCGACGATCAGCAGGGCTAAATCGCTGAACAACATGCCGGACAGAATATCTCCGGCGTCACTGTTCGCCAGCCACCGACGAACGCTGTCGGCTCCGAACTGCAGCTTGAGTGAATCATTCAGGCGTGTTGCATCGGGAAAGGCCTGACTAATCAGCGCGTTGAGCGTCAGCGTCAGGGCGCGCAGTTGTCGCTGGGCCTGTTCCTGATGCGCATCACCGTCCTCGCCGGGTAAAGAATCAAATTTGAGACGCGGCTGCTGCTGACGCACAAATTCCAGCGCGGCGACAAAACGCAGCGCCGCAATCAGCTGGTTGTCCGTTACCGCCTGCCCGCGTTCATAGACCGGGACCACCTGTTGCAGGTGGCGTAGCTGCAATGTGAAATCACTGATCTGCGCATCATTGAGATTAAGCCGCCGCGCCACGTTCGCCCAGCCACCCAGATTCAGCCGGGCCTGCTCAAGAAACCAGCGTGGATCTTTCGCTTCAGCGCCGTGGACATTCAGCAGCGAGAGGATCTCGCTCGCCGCCTGGCGGATCACGCCCAGACAGTGCTCAAACTGGTCACCGGAATAGTGCGATGCAGTGTGCATCTGTTTTCCTTCTCAGAGGACATCAGTATCCCCAAAAATAACGGGGTTTTATTTTTGTTTTTAGCAAGTTAGAAATGAGATTACATCAGTGTGATGTGTGCTAATCCGTCTATAAACCGATAAAAGTACCCGGAGTAAATTCGATGGTAAAAATCGTGACGCCCAGATTGAGTGCTGAATCGCTTTCCGAAGCAGACTGGCCCTTCTTTTTGGCCTTGGAGCAGAACCAGGAGGTGATGCGCTACGTGGATGATTCACGGCCGGAGGGCGAGATCCGAGAAGCATTTGAATCGCGGTTGCCGCCGTGGACGCCGGGTGCTGAACACTGGCTGTGCCTGCTGGTTCGGGAGACGGCAACGGGCATGCCCGTGGGCTTGACCGGGTATATTCACCGGGAGCCGGACTGCGCGGAAGTGGGTTTCTTATTTGCACCCGAGGCGCACGGCAGAGGGTTCGCCACGGAATCGCTGCGTGCGGTGTGTGATTTTGCGTTTACTACCGGCGAGATACGGCGGCTCATCGCCACGGTCACCGTGGGAAATAGCGCTTCGCGCCGGGTGCTGGAGAAAGCGGGTTTTGTGCTGGAAGGGGAATTGCGGGAAAGCTTTCTGATTGGTGGGAGATGGCACAACGACTGGGTGCTGGGGTTATTGCGTCACGAGTATCAGCGCCCCTCACCCTAGCCCTCTCCCCAAAGGGGCGAGGGGATCAAAGAGACCGAGGTCTCCCTCTCCCTGGCCTCTCCTTGGGCCTCTCCCTTTTAGGGAGAGGGTCAGACTTACAGGAACATCCCGCCCGAAACTTCAATGCGCTGCGCGTTCATCCAGCCCAGCTCATCGCTGAGCAGCGCAGCAATCGCGCCACCGATATCATCCGGCAGGCCTGTACGCCCGAGCGCCGTCTGGGACGCAACGTACTGATTCATTTCCGCGTCATCACGCACGCGCCCGCCGCCGAAGTCGGTTTCAATCGCGCCCGGCGCAATAATGTTGACCGAAATCCCGCGCGCGCCCAACTCTTTCGCCTGGTAGCGCGTCAGCACTTCCATCGCGCCTTTCATCGAGGCATAAGCCGCGAAGCCCGGCAGCGCAAAACGCGCCAGTCCAGACGACACGTTCAGGATCCGGCCGTCATCCTGAATCAACGGCAAAAGCTGCTGAGTCAGGAAGAACGGGCCTTTAAAGTGGATGTTCATCAGCTCGTCAAACACCGCTTCGCTGGTCTCGGCAAACGCACCGTACAAACCGATTCCGGCGTTGTTCACTAAATAGTCAAAGGTGTCACGCTGCCAGTTCTTTTGCAGCTGCTGCTGTACCTGGTGGGCAAAACTCTCGAAACCCGAAACTTCGGCGACGTTCAGCTGTAATGCCGCAGCTTTCACGCCAAGTTTCTCAATTTCCGCGACAACTTTTTGTGCTTCCTGCTGATTGCTGTTGTAAGTCAGCAGAATATCAATTCCTTTCGCCGCCAGCGTCAGCGCCGCGTTTTTTCCCAGCCCACGGCTTGCGCCAGTGATCAAAGCGATACGTTGTGTCATAACCAACCTCATTTCAGACAGGAGAACAGTAAGATAGAGCTTATTGGGTTGTGTATAATCAATAAAGATAGGAAATTACGTTTCATTGTTTCACTGAGAACAACAAAGGCCGCTACCTATGGATAAAATTCACGCAATGCAGCTGTTCATTCGCGTCGCCGAACTGGAGAGTTTTTCGCGCGCGGCTGACACGCTCGGCCTTCCAAAGGGTAGCGTTTCGCGCCAAATTCAGGCGCTGGAAAACCTGCTGGGTGTGCGCCTTTTACACCGCACCACCCGCCGGGTGCAGCTTACGCAGGACGGGATGGTCTATTACGAACGTGCAAAAGATTTACTCAGCAACCTCGATGAACTCGACGGTATGTTCCAGCATGACCCCACCAGTATCAGCGGACGTTTACGGGTTGACATGCCGGTGGGTGTTGCTCGAAATTTAGTCATCCCAAAACTGCCCGCATTTTTGCAGCAGTATCCCGGTATTGAACTGGAGCTCAGCAGCAGCGATCGTCTGGTGGATGTGATTCGGGAAGGATTCGACTGCGTGGTGCGCGTCGGCACGCTGAAAGATTCCGGATTAGTGGCGCGGCCGATCGGCAAACTGACCGTGATTAACTGCGCCAGCCCAAATTATCTGGAGCGTTTTGGCTACCCGGAAACCCTCGACGATCTGGCAGGCCATGCGATGGTGCATTACGCCACCAGCCTCGGTGTACGCCCGCAGGGCTTTGAGCTCAACACCGACAATCAAATTCGCTGGCTGAAAACCGGTGGGGTTTTGACGGTCAACAGCACTGAAACCTATCACGCGGCCTGCCTCGCCGGGCTGGGAATTATTCAGGTGCCGCGCATCGGCGTGAAGGACGCTCTGCGCAGCGGAAAACTGGTCGAGATCCTGCCGCACTACCGCGCCGTACCGATGCCGGTATCGCTGATTTACCCGCATCGCCGCAACCTTTCCCGCCGCGTACATCTGTTTATGGAGTGGTTAACGGGCGTCCTGAAAAGCTACGTAGACTGATAGTCATGAGGTTTTGTCAATTATCGTCACCTCATCGGCTATAATTTTATTCAGGTTTTAAAAGAAAGGAATAAACACCTGATGACGCCGGATAACGACGCAAAACGCCCTACTCAGGATCTGGAATACGATCCCGTCAGGAAAATGGAGACCGATGACCTTTCCGCTTCGGGCATTAAACAGCGGGCCAGTGGTGCGCTGGACAAAGCCACCGGCACCGCTAAGAAAGTGCAGCGCCAGCCGTTTATCGCCCACTTGCTCCGCGCCGCCGAGCGTTTTAACGATCGCCTGGGTAATCAGTTTGGCGCGGCCATTACCTATTTCTCATTCCTGTCGATGATCCCGATTCTGATGGTGTCATTTGCCGCAGGCGGGTTTATTCTCGCCTCGCACCCGACGTTGCTGCAGGATATTTTCGATAAGATTCTGGTCAACGTCAGCGACCCGACCCTCGCCGCCACGCTGAAAAACACCATCAGCACTGCGGTTCAGCAGCGAACCACCGTCGGGATTGTCGGCCTTCTGGTGGCGCTGTACTCCGGGATTAACTGGATGGGTAATTTGCGCGAGGCCATTCGCGCCCAGTCGCGCGACGTGTGGGAACGCTCGCCGCAGGACCAGGAGAAAATCTGGATTAAGTACTTCCGCGATTTTGTGTCGCTGATTGGCCTGCTGGTTGCGCTGATTGTCACCCTGTCGATTACCTCCGTCTCCGGGGCCGCGCAGCAGATGATCATCTCCGCGCTGTATCTGGACTCGGTTGAGTGGCTGAAACCGGCGTGGCGTATTATCGGTCTCGCGATTTCGATTCTCGCCAACTACCTGTTGTTCTTCTGGATTTTCTGGCGACTCCCGCGCCACCGCCCGCGCCGAAAAGCGCTGGTTCGCGGCACCTTTATTGCGGCCATCGGCTTTGAGGTGATTAAAATCATCATGACCTGGACGCTGCCTGCACTGGTGAAATCCCCGTCCGGCGCGGCTTTTGGTTCAGTACTCGGGATCATGGCATTTTTCTATTTCTTCGCCCGACTGACGCTGTTCTGCGCCGCGTGGATTGCCACCGCCGAATACAAAGATGACCGGCGGATGCCAGGCAAATCCCACCACTGATGCGGTTATCGGGTTGAAATATCAGCCCGATTTCCATTTTTAGTCGATAAATCCAGTTGGTAACTTTTATTTAACCTTAAAGCAGTGATATTCACTTATTATCGAATTGTGTGAAGCATTTCATAGAAGTGATTTCGCTGGTCTGAAAATTATCCGCTTTTTGCCGGTTTTTCACTCTACCGCTCACCTTGTTACACATTGAAATGTCGCTTTTGCTATGCGTAATATGGCCGTTCGTTCGCCTAAAAATAAGAAAAGATTATGCAATCAGCTGCCACAACACTCGATACTCAGCAGGACATCGTCCCGGTAAACTCGCGGAATAAAGTTGTCGTCGCGTCACTTATTGGCACCGCCATTGAGTTCTTCGACTTTTACATTTACGCCACCGCGGCGGTTATCGTATTCCCTCATATTTTCTTCCCGCAGGGCGATCCGGCTGCTGCGACGCTGCAATCCCTTGCAACGTTCGCCATCGCGTTTGTAGCCCGTCCAATTGGATCGGCGCTGTTCGGCCACTTTGGTGACCGTGTCGGTCGTAAAGTGACGCTGGTTGCATCGCTGCTGACGATGGGGATTTCTACGGTGATTATCGGTTTACTGCCGAGCTACGACACCATTGGCATTTTAGCTCCGGTGCTGCTGGCGCTGGCGCGTTTTGGTCAGGGTCTCGGCCTGGGCGGTGAATGGGGCGGCGCGGCGCTGTTGGCGACGGAAAACGCACCACCGAAAAAGCGTGCGTTGTATGGCTCATTCCCACAGCTCGGCGCGCCGATTGGCTTCTTCTTTGCCAACGGCACATTCCTGCTGCTTTCCTGGCTGCTGACCGATGAACAGTTCATGAACTGGGGCTGGCGCGTGCCGTTTATCTTCTCTGCGGTGCTGGTGATTATCGGGCTGTACGTTCGTGTTTCCCTGCACGAAACGCCGGTGTTCGCCAAAGTGGCGGCGGCGAAGAAACAAGTTAAAGTGCCTATGGGCACCCTGCTCAGCAAGCATTTGCGTGTGACCGTGCTCGGCACCTTTATCATGCTCGCGACGTATACCCTGTTCTACATCATGACCGTTTATTCGATGACCTACAGCACCGCTGCGGTGCCGCACGGTCTGGGCCTGCCGCGCAATGAAGTGCTGTGGATGCTGATGATGGCGGTGATTGGTTTTGGCGTGATGGTACCGATTGCCGGCCTGTTGGCTGACCGCTTTGGTCGTCGCAAGAGCATGATCACCATTACGACGCTGATTATTCTGTTCGGATTGTTTGTGTTCCAGCCATTGCTGGGTTCAGGGGATCCGACGCTGATTATGGCGTATCTGTTGCTGGGCTTGAGCCTGATGGGGCTCACCTTCGGCCCAATGGGCGCGCTGCTGCCAGAGTTATTCCCGACCGAAGTACGTTACACCGGGGCATCGTTCTCGTATAACGTGTCGTCGATTTTGGGTGCGTCCGTAGCGCCTTACATCGCTGCGTGGTTGACCGGGACTTACGGTCTGGCGTACGTGGGTTACTACCTCGCATCAATGGCTGCCCTGACGCTGATTGCGCTGGTGTTGACACATGAGACGCGCCATCAGTCGCTGTAAGTTTGTTCCTGCCTGATGCCCTCTCCCCGGCCCTCTCCCACGGGGAGAGGGAGAAAACCGACACTCATCGAGTTCCCTCTCCCACGGGAAGAGGGAAAACCGGCACTCCTCGAGTTCCCTCTCCCACGGGGAGAGGGTTAGGGAGAGGGGAAGCGCGCGCTCATCACTTCCGCATCTGCGACAGAATCACATGGCACTGATTCGCATCGCCTTCCGACGGTGAAATCAGCGCCAACAACGCAGCCGCTGGCGTCACCAGCGTCGCCAGCGCAGCCGCTACCGCGCCGCGCACAATTAGCGGCCCAGGCTTCACGCCGTAATCCGGGTTCTTGAAGGTGCCGCGCACATAAAGCGGTGAGCGCAGAGTAATAATACGAATCCCCTTAGTTTCCGGATCGATAGTCAAATCCAGTTGTTCAGAGGCGAAACTCGCCGTACCCGTCACGTTCACCAGCGCGTTTTCAGTATCAAAGGCGAGAATTTGCGGGCGTGCGACACCGTTTGTGATATTGACGTTAGCCGCCGCGCAGTTCACCCGTACTTCGTCATCACCGAAAATCTGCCCGACGATAAAATTCCCCACGTTGAGGCCGAGAATTTCCATCAGGTTGCGGCTGACCACCCCGTCGTTCATCAACAGTTTCAGGTTACCGTCGCTCGAGCCGAGCAGGGCGGCAACTGAATTCCCCGTGCCGCGGAATTTGGCGTCGCCGTTCAGTTCACCCAGCGTTTTCTGCATCAGTTCGACGTTCGGCATAAGCTCTTTGAGCCGCAGCCGTCTGGCCTGAATATCTGCTTCGCCCTGCATCGGCTTTTTATTCCCCGCGAGGTGAATATTGGCGTTGATAGTACCGTTGGCCATACCAAATTTCAGCGGCTCCAGGCGCAGATCGCCGCGCTTGAGGATCACATGGGTGCTGAGATTATTCAGCGGCAGCGTACTGCCGTGTTCGATATGCCCACCTTTGAATCGCACATCGGCATCCATCACATCCCATTTATCGGTTTCGAAACGCTCATGTGGCAGCACTTTTCCTGAAGGCTGAATATCCTTTTGCACCTCTTTGGTTTTGGTACCCTTGCCAGAATCGACGCCAATCAGCGGCCCTAAATCCGCCAGCCGCAACTGTTTCGACTCCATATCGCCTTCCAGTTTCGGACGCGGTTTGATCATGCTGTATTTCAGCGTGCCGTGAATGTCACTGTCGCCGATGCGCCCGTTAAAGTTGCGATAATCAAAGACCGAGCCTTTTTCGGTGTCGATTTTCGCCACCAGATGTCCGTCCGTTTCAAACGGCGGCGTGTCCGGTAACAAAACGCCGGTGAGGTCATACAGTTGGCCAAGTGAATCGCCGGAAAACTTCAGCTTTAAATCAACGCCGCCCATTTTCATCGGGTCGTTCACCGTGCCGCTAAACGCTACCCGCGTGTTACCAGAGTGGAAATCGGCCTGTACCGGGAACGGCGTACCTTCGCTACGCAGCGCCAACATGCCGCCAATTTTCCCGGTCCCGGTGAGCGGCTGCCCGTTGTAGCGCCCTTGCGCCTTCAGACCAAACACATAATCCCCCGGTTTTGGCCCGTTGCTTTTGCCCTTATCCCCCGTCACTTCGCTGAACGGCAGCGGCTTACCCAGAGGATCAACGAAGATCTCGATATCGGCCTGACTGATCTTATCGTCTACTTTGATTCGCCCGCGATCGAACAGCACGTTATCGAGGTGGAATGACCACGCGGACGGCTGCGCATTTTTTTGCGTGCCGTCGGCAGACGCCAGATTGAAGGTCCAGTTATTGTTTTTTTCCGAGAGACGAATGAGTCGCGCATCCGGCTGAACCAGCTTGATCCACGGCAGGTACACGGTTTTGGTCAGCAGTGCCAGCGGAGCCAGCGTGGCCTCTACGCGCGGGAGGTGAACCATCGTGATTTCAGGAATGTCCGGCGGGTTGCCAAGAATAATGTCATCGGCGTGAACATGCGGCCAGGGCACCCAGCTTCGCCAGCCGGTTTCACTGGGCTGGCGCTCCCAGACCACGCCGAGATCGCCCCGAATGGCGAAGGGCCGGTTCAGTTCCGCCGTGACTTTTTTATTGATCGTTGGCTTGAGTCGATTCCAGTCGAAATTTGCAATTACGATTAGCAGTACGACGATCAACACCACAAGCGTCGCAAATGAAAAAGTGATGACTTTGCTGGTTTTAGTCATGCCGTTAACGTTCCTGTTTTGCCTCACCATTCATGAATATAGTTGAGGCTGACAGAAAAAACCGCCGATCAGGCCAGATTGAGCATCACTTCTTCGAGGGTAGACATCGGCACCGGACGTGACAAGAAGTAGCCCTGAGCCGCATGGGCCGGGGATTGCTGGACGTCACGCCACTCTTCCAGCGTCTCGACACCTTCGACGATCACCCCCTGACAATAACGATTCATCAGCTGAATGAGCAGCTCAAAAAGATTACGCCCTTCCGGGGTCTTCCGCAGCATGATGAACAGGTCGCGGGCTACTTTGATGTAGTCATAGCGCACTTCACTCAACGCCGAAAAATTTGCCATCCCGGTACCGAAATCATCCAGCCACAGCGGACCAAATTCGCACAGCGAGGCGAAGGAGGAGTCCTGTGGCAGACGAATGTGCTCCACCAACTCGAAACGCAGCCAAGGAATATCTTCTAATTGTGCCATCAATACCGGGTCCTGACGCATTGCCATCAGCGTCGGGCCATCGACGTTTACCGAAGCCAATATCTCGTTGTCAGCGAAGAACGCGCGTTTCGCCGTGAGTGCCGACAATTGTTCTTTGATAATATCGATCCGCTGACGCACCGCCACTTCCGCAAAATAGCGGTCAGGGGCAATACGCTGCCCTGGGTGCTCCGGGTGCGTCACCACGGTCAGCACTTCGACTGCCATCAGGCAACCATCGGTTTTATAGATCGGCTGGTAAGTATAAGCACGCTCACACTCCAGCCAATAGCGTCGCTCCTGTAGGCCTTCAATGCCTGCATCGGGAATGCTTAGCCGCTGGATAACCTGCTTTAACTTCATCTCAGCTGTCCTGTTAATGGGGGGAATCTGTCGCAACTCGTCATTGGGTTATCGGCGCTGAAAGTGAGAACTTTATGTTCAACGACCGGCATTTTGTGTTTCTGTGCAGCCAGGATTGAAGGAGAATCCGCGCCAGTTCAAAAAAATAATGGAACGTTGTTTTAATATAGTTGACCCATTAACACCCTCAGCGCACACTAACGGCAATTTTTTGATTTCGGGAAGGCTTGACGACTATGTCTAAAAAAATTGCCGTCATTGGCGAATGCATGATTGAGCTGTCAGAGAAAGGCTCTGCAGTAAACCGTGGTTTTGGCGGCGATACGCTGAATACCTCCGTATACATTGCGCGCCAGGTTGCACCAGCCGATTTGCAGGTGAGCTATATCACCGCGCTCGGCACCGACAGTTTCAGCCAGCAGATGCTCGACGCCTGGCAGAGTGAGCACGTCGATACTCGCCTGATTCAGCGCATGGAAAACCGCATGCCTGGCCTGTACTACATCGAAACCGATGCCTCCGGCGAGCGCACGTTCTACTACTGGCGTAACGAAGCCGCAGCCAAATTCTGGCTTGAGAGCGATCAGTCGGCGGCGATTTGCGAAGAGCTGGCGACCTTTGACTACCTCTATCTGAGCGGTATCAGCCTCGCCATTCTGAGCCCAGCCAGCCGTGAGAAGCTGTTCTCTCTGCTGCACGAATGCCGTGCCAACGGCGGGAAAGTGATTTTCGATAACAACTATCGTCCACGCCTGTGGGCCAGTCGCGAAGAGACGCAGCAGGTTTATCAGCAGATGCTGGGCTGCACCGACATCGCGTTCCTGACGCTGGATGACGAAGACGCGCTGTGGGACGAAAAGCCGGTAGAAGAAGTGATGGCCCGTACGCACGCCGCGGGTGTGCATGAAGTGGTTATCAAGCGCGGGGCGGATTCTTGCCTTGTTTCACTGGCAGAAGAAGGCGTGGTGGATGTGCCTGCAGTGAAATTGCCGAAAGAGAAAGTGGTGGATACCACCGCTGCGGGTGATTCGTTTAGTGCGGGTTATCTGGCGGTACGTTTGACCGGCGGAGATACGCAAGCTGCGGCACAACGCGGGCATTTAACCGCAAGCACCGTGATTCAGTATCGCGGGGCGATCATTCCGCGCGACGCAATGCCTGCGTAATGATTGAGGGTGAGGGCATCAGCCCTCACCCATGCACATCTTTACTGGCCCGGTGGGATATCCGTGACGTCCTGGTGATCGTCACTGGCCGCAGGCGCCGATGAAGCCGTTGTCGCCATCAGTTTGTCCCACGTTTCCTGCAAATCCTTCATGTTGTATTCCGGCTCGCCTTTCGGCTGCTGGAGAATCAACGCCATATCCTGTGACAACTGCTGACGCAGATCCTGATTCAGGCCTTCAACAGTCAGAGAACTCAGGAACTCCTGACGCAGTTTCTGATACTGCTCCGGCGCGATATCCACCACCTGATTTTGCAACGCACGCATACGCTGGCTGATCAGTAGATTGGTATCGGTACGCGCGTAGGTCGCAAACAGCTTTTGTAGCTCGAGTTTTTTCTGCGCGATCAACGCATTAAACTCTTCCTGGGTCAGGCCCTCTTCGCGGACTTTCGCCAACTCTTTGGCCACCAGACCCAGATTAGCGTTCAGTTTCTCATTCGGTGAATCCACATTGATGCCGCACTGGCCACGCAGATAAAGCACCCGGCAATCGAAGCCAATACCGATATCTTTGACATTACTTTTGCTCAGGATCTGCTGCACATGCCAGAACAGCGCTTCACGCGCCAGATCAGCACGCCAGTAGCGCTGCAACGCGGCGGATTCACGAATCGGTGACCACGGGGTGTCCCACATGATTGAGAGCCGATCCTGCGGCACCGCGTCGGTCATGATGCTGACCGCAGTTGGCGGAAGCGGAGCCAACGTTGGCACCGCTCCCGGGGTTTCGCGTTTGCCTTTCAGGCTACCGAAGATTTTATTGATTTGCTCACCCACGTTGCGGTTATCCACGTTGCCGACCACAATCAGGGTCATCGCATCCGGGGTATACCACTTCTGGTAGAAACTTTTCAGCTGTTCGGTATCAATCGGCTGTTTCAACGGTTCAGCTGGATCGTGGCCCAGCATGGTCGACCCTTTCAGGCGATAACGCCACCAGCCCTCTTTTGGGTCCTGAGGCCAGGTCATGACCATATCTTCTCCACCGAGCGCGTGATTCACCGCTTCCGGAGTGATATTGAGTTTGCCGCTGGAATCAGACAACCAGGTCAGCGCCTCTTTCAGCAGGTCGTTGCGATTGTTCGGCAAGCTCAGGCTGAAAAGAGTGTAATCGTAGGAGACGATAGCCGGTGGCATCGGGTGTTGAGGGTCGATGCCTTGCTGCCACAGTGAACGGGCCTGCATCGTCGGTAGACTGCCGCTCTGCGAGAGCGCCAGACGTGGAATAAAGTGGCTGAAGCCCGCCTGCTGCGTGCTTTCGCTCAGAGAACCAATATTGACCTGAAGGCGGATTTCTACCCTGTCGCTCGGGCGCTGCGGGGTGGCCAGTACCTGCCATTGAAATCCGTTAGCCAGTGTTCCCTGTTGCCATGCCGGGTCCGGCTGGAGCGCTTCTGCTTGCGCATAGCCCGCGGTTGCCACCATCAGCATTCCGCCCACTATGAGTCGAATTTTTGTGCCCTGCATTTAAGCCCCTGAATCAACAATCCTGGTTATTTACTCATCATACGTCGAGCTGTGTGCGTTGACTGCACCACAACATTATGAGTAACAAAGACAACTCATGGTCATTTTTATGAGTTAATTACGTCGTTTAGACCGTGCATTTTTTGAAATGTCACACGACCAACGAAAAATATGGTCAATTATGCGCAGGAGCCCGTAGTCCATCAAGGGACTACGGGCAGATAACAGGGATAACTCGCGGGATTATGAGGAAATTTCTTGAGCCTTGTCACGAGGTGCGCGGTTATTGAGCGTATCGTCCAGCTTCTGCGGGTCGAGTTCTTTCACCCACTTCGCCACCACGATAGTCGCCACGCCGTTGCCCACCAAGTTCGTCAGCGCACGCGCTTCAGACATAAAGCGGTCGATACCCAGAATCAGCGCCAGGCCCGCAACCGGCAGATGACCGACGGCAGAAATGGTCGCCGCCAGCACGATAAACCCGCTGCCCGTCACCCCCGCCGCGCCTTTTGAAGAGAGCAACAGCACCACCAGCAGCGTAATTTGATGGAAGATATCCATGTGGCTGTTGGTCGCCTGAGCGATAAACACCGCCGCCATCGTCAGATAAATCGACGTGCCATCGAGGTTGAACGAATATCCGGTGGGGATCACCAGCCCCACCACCGATTTACGACAGCCGAGCTTTTCCATTTTATCGAGCATACGCGGAAGCGCGGATTCGGACGATGACGTGCCGAGCACGATCAGAAGCTCTTCACGAATGTAGCGAATGAACTTGAAGATGCTAAAGCCGGTCGCCCTGGCGATAGAGCCGAGCACCACCACCACGAACAAAATACAGGTGATATAGAAGCAGATAATCAGCTGCCCCAGCTGCACCAGCGTGCCGACGCCGTATTTGCCGATGGTGAACGCCATTGCCCCAAATGCACCAATCGGTGCCAGGCGCATGATCATGTTGATGATGCCGAAGATGACCTGCGAGAAGCTTTCAATCACGTTGAAAATCAGCTGGCCTTTGTGGCCCAGACGATGGAGGGCAAAGCCAAACATCACCGCAAACAGCAGCACTTGCAGGATGTTCCCGCTAGCAAACGCGCCAATGACACTGGACGGAATGATATCCAGCAGGAAGCCAACCACGCCCTGATCTTTCGCCTGCTCGGCGTACATCGCCACCGCATGCGCATCAAGCGTCGCCGGGTCTACGTTCATCCCCGCGCCCGGTTGTACCAGGTTCACGATCACCAGACCAATAATCAACGCCAAGGTACTGACCACTTCAAAGTAGAGCAGTGCCACTGCGCCGGTACGGCCCACGGCTTTCATGCTTTCCATCCCTGCGATACCGGTCACGACGGTACAAAAGATAACGGGAGCAATCACCATTTTGATGAGCTTAACGAAGGCATCGCCAAGCGGTTTCATTTGCGCGCCCACTTCCGGATAGAAGTGGCCGAGTAAAATACCCACGGCGATAGCGGTGAGTACCTGGAAATAGAGGCTTTTAAACAGAGAGGCTTTCATAGGATGTCCTTAAGATAAAACCACAGGCAGAGTAAGGGTTATATTCGCCTGCGGCTTTAAAATAACATCCGATAAACAACACAGAAACATTTCGCGGGGTAAATGTTAAAAAATTAGAGCTGACTCGCACAAGCGCGTGATTATTTACGCGCTGACATCACCAGTCGACGTAGAGAGATATTCCTGTTCGAAGATATCCGGCGGCACTGCGCGGTCGAACAGGAAGCCCTGCGCGATATCCACTCCGGCAGATTTCAGCCAGTCAAACTGCGCCTGGGTTTCCACACCTTCCGCCACAATGCTGAGGTTCAGGCTGCGGGCCAGCTGGATAATCGCCGACACCATGCTGGTGTCATCCGGTAGCGAATCCACGAAAATCTTGTCAATTTTGAGCACATCCACCGGCAGCGATTTCATGTGCTGCAGCTGACGCAGACCGGCGTAACCCATGCCGAAATCGTCCAGCGCAATCTGCACCCCGGCGTTACGCAGCGGGCGCAGGATGGCGACGGCGGCTTTCGGATCGTCAATGCGACGGCTTTCCGTCACTTCCAGCACCAGCGTGCCGGGTGCGATACGGTAGCGATTGAGCAGCTCCAGCATGTCCGCCACCATATCGTGATGCAGTAACTGTAGGGCCGACAGGTTCACCGACAGCGGCAACATAATGCCTCGACTCTGCCACGCCGCAAGCTGGCGACAGGTTTCTTCAAGCACCCAATAGCCGACAGTGATCATCAGGCCGCAGGATTCGATGCGCTCGATAAGGTCGCCCGGTAATTCCCAGCTGCCGTCAGGCTGACGCATACGCAGCAGCACTTCCGCGCTGCATACTTTACCGCTGGCAATGTGAATTTGAGGCTGAAGCCATACCGCAAACTGCTGATTATCGAGAGCGGAAAGAATGTCGCTCTCTTCGCTCAGCCGCTGCTGCGCTTTTTCCATCTGCTCGGGGTCGAAGAACTCAATCTGATTTTTGCCTTTGCGGCGCGCGGTAAAGGCCGCTGACACCGCACGACGGTAGAGCTGCTCGCCGCTCAGTTCGCCGTGAAACATCGCTATTCCGATACTGGCGCTGGGACGCAGCTGAATGCCCTGCAAAGGCAGTCGCTCATTAATAATAGTGAGTACTTGCTGACCTAATGTGATCGCATGCCACGGCTCTTTCACACCGTGCGCCAGAATAGCAAAGTCATAGGCGCTGACCTGAGCCAGCACCATGCGCGGTGAAATCACCGACTTAAGTTTTTCCGCCAGGGTCAGCAGCAGCATTTCGCGCTGACTCTCCTGCAGCACGCCAGCGGTGTCCTGTAGGGTTTCGCAGGCCACGACCATCAGAGCGGTGGTTTTCTTATGCGCAACGGTCTGTTCCAGCAGCGCCAGTAAAAACGCCTTGTTTGGCAGGTCTGAAACCGGGAAGCGCGTGGAGTGACTGCACAGCTCATCATGCTGACGCAGGATGATTTGCTGATTGCGGTTGTAGTTGCGCACCAGCATGCCGATTTCATCGTCATGATGCAGGCGCGGCAGCGCAAACTGATGGCCCACCCGGTCCTGCGGGGCCACATCGTTTAACTCGCGGGCCAGCGCGCGCAGCGGACGCACAATCAGTCGGTTAATGCTCCAGGTTATCGCTACCGTCAGGATGAGCACCAAAAGTAAGTAAGCAGTCACTAACGTAGCGAGAGTGCTCATGATGAACTTGTAGGTGCGATATGAATCCGATTGCAGCACCAGATAGGCCAAAGGCTGCGGATTAGCCGGGCGCTCCATGGAATAAACAGGCAATGAAATCTGTACCGGTAGCTCAAACATCCGGGTGATCATCACCGGCACCGGACGCTCTTCGATAAAACGCATGCGCAGTGCCTGGAACTGATTGGGCAGCACTACATCGGCCCGGCTGACGATCCCGGCAGGCTGAATGCGCCCAAGAATGGTTTCGGCTTCCGGAATATCCCCTTTCAGAATGGCCGCCGACAGCGGTTCACGCACGGCGCGGGCCACGCTTTCAAGCTGAGTAGCGGTGGCAAAACGGTTTTGCTGTGTAAAATGGAACATCAAAATGGAACAAAAGACGAACACAAACACCATGGTGACGACTGCCACCATGGCCATTTGTTTAATTGTGAGTGAGCGGCTAACGCGCAAAGGAACTCTCCCCAGAGAAAAACCACGCCCTTGGGCGTATCACGTAATGCCGGGTTAGCATAATTGAACCCGGCATTACGTGATTTTCGGCACATTATACGCTAAGAGTCTGCTCATCGGGATGGCAGAAAACGCATTTAGGGCGAATCTGTTACCAGTCTGCGTATGGGACCAACGGCTGAGGTGGCAGATCCATGTCACCCTGCCAGCCAGCGGCGGAGTAACGAACGTACAACAGCGCGTGGCTTGGGGTGTAATCCTTCGCCTGCTGAATATCGATTGAGGCCCCAACATACCAGTTCGAACTGACACGGCGTTCGATAAGCGCATGAGCGGTGTAACCAAAACCGCTACTGCTGCTGCCATCGTCGATGTAGCCGGCATTCGGATAGTTAGCCGGCAACAGATCCTGTTTAGGATAACGCGCCTGGTTGTTGTTCTTCGAGTGCGACCACGAGACCGAACCACCCAGTTCCCAGGACCAGTTATCCGTACGCTGACGCCAGTTCACCGGCACCGCGAACGACAGGTACTTTTGCGGACTGTAGTAGCCGCCCTGCCCAAGCGAATAGCCGCTGAGATCTTTGTCGTAGTGCCAGACCATGTTGTTCAGGCCCACGGTCACCCGACGGTTGTTCTCATTGATAAGCTTGTAATAATACCCGGCCATCCAACGCGCACGCCAGTTGTCATCCACGTTTTTACCGGTCAGTGAGTCAGCGCTCAAAGAGGCCCAAACGCCGTTGGCATCGCCTTTGTCATAGCTCAGGCTGATACCGCCGCCGTCGGCGCGGACGCCGCCCCAGGTGGTACCGGTGTTCGGATCTTTCTGCCCGCCAAACGCCAGCAGAGAGCTGGAAATCGGACGACGGTGACCTTCAACGGTATAACCCACCGAGCCGATACTGTTGCTGTAGCTCAGGCCGCCGACCACATCGACGACGTTGAAGCCCATCGGCGTGGTACCGATATCCACATTCCAGGTATCGTTGCGCCAGCCTACTGCCACGCTGGCGCCACTGTCTTTTTGGCTCTTATCTCCGCCGTAGCAAGTTTGTTCGCCACAGGTGCCCCAATTCGGCGAATAGCCACCGTCGCTGTCGGTCGAGAATTTCCCGGCGTTCATACTGACGTAATCACTGCGGAAGAACATCCGCCCGTCGGCCAACGGCGCGTCCACCTGAAGCATGGTGGTTTGCGCTTTGAGGTCGGAATACCCGCCGGTGCCGCTGGAGCCCCAGTAGTTGTGCTCCAGGGTGACGTTGACGTCCTGCTGACGGTAAAGGTCCGCCGCATCGCTGCGCACCCCGCGCTTCAACCAGTCGTCTTTTTCATCGTTACGGGTCAGGCGGGTAAAGCTGTCGTTATCCTGCGGGCGGGTCGGCGTAATGCCTGCTGCCACCATCGCATCTTTGTAACTCTCCAGCGCCTGCTGTGGATCGCCGTTCTGCACCTGGAAACGCGAGTTATCTCGCAGAACCAGCGCAGTTTCCATCGACGCAGGCTGAGCTTTAGCCTGCGGTACGATGGTGTTGAAAATCTGCTGTGCCTGAGCGGTATCGCCGAGGGAGGAATCCACCAGCGCGAGACGACGTTGCATATTGAGCGACGGCGCCTCGCCTGCCGCTGGCGCTTTCAGCTTTTTCACCTGTTCGCGCGCGGCGGATTCGTTGCCCTCTGCGGCGTACACTTCCGCCAGACCCAGACGCGCATCGTTATTGTTAGCTTCTTTCGTCAGCGCGGCGTTGTATTCGGTGATGGCCGTACCGCTATCACCACGCTGCTGCGCCCAGTCTGCCAGCGTCATATTAATTCGCGCCGACGGCGTTTGCTGTTTCAGCAAGGCAACTGCCTGATCTTCATGACCGTTATCGCGCATCAGGTTCGCTTTCTGCATCACCTGATCGAACTGCAGACGATCCGACAGTTCCTGAATATTGTCATTCCACTGGCTTTTCGGCAGCGCATTGATGTGCGAGAGCGCCGCCACATCCTGACCATTGCCGGAAAGGTACAGACCATAGGCGTAAACCTGCTCAGGATCGCCCGATTTTTTGCGTGCCAGATTCTGCATCAAACGATCGGCTTCACTGCGCTGCCCGGCGCTGGAGAGATCTTTCGCCAGACGATACGTAATCCACACGCTGTCCGGATCGAGCACCAACCGGCGGCGCTGCACTTCTGCGGCCTGCGCCCAACGCCCTTGATTTTCAAGCGTTTCGGCCTGCTGTGACAGACGTTCGTTGGTCAGGCTGCGTTCGATATCATCAATGCTGCGGCGCTGACTGGCCGACAGCGTGTTAATGAACGCCGTCGCTTTCTCCGACGACTGTGCCCGATAAATATTGGCCAGCCCGCGCACGGCGTTGCTGTTGCCTTTGTCCAGACGCAGCGCCTGCTGGTAATAACGCTCCGCCGCGGCGGTGTCGTTACGGGCGATAGCCACGTCACCCAGACCCAGCACCGCATAGCTGTTGGTGTTATCCACGCGCTGTGCCTGCTGGTAAAAACGTCCGGCCTGATCGAGATTTTTGGCTTTCAGGGCCGCATCGCCTTTGCGGATCAGCGGCCAGACAATCTCCCAGGTCCCCGGCTTATTGTCTTCGACTTTTGCTAGTTCGACTTTTTTGGCTTCCTGATTGGCCTCAAGGCGGAACTCAGGATCGGCCAGTTTCTGCTGCTGGTCCGCAAGTTCAACACGCGCCAGCTTAGCCTGCTCACCAGTGGTGAATTGAACCAGAAACTCCTGAAGTTGTTTTACCGTGTCGTCGCTAACGGGTTTATCGCGAATTTGGTCAAACCAAAGGCCTGCCGCACGCTCGTAGCCGTCATTCGATCGCGCTAACTGCTTTAAGACGGCAAAGCCCTCTTCCTCGCGACCATCGGCTAACAGCAATCTGCCCAACGTGGCTTGCAGCTGGGTATTACCGGGCGCTCTGGTATTCAGGGCCTTTAGTTGATTGACCCCTTCAGTATGCCTGTCGTCAAGACGAGCGACGGCGCTCCAGTAATCAATGGCATCAACGCCATCCGGGGGCGCACCGTTAAACAGTTTTTCGTACTCAGCAACGCCTCCAGCGACGTCGCCATTTTTTATCTGCAACTGCGCTTTCTGTAGCGTCTGATGGTCTGTCCCGCTGGAGAGCCGCATTGCACTCTGCGCAGATTTATAGACAGCAGAATTGGGTGCAATGGACTTAAGATGATCCAGTTGTTTCTGCGCACCAGCGCTATCGCCCTGACGCAGCATGTAGCGCATATGTGCGTATATAACCTCAGGATCGTCAGGTGCAATCAGATCCAGCCGTTTCAGTGACTGGCGCACCAGATCTTCACGCTTGGTGGACTCCCCAAGGCGCACCTGATTCATTAGCTGCTGTTGAGGCGGCGGCACGGCATGCGCCATCGGCATTAGCGTCATGCCAAGCGAGAGGCTGAGTAAACTTAGTGAGAATTTGCGCATTCCTGGCCCCAGTCAGGTAAAAGTTCACCGCGAGCAGTAAACCGGAAACGGTGTTGATCCCATCCTTGCCCGAACAGGGTCAGAACATAGCTGTAATAAGCATCGTTACCTGGGAAGTTATCGGCGACGCGCTGACGCTGCACGGCCTGGGCATCACGATTTTGCAGGAACGGTAACAGCGTAGCGGAGAAGCCTACCGGCCCATTACCGTCTACCTTCCCGGTGGCAATATCGATTTTTTCTGGCGGTAGACCCGTCTTTTCAGTATGTGTTGCCATTGGCTTAAACTTCGCCAGCAGGCGGGCTTTATGCGGGTCAGCATCGTTCAGCATGCCGGTCCACATATAAACGCGGATGGCATCATAGCTGCCGAGCAGCGATTTATCCTGCTTGAGCTGCCAGCCCTTTTTCTTGTCGAAACGCACCCAGTTTGGCGAGTAGCCCTTCGGCGCGGTTTCCAGCAGCAGCCGCAGATTGGTTGCCTGCAGGGCGTTCCACGGCGCGCCGAAACGCACGAAGTAGCTCGCTAACTGCGGCGGGAGATAGCTTGGATTAAAACGCCAGCCCGCATCGTCAACAAAACCGACTCTGCCCGGCAGCAGCATTGAACCCAGGCCCGGTACTTTCACCACTTCATCGGCAGCAATCCGCGACAGCAATGATTTTCCGCGCTCGGTGTAATACGGCATATCCCACAGACGTCCGGCCTCCAGCAGCGACCAGGCTATCCAGACATCGCCATCGGAAGCGGAGTTGGTATCAAGCACGGTCCAACTGTTGTCCTCTTTCTTGCCCCACAGCCAGCCCGGCAGCTGCGCTTTTATATCGCCAGCGGCCAGGTTGTTCTGCGTCCAGGTGAACAGTGAAGCAAACGCCTCGCGGTCATTAGCGGCAAGCGCGAAGAACATTGCGTAGCTCTGCCCTTCGGAGGTGGTGATTTTACGCGCGTCAGACGGGTCGATGACCCGACCGCCGTCGCTGATATAGTCCTTTTTGAACTGCTCCCACGCAGGCCACGTACAGGCGGCTGAGGCCTGCATCGTGACCAGCGTCAGTAGCGCCAGGCAACCCTGGCGTACACCTTTCATCATCGTTTACTCATCATCTGGATCGAGGCGACGACGGCTAATGATACGCAGCAGACGCCACAGTACCCACGCCAGCAGAACCACACTCAGCGCCGCCAGAATCGACAGCAGAATTGGATGGTTAGACAGCGCGAACCACACACGCTCATACCACGGCAGGTGACCGACATAGTACACATCGCCCACGCGCAGGCTGTTCACGCCCGATTCGCGGATAACCGCCACCGAACCAAACATCACCGCACGCTTACCGCTGTCATTCAGTGCCTGGTTCAGCAGTTCAGAGCCACGCGCGCTATCCGTCATCAGCGCAATAACACTGCGTTGATCGTGATACGGAGACTGGAAGCCAATGATGGCTGCCATCGGGCCTTTAGAGCCGATGCTCGCCTGCGCTACCGGCCGACGCTCATTGTCGTCCAACTTCACCGATGCCAGTTCATTATGACGCACCGGGGTTTTCACCCAGCTCTTGGTCGCATCCACCAGCAGATCGATATGCTGGTCATCTTTCAGCTTCTCCGGGATGGCGCCGATCAGCAGGATGTCAGCATCCTGCTTCTGCATCTCACTCGGATCGTTGGTCAGATTGAGGTTTGCCCCAGTCAGCCCGACCTGCCCACCAATGGTCGCCACGGAATCCAGTAGCGTACTGACCTGATCCTGCGTCGGTTCTTTCGGCATCACCACCAGCGTATCAGAGAGATCCGCCATCCGGCTGAACGGGAAGCCTGCATTAGCAAATGCGCGCAGATCCGGCATCGCCAGGAAGTGATAGTAGTTGGAGAAATCAATCGTCGAATCGTCACCAATCACCACATTGTTCTTGATAGGCTGGAAGGTGACGCAGTTCTCAATGGTACCGCCCGGCATCGGGTTGGTGTACTGGAAGTCAAAACGCAGCTGGTTGGTCGCCCCCAGACGCAGCGCCGGGATAGACACCTGATCTTTGCCATCAATCAGGCCCTGAACAATCGGCAGGCGCATCAGCAGGTTGTTGGTATCCTGAGTGCTGTTCAGACTGTACGATTGCAGGAACTGGTTGTTGAGATTAATGTCCATCCGCGAGCTGTCTTTGATAGCCGGCTGGGTATAGCGATACTTCATATTCATATCGATGCCGTTGCTGCGCAGCAGATACAAATCCGGCGGTAAGTTCAGCGACAGGTTAATCGACGCAGGCTCAAGACCGCTGGACTGCAGCTGCTGATCATACGTTTTCAGCTCGCCAAACGTCACCGGACGGTAGGTATTGACCCAGTTCGGCGCATCGTATGGCTTACGCGCCAGCAGCGATTTCACGTCATCCACGGTCACAGTGTCGCCACGGAACAAGATGCTACCTGCAGCAATGCCTTGTGCCGCCAACAGCAGATCTTTGTCATCACGCCCGAAGATGACCAGCATTTTCGTATACGGGTCATTCGGGTTGTCGATCATCTTGATGGTCGGGGTCTGCACCAGCGGGTAGTCGCGCAGGAAATCCGGGCGCTTATCGTTGGTGGCGAACACGACAGCATTCTTGTCCGGCACTTCGTTATACAGGACCGGGAAGGTCTGTCCGCGCCAGCCAGCACGCGAGCCGAACCAGGATGCCACAATAGCCGCCGCTTTCTGTTCGGCGATATCCGGCGTCGAGGCGAACACCATCGGCAACTTCAGGGGCCGGTTGTCACGGGCGTCAAAGAACGGCACCGGGAAGTGCGACAAATCGTTCTTCACGTTCAGCCGTTGCAGGGTCATATCCAGCGACGTATTACGCGCAACATCCAGCCACAGGGTAGTGCTGCCGGTGTTTTCACAAACGTCACGGTAGTGGCCGACAAATTCCAGACGCACGTTGTTCAAATCGGTGATGTATAGCGGGTCAACCGGCACCTGTGCCATCACTTTTTTGCCGAGCTGTTCTTTCGTTACCGGCAGGACACCCATCAGCTCATCATTAAGATAAACCTTCAGCTGTGACTGAACCGGCAGCAGCGAGGGTGACGGCGTATACACCAGGTTCAGCATCGCTTTAGACACCACTTCATCGCTACGAGTGCCAAACTGCACCGCACCGGTCGGGTTCGAGCCTTTCAGTTCGATGCTGCCCGGCGCGGGGGCAATTTGCGCAAAACTGAGTTTCACGTCGCGGGACGGTGATTGTTCAACCACCTCGGGCGTCGTCCCTTCAGCAGCATTCACTGCCAAAGGATCCGTGACCGTTGGGTCAACCATACCCGGTGCAGCCGTTGCCGGAACCGAGGTCGCAGCCGTCGTTCCCATATCACCCGGTGCTGCAGGCTCGGCTTCGGTGGCGGTAGGTGCCCCCTGCTCCGGTGCTGGAGGCGTGGGTGCCATGGTTTCTGAGTAAGTTATCTGTGGAATAAAAGCGCTCATGCCCACAGCCGCTGCGCACATCCAGGAAAGTTTTCTTTTCATCGTATAGTCATCATTGTTGAGCCATTGCCGGTTCAGGGAGAATCTCACCCACGTTGCGCTCAGGGCGACGCGGTATAAAGGAGACAATCCAGGCAACCAGTGAGAGGAGCGATCGGAAAATAAATTTCACCGAAGGCGGCGCGAACTCCGCAAGGTGGCGATAGCCACGGAACCCCAGTTTTAAAATGTCCAGCATACTTTCCAGCGGTTTATCTTCCGGGAAGCTGTCTTGCCACAGCGCCCAGGTATCGGCGCGAGCAAACGTACACTGAACAAAATCAATATGCTGGCGAGTCGGCATCGGCAGCAGTTGCAGACCGATTTCGCTGCCCATTACGCGGGCAACCAGCATCGGGAAGGCGAATTCCTGCTGACCACGTTTGAGCAGCAAATTAACCTTCTGACCTTCCAGAACCTGTCCATCGCCGTTGATTGTCAGTCCTACACCGCCGTCAGAGAAGTCGTGTAGCGTACAGGAGAACAGGTGTCCATCTTCGCGGGCAATTGCCGCAGGCATTTTCATCTCAACGCGGTGGGAACGGCGTACCTGCTTACTTTCAACAGATACGGCCACGGCCCCGCCCAGAATAATCAGGTTGTAGAACACCCACACAATACTGACCCACACGGTGAGGACTTCATTCGCCGGACCGGTGAAGTGGCGCCAGATACCGACAGCAATCCCCACCAGGTTCAGAATTACCAGGTACAAGTACGGACGTGAAATCACCCAGTCGACGTACTCTTCTTTCACCAGGCCACCTTTCGCCGTCACGTTGAACGTACCAATTTTTGGGTTAATCAACGCCACGATGGTTGGCGGGGCGATATACCAGGCCAGCACCGTTTCGTAAATCTCACTCCAGAACGAGTGGCGATATTTGCCCTGAATTTTCGAGTTAGTCAGGCTGGCGTGAACCATATGCGGCAGAACGAACAGCGCAATCATCAGCGCCGGCGCATAAATGATGTAAGCGTGCAGCAGCAGGAACGCCAGCGGTGCCGTCAGGAAGATAAGCCGCGGTACGCCGGATAAGAAGTGCAACATGGCGTTGGCGTAACAGATACGCTGTGACCACTTCAGCCCTTTACCGAACAGCGGATTATCCATGCGGAAAATTTGCACCATCCCGCGCGCCCAGCGAATACGCTGGCCGATATGCGCCGACAGGCTTTCAGTCGCCAGACCTGCCGCCTGCGGTATACGCATGTAGGCAGAGGTATAGCCCCGACGGTGCAGGCGCAGCGAGGTATGCGCATCTTCAGTTACCGTTTCAACCGCAATCCCACCCACTTCATCCAGCGGCCCACGGCGGATTACCGCACAAGAACCACAGAAGAACGTCGCATCCCACATATCGTTCCCGTCCTGCACCAAGCCGTAGAACAGCGTGCCTTCGTTTGGAGTCTTACGGAAACGACCGAGGTTACGTTCGAATGGATCGGGAGAGAAGAAGTGGTGCGGGGTCTGCATCACACCCAGCTTCTTATCTTTAAGGAACCAGCCCACCGTCATTTGCAGGAAGGAGCGCGTCGGCACGTGGTCGCAGTCGAAGATCGAGACTAAATCCCCTTTCGCCAGCTTCAGTGCATTGTTGATATTGCCTGCTTTCGCATGTTCATGAGTGGTACGCGCGACATACTCCACGCCGACATCTTTGGCGAACTGGCGGAACTCTTCACGGCCGCCATCATCCAGAATCCAGATTTTGAGTTTGTCTTTTGGCCAGTCGATACCCAACGACGCATAGACGGTGTTTTTCACCACGCTCAGGTCTTCGTTATAGGTCGGGACAAAGATATCGACAGACGGCCACAGAGCCATGTCTTTTGGCAGCGGCACTGGCTGGCGGTTAAGCGGCCAGATAACCTGGAAGTAACCGAGCACCAGCACGACCCAGGCGTAGGTTTCTGCAAACAGCAACGTCATGCCGCAGACCAGGCTCACCGGGTCATTCCAGTTCAGCGTTGAGGTATAACGCCACCAGATATAACGACAAGACACCGTTAACGACAGCACGACCAGCATCAGCGCAGAGAAACGCCCAGGCATCCTGCGAACAATAAGCGCAATGCCCCACAGCAGCAGCAGGAAGATAAATTGTGAAATGGGATTAAACGGCTGCGTGACGCAGACCAGCGCCAACAGTAACGAGCAGAACACCACCGTCCCAAGAATGATTTTTCGCACTTTCGGGTTAACGTGGGTCAGCTCTTTTTTGTGGTCCAGATGCGCGGTCTTGGTGCTCATTCTTTCAGGCAGATCGTCCATCCACTTATGATAACGACCGCGCGCGCCGGACATGGCTTTCAGCCCTTTCCAGTTGAAGCTCTTTTGCTCTGCAATAGGAAGCGTCAACACCAGCCACAGGCTTTGCAGGACATAGCGGACCGGATCGAGCGGACGCGGACGGTGCGCGTTGATATGCGGATACAGTTCGTTGTAATTGGCACGAATACGCTGCCAGCGTGGGTGTTCAAGCGGGATAAACAGCCATGCGAGAGCAACCCAGATGCAACCCATGGTGGCACCCAGCCATGACGATTTGTGGCGACGATAATCACTATATCGCGCACGCAGACGCGCCCCCGCTTCCGGTGCCAGCAAGAGGGCGGTAAGACGTATCATGATGACGACTCCATGCCCGGACGAGTCCCCGCGTAATGCATCAGACACCAGTTCGCGAGCGTGACCACTTCTTCTGCCGCTAAAGAATCGCTTCGATATTCCCCGAGCGGTTGCTTGGCTGCCAGACACTCAGCCACGGATTCGTCACGGTGGATAACCACCGGCAGCATACGAGGCTGGCTCTGTAACCAGATTCGATAAATATCGTCCTGAATATGGCTGCCAATACGTAAGTCGTTGATCAGAATATGACCGTGTTTCGGCAGAACCTGTTGATGCAGACGGATATGTACATTCGCATCCGGATTTACCACGGTCAGCATATGGTTGCAGGCTTCAATCAGCGGATGCATCCACGGCTGAACATCATGGGGTAAATCAATAAGCACCCAATGGTTCGGACGCTTTTGATCGAGGGCCTGAACAATGTCTACAGCTTGGTGTAGTACCTGTGCCAAAGCCTGTACATTTACACGTTCCGCTACAGAAATTTGACCAAATGGCAGAATATCGATCTGGGACGTGTACCGAAGCCCGGCATCACGCCAATCTTTGCCATCTAAAAGCGCACGCGCCCAGCCATCGCGATTCGCAATGTTGTCATTAAAAAAGTAGCGCAGCATGTTATCCGGGCACGCATCGATAATGATGACCGTCTCGCCCAGAGACTGTAATGCCCAACCCAGCGCGGCAGTCAGAGACGTCGTTCCAGTGCCGCCTCGCAGGCCCTGTAATCCCAGAATGGCCATTCAGGCTTCCTTATTTTTTTCCGCCAACTCGGCCAGCAATGGCCAACGCTTTAATGCGGCCGCAAGATGCTCGCGTTGGGAAATATCGGTATAATCTATTTCGGGCAAAGAGAATGCCCGACTTAAAGCCAAAAAATCATTTTGGAAGGTGTAACCAGGCGTTGATTCTGACGCTGTCCGGCTTTCGTTTTCAGACATTTCTTTGAACCTTTATCGGACATTTCGTGGATAAACGTATCGGACATTTCTTTGGCTCAAGAAACTAAAACACGAGTTCATCAGTTAGATACACTATGTCCGAACAGAAAATTCGTTCACATGCTAAATCTGTTACTCTTTAATTTCAATGTTAGGTTTAATCTGAGAGTTTTGCTAGTAAACTAATACACAGTCAAACTTACACAAGAGGGACACCGTGGACCCTGTATTTTCACTTGGAATTGAGTCCTTATGGGACGAAGTTAGCCATATGCCTCTGGGTGGTGTTTGGTGGATCAATGTTGAACGTCGTGAAGACGCCGTGAGCCTGCTGAATCAGACGATTGCTGCACAGAATTCTGATGCAAAAGTCGCCGCGATTACAATGGGAGAAAAACCGCAGAAGATAGTAAAATTAAATGGATCTCACGGTCCTGAAAAAATACGCCTATTCAACATGCCAAAGAATGAAAATGGTCTATACTCGCTACGCCAGGATCTGCTTTGCTCTATTGATCCTGCGGACCATATATTTATGTTGCTGTGTTCAGATAACGCCTGGCAGAATATTCCACCAGAACGCATAAAGAAATGGTTAAATAGCGCCCAGCGCTGGGCTAAATACTATCGTTGCTCGTTGCTTATTCTTAATCCAGGTAACAATACTGACGCACAACTTTCGCTATTACTGGCCGAGTATCGCTCACTTTCCGGTTTAGCAAGTCTTCGTTTCCAGGGCGACAGTCATCTTTTTGATATTGCATTCTGGGCCAACGAAAAAGGCGTCAGCGCGCGCCAACAGCTTCAGGTTAACTATATTGGTAAAACCTGGCAATTGGCCGAACGTGAAGAAACAGTGGTTCAACCGCGCAGCGATGAAAAAGATGTGCTGAGCACTAAAAGTGCCCTCGAAGGTGCCCCGCCGCTGTCAGAATACTGGTCAGTCTTTGATACCAACGATGCAGTGTTTAATGCCGCGCGTACCGCTCAGGCTGCCACTGTGATTTTCACCGTCGAACAAACCAGCCAGATCGAACAGCTCGCCCACGACATCCACTCGTTGCGCCGTCAACGTGGCAGCGCGATGAAAATTGTGGTGCGCGAAATCACCGCCAGCCTGCGTGCAACGGATGAACGTCTACTGCTGGGCTGCGGCGCGAACCTGGTTGTGCCATGGAATACGCCGCTGTCTCGCTGCCTGACGTTGGTTGAAAGCGTGCAGAAGCAGCAGTTCCAGCGTCACGTACCGGACGAAATCAGCACGCTGCTGTCGATGACCCAGCCTCTGAAACTTCGTGGCTATCAGAAGTGGGATATTTTCTGCAAAGCGGTACACAATATTATGAACAACCCGCTGCTGCCTGCCGATAACAAAGGTGTGATGGTGGCGTTGCGACCGGTGCCAGGCCTGCGTGTGGAACAAGCGTTAACGCTGTGCCGCCCGAACCGCCTCGGCGATATCATGACCATTGGCGATAACCGTCTGGTGATGTTCCTGACCTTCTGTCGCATAAACGATTTGGATACCGCGCTGAACCACATCTTCCCGTTACCGACGGCCGATATTTTCTCGAACCGCATGATTTGGTTCGAAGATAAGCAGATTACGGCGGAAATCGTGGAAATGCGGGCGGTCACCGCCGATCGCTGGAATGCACCATTACCCATTACCATCGACAAAGCGCCGGTGGTGAATGCCGTTCACGACGGACGCAGCTGGCGTCGTTACCCTAAACCTCATCGTCTTACCGACGCACAAGGAGGACAACCTCAATGATGTCAATTAGCGATATTATTCAGCTGGTTGTACTGTGCGCACTGATTTTTTTCCCACTGGGATACATGGCGCGTCACTTCCTGCGCCGTATTGAAACAACCTTCAGGTTGATGTTTTTTAGACCCCGTTATGTAAAACCGGCAGGCACACTGCGCCGGTCAGATTTCGTCAAGGCAAAGCAAAACGATGACTAACCCTACTCAAACCGCCGTCTCCTCATCGCCATTCTGGCAATACTGGCGCGGCCTTTCTGGATGGAACTTCTACTTTCTGGCGAAGTTTGGCCTGCTGTGGGCGGGATATCTTAATTTCCACGCCATGCAGAACCTGGTATTTATGGCCTTTCTGCTGTTGCCCATTCCGAACAGCAAACTGCACAAAATACGTCACTGGATTGCCATCCCGATCGGTTTTGCGCTGTTCTGGCACGATACCTGGCTGCCTGGCCCGGAAAGCATCATAAGCCAGGGCTCGGAAGTCGCGGGCTTCAGCATGAGCTACGTTATCGATCTGATAACGCGCTTTATTAACTGGCAGATGGTCGGCCTTTTCTTCGTCCTGCTGGTTGCATGGCTGTTCTTAACCCAATGGCTTCGCATAACGGTATTCACCGTGGTCATCATGGTGTGGCTGAACCTCATTACCGTTGTTGGCCCAAACTTCTCACTGTTCCCTGGTGGTCAGGCGACCGGCACGGTCACCACCACAGGCGGAACCGCGGCAGCAACCGTCGCCACGGCAGATGCGAAACCTGTTGTCGGTGATATTCCGGCACAAACCGCACCGCCAACGTCAGCGAACCTGAACGCCTGGCTTTCCAGCTTCTATGCTGCGGAGCAGAAACGTCAGACCACGTTCCCTGCGACACTGCCGGCAGATGCACAGCCGTTCGAACTGCTGGTTATCAATATCTGTTCCATCTCCTGGGATGACATTGAAGCCGCGGGCCTGATGCAGCATCCGCTGTGGTCACACTTTGATATTGTGTTTAAACACTTTAACTCTGCCACCTCCTACAGCGGCCCGGCGGCGATTCGTCTGCTGCGCGCCAGCTGCGGTCAGCCATCACACACCGATCTCTATTCTCCGGCGGGCAAGCAGTGCTACCTGTTTGATAACCTGGCGGCGCTGGGCTTCAAAACACAGCTGATGCTGGGCCACAACGGCATGTTCGGCGACTTCCTGAAAGAGATGCGTAACTACGGTGATATGCAGGCGCCGCTGATGGACCAGAAAGGCCTGAAGCAGACCCTGGTGGCCTTTGACGGTTCGCCGGTCTATAGCGAGCTCGACCAGCTGCATCGATGGAATGAAACCGAGCTGAAAGAACCGGGTACGCGAACGGCGACGTTCTACAACATCCTGCCACTGCACGACGGTAACCGCTTCCCTGGTCAGAGCAAACCGGCTGACTACAAAGCCCGCGCGCAGATTATGTTTGATGAGCTGGACACCTTCTTTACCGAGCTGGAAAAATCAGGTCGTAAAGTGATGGTGGTTATCGTGCCTGAGCACGGTGGTGCGCTGAAAGGCGATAAAATGCAGGTTTCTGGTCTGCGTGATATCCCAAGCCCGAACATCACCAACGTCCCGACAGCGGTGAAATTCTTCGGCATGAAAGCACCACATGAAGGCGCAGCCATTGAAATCGATCAGCCAAGCAGCCTGCTGGCGGTATCGGAACTGGTTTCCCGTGCCGTCGATGGCAAGATGTTCACCGCGGACAGCGTGAACTGGGATGAATTGACCAAAGGACTGCCGCAAACGGCACCGGTGTCGGAGAACTCCAACGCCGTCGTAATTCAGTACCAGAACAAACCGTACGTGAAACTCAACGGTGGCGAGTGGGTACCTTACCCGCAGTAATCGCCAGCCACAAAAAACCCGCTCATTGAGCGGGTTTTTTTATGCCTACTGGCCAGATAGTCAGGCCAGCGGTTTTTCACCGTTTTCATCCTGATCAACGGCAAAGCATGCCACCAGTTGTCCACCGTAGTCTTTAAGCTGGGGCTGCAACTGAGTGCAGGGGCCAAAGCGACGACGGCAGCGGGCATTAAAGGCACAGCCCGGCGGCGGATTCAGCGGGCTCGGCAGTTCTCCGGTCAGCTTGATACGCTCGCGACGGTCATCCGGGTTCAGACGTGGAGTCGCCGACAGCAACGCCTGGGTGTACGGGTGGCGCGGATTACTGAAAATCTGCTCCTTGCTGCCCTTCTCCACACAACGACCGAGGTACATCACCATGACTTCATCAGCGATGTGTTCCACCACCGACAGGTCGTGAGAGATGAACACATACGACAACCCCATGTCCTGCTGCAAATCCATCATCAGGTTCAGCACCTGCGCACGCACGGAAACATCGAGTGCAGAAACCGGCTCATCGGCAATCACTACGTCCGGGTCCAGCATCAGGCCGCGGGCAATGGCAATACGCTGGCGCTGACCGCCGGAGAACATGTGCGGATAGCGATCGTAATGCTCGGTTTTCAGGCCAACTTTGGCCATCATTTCCAGCACTTTCGCCTTGCGCTCCGCTTTGTTCAGCGTGGTGTTAATTTGCAACGGCTCTTCGAGGATCTGGCTGACTTTCTTACGCGGGTTCAGCGATCCGTACGGGTTCTGGAACACGATTTGGATCTTCTGCCGACGCAGTTTCTGCGCCTCCGGATCATGCTTGAGCAGATCCTGTCCCTGGTAATAAAGCTCGCCCCCGGTCGGGATTTCAATCATCGTCAGCAGACGGCCAAGCGTGGATTTTCCACAGCCGGATTCACCCACCACTGCCAGCGTTTTACCGCGTTCGAGGGTGAATGAGACGCCATCCAGCGCTTTCACCAGGCGCTCCGGGGCAAAAAAGCCCTTCTTCACCGGATAGTGTTTTTTCAGGTCGATAGCATGCAACAGCGGCTTCGAGGTGGCCTCAGGCGTACTCATAATGTTGGCCTCCCGGCATCATCGAGGGGGTAATGGCATTTGGACTGACGACCGCCGTCGACGGTATTCAGTTCCGGTTCTTCAGCACGACATCTGTCAGTAGCATACGGGCAGCGCGGGTTGAGCAGGCAGCCATTCGGGCGGTCGTACTTGCCCGGAACGACGCCCGGCAACGAGGCCAGACGCGCTTTATCCTGCGCAAACTCCGGCAGCGCTCGCAGCAGTGCCTGAGTGTACGGGTGACGCGGCGCGCGGAAGATATCCTGCGCGGCCCCGGTTTCCACCACCTGGCCTGCGTACATCACGATGATTTTATGTGCCGCTTCTGCCACCAGCGCCAGGTCGTGCGTAATCAGTACCAGCGCCATGTTCTCTTTCTGCTGCAACTCCAGCAGCAGCTCGATGATTTGCGCCTGAATGGTGACATCCAGTGCGGTAGTCGGTTCGTCGGCAATCAGCAGTTTCGGCCGACAGGCAATCGCCATCGCAATCATGACGCGCTGGCTCATCCCGCCCGAAAGCTGATGCGGATACACGTCGAGACGTGAGGCCGGATCGGGAATACCGACCAGATTCAGCAGATCGATGGCCCGCTGACGACGCGTTTTCTTGTTGCCGCCCTGGTGCACTTTAATCGCTTCCATAATCTGGAAACCGACGGTGTAGCACGGGTTCAGGCTGGTCATCGGATCCTGGAAAATCATTGCCACTTCCGCGCCCACCAGCTGGCGGCGTTCTTTTTCGGAAATGCGCTGCAGGTCGCGACCGTTAAACTCCAGTTTTTCCGCCATCACGCGACCTGGGTAATCAATCAGCCCCATGATCGCCAGCGAGCTGACGGATTTACCGGAACCGGATTCCCCAACAATACCGACCACTTCGCCCTGATTTACGCTATAGCTGATGCGGTCCACGGCACGGAACGGGGTGCCTTCGTCGCCGAAGTGCACTGATAATTTATCTACATTTAATAACGCCATCTCGTGCCTCTTACTGCTTCAGTTTGGGATCCAGCGCGTCACGCAGACCGTCGCCCATCAGGTTAAATGCCAGCACCGTAAACAGGATCGCCAGACCCGGGAAGGTCACAACCCACCAGGCGCTTTGCGCGAACTGCAACACGTCGGAGAGCATGGTGCCCCACTCCGGTGTTGGCGGCTGCGCACCCATGCCAAGGAAGCCAAGAGCAGCCATATCGAGAATGGCGTTTGAGAAACCGAGCGACGCCTGAACAATCAGCGGCGCAAGACAGTTTGGGAGAATGTTGACGAACATCTGACGCATTGCGCCCGCACCCGCCACACGAGACGCGGTCACGTAGTCGCGATTGACCTCCACCATCACCGCCCCGCGCGTCAGTCGCACGTAGTGAGGCAAGGCCACAAAGGTTAGTGCCAACGCGGCGTTACCGATCGACGGACCGAAGATCGCCACCAGTACCAGCGCCAGCAGCAGGCTTGGCAGGGCCAGCATGATGTCGACGATGCGCATGATGATGTTATCGATGATGCCGCCGAAATAGCCTGCCACCAGCCCGAGCACGACCCCCAGTACCAGCGACAGCACCACCACCAGACAGCCCACCAGCAGCGACAGACGTGCGCCGTACATCAGACGAGACAGCACGTCACGGCCGACGTCATCGGTACCGAGCAAATGCGTCAGCGTGCCGCCGTCCTGCCAGAACGGTGGCGCCAGCAGAGAATCACGGAACTGGTCCGCGGGGTTAAACGGTGCGAGAACGTTGGCGAAAATAGCGATGAGCATCACCGCCACCACATACACCAGACCGACAACCGCGCCTTTATTACGTTTGAAATAGTGCCAGAACTCCTGCAATGGGGTCATTGGCACCGGTGCTGCTACTTTATTTTCAGTGACTTGTGACATGATGGCCCCTTACTTCCTATGACGAATACGCGGGTTCACCACGCCGTACAGCAGGTCGACCAGCAGGTTAACGAGGATAATCATCGTCGCAACCAGCAGGACCCCGCCTTGCACAACCGGATAATCACGGCGCTGCAGGGCATCAATCAGCCAGCGCCCAAGGCCCGGCCAGGAGAAGATCGTTTCGGTCAGAATCGCACCCGCCAACAGCGTGCCGACCTGCAAACCGATAACCGTCACCACTGGCAGCATGGCATTACGCAGCGCATGCACAATGATGACGCGCATCCGGGTCAGGCCCTTCGCACGCGCGGTACGGATATAGTCTTCGCCGAGCACTTCCAGCATCGCCGAACGGGTCATACGCACGATAACCGCCAGAGGGATGGTGCCGAGCACCACCGCAGGCAGAACCATGTGTGCGACGGCATCAATGAAGTTACCCGGTTCACCCCAGATAGCGGTATCAATCAGCATGAAACCCGTTAGCGGCAGCGTGTCATCGAGGAACACCGCATCGCTGATACGTCCTGAGACCGGTGCCAGGTTCAGCTGTACCGACACCAGCATGATGAGCATCATGCCCCACCAGAAGATAGGCATGGAGTAACCGGTTAATGCGATACCCACCGCGGTGTGATCGAAGATAGAACCGCGTTTGACCGCAGCCAGCACGCCCACAGGAATACCGACGGCAATGGCGAAAATCATGGCGCAGACGCCGAGTTCCAGCGTGGCTTTAAATCGCGGAACGAATTCGTCCCATACCGGCAGACGGCTCTTCAGCGAGATCCCTAAATCGCCGTGAAGAACGCCCCAGATATAATGGAGATACTGTTGCCACATTGGCTTATCAAGGCCCATGGCAGCCAGAAGCTGTGCGTGACGCTCAGGGGAAATACCGCGCTCACCGGCCATAATCATCACCGGGTCACCGGGGATCATATGGACAAAGGCAAAGGTCAGCAGGGTGATACCGATAAAGGTCGGGATGACTAATCCCAGACGTCGGAGGATGAACTGCAACATAACCCGGATTCTCTCTCATGACGCTCTGCCTGGCGACAGCACGTCTGTATTGCTCACAACTGCCGGGTGGCGCCGCGCTTACCCGGCCTACATTCGTAGGCCCGTGCAGGCGCAGCGTCGCCGGGCATAGAGGGGTACTCGCGTACCCCTTACATTTTTAATTATTCGATGGAGACGTTCTCGAAGTGGTGCTTACCTAATGGATCAACCACATAGCCTTTGACTTCTTTACGCACTGGCTCGTACACGGTGGAGTGAGCAATGATCAGCGCCGGAGCCTGGTCATGCATCACTACCTGAGCCTGTTTGTACAGTTCAATACGCTTGTTGTGATCTTCAGCAGCACGTGCAGGCTGAATCAGGTCTTCAAACGGCTTATAACACCAGCGAGAGTAGTTTGAACCGTCTTTCGCCGCGGCACAGCTGAACAGGGTCGCGAAGAAGTTATCCGGATCCCCATTATCACCGGTCCAGCCCATCATGACGGTCTGATGCTCACCCGCTTTGGCGCGTTTCAGGTACTCGCCCCACTCGTAGGTCACGATGTTGGCTTTCACGCCTACTTTCGCCCAGTCAGCCTGAATCATCTCAGCCATACGGCGAGCGTTCGGGTTGTACGGACGCTGTACCGGCATCGCCCACAGGTCAATGCTGAAACCATCGGCATGGCCAGACTCTTTCAGCAGCGCTTTGGCTTTTTCCGGATCGTAGGTGTAATCCTTCACATCGTCGTTATAGCCCCACATGGTTGGTGGGATCAGGTTCTTGGCAGCAACGCCCGCGCCCTGATAAACGGCTTTGATAATCGCCTCTTTGTTCACCGCATAAGTCAGCGCCTGACGAACTTTCACGTCATCCAGCGGTTTCTTCTCAGTGTTAAAGGAGAGGTAGCCCACGTTCAGGCCAGCCTGCTGCAGCAGGTTGATGTTTTTGTCCTGCTTCATGCGAGCGATGTCTGCCGGGTTCGGGTACGGCATCACCTGACATTCGTTTTTCTGCAGTTTGGCGTAACGTACGGACGCATCTGGGGTGATAGAGAACACCAGGCGGTCGATTTGCGGTTTGGTACCCCAGTAGCCCGGGAACGCTTTATACAGGATACGAGAGTCTTTCTGGTACTGCAGCAGCTGGAATGGACCGGTACCGATTGGGTTCAGGTCGATTTTTTCCGGCGTGCCGGCTTTCAGCATGTTGTCTGCATATTCTTTTGACAGAATCGATGCAAAGTCCATCGCCAGGTCGGCGAGGAACGGTGCTTCTGGACGCGTCAGCACGAACTGAACGGTATTATCGTCCACTTTCTTCACTTCGCTTATCAGGTCCGGCAGGCCCATGCCTTCAAAGTATTCATAGCTGCCGCCAGACACTTTGTGGTACGGGTTTTTGTCGTTTTTCTGACGATCGAAGGAGAACACGATGTCATCGGCGTTTAAGTCACGCGTCGGTTTGAAATCTTTGTTGTCCTGCCACTTAACGCCTGGGCGCAGGTGGAAGGTATAGGTTTTGCCGTCGGCGCTGACATCCCACTTCTCTGCCAGACCCGGAATAATTTCCGTGGTGCCGGTTTTGAATTCAACCAGACGGTTGTAGATAGGCACGGAGCTTGCGTCGTAAGTCGTACCAGAGGTGAACAGCTGTGGGTTAAAGCCTTCCGGCGAGCCTTCAGAACAGTAAACCAGGGTTTTGGCCTGCACGCTTGCCGCCACAGTCAAGGCCACAAGGCTAAGACCAAGCTTCAGCATCCCTGACTTTTTCAAGGAAATACTCATTATTCTGCTCCAAATGTGATGTTTGTTTGTTGTGTTTTCCGCCAGACCTTTTTTTGTTTTTTAACCGGTCTGTTCGGTAGTGCCCGAAGGCGTTAAAAGGGTTGGAGATTCCTTTCAGAAGAGCAACTGAGTAGCAGCGCAGATTCTCCCTGAAATGCCCCTCATGCCCTACAATCTGTCAACAGAATGTGCAAACGTCAATACAGGTAACCGGGATTTACATCAGCGGTGAGAATCCTCAGGCAAAGATTAAAAAAACTTCGGAAGGGGATTCTCAGCAGGGAAATTTATGCTACGGGGTTAACAGCAGCATAATCATCTTCACACCCGGAAATAACCAGTGATTAACAATTGTGCGAAATGATAAAAATTTCTTCCTCAATGGCGATAATCTGAGCGATTAATAGCGTGAACGTTAAAACGCACAGCTGAAAATGCTGATGTTATCCATAAGAAACGCAAGAAAAAGGCTAACCAAATATAAAAAAATACAATGGAATATGTCACAAAATAGTTAACTGACAGCGGGGAGTCTCTGGGCAGAGGATTTTGTGATGTTTCAGCGTCAAGATAGAAGCCGGTAAGTACCCAGTGGCGCTGCGCTTACCGGGCCTACACTACCGGACGCAGGCCAAGAAAAAGTACCCTCAAGGGGGCAAACACGCGAAGAACTACAGACATAAAAAAACCGCTCAAAAGAGCGGTTTTTTCGAATGTGGTCGGCGAGAGAGGATTCGAACCTCCGACCCACTGGTCCCAAACCAGTTGCGCTACCAAGCTGCGCTACTCGCCGAATGCGGGCCGCATGTTACTGCTGCGATTCGGCCCCGTCAATCCCTTTTCAGCAAAAGCCTTGTCGATCGGCGAGAAACTCGCCGTCTCATTACTGGCTTTTAGCCGGGACGTGACACCAGTTGTTATTCTCGTTAATCCCGCCGTCTGGCGAAGTGTATCCGAGACAACCCATGATGGTGTCATACAGTTCCACGTGACGACGCGGTACCTTCATGTCAGCTTCCTTTTTCAGCTGCGTAAACGCCTGCTGATGCGCTGGATTTTCCAGATACTTATCGGACATCCATACCAGCATCGGCACACGGAACTGCTCAGGTGGAGCCAGCATGCGTGGCGTACCGTGCAGGTGCTCTTTCTCGTTGATCGACTCACCGTGGTCGGCGGCATAGAAGACGATTGCCTTCTTATCGCGCAGCTGATTCAGCACATCACTGATGAAGGTATCCACGTACAGCACCGAGTTGTCATAAGCATTGATCATCTCCTTCTTACTGCATTCGTCGTTGATGCCAACGCACTCCGGCTGCCATTTTGCAAAATCACGGGTGTAGCGCTGGTAGTAACTCCAGTGCGAGCCCTTGGTATGCAGGATGATCAAATGCTTGCCGTTCGGATGGCTTT
The DNA here is from genome assembly GCF_024764965.1 of Scandinavium tedordense. Lineage (NCBI taxonomy): Bacteria > Pseudomonadati > Pseudomonadota > Gammaproteobacteria > Enterobacterales > Enterobacteriaceae > Scandinavium > Scandinavium tedordense. Next base: position 217,198 of record NZ_JALIGG010000055.1, on the reverse strand, counting down.
CCAGCGACTGCGCAATTTCCGGCAGCAGCAGTTTGTCCGCCACGTCTTTGCCACGGTTACGCGGCTCGGCGCCAATCTGTTCACGATAAGCAATGTTGTCAGCCATGGTGTTGCTGTAGAACCAGATTTCACTCTGCATGGCGAACAGGTCTGAGCTAAAGCCCAGCTGTTTCAACACCGCAAAGACGTTCTGCTCTTTCAGCGTACGCTGAGGGTTATTCTCTGCCCCGCCCTCGCGTACAAACATGCAGCGCAATGAGAGCTTAGTCGCGGTGTCGCAGGACGTGCCGCGATAGGCAACCAGGTTTTTCTCTTGGGACAGCTTCGGTGTGGTATTCCGGTCATAGCCCAGAATGCCCATGTGATCCCAGCGGGTGGTTTCGCCGATGATGAACACCACATAGGTGTCATCCAGGTCTTTCCCCGGTGCCACATAGGTGAATTTTTTCGCCGGGTTAATCAGGGAGCGACTGTCGGATGATTCATCGACCTGCGCCCAGGCGTACAGGCCCAGCGCGGATACCCAGTTCGACGGCAGATAGGAATTGGCAATGATGCCACCGTAGCTCGGCGCATCGCCCTGAGACGTTTTCTCAACCTGTTTCTGGTGACGGTCCATTAATCGGATCGGGGCCCAGACCAGTAGGCCAGCCATCACCACCACGGCGATATTACGCACGCGCTGCCCGCGAGTACGTAGTTGGCGTTGCAGCGTATAGCGGCAACGGTTGCTCCAGATAAAGAACAGCGGCGGCAAACTTGCCAGCACCGTCCACATCATCAGGCCTTGGCCGATGACCTCTTTTGACAGATCAACATCGGTGGTCATCACCGAGGCAACAATGCCGTAGCCAATGACGACGTTCATAAAGGTCATGTAGTAGCTGGCGGCAACGGAGATAATGACCACCAGCGAGGTCAGAATCTGCCAAGGGCGACGGCCCAAGATAGAGATCAAGCGCAGTAGGCAGAATGTCACCAGTACCGAGCCGCAAATTTCGATAATGGCAAAAATTCCATTTACGAACGTAGGATTTTCGAGATAGCCCGTCAGTCTTCTGACCAATACCGCGCCGTTAAGGAACAGACCGATATACAAGGCGAGGAACAGGCACAACCGCTGTTGTGTTAAAGATTTAATATAATTCATGCAAGCAAACCCTGGGAAAAGGGGCACAAAAAACCGACTTAGCTATCGGCATGACAGTAAGTAGACTAGGTAATCGCGTAAGGAACAGTTATGAGAAACGTCTATAAGCGCAGTGAGTAGACCATAGCGCAGGAGAAAAGTGTCATCAGGAAGTGTGATCCGGGCAATATTTACAAAAATAATGGCCCGGATCGGAAGATTTATGGCAGGAATGTGTTACCGGCAGGGGTTATGCCGTTCAATATCAGGCATGAGCCTCTTCAAACACTGCACAATTTGGCTGACGAATGGTGGTCGACAGCGCCAGAGACAAAATCAGCAGTGCGAAGATGACGCAGAAGGTCACGTAGAAACCGCCGAACAGGGACGCAATGATCGAACCGCAGATGCTACCAATCCCGAAACCGAGATAAATCACGCCGTAGTTTTTCGCCAGATTATTCAGGCCGAAGAACTCGCTCACCAGCGACGGGAACACGGTAATGGTGCCGCCAAAGTTGAAGGCCACGCAGGCAATCGCTGCGAAGAAGGTCATCGCATTCAGCGGAGCAAACAGCAGCGCCGCCATACCAACCAGGGAAATCACCTGACCGATGGTGATAACACGGATACGGGCAATTTTGTCGGACAGAATACCGAGCACCAGACGGCCACCCAGGTTGGCGATGGAAATCACGGTGACCGCGTTCGCCGCCGTCATTACGTCCAGATGCACCATGCCCTGGGCAATATCTTTCGCCACGCCAATCACGTACAGACCACTCATGCAGGCAGTCAGGAACATCACCGCCAGCATCCAGTACTGTGGTTTACGCATTGACTGCGCAAGGCTGAAGTCGTTCTCTACCACGCCGTTGGTGGTTTTAACCTCCTGCAGCGGCGCATCTTTCATCAGCGTTGCGCCAAACACAATCATCACCAGCACAATCGCGCCCCAGATGATAAAGGTTTTTTCCAGGCCGACGCTCACCAGCAGCTGGCTGTCGATGAATTTGAAGCCCAGGCTACCCAGGCCATACGCGCCAATGGAAAACGCGGAAATCAGCCCTTTACGTTCCGGGAACCATTTTACGCAGTTCGACAACGTCAGCAGATAACCCGCCCCGTCCGCCAGACCAACCAGCACCCCGGCGCTCAACCACAGCATCATCAGATTGTTAGCATGTGCGGTGAGGAAGAAGCCCAGGCCGAGCAGGATCCCGGAGGCCATAGTGACGCGCTTCACGCCAAAACGCTCTTGCAGTTTACCGGCTATGGACGAGGAAATGGCCAGACCGAGGCTTAACAGACCGAAGGAAAATGCGACCTGGCTGATAGGTTCATCGAGCTTTTCGGACAGCGCGCCGTTAAACAGGCTCCAGGTATAAACCGAACCGAGTGCAAATTGGGTGATGATGGTTCCAACCAGCGTCAGCCAGCGGGTAGAAGGACGGATTGCAGTATTCATGGGCGTAGATGCCTTATCAAAATTAACTGCAGCTAAAATAACGAAGTGTATTTCAGGCTGGGTTAAAAAAGGCATGAACTGCCGTCAGTGCGGAATGAAATGCACTGAGAGGAGAATGAATGACATTGCCAAAATAAAAACGCGGGAGAGGTTAGTGTTAACTATCACGACAGAGCGCGTAAACACTGTGAACAAATGAAATTAAAGATGTATTTATGACGATAACAACATGTTAAAAGCGAGCACTCAATCCCATGATGTATAGATAATTGGCTCCTTCGCTCATATTATCGGCTTGGGACAGTGACGCATATGCCGCAACATGCTGATTAAGCAGCATATCGGCGCCCACGGTGACGTCGAACCAATTTCCGTCCTGCGTGGATGTCGGCGTGCGGTTCAGGCCCGACTGTGACTTCCATTGATTATCGCCAAACTGCTGGTTATAGCTGATTTGCGCCCACGGATGCACACCCCACAGCGGCTGCGAGTCGAGACGCCAGCCCAGCGTGCTGCTGCTGGCGTGCCACATCGGGTCAGTCAGCGCCGTGGTGCTGGTCCCGCTGTCGCCAAATTCATTCCAGGTCGACGTGGCAGATCCATCATAATGCCAACTCGCCACCGGCCCGGTCGTGAACAGGGCAGTCAACGGAATATTCCAGACCATGCTCAGCGTGCGGGTCGCATCCAGCGGGGTATCATCGGGTTGATTCATCGCCATACCCGGCTGAACTTGCGTCGCGCTGATGCGTTCCGCCAGAATGTCGTCATAACGCGGTTGGTGATCGCTATCCCAGGTATAGCGTTCCGGCATATTACTTTGTGGGTCAGTAACGATATATTCCTGTTGCCAGGCGAAAGCTGATGTCGCAAGAGACATCCACACAAAAACAGATGCCGGGTAGATACCACCCCGGTAGCCATTGCATCTTTTAATAATCATTTGGCGACTCCGAAAGAGCCGAATCCGGCATTGTTGTTATGATTTTTTACGCGAGTGCGTATTACTAAATATTGTCATTTTATTTCTGCCGTCAAGGCAGGTTGAATATTTCTTCATCGACATCGAAAAGTGGGAGAGTGAGATGGAACGTTGCGGTTGGGTAAGTCAGGACCCGCTTTACATTGCCTATCACGATAGCGAATGGGGCGTGGCCCAGCGGGATAATCAAAAGCTGTTTGAAATGATCTGCCTTGAAGGCCAGCAGGCCGGGCTTTCCTGGATAACGGTGCTGAAAAAACGTGAAAACTATCGCGACGCGTTTCACCACTTCGACCCCATAAAAGTGGCGGCCATGGATGAAGCCGACGTAGAGCGACTGGTGCTCAACGCCGGGATCATTCGCCATCGCGGAAAAATTCAGTCAATTATTGGCAACGCCCGCGCATTCCTTGCCATGGAAGCCAACGGTGAACCGTTTGCCGATTTCGTCTGGTCGTTTGTCGATAACCATGCACAGGCCACGCGTGCCGCGACGCTGGCAGAAATCCCCACCAGCACGCCCGCGTCGGATGCGCTGTCGAAAGCACTGAAAAAGCGCGGCTTTAAGTTTGTCGGCACCACTATCTGCTACTCCTTTATGCAGGCTTGCGGGCTAGTCAACGACCATGTCACCGCGTGTTTCTGCCATCCGGGAGGCGACGATGATCCGCAAATGGCAAAATAGCGACCGCCAACCCCTGCTGACGCTGTGGCTGGATAGCACTATTTTTGCGCATCCGTTTATCGAGGAAAGCTACTGGCATGAGAGCGAACCGCTGGTGCGCGATGTGTATCTGCCCGCCGCGCATACGTGGGTGTGGGAAGAGGATGGTGTGGTGCAGGGGTTTATCAGCGTGATGGACCAGCGCTTTGTCGGCGCGCTATTTGTCGCGCCCACCTGTATCGGACGCGGCATTGGCCGGGCGCTGCTCGCGTATGTCTGCGACCGCTACCCGGAATTAAGCCTCGAGGTGTACCAGAAAAACAGCCGGGCGGTGAATTTCTACCATGCGCAGGGTTTCCGTATTCAGGACAGCGCATGGCAGGATGAAACCCGGCAACCGACCTGGATTATGCGTTGGCAGGCGGATCGAATGCTGTAAGCGTGGGCGCTGGCCCGTGGTATTTCTCCAGCCACGCCAGCGCGGTATTTCCCGCACAGCCGTTGCCGAGCTTCGAGCTTGGGAGATCTTTCGTCAGCACGTTTACCGCGCCATTCTTACAGATGCCCCCGGCCTGATTATCGAGATCCGGCCACGCCCCTTCGTGCAAACAGATAATGCCTGCCCGAATGCCCTCTGTCACAACCGCGCCCGCCAGAACCTGCCCTCGCCCGTTCCATACGCGAACCAGGTCGCCGTCGGCAATGCCACGCGCTTTCGCGTCGTCAGGATGCAGCGTCAGCGGCTCACGCCCCGCCACCGCGTATTTCTCGCGCAGACGCGTGTGATTCAGCTGGCTGTGCAAACGGTGTGCGGGATGCGCCGACAAAAGCTGTAACTGCCCTGCTTGCGCATTACCATGCCACTCGTCGGGTTCAAGCCAGGTCGGGTGTCCAGGGCAATCGGCGTAATTGAAGCCCGCGATACGCTGCGAATAAATTTCAATTTTACCGCTATCGGTTTTTAACGGATTGGCATGCGGGTCTTCACGGAAGGCGGCGAAACGGATGAACTTCGCGTTCTGCTCGCTCTCCGGCATCTCAATCAACTGATTCGCTTCCCAGAATTGCTGGAACGGGGGAAGCGTCACCTGCTGGCTCGCGCCGCGCTGCCCGGCAATCTCATAGAAGGTTTCCAGCCACTCCAGATCGCTTTTGCCTTCGGTGTAGCGCTCGCGCCCGCCCGCTTCCCAGCGTTCGCTCAGTTCGGCAAACACCTCCCAGTCGTCTCGCGCCTCATCGCGTGGCGCGACCACGCGTTTCATCGGCACCAGATGCTGGTTGCTGTAATCCCCGGTCATGGTCAAATCGTTGCGCTCGAACGAGGTGGTCGCGGGCAGCACGATGTCTGCATGGCGTGCGGCGGCGGTCCAGAAACACTCTGAGATAACGATCAGTTCCGGCTTCTGCCAGGCGCGGATCAGGCGGTTGGTATCCTGATGATGGGTAAAGTTGGCGCCGCCCGCCCACCAGACAAACCGGATGTCCGGGAAGTGTCTGTCCATGCCGTTGTGCTGATACGGCGCGCCAGGGTTTTCCAGCGCTTCGACAATGCGCGCCACCGGGATTTTATCCACCGCATCAGTGCCATTGGCGACGCCGCCCTGCATCGAGGCCAGCACCGCCGCACGTCGGGTCGGATTTCCGCCGTTGGAGAAATGATAAGAGAGACCAAAACCGCCGCCCGGTGTGCCAATCTGCCCGAGCATGGCTGCCAGTGTGACCAGCATCCAGTGTTTCTGCTCGCCAAACTGCTGGCGCTGCATACCCCAGCCGGACATCAGCATGGTACTGTTTTGATGGAAAATTTCCGCCAGTTCGCGGATTTTAGGCGCATCAATGCCGCAAATATCTGCCGCCCATTCGGCCGTTTTCGCCACGCCGTCGCGCTCGCCGGTCATATATTCAGCAAACTGGGCGTAGCCGGTAGTGCAGCGTGCCAGGAACGTCGTATCGTGCCAGTTATTTTCCACCAGCGTATGGGCAATGCCGAGCATCAGCGCCACGTCGGTACCCATGTGCGGAGCCAGCCACTCCATCGATTCCCCGAAGAAATCGACGGTTTCCGAACGCATCGGATCGATGCAAATCAGTCGCTTGCCGCTGTTACGCAGCGTGTCGAAGAACGTCATGCCCTGCTCGTCGGAGGCGTTCCAAGCAATCTTCAGGGTATTCAGCGGATTCGCACTCCACAATACCACCACGTCAGTATGTTCCAGAATCAGCGGCCAGCTGGTCTGCTGCTGATACACCTCATTGCCGCCGACCACATACGGCATAATCGCCTGCGCCGCACCGGTGGAGTAATCCCCCAGATGCCCGGTATAACCGCCCGCGAGGCTCATGTAGCGCTGTAACAGCGTCGCCGCTTTGTGCAGCACGCCGTTAGAGCGCCACCCGTAGGAGCCTGCGAAAATCGATGCAGGGCCGTGTGTTTCGCGGATACGTTGATGCTGGGCATGAATGAGATCCAGCGCCTCATCCCAGCTCACCCGGACAAACTCATCCTGCCCGCGTACGCCCTGTGGGCTGTTCGGCGTGGCCAAAAAACCTTTACGCACCATCGGATAACGGACCCGCGTTTTGCTGTGCACCTGATCACGCACCGCACTTTGCAGCGAGTTCTCAAATGTCCCAGAAAGCGCACCGCGAGATGCCAGCACGGTATCGCCATCGGTTTCGACCAGCATGGGCCCCCAGTGGGCGGCGGTCAGAATGGTTTTTGTTGCAGATGAGTTGGCCAAAACAGGCTCCTGGTTAACGGATGCAGGTGTTGCGACGCTGATTTTTTCATCAGTGTTCAATTTATTTACAAATTTAAAGATTGCTCCTGGAATTTTCCCAGCAATCACGCGTCATAATCAACCGCCGCGGACGCCGTGGCAAAGAATAAAAAGGATTAAGGAAATAAGATGAAAAAACGCGTAATCATGATTGCCGCTATGGTAAGCGGCGCGCTGGCCCTTTCAGGCTGTACCACCAACCCTTACACCGGCGAACGTGAAGCCGGCAAGTCCGGTATCGGCGCAGGCATTGGCGCGCTGGCGGGGGCGGGTATCGGCATGCTTTCTTCGTCGAAGAAAGACCGTGGAAAAGGCGCGCTGATTGGTGCCGCAGCAGGTGCCGCCGTTGGTGGTGGCGTCGGTTATTACATGGACGTTCAGGAAGCTAAACTGCGCCAAAAAATGCAGGGTACAGGCGTCAGCGTCACCCGTAATGGTGACAACATCGTGCTGAACATGCCGAACAACGTAACCTTTGACAGCAGCAGCGCCAACCTCAAACCGGCCGGGGCAAACACCCTCACCGGCGTGGCGATGGTATTGAAAGAGTACGAAAAAACCGCAGTTAACGTGGTTGGTTATACCGACAGCACCGGCGGTCAGGACCTGAACATGCGCCTGTCACAGCAGCGCGCCGATTCAGTGGCCAGCGCCCTTATCACTCAGGGCGTCACCGCGAACCGCGTCCGCACCAACGGAATGGGGCCAGCGAATCCTGTCGCCAGCAACAGCACCGCCGAAGGGAAAGCGCAGAACCGTCGCGTAGAAATCACCCTCAGCCCGCTGCAGTAATCGTTGTGCCGGGGAGGGTTTCGCCGCCCCGGCCAACGTTTTCGACGAAAACGCCCACCAGCTCCAGCATTAACGGCTTGCCATCGCTTATTTTCACGCTAAGGTGTTCACACATTCAGGTGAAGGAAGCCCTCATGGCGAACAAGGCGCGAGCCACCATCAGCGACGTGGCGAAAGCGGCAAAAACGGGTAAGACCAGCGTTTCGCGTTATCTTAACGGTGAAAAGCATCTACTTTCAGACGCCCTTCTGGCGCGAATCGAACATGCTATTGCCGAACTCGACTATCGTCCAAGCCTGATGGCGCGGGGCCTGAAGCATGGCCGCACTCGCCTTATCGGACTTATCATCGCCGATATCACCAATCCCTATTCCGTCAATGTATTAAGCGGGATCGAAGCCGCCTGTCGCGAACAGGGGTTTACGCCGTTGGTTTGTAACACCAATAACGAAGTGGATCAGGAACGACACTATCTCGATTTACTGCGCAGTTATCAGGTCGAAGGAATCGTGGTTAATGCCGTGGGAATGCACGAAGAAGGCCTGAGTCGTCTGCAACAGTCGGCCCTGCCGATGGTCCTGATTGACCGAAAAATTCCGGATTTTGCCTGCGACGTCGTCGGGCTGGATAACACCCAGGCCGCCACTACCGCCACCGAACACCTCGTCGAGCAGGGGTTTGAAGCGCTGCTTTTTCTCAGCGAACCGCTCGGGAGCGTCAACACCCGACGCGAACGCCTGACCGCCTTTCGCACGACGCTGGCTCGCTATCCGGGCATCAGCGCTGAAAACGCCGAAGTGCCACTGAACGACGGTGCACTCATCGATAACGCGCTGCGTCAGTTCCACGCCACGCATCGCGGAATGCGCAAAGCCGTGATTTCCGCCAACGGCGCACTGACGTTGCAGGTGGCACGGTCGCTCAAACGCCTTGACCTGCACTGGGGCAGCGATATCGGCCTGCTCGGTTTTGACGAACTTGAATGGGCAGAGCTGGCGGGTGTGGGTATTACCACCCTCAAACAGCCTACCTGGAAAATCGGCTATGCCGCTGTAGAGCAGGTGGTACGCCGGATCGAAGGCAGCACTGACCCGATCCGCGAGCAGGTTTTCTCCGGCGAACTGATCGTCCGAGGATCCACCAGCCGCTAATTACCCTGTGATGACGATCATAAATTAGACAACGTTGCCTTTTCTTTGGAACCGGTTCCATCTAGCGTAATACAGAGAAACCCATTCTTATTTCGCTCTGGAGTCCCGGATGGCAAGAAAAATCATCGTCGTAACGGCTGCCTACGGCCGTGACTGCGTGATGACCCTCGGAGGGCAGCGCGGCGTGCTCTCCATCATTGCAGCGGCTGGTGCCGACGGCGTCGAAATCCGCCGAGAACTGTTTGCCCCGCAGGAGATCGACGCCCTGCCACAGCTGGCGGCTGACATATCTCAGCACAACCTGATGGCCTGCTATTCCGCGCCGCAAGGGCTGTTTGAAACCGACGGCAGTCTGAATCCCAATCTCCGCTCATTGCTTCTGGAAGCCCAGGTTCTGAACGCCGCCTGGCTGAAACTCTCTCTGGGGCATTTCACTCAGCCTGCCACGCTGGAAACTCTGCGCGCCATTCTGGCCGACAGCCCGGTGGCGCTGGTGATTGAAAACGACCAGACCGACTGCGGAAAGCTGGCTCCGATGCAACGCTTCCAGGCCGCCGTACGCGTACAGGCGTTACCGATTCGTCTGACGTTTGATATGGGCAACTGGCTGTGGCTGGGCGATTCTCCGGAACAGGCCGCACAATTGCTGGCACCGAGCGTGGGATACGTTCACGTCAAAGCTGCCGAACCGCACCATGACGGCTGGCGGGCGATAACCCCGGACGACAATCCGCGCTGGGCTGCCCTGCTCAATGCCTTGCCTGACAACGTACCGCGCGGTATCGAATTTCCGCTTGAAGGCGACGATTTGGTGGCCGTCACCCGTCGCTATGTTCGCTGGTTACGCGAGGAATAAGCATGAATCAGACACGGGATGTGATCACTATCGGTGAAGCCATGGCGATGTTTGTCGCCCAGAAAACCGGGCCGCTCAGCCAGGTTGAGTCGTTTATCAAACGCGTGGCTGGGGCAGAGCTGAATGTCGCTACCGGTCTGGCGCGGCTCGGACTTAGCGTCAGTTGGGTCAGCCGGGTGGGCGATGACAGCTTCGGCGAGTTCGTGCTGGACTCACTCAAACAGGAAGGCATTGATAGCGCAGGTGTCACCGTCGACGGGCGTTATCCCACCGGTTTTCAGCTGAAATCTAAAGTCGAAAATGGAACCGATCCCATTGTGGAATACTTCCGCAAAGGTTCCGCCGCCAGCCATCTCAGCAAAGACGATTTCGATTCCGCGCATTTTCTGTCAGCCCGTCATTTGCACCTTAGCGGCGTGGCGGCGGCGTTATCTGGCAGCGCCTACGAACTACTCGATCACGCAGCGAACGCCATGAAACGCGCCGGGAAAACACTCTCTTTTGACCCAAACCTGCGTCCGGTGCTGTGGAAAAGCGAAGCGGAAATGGTCGAGAAACTGAATCATCTCGCCTGCCAGGCCGACTGGGTATTACCGGGGCTGAAAGAAGGATTCATTCTGACCGGACAGCGCACGCCGGAAGGCATTGCTGATTTTTACCTGAGCCGTGGCGTAAAAGCGGTGGTGATTAAAACCGGGGCCGACGGCGCGTGGTACCAGAGCGCGGATGGCGAGCATGGCACCGTAACCGCCGAAAAAGTAGAAAACGTCGTCGATACCGTGGGGGCAGGCGATGGCTTCGCCGTCGGCATGATCAGTGCCCTGCTGGAGGGCAAAACCCTGCCGCAGGCGGTCGCACGCGGTAACAAAATTGGTTCTCTGGCGATTCAGGTCCAGGGCGACAGCGAAGGATTACCCACCCGGGAAGCGCTCGGCGAGGCCGGGTAATCCCTTTACAACATACCGAACGGCAGCAACCGAAACCCCCAAACAACGAACGCTACCCTGTACCCTACATACTGCGGTAGCCATTTCCTCAGCAACAGAGGCACGCTTATGAACCGTTCAAATCCTGCCACCAGGCGCTGGCTGTACATCATGCCCATCGTATTTATCACGTACAGCCTGGCGTATCTCGACCGCGCCAACTTCTCATTCGCCTCCGCCGCGGGGATCAACGACGACCTCGGCATCACCAAAGGCGTGTCCTCGCTGCTCGGCGCGCTGTTTTTCCTCGGCTATTTCTTCTTCCAGATCCCCGGGGCGATGTACGCCGAACGCCGCAGTGTGCGCAAACTGATTTTTGTGTGCCTGATCCTGTGGGGCGGCTGTGCCTCGCTGACCGGGATGGTTAGTAATATCCCAATGCTGGCGGCGATCCGCTTTATTCTGGGTGTGGTCGAAGCCGCGGTGATGCCAGCGATGCTGATTTACATCAGCAACTGGTTTACTAAATCTGAACGCTCACGCGCCAACACCTTCCTGATCCTCGGCAACCCGGTGACAGTGCTGTGGATGTCGGTGGTGTCAGGCTATCTGATTCAGTCCTTCGGCTGGCGCGAGATGTTTATCTTTGAAGGCATCCCGGCGGTCATCTGGGCTTTCTGTTGGTGGGTGCTGGTGAAAGACAAACCCACACAGGTAGGCTGGCTGTCTGAAGCAGAAAAATCTGCGTTGCAGGCACAGCTCAATCAGGAGCAGCAGGGTATCAAAGCCGTGCGTAACTATGGCGAAGCCTTCCGCTCGCGGAACGTCATTCTGCTGTGCCTGCAATATTTCGCCTGGAGCATCGGGGTGTATGGTTTCGTGCTGTGGCTGCCATCCATTATCCGCAGCGGCGGTGAAAACTTAGGAATGGTGGAAGTGGGCTGGCTGTCGGCGGTGCCGTATCTGGCCGCTACCATCGCCATGATCCTCGCATCCTGGGCCTCCGATAAGATGCAAAACCGTAAGCTGTTCGTCTGGCCATTACTGCTGATTGGCGGCCTGGCGTTTATTGGTTCCTGGGCCGTCGGGGCCGATCATTTCTGGATATCCTACAGTCTGCTGGTGATTGCAGGCGCCGCGATGTACGCCCCGTACGGGCCGTTCTTCGCCATTGTGCCAGAGATGTTGCCACGTAATGTAGCCGGTGGCGCAATGGCGCTGATCAACAGCATGGGTGCGCTCGGCTCGTTCTTCGGCTCCTGGTTTGTTGGCTACCTCAACGGGGCAACCGGCACGCCGTCTGCCTCCTACATATTTATGGGGGTGGCACTTTTCGTCTCAGTGTGGCTGACTTTAATTGTTAAGCCTGCTAATAATCAGAAGCTTCCCGTCGGCGCACGCCACGCTTAAACCCTTTATCTGGAGAAAGGAATGAAACCGTCCGTCATTCTCTACAAATCATTACCTGACGATTTGCAACGCCGCCTTGAGACCCATTTTTCGGTCACCAAAGTGCCGAACCTGGACGCGGATACCGTTCAGGATCACGCCGACACGTTCAAAAATGCCGTGGGCCTGCTTGGCTCAAGCGAAAAAGTGGACGCGGCACTGCTGGATAACATGCCCGCCCTGCGTGCCACTTCCACCATTTCCGTCGGCTACGACAATTTCGATGTCGATGCGCTGAATGCCCGCCGCGTATTGCTGATGCACACCCCGACCGCGCTGACCGAAACCGTGGCCGATACGCTGATGGCGTTGATCCTGAGCAGCGCGCGCCGGGTGGTCGAAGTGGCCGAACGTGTGAAAGCAGGTGAATGGACCAAAGGCATTGGCCCGGACTGGTTTGGCACCGACGTGCACCACAAAACCATAGGTATTGTCGGGATGGGCCGCATTGGCCTGGCGCTGGCGCAGCGCGCGCATTTCGGTTTCGGCATGTCGGTTTTGTACAACGCGCGACGTCAGCATAAAGAGGCGGATGAGCGCTTTAACGCGCGCCATTGCGACCTCGACACCCTGCTTCAGGAAGCGGATTTTGTCTGTTCGATCCTGCCGCTGACCGACGAAACCCGTCATCTTTTCGGTGCCGCCGAGTTTGCCAAAATGAAGTCATCGGCCATTTTCATTAACGCCGGACGAGGCCAGGTGGTAGATGAAAACGCATTAATCGCCGCGTTAAAAGCAGGCGAAATTCATGCGGCGGGCCTGGATGTGTTCGAGCAGGAACCGCTGCCGGTTTCGTCAGAATTGCTCAAGCTGCCCAATGTCGTGGCGCTGCCGCATATCGGTTCTGCCACCCATGAGACGCGCTACAACATGGCGGCCACGGCGGTCGATAATCTGATTGATGCGTTAAACGGAAAGATTGAGAAGAACTGCGTGAACCCGCAGGTGAAATGAGAAAGAGACCGGGTGACAGGACGCCACCCGGTTTTCATGCTTAACGCGTGGCGTTAACCGCCGCGCTCCAGGCCTGATTAAACGCCTGGTGCTGAGCGGCCAGAGGGCCAATCAGCGTATTGTACTGGCTCGCCTGCTGAGACGTCGGGAACTGAATTCCGTTGGCCACGAAGCTTACCTGGGTATTTTGCTGTGCCACGAAATCACCAATCTGCACCAGCTGCTGGGTGAAGATCTGTGCGGCAGGGATCAGCGGCTGCATTGCGTTCGCTGGCAGGGTCACGACTTTATTGTAAACCTGGTCGTAGACCGGCTTCAGATCGTCAGCCTGTTTCAGTGCCGAATGCGCACCGTCCGCCTGCATTTTGGCGTTTTCCAGCTGCTGGCTCAACACACCCAGCGCGCCATTAGCCTGACGAAGCGGTTCGCGCTGAGTCATGTAATCCTGTGGCACACGAATCGCATTCACGCTGTCTACAACCGGACGTAAACCGGCGTCCATCGCCTGGCTCACCTGCTGAGAATAACCGTAAATCACTGCGTAATCGGAAACGAACGGACCAAATTGTTTTTTCTGATCGGTGGTCAGCGTTGGCAAACGTTCGCCACTACGCATCACGGAATTTTGCAGGAAGTCGATGAACGCTTTACGCTGATCGCCTTCTTTATCGAAACACCCACTCAGGCTAACTACCATCAATAACGCCGCAACAGACGCAAACCAGCGAGAGCAGGACTTTCCTGTCGCCATTTTCATACTCCTTCAGCCAAAAAAAAGCGCAAACTGGCACACACGTGCCTGACGCTGACAAGGATAGTCGACGCAAGCCTTGCAGGATACCCTTTCCTTCATTCACGTTAGGAAAAGTCGCACGCTTTCCTCACTCACGAAGGATGTTAATTATTTGTTGCCCATATCACAATTAATGATTTTGTCAGCTCACGCACTTATGTCTATAACATAATGAATCAATAGGTATTTCTTCTTTTTTTTGGCGCTGATGTCAGCCCCGCGTACGATAATCGCACGCTTCCCCCGGCCAGCACGTTGTCGAAAAAGCATCCTGATGGTTTGATTGATGAACGAATAACGGATTTACGTTCGATAATCGCACAACTTACCTTCCAGGAATCGCGATATGACAAAGACAACAACCGATATCCAGGCCTTTATCAACGAGAATCCCTTCACGAAATACCAGTGGATGATCCTCGTGCTGTGCTTCATTACCGTGGCGATGGACGGTTTTGACACCGCTATTATCGGCTTTATCGCCTCTGACCTCGTGCAGGAATGGGGCGTGCAGAAATCTGCTTTAGGCCCAGTAATGAGCGCTGCGCTGGTTGGGCTGGCTGTCGGAGCGCTGACCGCAGGTCCAATGGCCGACCGCATTGGTCGTAAAAAAGTGCTGATCCTCTCCATTCTGATCTTTGGCGGCTTCAGCTTGTTGACCGCCGCGGCGACCAGCCTCAACCAGCTAACGCTGCTGCGCTTCCTCACCGGGCTTGGCCTCGGTGCCGCCATGCCAAACGCCGCCACGCTGATGAGCGAATATGCCCCGGAACGCCGCCGCTCTTTGCTGGTGAATCTGATGTTCGTCGGTTTCCCCATCGGTTCCTCGCTCGGCGGGTTTATCTCCGCGTGGTTAATTCCGCAGTATGGCTGGCAAAGCGTGCTGATCCTCGGCGGCGTGATGCCGCTGGTGCTGGCGGTTGTGCTTATTTTTCTGCTGCCGGAATCGGTGCGTTATCTGGTGGCGAAAAACAAATCTCAACAGAAGGTGGCAACCATTCTGCGTCGCATTGCTCCGATCGCCACCGACACGCACTTTGTGCTGCACGAAGCGGGCGGAGTGCAGGATAAATCAGCGCTGGGTGTGATTTTCTCACCACGCTACGCGCTCGGTACGGTAATGCTGTGCCTGACCTACTTCATGGGTTTGCTGATTTTCTATTTACTGACCAGTTGGCTACCGCTGCTTATCCGCGAAACCGGTGCCACCATGCGCCAGGCATCGATCATCACAGCCCTGTTCCCACTCGGTGGCGGAATTGGCGTACTGATACTCGGGGCGCTGATGGACAAATTTAACCCCAACAAAGTGGTCGCGGTGGGTTGGTTGCTGACCGGCATATTCGTCTGTCTGGTCGGATTCTCCACCAGCAGCCTGGCGCTGATGGGGGTGATGGTATTCGTCGCAGGCAGCATCATGAACGGGGCGCAGTCTTCGATGCCCGCGCTGGCGGCTGGGTTCTATCCGACTCAGGGCCGGGCCACGGGCGTGGCATGGATGTTAGGCATTGGACGTTTCGGCGGTATTCTCGGGGCTTTCAGCGGGGTATTCCTGATGCAGGCGCAGCTGTCGTTTGAAACCATTTTCATGCTGCTGGCGATCCCCGCGCTGCTGTCCGCCACTGCGCTGATGGTGAAATACGCCATGACCAAAACCGATCGCTCGGCTGAAAACACTGTCACTCCGGTTAGCAAGGCGACACAAAAGGCCTGACGGGCAAACGGCGGGTGGCAACGCCCGTCTTTTGCCACATGTTTACTTACGATTTACAAAAATTGTGCTGAATAACTTTCCCGTCTCTTTATCAAATAATTAGTCGAATAATACGAAAGGCTGAATCGGGTCAGGCAAAAAACATCGCACGAATAGTCACTCCCGTTACCACCCTTCACCCTTTTTACTGACTATCCTTAATGAGCTCTTGTTGTTCACGTGCCCACTGTGAGATGTATACCCTAAATAGTTCGAGTTGCAGGATGGCGGCAAATCTGAGAATTCCCAGGCGCTTACTCCAGTAAGTGACTGGGGTGAGCAGAAATAGTCAACGCACCTGCGGCTGGAAGTATGACGGGTAAAGAGGAGTTCTCAATGACAAATAAAGATCCTATGTACGAACTGCTTAGTAGTCTTGAACAAATTGTTTTCAAAGATGATTCACAGAGAATGACCCTGACCCAAAAGCCCACAGCCTTTACCGAATTTGAGCAACTGCGTAAAGGCTCCGGTTTGAAGATCGATGATTTTGCCCGCGCGATGGGCGTCAGCGTAGCGATGGTACATGAGTGGGAATCGAGACGAGAAAAACCGTCCCCTGCCGAGCTGAAGTTGATGCGCCTGATCCAGGCTGATCCCCGATTAAGCAGACAGCTTATGGAATAACGTTGTTATTTTACCCCCGCGAATGCGGGGGTTTTTGATCACAGCGCCGTGAATACCCAGCCCATATCCTGCCATTCCAGACTGTGAGTCAGCTTCAGCCCCCGCAGAAACGCCTCATCATGTGAAACGACTAACATCGCCCCCGGAAAACCGGACAACGCCATTTCAATAGCCTGTGTCGACGCCAAATCGAGGTGATTGGTGGGCTCGTCCAACAATAAAAGTTGTGTCGCTTCTCGCCGCCATAATACGCTGGCCAACGCCGCTTTCAGGCGTTCTCCGCCACTTAATGATGACAACGGCAGACCCACCTTTTCGGCGGTCAACTGTAGCTGGGCCAGGCGGCTGCGCAGCACACCTTCTTCCAGAGGGGTATCCGCCAGACTCAGATGCTCCATCACCGACAGCGACAGACTGAACTGACTCAGATGCTGATCGAGCCAGGCCGCATTCACCGACAAATTACAGCTGCCACTCACCGGCGACTCCAGCCCGAGAAGCGTTTTCAGCAACGTGGTTTTACCACAGCCGTTTGGCCCACGCAGCGCCACGCGCATCGGACCATCCATGCGCCAGTTCAGTGGCGCGAGCGAGGAATGTGCCAGGATCAGATCGTGAACGTCCAGCACCTGTTTACCCGCTGCAACGTGGTTGCCCGGCAGCGTCATCATCACCGGCATTTCATCTTCCACGCGTTCACGCGCTTGATTAACCGCCGCGTTCAACGCCTCGTTTTGTTCATGATGCTGACGGCGCAGCGTGCCTGGCCGGGCTTTGGCCGCACCTTTGTAGGCGACTCGCTCAAACGAGGCAATGTTCAGTGAATCCACGGTGCGAAGGGTCTGTGCAGAGCGCCGCTGGCTGTTATCGTGCTCCTTTTGCAACCTGGCGCGGGTACGACGTCGCTCGGTCGCCGCATGGTCGAGCGCCGAACGTGCCGCCTGCTGTTCGACCTTTCGCTGCTGCTGATACACCTCAAAATTACCGCCGTAATGGCGCAAATTCCCGGCAGATAATTCGAGAATATGCGGCACCTGCGCCAGTAATTCGCGATCGTGACTGGCAATCAGCGCCCCGCCGCGCCACTGTGCAAGCTGCTGGTATAACCATGCCCGCCCGGCGCTATCCAGATGGTTAGTCGGCTCGTCGAGCAACAGATAATCGGCCCCGGAAAGGAATGCGGCGCACAGTAACGCTTTCACGCGTTCGCCACCGCTCAGAGATGAAGCCGGACGATACGCGTCAAACTCGGGAAGCGACAACGCGGCAAACGCCGCACTCAGGCGCTCCGCAATATCCCAGTGACCGTCGAGCACATCGCTGTCTTCCGGCTGCATCTCGCCGTCGTTCACGCGGCCCAGGGAGGAAAATATCGCCGTCAGCCCGAGTAAATCCGCCAGCGTACTGTGCGCGGAAAGCAGCGGTTGCTGAGCGACATATGCCACCGTGGAAAAGTGTTCGATATGTCCGTGGGCAGGTATTTCGACGCCTGCAAGCAGCTGCAACAGGCGCGTTTTCCCGCTGCCGTTACGCCCAACTAAGCCGCAAAGCGAACGCTCAAGCGAGAGATCAACAGGACCAAAAAGAATATCGCCCGTCGCAAACTGACAGGTGACCTGATGCAAAATAAACGCAGGGGATTGCGCACAAAAATGAGCCATAAGCACTCCTGAATGAAATCAAAAACCATCCCCGCCAACGCGTTTGCGTTATGCCAGGGTCGAATTCATCAGTCGTGATTGTTCATTTTCGGGATGCGCTCCAGAGAGAAGAGAAAAGTCGGGACACAGCATACCCGCAATGAGGGAAGGGTTTCAAGGTTAAATACTGGCCAGTAAATTCTGTTTTGATCAATGCTCAGAAGCCGTCAAAGATGAAATCCAGCGCATTTTTGATGGTCTGCCGGTAGGGTCTCGCATTCATCACCTCGTCACCTATCTGGGTCAGACGGATACTGGCCATTTCGTGGGTCATCACCAGATAATCATTACCTTCAATGTTCAGGATCGGTGTCAGGCGTCTGACCGGTTTCGTCGTGAGTCGGCTCAGCGGATACAAGGGGATAACGACCCGGGTAGTGAGTTCCTCGATGATGTCGCTCTGAACATCCAGCAAAAAAGGGTATACCAGATTATTTCCATTATTACGGTAGACGACATATTGCATGATTAAAACGTCCTGTAATCATCCGACAGCAAGCCCTGTTCATCGGTTATACGATTGAGTTCCTGCAGGCCAGCTCTGTTTTCTTGTTTCCAACGTTCAGCCCCAGAAGCACTTATCTCATGTTGCAGTGCCGCAGTCAGGACTGCCGACAGGTTGATACCGGCCTCGCGGGCCTGCTGAAGTAATGCTGGATCCAGGGTCACGCTGACTGTTTTTTTATGTCGAACACTCATTCCTGGCATAAAAGACCTCAATTACACGTGTAAAATGCACATGTCATTAGTATGCGCAAAATTCACACAGATGGCAATTCAGTCTCTGCCAGAGTGCGTTGGCCTCACATCCGGTTCTGGTAATAGCAAACCCAAAGTTTGCCGTCACGCAATAACAACACAGACGATAGTTTAAAGGTGAGTTTTGCGAACACGCTTCAGGAAATGATAATATCCACAACAACATAGTGGAAAAACGTTGTCGCCGATTTCGGTCAGCAGTATTGTCGCTTCGCACCTGCACATCAGGTGTCGGGATTGGAACCCTGAACGACTTCACTGGTGACATGCTATTTACCGTGCCGTTTACATCTACAACCGATTTCACCGAACTGGCAGACAACTGCGAACGTTTCGTGGAAGTGATAGTGGAATGCGACGATCCGGCGCAGAAAATGGCGCTGTGCGGCCGACCAGCCAGGCGATTACTGTCAGGCTTTAACCCAGCTATTGCTGAGCGGTTCGCTGGCGACAAAAACCGAACGGACAATCCGTGATTTACTGTATCAACTGGTGTTCTATTTCGCCGGAACGCTGAAAGCGCCGCGTTGGCTGAAAACGGAGGACGGGATCGTCTTTCTGGAGGGAGCGTACTAATGAGCAGACGCGTATAGGGCCGACAACATCAAGGCACTGGACGGAACGTAGGCCTGGCAAGCGTAGCGCCGCCGGGCGCTTTAGAACTTTATCAGCAAAAAAACCCGCCTTTCGGCGGGTTGCTTGAGACGTATAACCGATTACTGCAGCAGGGAAATATCCGCTACCTGCAGGAACAGTTCGCGCAGCTTGCTGAGCAGCGTCAGACGGTTGATACGCACGTCTTTCTCGTCGGCATTAACCATTACGCTCTCGAAGAACTCGTCCACCGGCTCGCGCAGTGAGGCCAGTTCAATCAGCGCATCCTGGTAACGGCCTTCATCGAAGAACGGTTGCAGTTTATCGCGCAGAACGACCAGGTGCGTCGCCAGCTTGATTTCCGCCGCATCTTTCAGCACCGAGGCGTGAACGACGTCGTTCAGCGTTTCATCAGACTTCGCCAGAATGTTGGAAACACGCTTGTTGGCAGCAGCCAGCGCAGCGGCTTCGTCCAGAGAACGGAAGTGCGACACGGCTTTCATGCGGGCATCGAAATCAGCCGGACGGGTCGGACGACGCGCCAGCACCGCTTGAATGGTGTCGACGGTGTAACCTTCGTCCTGATACCACGCGCGGAAACGGCCGAGCATGAAGTCGATAACTTCATCGACAACCTTGGCGTTGGTCAGCTTGTCACCGTACAGGCGCACCGCTTCTTCGGTCAGGGTTTGCAGGTCAAGATTGAGGTTCTTCTCAACGATGATACGCAGCACGCCCAGCGCCGCACGACGCAGTGCGAACGGATCTTTGTCGCCTTTCGGGTGCTGGCCGATACCGAAGATGCCCGCGAGGGTATCCATCTTATCGGCAATCGCCACCGCGCACGCGACCGGGTTGGACGGCAGATCATCGCCCGCAAAACGTGGCTGATACTGTTCGTTCAGCGCAACGGCTACGTCTTCGGCTTCACCATCGTGACGCGCATAGTGCATGCCCATGATGCCCTGGGTGTCGGTAAACTCGAACACCATGTTGGTCATCAGGTCGCACTTGGACAGCAGGCCCGCGCGGGCCGCGTGGTTAACGTCAGCGCCAATCTGGCCAGCAATCCAGCCCGCCAGGGCCTGAATGCGGTCAGTTTTATCACGCAGTGTGCCCAGCTGTTGCTGGAACAGCACGGTCTGCAAACGCGGCAAATGATCTTCCAGACGCTTTTTACGGTCGGAGTTGAAGAAGAACTCCGCATCCGCCAGACGCGGGCGAACCACTTTCTCGTTACCGGAAATAATCTGCACCGGATCTTTCGATTCGATGTTGGTGACGAAAATAAAGTTCGGTAGCAGTTTGCCGTCGTTGCCGTATACCGGGAAATACTTCTGGTCACCCTTCATGGTGTACACCAGCGCTTCAGACGGAACAGCGAGGAATTTCTCTTCGAATTTCGCCGTCAGCACCACCGGCCATTCGACCAGCGAAGTGACTTCTTCCAGCAGGCTTTCGCTCAGATCGGCGTTACCACCGATTTTACGCGCAGCATCTTCTGCATCGGCTTTGATTTTGGCCTTACGTGATTCGTAATCCGCCATGACTTTGCCGCGTTCCAGCAGGATCTGCGGGTACTGATCGGCGTTATCGATGGTGAATTCCGACTCGCCCATAAAGCGGTGACCGCGAATAACGCGATCGGAATCGATGCCCAGAATTTTCGCGGGGACGACTTTATCGCCGAGCAACAGGGTCACGGTGTGAACCGGACGCACGAACTGCACGTCGGACGCGCCCCAGCGCATCAGTTTCGGAATAGGCAGTTTACCCAGGGACGTGACAATCATGTTCGGCAGCAGCGCTTCGGCGCTTTCGCCTTTCACATGCGCACGGTACAGCAGCCATTCACCTTTATCAGTGACCATGCGCTCGGCCTGGTCAACGGTGATTCCACAGCCACGCGCCCAGCCTTCAGCCGCTTTGCTCGGTTTGCCTTCTGCATCGAAGGCAGCAGACACGGCAGGACCTCGTTTTTCGACTTCGCGATCGGGCTGAGATTCTGCCAGCGCGGCAACTTTCAGCGCCAGACGACGCGGAGCCGCAAACCACTCAACGTTGCCGTGAGCCAGACCTGCGTTATCGAGTTCCGCAGTAACGTTCGCAGCAAAAGATTCCGCCAGGCTGCGCAAGGCTTTTGGTGGCAGCTCTTCGGTGCCGATTTCCACCAGGAAAGTTTTTTCAGACATGGCCGCCTCTTATTTATTCTTGTTGCACAGCGGGAAGCCAAGGGCTTCACGGGAAGCGTAATAGGCTTCAGCCACCGCTTTGGTCAAGGTGCGAATGCGCAGAATGTAGCGCTGACGCTCGGTGACGGAGATGGCTTTACGCGCATCCAGCAGGTTAAAGCTGTGAGCGGCCTTCAGAATACGCTCGTAGGCAGGCAGCGGCAGCGGGTTTTCCAGCGCCAGCAGCTGTTGCGCTTCTTTCTCATACTGCTCGAAGCAGGAGAACAGGAAGTCGACATCCGCGTATTCGAAGTTGTAAGTGGATTGCTCCACTTCGTTCTGATGGAACACGTCGCCGTAGGTGGTTTTACCCAGCGGGCCGTCGCTCCAGACAAGGTCGTAAACGCTGTCTACGCCCTGAATGTACATGGCCAAACGTTCCAGACCATAGGTAATTTCGCCGGTAACCGGCTTACACTCGAGACCGCCAACCTGCTGGAAATAAGTGAACTGCGTCACTTCCATGCCGTTCAGCCACACTTCCCAGCCGAGACCCCAGGCACCCAGCGTAGGGTTTTCCCAGTTGTCTTCCACGAAGCGAATATCGTGAATGGTCGGGTCCATACCCAGCTCTTTCAGAGACCCGAGGTACAGCTCCTGAATGTTGTCCGGCGATGGCTTAATCACCACCTGGAACTGGTAATAGTGCTGTAAGCGGTTCGGGTTTTCGCCATAACGACCGTCGGTCGGGCGGCGGGACGGCTGCACATAAGCAGTGGCCATCGGCTCTGGGCCCAGCGCGCGCAGACAGGTCATCGGATGGGAGGTGCCAGCGCCTACTTCCATGTCCAGTGGTTGAACAATGGTGCAGCCCTGACGAGCCCAGTAATCCTGTAAGGTCAGGATCAGGCCCTGGAAAGTCCTGGTATCAAACTTTTGCATATTTTTTCGTGCTGGATACGTGTGGATTTAAGGAAGGATCAAGTATACCCGCTGGATGCGAGATATACAGTATGAATGGAAGTTGTTTGCGGAAAATTGAGGGAATATTGGGGAAACGTCAGACTTTTCCCCCCGCCATCGCCGCCACTCAGCGCATCGAAAGGTGTAAAAACTGGCCGTCTGCATCGAAAGAACAGACGAAACTCTCTTTATGTGGCGTAAAGCCTCGCAGCTCGTAGCTTCCCTGGAACTGCTCGAAATCTGTCACGTCGACGCTCCGGGCGCCGGTATTATACCGCTCCGCCGCTTTGTCCTTACACAAGTGCTCCATATTGAGCGAGCTTGTCGGGTCCACTTTTGCGCGCTGCGCTTTTTGTTCGGGTGCCTTTTGGGTACTGCATCCTGCCAGCAACGTGACCACCAGCAAGGGCATGACAGACTTGATCATCATTTTTAATTACGGCCTTATTCTTTGCCTGTTATTGTCATTTTTAAGACGAGATGCATTTTCTGACCACGCATTCTGCGAATACGTTCCCTTGTCGACAAGCCAGGCGCGCAAAATCGGATTTTTCCCTGCCGACAGCGGCTACACTCACAGGTCACACTTTTTTATCACCCTATTATTGAGGAACCGATGTCGGGAAAGATTAGCTGGATTACCAACCTGCGAGGGATTGCCTGCCTGATGGTGGTGATGATCCACACTACAACCTGGTATATCACCAACGCCCACAGCATTAGCCCGCTCAACTGGGATATCGCCAACCTGTTGAACTCCGCTTCTCGGGTCAGCGTCCCGCTATTTTTCATGATTTCCGGGTATCTGTTTTTTGGTGAACGCAGCGCTGAGCCACGTCACTTCCTGCGCATCGGCCTGTGTTTGCTGTTCTACAGCACGGTAGCGTTGGCATATATCCTATTGTTTACACACATCAATGCTGAGCTATCACTGAAATATTTGCTGCAGAAGCCGGTGTTCTATCACCTGTGGTTTTTCTTCGCGATTTTCGTGATTTACCTGCTTTCGCCGCTGATTCAGGTCAAAAGTGTTAATGGCTGGATGTTGCTGGCGCTGATGATTGTGCTCGGCATCGTGGCGAACCCAAATACCGTGCCGCTGAAAACCGGGAGTTTTCAATGGCTGCCGGTGAATTTATACATCGACGGCGACACGTTTTATTACGTGCTGTATGGCCTGCTGGGCCGCGCGCTGGGGATGATGGACACCGACAAAAAACCGCTGACGCTGCTGTGCGCCGCGCTGTTCGCCGCCTCGGTGTGGGTTATCTCACGCGGAACGCTGCACGAACTGAAATGGCGCGGCAACTTCGCCGATACCTGGTATCTGTATGCCGGGCCGATGGTGTTCATCTGCGCCGTCACGCTGCTAACACTGGTGAAAAACACGCTAAATGGCCGCGAACTACCGGGATTACGCACCATTTCACAGCATTCGCTCGGGATTTACGGTTTTCATGCGCTGGTCATTCACGCGCTGCGTTCCAGCGGTCTGGAGCTTAAAAGCTGGCCACTGGTGGATATTGTGTGGATTTTCTGCGCGACGCTGGCGGGCAGCCTGCTGCTTTCAATGCTGATTCAGCGAATCGACACCCGCCGCCTGGTCAGCTAACGCCCGCTGACGGGCGCGGTGCAGCTGGCGGGCAGAGGTAAAGCCCGCCGCCTGTGCCGCCTGCTCGACGCCACTTCCCTGCAACAACCGCTGCTCTGCCAGCGCCAGCCTAAGCTGTTCGAGATAATCCCGCACGCTGACGCCCAGATGCTGTTTGAACAACCGCGTCAGATGGCGCGGGGTGACGTGCGCCCGCGCGGCAATATCCACCAGCGCCCACGCGTGCTGCGGGGCCGCGGTAAGCGCATCCTGCGCACGATGAATCGCCGGATGCAGATGGTTGCGATAGCGCAGCCAGGGTGAAAGCTGCGGATCGTCGCCGGAACGGCGGAACCACACCACCATTTCTCGTGCCACCGCCATCGCCCGCTCCGGGCCATACAGCCGGTTTATCAGATGCAGGGCCAGGTCGATACCGGATGTGATCCCGGCGCTGGTCCAGATGCCCTTATCTTCAATAAAAATTCGGTTCTCTTTGACCATCGCGCCTGGTGCGGCGGCCTTCAGTCGCGTAATCACGTCATGATGAGTGGTGCACTGCACGCCGTGCAGCAGCCCGGCTTTCGCCGCCAGCAGCGAACCGGAACATACGCACATCAGGGTGATTTTCCCGGCGTGTAGCAAGGGCTGTTGGCGCGTCAGCCAGCGGCGCACCAACTCAGCCTGCGGAGTGGAAAAGTAGTGGTTTGAATCGCACACGCCGGGCAGCACCAGCAGACTTCCCACCGGAAGCGTTTCCGGCAGCGGCTGAATGTTGCCCATCGTCATGCCGATAGAGGTCGGCACCTGCGCGTCTGGCCCGATGTAATGCAGGCGAAACGCATCGCCCGCCAGCACAAAAGTCTCTGCCGGGCCGGTCATATCAAGCGACAGCACGCCAGGCAGCATCACGAACCAGACATCGGTAGTCATAGCGATTCAAGCGTCTCCGTTACGGTTTTGACGGTGGCGAAACGCCCTTCCAGCACGGTTTCCGTGCGGTGGCGCAGCGTCTCAACATCCAGCGTAACGCCTTTATGCGTCATCGGAAAGGTCAGCGTAGCCTCGGTGACAAACGTCACCTGATAACCGAGATCGGACGCCACGCGCGTGGTGGTTTCGCAGCACTGTTCGGTGCGCAGCCCACAGATAATCAGGTGATTGATATCGCGACTGCGCAGCCAGAAATCGAGGCCAGTGTCGGTAAACGCGTTATGGACGTGTTTATGAAAAATGACATCGGGTTGATGGCGCAAAAAAGACATTGGTTTGACGAAGCCGCTTTCAAGAGAAAACGGCCCCTGGTCATCGACGTGGAAAATGTCGACCACCGGAATATTATGCTGCAAGCAGCCTGAAATCAGCTTCAGCATTGTGGCCTGAAACGCCGGTAAATCGGCAGTCTGCCAGAACGGACGCTGTTCGAAAGACTGCTGGGTATCAATGTTAATCAGGGCGGTGCGGGACATAGTCAGACGCCTTTTCGTGTCGGTATAAAACCATTGCGGCCACGAAAAGGCGTCTTG
Organism: Scandinavium tedordense; assembly: GCF_024764965.1. NCBI lineage: Bacteria > Pseudomonadati > Pseudomonadota > Gammaproteobacteria > Enterobacterales > Enterobacteriaceae > Scandinavium > Scandinavium tedordense. The sequence continues at coordinate 191,570 of NZ_JALIGG010000055.1, read as the reverse complement.
CTAAGGTCAAAAAAGGACAGCTATCCGCGCATTCAGGACATCAGCGGTTTTAATTGCTGATACAGTTGACGGAAGACGTCACGACGCGGGGCATACGCGGCATTTTTGGCTGCATCCGGCTGGTGCATTTGCTCGAGTGCCAGCTGCGGCAAGAGTTCAGTCACCGGAATGTCAGGGTGCATCGCCAACTGCGCCAGACGGGCCGCGCCCAACGCAGGGCCGACGTCACCGCCGGTACGATATTCAAGGGCAATGCCGCTGATATCTGCCAGCATTTGTCGCCAGTATGCGCTGCGCGCGCCACCGCCAATCAGGGTCACGCTTTTCGGCGTGATACCGCATTCATGCACCACGTCCATTCCGTCAGCCAGCGCAAAGCCCACGCCTTCCAGTACCGCCAGCGCTAACTCTGCCGGGCCATGCTGATGCGTCAGCCCGAAAAAGACGCCTTTGGCATTCGGGTTGTTATGCGGAGTCCGCTCCCCGGACAGGTACGGCAGGAACCACACCGGCTCGGCGTTTTTATCCACCGTTTCTGCCGCCGCCAGCAAGGCCGGAACGTCGCCTAGCCCGGTCAGTTTTGCTGCCCAGTCAAGGCAGGATGCGGCGCTTAACATCACCGACATCAGATGCCAACGACCCGGTAGCGCATGGCAGAAACTGTGCACTGCACTTTCCGGTTTGCTGAGGAAGCCATTACTGACGGCAAAATAGACGCCTGATGTGCCAAGCGACAGCATCGCCTGGCCGGCATTGGCCATACCCACACCCACTGCGCCCGCCGCGTTATCGCCGCCACCGGCCACCACGGGTACTGCGGGAATGTTCCACGCCTGCGCCACCGACGGCAACAGCGTACCGGTAATCTCACTGCCTTCAAACAGCGCGGGCATGTTGTCGCGGCTTAATCCACAGGCCTGAAGCATTTCGTCGCTCCAGTCGCGCTGCGCCACGTCCATCCACATAGTGCCCGCCGCGTCCGACATATCACTGGCAAGCTCGCCGGTCATACGAAAGCGCAGAAAATCTTTTGGCAACAGTACTTTATCGACCTGGCTAAATACCTCAGGCTCATGCCGTTTGACCCACAACAGCTTCGGCGCAGTGAAACCCGGCATCATCAGGTTGCCGGTAATGTCCCGCGAGCGAGGCACCGCGCGCTCCAGCAACGCGCACTCTTCGCCACAGCGGCCATCGTTCCATAAAATCGCCGGACGCAGAATCCGCTGCTGCTTATCAAGCAGCGTAGCCCCGTGCATTTGCCCGGCAATGCCCAACGCCTTCACGTCTGCCAGTGAATGTTGAGCACCTAACGCCTTCATCGCACAGTCCGTCGCCCGCCACCAGCTCTCAGGATCCTGCTCGGACCACAGCGGATGTGGGCGCGAAACGGTCAGCTTCTCAGTGTGCGAAGCCAGCACGTCGCCCTGTTCACTGAGCAGAATCGCTTTGACCCCGGACGTTCCGAGATCGATGCCGATATACATAGTGACGCTTCCTCCATTAAAAATGCCCGGCAACGCAACGATTGCCGGGCTTCAGGTCCTGACACAACAACATGCCAGGTGAACAATGATTACTTGTCGAACAGGTAATAATTGACCAGATTTTCCAGCAATTCCTGATGCCCGCTCTGATGCTGCGGCGCCAGGTTATGCTGTTCAGCGTACTTCGCAATGTCGGTCAGCGACATCTGGCCTTTCAGGATCTGCTGCCCCAGCTCACCATTCCAGCCCGCATAGCGACGCGCGACACGTTTATCCAGCTCGCCGTCTTCAATCATGCGTGCCGCCACTTTCAGCGCCAGCGCCATGGTGTCCATCGCGCCAATGTGACCATAGAACAGGTCGTATTTATCGGTGCTCTGACGTCGCACTTTGGCATCAAAGTTCAGGCCGCCGGTGGTGAAACCACCCGCCTTGATAATTTCATACATCACCAGCGCGTTTTCTTCCACGCTGTTTGGGAATTGATCGGTATCCCAACCGAGCTGCGGATCACCGCGGTTAGCATCGACGGAACCGAACAGACCTAGCGCGATAGCGGTCGCAATTTCATGATGGAACGAATGACCCGCCAGCGTGGCGTGGTTGGCTTCGATGTTCAGCTTGATCTCTTTTTCCAGGCCGAACTGCTTGAGGAATCCGTACACTGTGGAGGCATCGTAATCGTACTGATGCTTAGTCGGCTCCTGCGGTTTCGGCTCAATAAGCAGCGTGCCACGGAAACCGATTTTGTGTTTGTGCTCAACAACCATCTTCATGAAGCGGCCAATTTGCTCACGCTCCTGACGCAGGTCGGTATTCAGCAAAGATTCATACCCTTCACGACCTCCCCACAGCACATAGTTTTCACCGCCCAGCTGATGCGTAGCGTTCATCGCGGTCACCACCTGCGTGGCCGCCCAGCTGAACACTTCCGGATCCGGGTTGGTGGCCGCACCTGCGCCATAACGTGGGTTTGTGAAGCAGTTTGCGGTGCCCCACAGCAGTTTCACGCCGGTCTGCTGCTGTTTTTCTGCCAGCACATCGACCATCTGCGCAAAGTTGTTCAGATACTCTTTCAGCGACGCGCCTTCCGGGGAAACGTCCACATCATGGAAACAGTAATACGGCACGTTCAGCTTGTGGAAGAACTCAAACGCCACGTCGGCTTTGCGTTTTGCCAGCGCCAGCGCTTCGCCCGGCTGCTGCCATGGGCGATCAAACGAGCCCACACCGAACATGTCGGCACCGTTCCAGCAGAAGGTGTGCCAGTAGCACGCCGCAAAGCGCAGGTGGTCTTCCATGCGCTTGCCGAGCACCAGCTCGTCCGGGTTGTAGTGGCGGAAGGCCAGCGGATTTTGCGTTTTCGGGCCTTCGTAACGGACTCTGTCGAGTTGGTCGAAATAAGCTTGCATAATTGAACTCCATTTAACGCGGCGAATACCAGGTTGTGTCGTAATACTGTTACCTGTTTCGCGGTTGCTCAATTACGTTATTTCACACTGCGATTAAGAGAATGCACAAACGTGCGCTGGCTCGCAAAATAATTAGGCTAAAGCCGCATTTTTCAGCCCATCGCCAGAACAACAATGCAACAAATAGCTGAAACGATTTAAAATCAGATCACGGTCATAAATTAGAAAAGAAACCAAATATCGTAACCAGAAGATAAAAATCTGTAATTGCCATTAATCCCACTCGTGCTAAAAATTTGCGTCGTACCCTACGTATTTGTTTCTTTTATCGCCAATCTCAGCACCTTCAAAACCTACAAAAGGCCCTACGATGATGAAGATAAAGAACCTTTGCCTCACCCTTTGTGCCTCCCTGCTGCTGACCAGTTTCGCGGGCATCGCCAAAGAAGTAAAAATCGGAATGGCTATCGATGATCTGCGTCTGGAACGCTGGCAAAAAGATCGCGACATATTTGTTCATAAAGCCGAATCCTTAGGTGCAAAAGTATTTGTACAATCCGCAAATGGTAATGAAGAAACACAAATGTCGCAGATTGAAAATATGATCAACCGCGGCGTGGATGTGCTTGTTATCATTCCTTATAACGGGCAAGTTTTAAGTAACGTTATTAAAGAGGCGAAACAGGAAGGTATTAAAGTATTGGCCTATGACCGCATGATTAATAACGCCGATATTGATTTCTATATTTCCTTTGATAATGAAAAAGTCGGTGAAATGCAGGCCCAGAGCCTGGTCAACAAAGTGCCGACCGGGAACTACTTCCTGATGGGTGGATCGCCGGTGGATAACAACGCGAAGCTGTTCCGCGCCGGGCAGATGAAAGTCCTGAAACCGTTCATCGACGACGGCAAAATTAAAGTGGTGGGCGATCAGTGGGCCGACGGCTGGTTGCCTGAAAATGCGCTGAAAATTATGGAAAACGCGCTGACCGCCAACAATAACAAGATTGACGCGGTAGTGGCCTCGAATGACGCCACCGCCGGGGGCGCGATTCAGGCGCTGAGCGCACAGGGGCTGGCGGGGAAAGTCGCCATTTCCGGCCAGGATGCTGACCTCGCCGGGGTGAAACGCATTATCGCGGGCACCCAGACGATGACGGTTTATAAACCTATCACCCAGCTTGCCACCACTGCGGCTGAAATCGCGGTTGAGCTTGGCAACGGACAGCAGCCGAAATCAGACACCACGCTCAATAACGGGCTGAAAGACGTGCCTGCGCGTCTGCTCACGCCGATTGAAGTCAATAAGACCAATATCGACCAGACCGTGATTAAAGACGGCTTCCACAAGAAGAGCGAGCTGTAATTCCGCGCGCCCCTCACCGAGGGGCATTTTCTTTTTACGTGGAACGCTACGTGGAGTCGCCATGCCTTATTTACTTGAAATGAAGAGCATTACCAAAGCCTTCGGGTCGGTAAAGGCCGTTGATAATGTCAGTCTGCGGTTGAACGCCGGGGAAGTGGTTTCTCTGTGCGGTGAGAATGGCTCAGGCAAATCAACGCTGATGAAAGTCCTGTGCGGAATTTATCCTCACGGCACCTACAACGGTGAAATCGTGTTTGCCGGAGAACCGGTGCACGCCGCGCACATTCGCGATACCGAACGTCGGGGCATTGCCATCATTCATCAGGAGCTGGCACTGATTAAGCATCTGACGGTGCTGGAAAACATCTTTTTAGGCGCAGAAATCACCCGCTACGGCATTCTCGATTACGACCATATGACGCTGCGCTGCGAGAAACTTCTCGCGCAGGTGAGCCTCGCCATTTCGCCCGATACCCGCGTCGGTGATTTAGGCCTCGGGCAACAGCAACTGGTAGAAATCGCCAAAGCGCTGAACAAGCAGGTGCGGCTGCTGATTCTGGATGAACCGACCGCCTCGCTGACCGAACAAGAAACGGCAATTCTGCTGAATATCATTCGCGATCTGCAAAATCATGACATCGCCTGTATCTATATTTCGCACAAGCTCAACGAAGTGAAGGCTATTTCCGACACCATTTGCGTGATCCGCGATGGGCAGCACATCGGCACCCGCGACGCAAACGGCATGAGCGAAGACGACATTATCACCATGATGGTCGGTCGCGAATTGACGGCGCTGTATCCCAACGAGCCGCACACGCCCGGCGAAGAAATCCTGCGGGTAGAACACCTCACCGCCTGGCATCCGGTCAATCGTCATATCAAGCGGGTGAATGACATCTCCTTCTCGCTGCGACGCGGGGAAATTCTCGGTATCGCGGGGCTGGTCGGAGCCGGACGCACCGAAGCAGTCCAGTGCCTGTTTGGCGTCTGGCGCGGGCGCTGGGAAGGGAGCGTGTTTATCGACGGTAAAGCCGTGAATATCGAGAACTGCCAGCAGGCGATAGCCCACGGCATTGCGATGGTTCCAGAGGACCGCAAGAAAGACGGCATTGTGCCGGTGATGGCGGTTGGGAAAAATATCACTCTGGCGGCGCTGAACCAGTTCTCCGGACCACTCAGCACGCTGGATGACGCCGCAGAGCAGAACTGCATTCTGCAATCACTCTCGCGGCTGAAAGTGAAAACCTCGTCACCCGAGCTGGCCATTGGCAGGCTCAGTGGCGGCAATCAGCAAAAGGCGATTCTTGCCCGCTGCCTGCTGCTCAATCCTCGCATTCTGATCCTCGATGAACCGACGCGTGGCATTGATATCGGCGCGAAATACGAAATCTACAAACTGATTAATCAGCTGGTGCAGCAGGGCATCGCGGTCATTGTCATCTCTTCCGAACTGCCGGAAGTGCTTGGCCTGAGCGACCGCGTGCTGGTGATGCATGAAGGCAAACTGAAAGCGGACCTGGTCAACCATCAACTGACGCAGGAAAAAGTAATGGAAGCGGCCCTGAGGAGTGAGCGTCATGTCGAAAAACACGCCGTCTGAACTGAAGCTCGACGTGCAAAGGCCCGCCGCCTTCGCCGGGATAAAAAAACTCAATTTGCAGGTGTTTGTGATGATCGCGGCGATCGTGGCGATCATGCTGTTCTTCACCTGGACCACCGACGGATCGTATCTCAGCGCGCGTAACGTCTCGAACCTGCTGCGCCAGACCGCTATCACCGGGATTCTGGCGGTCGGGATGGTGTTCGTCATTATCTCCGCAGAAATCGATTTATCGGTCGGCTCGATGATGGGCCTGCTGGGCGGTGTCGCCGCCATTTTCGATGTCTGGCTCGGCTGGCCGCTGCCGTTGACGATTGTGGTCACGCTGGCGCTGGGGCTGGTGTTAGGTGCCTGGAACGGATGGTGGGTGGCCTACCGGAAAGTCCCGTCGTTTATCGTCACCCTGGCCGGTATGTTGGCGTTTCGCGGCATCCTGATTGGCATCACCAACGGTACCACGGTCTCACCCACCAGCACGGCGATGTCGCAAATCGGTCAGAGCTATCTTCCCGACGGCATTGGTTTTGTCATTGGTGTGCTGGGCCTGTTCGTATTCGTCGCCTGGCAATGGCGCGGGCGTATGCGTCGCCAGGCGCTCGGGCTGAGTAACCCTGCATCCACGCGCGTAGTGGGGCGTCAGGCCATTACTGCGGTGATTGCCCTCGGCGCGGTCTGGATGCTGAACGATTATCGCGGTGTGCCGACGCCGGTACTGATCCTCGCCCTGCTGCTGCTGGCAGGAATGTTTATGGCCACCCGCACGGCGTTTGGTCGGCGCATTTATGCCATTGGCGGTAATCTGGAAGCCGCCCGGTTGTCAGGCATTAACGTGGAACGTACCAAACTCGCGGTATTCGCGATTAACGGCCTGATGGTGGCCATTGCCGGGCTTATTTTGAGCTCGCGCCTGGGGGCTGGTTCTCCATCCGCCGGGAACATCGCCGAACTCGACGCCATTGCTGCCTGTGTGATTGGCGGCACCAGCCTTGCAGGCGGCGTGGGCAGCGTCGCGGGCGCAGTCATGGGGGCATTTATCATGTCAGCGCTGGATAACGGAATGAGCATGATGGACGTGCCAACTTTCTGGCAATATATCGTTAAGGGCGCCATTTTACTGCTGGCGGTGTGGATGGATTCTGCCACTAAGCGGCGGGCCTGATCGCGGCAACTTCCGCTACGATGGCGACACTTTCGGGTCTCGCCATCCTTGTTTCTTCAGGAAAGCAAAACATGTTTGAAAAGCGCCACCGGGTCACGCTGTTATTCAACGCCAACAAAGCCTATGACCGTCAGGTTGTAGAAGGCGTGGGCGAGTACTTACAGGCGTCCCAGTCGGAATGGGATATTTTTATCGAAGAGGATTTTCGCGCCCGCATTGAAAACATAAAGGAATGTCTCGGTGACGGCGTTATCGCCGACTTTGACGATCCGATAATCGAAGCCCTGCTCGGCGATGTTGAAGTACCTATCGTCGGCGTTGGCGGTTCGTATCATCGTCCGGAGCACTATCCTCCGGTTCACTATATCGCGACCGATAACCATGCCCTGGTAGAAAGCGCGTTTTTACATCTGAAGGAAAAAGGCGTTCATCGCTTTGCTTTTTATGGCCTGCCCTCCTCCAGCGGCAAGCGCTGGGCAGTCGAACGCGAGCATGCGTTTTGCCAGATTGTGGCGAAAGAGAAATACCGCGGCGTGGTGTATCAGGGCCAGGAAACCGCGCCGGATAACTGGCAGCATGCGCAAAATCGACTGGCCGACTGGCTGCAAACGCTGCCGCCGCAAACCGGGATTATCGCCGTGACCGACGCCCGTGCGCGTCACATCTTACAGGCCTGTGAACATCTGCATATTCCGGTGCCGGAAAAGCTGTGTGTGATTGGTATCGATAACGAAGAACTGACGCGCTATCTGTCTCGCGTGGCGCTCTCATCCGTGGCGCAGGGCACACGACAGATGGGCTATCAGGCCGCCAAACTGCTGCACCGTCTGTTGGATAACGAAGAGCTGCCGCTGCAACGCCTGCTGGTCCCGCCGGTGCGTGTGATTGAGCGGCGATCCACGGATTATCGTTCTCTCGACGATCCGGCGGTGATTCAGGCGATGCACTACATCCGCAATAACGCCTGCAAGGGCATTAAGGTGGAACAGGTGCTGGATGCGGTGGGTATTTCGCGTTCCAATCTGGAGAAACGCTTTAAAGAGGAAGTGGGCGAAACCATTCACGCCGTTATTCACAGCGAGAAACTGGAAAAAGCGCGCAGCTTGCTGGTGTCGACGTCCTTATCCATCAACGAGATCTCGCAGATGTGTGGCTATCCGTCGCTACAATATTTCTATTCGGTGTTTAAAAAGGAATACGACACCACGCCCAAAGAATATCGCGAACGCTTCGGTGAAGCGCTGGTGTAGCTTGCGCAGAAAACAAAAACGCCTTCCGATGGAAGGCGTTCTTTAGCGATATCAGGCAGAGCGTGATTACATGTGAGCCGCAATCAGGCGCTGATTATCCTGGTACATACTGAACAAGAAGTTATTGTAGCTCGACCCGCGGGTCGAATAACCTTTCAGCTTGTGGATCATCGCGCTGGCCGTCACTTCCTGGTCCGTTTTACGCAACTGCGCACGGGACTTACGGAATGACTTATAAGCCGCATGCGTGTTCAGGTTCACCACATAGGCATCTACAGACTCTTTGACAGAGTCAAAGTGCGAGTAGCCTTTCACTTTACCCGCGCATTTGCCACGACCACACTTCATGCCGAACAGATTATTGTTGTTACGTGCGAGCTTCGAGGTGCCCCAACCGCTTTCTGCTGCGGCCATGGTCGCAACCATGCTGCCAGGAATGATATCCACGCGCTCAAGCAGCGAGTTCCATGGAATTTTACGCGTATTCCCGGACCATCTGATTTTGTAGCGCTGAGTTATACCTTTCAGACGCGAACGCTCTGTCGGCGACCAGCGACCATCGTACTGTTTAGAAACAAGCCAGTTACGATCGGCGGTGATTGCTGCATTTTGACTGGTAATATAAGGCATTACAGTCCGGAGAAACGCTTTTTTACGAGGTGTTCCGGAAGGGTATTTTCGCAAATCAGGAAGTGAACTACTCTTTGCACTATTGCGAGAATACTCTTGTTTACTGCTTACCTTGCTACTACTACTGGTCTTTATTACTGGAGCTTTGTGACTCGTTGTTGCTGTGTGCGTTGTTGCCAGCACCCCACCTGAAAATACACCGGTGAGTAACATGAGTATCGCGGCCCCATATCGTCGAATGGGAGTCGATATCATTAGGTCTCCTGGTCGGATAGAAACATTCCAACACCTTGAATTATGCATATAACTGCGAAATGAATCGCGAATAGTACCAAAAATACTCCGGCAGCGCACCCTAAGATATAAGCAAATTCCTAAACGAGGTTCTGCACGAAGGGCATTCTTTCGATTCATAAGTCTGAAATTCAACGCTTAATCGCAGAAATTTTTATTCTCATTAGAAGCAGATCACTCACCCTGCGACGTCCTCCCCTGGAATGTCAGTTCAGGAGGAGGGATAACGCCGTGGCAACTGGCAAAATGCACAAAACTGTTTTCAGGTGAACGCCATGAAACTTGCTGCTGTTGTACTGCTTCTGCTGCCCGGTGCCGCCATCGCTGGCTGGACCGCCCCGGATTTCCCTGCGTTCAAACCTGAAGGTAGCGGGACGTTTGTCAGTCAGAAAACGCTGACGAAGGGTACACATCCATTGACGTTGCATCTTGACCAACAGTGCTGGCAGCCCGCTTCGGCGATCAAACTGAATGAAATGCTGTCGCTTGAGCCCTGCCACGGCGATGCACCACAGTGGCGACTGTTCCGCGACGGCGAGTATACGCTGGCGGTGGATACTCGCTCCGGTACGCCGACGCTGATGCTAAGCGTCAAAAGCGAGGCTGCGACAACTGCCAGTGTGGAAATACGCCAGTGCCCGCGCTGGGACGGTAAACCGCTCACGCTGGATGTCAGCAAGATCTTCGCAGAAGGCAGCACGGTCCGCGATTTTTACAGTGGAAAAACCGCGGCGGTGAAAGACGGCAAAATCACTATGCAGCCTGCCGACGGTAGCAATGGCCTGCTGCTGCTGGAAAACGCGCAAACACGCCAACCCGCCGCTTTCGACTGGCATAACGCCACGGTCTATTTCGTATTGACCGACCGCTATGTAAACGGCAATCAGGATAACGACCACAGTTACGGACGTCACAGTGACGGTTTGCAGGAGATCGGTACATTTCACGGCGGCGATTTGCAGGGGCTGACCCGTAAACTCGATTATCTTCAGCAACTCGGGGTCAATGCGCTGTGGATTAGCTCGCCGCTGGAGCAAATTCACGGCTGGGTCGGGGGTGGCACTAAAGGGGATTTCCCGCACTACGCCTATCACGGCTATTACCCGCAGGACTGGACAAAACTCGACGCCAACATGGGCAACGAGGACGACCTGCGTCGTCTGGTAGACGAAGCGCACAGGCGCGGCATCCGCATTCTGTTTGACGTGGTGATGAACCACACCGGTTATGCCACGCTGGCCGATATGCAGACGTACCAGTTTGGCGCACTCTATTTGCAGGGCGATGCGCTGAAGAAAACCCTCGGCGAGCACTGGACCGACTGGAAACCCGGTCCCGGCCAGACCTGGCACAGCTTTAATGATTACATCAACTTTAGCGATAAAACGGCGTGGGAAAAATGGTGGGGCAAGCAATGGGTCCGCACCGATATTGGCGACTACGACAACCCCGGCGTTGACGATTTAACGATGTCGCTGGCCTTCCTGCCGGACCTCAAAACCGAATCCACAACCGTTTCTGGCCTGCCGGTGTTTTATCAGCACAAACCGGATACTGCAGCCAATGCCATTGCAGGCTACACGCCGCGTGATTATCTGACGCACTGGTTAAGCCAATGGGTGCGGGATTACGGCATTGATGGTTTCCGGATTGATACCGCCAAACACGTTGAACTCCCGGCCTGGCAGCAGCTAAAAACTCAGGCCACCGAAGCACTGGCGGCGTGGAAGAAGGCGAATCCGGGTAAATCGCCAGACGATGGCGCATTCTGGATGACCGGCGAAGCCTGGGGCCACGGCGTGATGCAGAGTGCGTATTATCAGCACGGCTTCGACGCGATGATTAATTTCGATTACCAGGAACAGGCGGCAAAAGCGGTGAATTGCCTGGCCAACATCGACACCACCTGGCAGCAAATGGCTGACAAATTGCAGAAATTCAACGTGCTGAGCTATCTCTCTTCCCACGACACGCGATTGTTCCGCGAGGGTGGCAGTGAAGGCGCGGAATTGTTGTTGCTTGCCCCGGGTGCAGTACAGATATTTTACGGTGACGAATCCGCCCGCCCGTTTGGCCCTACTGGCTCCGACCCGTTGCAGGGTACGCGCTCAGACATGAACTGGCAGGACATCACCGGGAAAGAAGCAGCCACCGTCGCTCATTGGCAGAAACTTGGCCAGTTCCGCGCGCGCCATCCGGCGATTGGCGCGGGACGCCAAACGACGCTCACACTATCTCAAGGCTACGGTTTCGTGCGCGAACATAACGGCGATAAAGTGATGGTAGTGTGGGCGGCAAAACCCTGACGGACTAACTCTGCGCGTTGAACAGAGTGATATTCCGGAAAAAACATTAAATGCAGAATAAATAATCAAGGAAGAAATGTTTCACCTGTTTGCACCTCGCTGGCGCAGGGGTTATGGTTAGCCCCTACCCAGAAGACCGACAGAACACCTGCATATGACTTTTTCACTTTTCGGCGACAAATTCACCCGTCATTCCGGCATCACCCGCCTGATGGAAGATCTCAACGATGGGCTGCGCACGCCAGGCGCCATCATGCTTGGCGGTGGCAACCCGGCACAAATTCCGGAGATGAACGACTACTTCCAGAATCTGCTGGCAGATATGCTGGAAAGCGGCAAAGCCACTGAAGCGCTGTGTAACTATGACGGTCCGCAGGGCAAAACCGAACTGCTGGCCGCCCTGTCGACCATGCTGCGTGAAGAGCTCGGCTGGGATATCGGACCACAGAATATTGCACTAACAAATGGCAGTCAGAGCGCATTTTTCTACTTGTTTAACCTCTTCGCTGGCCGTCGCGCCGATGGAACCACCCGCAAAGTCCTGTTCCCGCTGACGCCGGAATACATTGGTTATGCCGATTCTGGCCTTGAAGAAGACCTGTTTGTCTCCGCGCGACCGAATATCGAGCTGCTGCCAGAAGGCCAGTTTAAGTATCACGTTGATTTCGAGCACCTCCGCGTTACCGATGAAACCGGGATGATCTGCGTTTCCCGGCCGACCAACCCGACGGGCAACGTCATCACTGACGAAGAGCTGTTGAAACTCGATGCGCTGGCCAATCAGCACGGTATTCCGCTGGTCATTGATAACGCCTATGGCGTGCCGTTCCCGGGTATTATTTTTAGCGAAGCGCGTCCGCTATGGAACCCGAATATCGTACTGTGCATGAGCCTGTCGAAGCTCGGCCTGCCGGGTAGCCGCTGCGGCATCATTATTGCCAATGAAAAAATCATCAGCGCTATCAGCAACATGAACGGCATCATCAGCCTCTCCCCTGGCGGTATTGGCCCGGCAATGATGTGCGAAATGATCCAGCGAAAAGACCTGCTGCGGCTGTCAGAAACGGTCATCAAACCGTTCTACTACCAGCGCGTTCAAGAAACGATTGCCACCCTTCGTCGTTATTTGCCGGAAGAACGCTGCCTGATCCACAAGCCAGAAGGCGCGATTTTCCTGTGGCTGTGGTTTAAAGACCTGCCCATCACCACTGAAATTTTGTACCAGCGCCTGAAAAAGCGCGGAGTACTGATGGTGCCTGGCGACTTCTTCTTCCCGGGGCTCGATAAACCGTGGCCGCACACGCACCAGTGTATGCGCATGAATTACGTGCCGGATCCGCAGAAAATCGAGGCTGGGATCAAAATTCTGGCTGAAGAAGTCGAAAAAGCCTGGCAGGAAAATGTCTGATTCAGGACACGTCAGCCTGTCACAGCCAGCTGATGACCCGCAACGGGTGTGACAGTCTGTCTTTAAGCTGGAATGGTAATGTCTTATCGTTATCCGTCAGAAAGTTACGGTTAGCCTGAATTGATATGCTCTTTGCAATAACGCCGCTTCCATGCCGCCGGCGTCAGCCCGGTGTGCTTGCGGAATATCTGCCTGAAATAGCCGGTATCGCTAAACCCACAGCGGCTGGCCACCTCTTTCAACGACAGTGAATCACTGATCAGCATTTTTTCCGCCGCTATCACCCGCTGGCGATGGAGCGCTTCGGTCAGCGTTAAACCAAACGTACGTCGGTAAACGCGCCCGAGGTAATCCGCACTGCAATGCAGTTCTTTTGCCAGCTGCGAGGTAGAAAGTGGCAGATGGTACTGCGTACGCAGCGTCTGCTGCGCGCGGTAGGCCAGCGCCACACCGGGGCTTTCGCTCGCACTTTCCTGCGATCCCGCCGCTGAAAGCTGTTGGAGGATCAGCAACAAAATGCACTCCAGCGCAATGCTGCGATGCACATTTTCCTGCTCATTCAGGAACTGGCGGAACAGCGAGATGATGTAAGACGGAGAACTTACGCCCGTGTGCTGCGGAATATTGAGCAACGTCTGACGCAACGAGGAATTTAGCGTGACGTCGAGCCAGTCAAAATGCAGCCAGTAAAATTTAAGGTCCGCCGGAAACTCCCCTTCACCCACGTGCCAACATCCCGGACGCAGCAACAGGCTTTCGCCCGCCTGAACGCGAAACAAGAGCCCATCTTCACGGATCTTGAACTCGCCGCGCTCGACGAACACCAATTCCCAGGAGTTCAGTTTGCGCGCCGGATGGCTGCCCACACCGCGCGAAATAAATAACCCTCCGTTCTGAACTCGAATCGGAAACGCTATGGATAATTCAATCATGGATATTCACTTTCTCGCTTTTTAGCGTACAGAAATCACTTCTTGTCTTTGATTATTAATCAAAAATATCCATTCTACCGGATCACGATCACACTTTGTGCATCAGGTCGGAATCGTCATCTTTTTCTACTTTCCCCTTCCCTTGTTGGGCGCGCGATTCCAGGCAGAATGGATCAGGTACCTTGCAAAACACACAATAAGCCCGCCCAAAAGCGGGCCACGCACCCTGACCTACGTGAGGAGTTTTCAATGACTTCTGCTCCGATTACGCAAACCGAACTCGCACAACACACCGCCAACGAGGTGCTGTCGACACGAGAAAAAATCGGTTACGGACTGGGCGATGCCGGTGGCACCGTCATCACCTGTCTGATCATGAACTTTTTGACCTTTTTCTATACCGACGTTTTCGGCCTGACTCCGGCGCTGGTCGGCACCTTATTCATCGCACTGCGCGTCTTTGACGCCATTTCGGACCCGATAATGGGCGTCATCGCCGACCGTACCCAAAGCCGCTGGGGACGCTTTCGTCCATGGCAGCTGTGGATTGCGGTGCCGATTGGACTCATCGGCGTGCTGACGTTCACCGTGCCAGACGTCAGCATGAACATGAAAATTCTCTGGGCATTCGGCACCTATCTGCTGCTTTCGGTGAGCTATACCGCCATCAACGTGCCGTACTGCGCGCTGATCAACACCATGACCACGCGCCATTCCGAAGTGCTGGCCTGTCAGTCCTGGCGCTTTGTGCTGTGCGGCGTGGCGGGCTTTTTAGTCTCCGTCGGGCTGCCGTGGCTGGTGTCTGCGCTCGGCAAAGGCAACGTCGCGCATGGCTGGCAGATGGGCGTCAGCATTCTGTGTGCGGTGGCGGTGGTGATGTTCCTGTGCTGCTTCTTCTGGGTGCGTGAACGGGTGCCGCTGGACACCATGGGTCAGTTTACCCTCCGCCAGCACATTGCCGGACTGCGTAAAAACGACCAGTTGCTGCTGATGCTGGTGATGTCCTTCCTGCTGATCAACGTGTTCAACATCCGCGGCGGCGGCTACATGTATTTCATCACCTACGTTTTACAGGGCAGTACGGCGTACACCTTATTGTTCTTCACGATGGTGACATTCGCCTCTATTCTCGGCGCGATCGTCGTCAATCCGCTGACAAAACGCGTCGATACGGTAAAACTTTACTATTACACCAACTTGGTTTTAGCCGTGTTAGCGGTAGCGATGTGGTTCCTGCCCGTCGGCCCGGCATGGCAGACACTGTGGCTGGTCGTTATTCTCGGCAACGGCATCATTCTCGGCTTCACACTGCCGCTGCACTTCGGTCTGATGGCCTTTGCCGACGACTACGGCGAGTGGAAAACCGGCGTGCGTTCATCTGGCATGAACTTCGCCTTTAACCTTTTCTGCATCAAGCTCGCCTGGGCGTCCAGCGCCGGGATCGTCAGCCTGGTATTCATCTTCGTCGCCTATCAACCCGGCGCCGGGAACCAGACCGCGGCCTCGCTGCACGGCATGACCGCGATGGAAACGCTATTACCTGCGGTGTTCCACTTGCTGCTGGCCTTCACCCTGCGCACCTGCAAACTCAATAACCCTATGATGTCGCGCATTGCCACCGACCTGCGTGTGCGCCATGTTCAGTCTTAAGGAGAACGTTATGTCTGTGATGGAAGTCGACCTGCATAAACTCAAAGTCAGCGATCCGTTTCTCGGTCAGTACCAACAGCTTGTGCGTGACGTGGTTATTCCCTATCAGTGGGACGCGCTGAACGACCGGATTGCAGAAGCAGATCCGAGCCATGCCATTGAGAATTTCCGTATCGCCGCCGGGCTTTCGCAAGGTGAGTTTTACGGAATGGTATTTCAGGACAGCGACGTCGCAAAATGGCTGGAAGCAGTGGCCTGGTCGCTGTGCCAGAAGCCGGATCGCGAGCTGGAAAAGACCGCCGATGAGGTGATTGAACTGGTTGCGGCGGCCCAGTGTGACGACGGCTATCTGAACACCTATTTCACCGTTAAAGCCCCGCAGGAGCGCTGGACTAACCTCGCAGAATGCCACGAGCTATACTGCGCCGGACATATGATTGAAGCCGGTGTGGCCTTCTTCCAGGCCACCGGCAAACGCCGTTTGCTGGACGTCGTTTGCAAACTCGCCGACCACATCGACCACGTTTTTGGCCCCGCTGAAAACCAACTGCATGGCTATCCGGGTCATCCGGAAATTGAACTGGCGTTGATGCGTCTGTTCGACGTCACGCAGGAACCGCGCTATCTGCATCTCGTGAATTACTTCATCGAACAGCGGGGAACTCAGCCGCATTACTATGATTTCGAGCACGAAAAACGCGGAAAAACCTCGTACTGGAATACGCATGGTCCGGCATGGATGGTGAAGGATAAAGCCTACAGCCAGGCGCATCAGCCGCTGGGAGAGCAGCCGACGGCTATCGGCCATGCGGTGCGTTTTGTGTACCTGATGACCGGTGTCGCGCACCTGGCGCGGCTTAGCAACGACGAAGCGAAGCGTGAGGATTGCCTGCGCCTGTGGAACAACATGGCCCAGCGCCAGCTGTACATTACCGGCGGGATTGGCTCTCAGAGCAGCGGCGAAGCGTTCAGCAGCGATTACGACCTGCCCAACGACACGGTGTACGCCGAAAGCTGCGCCTCGATTGGCCTGATGATGTTCGCCCGACGGATGCTGGAGATGGAAGCCGACAGTCAGTATGCCGACGTGATGGAACGCGCGTTGTATAACACCGTGCTCGGCGGCATGGCCCTGGACGGGAAGCACTTCTTCTACGTTAACCCGCTGGAAGTGCATCCGAAGTCGCTGAATTTGAATCACATCTACGATCATGTGAAGCCCGTTCGTCAACGTTGGTTCGGCTGCGCCTGTTGCCCTCCGAATATCGCCCGCGTGCTAACGTCGCTAGGGCATTATATCTACACGCCGCGGGAGGACGCGCTGTACATCAACCTGTACGTCGGTAACAGCGCGGAAATCACGGTAGGCGATGAAACGCTGCGTCTGCGAATCAGCGGGGAATTCCCGTGGCAAGAAAAAGTCACCATCGCCATCGACTCAGCCCAGCCGGTACAGCACACGCTGGCGCTGCGTCTTCCAGACTGGTGCGACGCACCGCAGGTATCACTCAACGGCGTGCCGGTGACGAGTGAAGCCCGCAAAGGCTATCTGCACATTAATCGCCGCTGGCTGGAGGGTGACACGCTGACGCTCACGTTGCCGATGCCGGTTCGCCGCGTTTATGGCAACCCGCTGGTGCGCCACGTAGCCGGAAAAGTCGCGATTCAGCGCGGTCCTTTGGTGTACTGCCTCGAACAAGCAGACAACGGTGAGGAACTGCATAATCTGTGGCTGCCGGAAAACGCGACGTTCAATGCGTTTGAAGGCAAAGGCCTGTTCGCCCACAAAGTACTGATTCAGGCCGAAGGCCACAAACAGACGTCTGCCGCTCCGGAACAGCAATCGTTATGGCACTACGATCGCTCACCGGCTACCCGCCAGACCCAGACGCTCACCTTTATTCCGTGGTTCTGCTGGGCCAACCGAGGAGAAGGTGAAATGCGGATCTGGGTGAATGAGGGGTAACAGACTCATGCAGGCTGTATGGCGCAGCCTGCATCATTACTTGGCATTTACGCTACATGCTCGTTAATACTCAATAAATTTACTGCTCGGGACCAACACATAAACATGGATAGATGCAGGCACGACAATCACAACCAAGCGAATCAATGTTCTGAGCTGCAGGATAAGATTTTGGGATTTACAGCTGTATCAGCCTAATAATGATTAAAATTGTGAAACAGAAGAGGAATAAGTGATGATCCGTTAGTATCTGTGCTTCAGTATATTTATGGTGTTAGTGCCGATAATGTCTAAATAATTCCATTATTTTTCAGTGCGTAACTATAGTTGTGACAGCCTTCTCAGACATCGAATGATTCAGCAGGAACAATTTATTTTTTAGCACGTCTTCTATTTACTCGACTACATAACAACTCAGCTGCACTTTCAAAAGGTTAACGTCATGGAATTTAATGAAAAATTATACGCCCTATCAGCCAAGATTAAACAGCAACTGGATGCCATTGTTACTGAAGAAGCGACTAAGAACGCCTTCGTTATGCCATTTATACATAATGTGCTGGGGTACGATGTCTTCGATCCAACGGAAGTGACGCCAGAGTTTGTTTGTGACGTAGGGACGAAAAAAGGCGAGAAGATTGACTACGCCATTCATAGAAATAATGACGTTCAAATCCTTATTGAATGTAAAAAGATCGGCGAGCCTTTAACCCTAAATCATGCCTCACAGCTTTTCCGGTACTTCCACGTAACTAATGCACGCATTTCGATTCTAACCAACGGTCAGGTTTATAAATTTTTTACCGATCTCGATGCTCCGAATAAAATGGATGAAAAACCTTTCCTCGAGATTGACCTGCTGGACATAGATGACAATCTTGTGCCGGAATTAATAAAACTTACTAAAGTATCATTCGACCTTGAGTCGATTATTAATGCTGCCGGAGAGTTAAAGTATGTCAGTCAAATAAAAAGAATCCTTCATACACAACTCAATAATCCTGAAGATGACTTTGTTAAATTCTTCGCTTCCCGAGTGTATGACGGCATATTGACGCAAAAAGTCCGCGAGTTATTTTCAAACCTGACCAAAAAGGCAGCAATCCAGTACATCAACGACCAGGTCAATGAGCGCTTAAAATCAGCCATTACCGGTGTCACTCCGGCCAAAGCGGAAATTGAAGCAGAAAATACAGAAACAGAGTCTGATGTATCACGTGATGAGAATGATATTTTAACTACACAAGAAGAAATTGAGGGTTATCACATTGTCAGAGCGATAACCCGCACAGTGATTGAGGCACAAAGAATCACTCACCGAGATACCAAAAGCTATTTTGGCGTACTGGTTGATGACAATAACCGTAGACCGCTTTGCCGGTTACATTTCAACCGCTCACAAAAATATATCGGTTTGTTTGATATAGAAAAAAATGAAACTCGCCACCCAATTGAAACCGTGGATGATATCTATTCCTGGGCCGATATTCTCAAAGCTACGGCTGCACTGTATTTATAATACTGTAAACCCAGCAGCACACGCCGTGCTGCTTCTGCGAGAAAAGCACTTCAGTTACTAAAACATGGATGTTCACGTACAAATCCATCAATCTTGACCAGCAGACGGCGCGGCAGCGTGATATTTATGCGCGCCGCGCTGCCGTCGAATCGCGATTAAGAAAGACTCGCCGCAAGAAAATTCATGCTCCCTGTAATCGACAGGATTTTTGCAGACCGGCGCGTAAGTCCTGTCCAATTTGTCAATCCGTGTGCTTTACACTGACGTTTATTGACAATAGTTGACCTGGCAGTAATCATTAATTTAATTACTGACCAGGCAGCTATCATGACATCCGCAACGGCGATCACCGAAAAAAACCTGCATCTGGGTTTGCTTTTTCATCTGGCAAATCAGTTCAAAGACCAACTTATCAGTCACTATTTTTCCGGTGCAGGGGTAACCGCGCCGCAATTTAAGGTGCTGATTAATATCTTCAAAGGGAACACCCGCCCGGCGGAAATCTGCAAAAGCTTGCAGATGGATACCGGCGCTATGAGCCGCATGGTGGAAAGGATGGTCAAGAGCGACCTGATAGAACGCCACCCTAATCCGCAAGACAAACGCCAGGTGATCCTGGCCCTGACGGAGAAAGGCCAAAACCTCTGCGAAACATTTCAGAATGAAGCACTTAACACTATCCTGGCTGATTTAACGGCCCGTCTGACACCCGATGAATCCCAACAGCTGAAAGACATTCTTATCAAAATGCTGCCGGACGAATTCACGGCTCCCCATCGCTAAGCACAAGCCCAAGGCCTTTATCACTATGGAAAACACCGCTCCGGACACGACCCAACGTCCCAGCAAACGCAAACGTAATTTCGCCATTTTATTGCTGATCCTCATCCTGGCCGCCGCAGGCTGCCTGGCGTGGTATCTGCTGTATGCCCGTTTTTATGAATCAACCGATGACGCCTACGTCAACGGCAACCAGGTCACGCTGACCCCGCAGATTGCCGGGACAGTAACTCAGGTGACGGTCGATGAAGGCGATTTTGTGCAGAAAGGCCAGCCGTTAGTCCTGCTTGATCCGAGCGATACTGAAATTGCGTTGCAGCAGGCAGAAGCCGACCTCGCCAGCACCGTGCGTCAGGTTCGCGGCTTGTACAGCACTGCCGATAACTATCGCGCGCAGGTGGCGGCCAAAAAAGTTGCGCTGCAAACCGCGCAAAATGACTACAATCGTCGACAGAAAATCTTCGCCACAGGCGCGATTGCCGCAGAAGAGTTGTCGCACTATCGCGATGCGGTCACCAGCGCGCAGAGCGACTTAACCGCTGCTCAGCAGGCGTTGAAAACCAATCAGGCAATGGTCGATGACACCGTTATCGACAGCCACCCGGAAATTAAAACCGCCGCAGCGACCCTGCGTCAGCGTTATCTGGACAACTCGCGCAGCACCATTGTGGCCCCAGTGAGTGGCTATGTGGCGAAACGCGCCGTTCAGCTCGGGATGCGAGTGACGTCTGGCACCACGCTGCTGTCGATCGTTCCGCTGAAAGAGGTGTGGGTCGATGCCAACTTTAAAGAGAGCCAAATGCAGGATATGCGCCTTGGCCAGAAAGTGACGCTGAATGCCGACCTGTACGGCGATGATGTGCAGTATCACGGCACTATCGAAAGCCTGGGGATTGGTACCGGCAGCGCCTTCTCATTACTGCCGGCACAGAACGCCAGCGGTAACTGGATCAAGATTGTGCAACGTCTGCCGGTGCGCATTGCGCTCGACGAACATGACATGCAAAAGCATCCGCTGCGTATTGGGCTGTCGATGAACGTACAGGTCGATATTCGTGACCTCGACGGCCATCTGCTGCCGCAAAAAACCGTCAGCGAGCCGCGTTTTACCACCGATGTGTACAACACGCCGATGGAAGCCGCCGACAAACTGGTCGCCAAAATTCTGCATGACAACAGCAGCGCCGTAGCCTCCGCGCAGCGCTAAGAGAGAAGCTATGTCAGAACCTAAGGCCGCCTACACGCCACCGAGCCTGATCCTGGCGACGCTGGCGTTGTCCCTGGCGACGTTTATGCAGGTGCTGGATTCCACCATCGCCAACGTGGCCCTGCCGACGATTTCCGGCAACCTCGGGGTGAGCGCCGATCAGGGCACATGGGTTATCACTTCCTTTGCGGTGTGTAACGCCATTGCCCTGCCGCTTACCGGCTGGTTTACCCGGCGTTTTGGTCAGCTTCGGCTGTTCATCGCTTCAGTGGTATTTTTCACCCTGACCTCGTTCCTGTGCGGCTTCGCCCACAGCATGACGGAGCTGATTATCTTCCGCGCATTGCAGGGCTTTTGCGCCGGGCCGATGTTCCCGATGTGTCAGACGCTGTTACTGGTTATCTTTCCGCCGATGAAGCGAAGTATGGCGCTGGCACTGCTGTCGATGGTGACCGTGGTTGCGCCGATTGTCGGGCCGATTACCGGCGGCTGGATAACCGATAACTACTCCTGGCCGTGGATTTTTTATATCAACGTGCCGATCGGGATTTTCGCCTCAATTGTGGTCTGGACGCAGCTTCGCGGGCGTGCAGAAACAACGCAGTCGTCGCCTATCGACTACATCGGGATCATGCTGCTGGTACTTGGCGTGGGCCTGTTGCAGGTGGTGCTCGATAAAGGTAACGACGAGGACTGGTTCTCATCGACGCCGATTATTGTGATGTCCATTGTCTCCGCCATCAGCCTGATTTCCTTTGTGATGTGGGAGCTCGATGATAAGCACCCGATTGTGAATTTGCGTCTGTTTAAGGACCGCAATTTCGCGATAGGTACCCTGTCGTTAATGCTCGGCTATGCCGCGTTCTTCGCCATTAACATCATTTTACCGCAGTGGCTGCAAACGCAGATGGGCTATACCGCCATCTGGGCCGGGCTTGCCGCCGCACCGATGGGCTTTTTACCGCTGCTGATGACGCCGATTATCGGGCGCTACGCCACTCGCGTGGACCTGCGAATTCTGTGTTCGTTGTCGTTCCTGACGATGGGGGCGTCATGCCTGATGCGTGCGCAGTTCAGTACCGATGTGGATTTCCGTACCATTGCGGGTGTGCAGATGTTTATGGGGATTGGGGTGGCATTCTTCTTTATGCCACTGACGACCATCGTGCTGTCGAATCTGAATGGTAATGAAGTAGCGGAAGGTTCAGGCCTGGCAACATTCTTCCGCGTGTTGGGCGGCTCGTTTGCCTCGTCGCTGACCACCTGGATCTGGCAACGTCGTGAAATCTTCCATCACGCCAACCTGACGGAAAGTGTGTCGCAATACAATCCGGCTGCGGTGGATTACGTGCAGAAGATGGGCGGCCCGACGCAACAGCATTTCGCGCTGATCGACAAAACCATCGAACAACAAGCGTACATGATGTCGACGATTGATTACTTCTGGCTCCTCGGCTGGGGCTTTATGGGGTTGATCGTGATTATCTGGTTCACCCGCCCACCGTTTGTGAAATCCGGCGCACCGAGTGCCCCGGCCGCAGGGCACTAAAACGCCCGATGGCGCTACGCTTTTTGGGCCTACGAGTCATTTGTAGGCCCGTACAAACGCAGTGCCGCCGGGCACTATCGGCTAAAACAACCCTAACGGTTTATCGGAGTAACTCACCAGCAGACACTTGGTTTGCTGATAATGTTCGAGCATCATTTTGTGCGTTTCACGGCCAATTCCTGACTGCTTGTAGCCGCCAAACGCGGCGTGGGCCGGATAGGCGTGATAGCAGTTGGTCCACACGCGCCCCGCCTGAATACCGCGCCCCATTTTGTACGCCAGATTACCGTTGCGGCTCCAGACGCCCGCGCCCAGCCCGTATTGGGTATCATTGGCAATCGCCAGCGCCTCCTCCATGGTTTTGAACGTCGTCACGGATAACACCGGGCCGAAGATTTCCTCCTGAAACACCCGCATGTTGTTTTTGCCAAACAGGATCGTCGGCTCGAGGTAGTAGCCCTCTTTCAGGTCACCCTCGAACATTTTGCGTCGCCCGCCGGTCAGCACGTCCGCGCCCTCTTTCTTACCGATGTCGATGTAGTTGAGGATGGTGTCCATCTGTCCGCTGGAAACCTGCGCGCCCATTTGCGTCACGCTGTCGAGCGGGTTACCGCTGCGGATGCTTTCCACCCGGCGTATGGCCCGTTCCATGAAGCGGTCGTAGATGGATTCATGCACCAATGCGCGGCTCGGGCAGGTACAGACTTCGCCCTGGTTGAAAGCAAATAGCGCCAGCCCTTCCAGCGCTTTCTCAAAGAAGGCGTCCTCTTCGTCCATCACGTCGGCAAAGAAGATGTTCGGCGATTTGCCGCCGAGTTCCAGCGTCACCGGGATGATGTTCTGGGTGGCGTACTGCATGATTTGCTGGCCGACTTCCGTCGAGCCGGTAAAGGCCACTTTGTTGATGCGTTTTGAGGTCGCCAGATATTCGCCGATTTCACCGCCCGCGCCGTTAACCACGTTCACCACACCCGGCGGCAACAGGTCGCCGATGATTTCCATTAGCATTAATACCGACAGCGGCGTCAGGCGTGCAGGTTTGAGGATCACACAGTTTCCGGCGGCCAGCGCTGGCGCCATTTTCCAGCTCGCCATCAGCAGCGGGAAGTTCCACGGAATAATTTGCCCAACCACGCCCAACGGTTCGTGGAAATGATAGGCCACGGTGTCGCTGTCGACTTCGCTAATCCCACCTTCCTGCGCACGAATACACGACGCGAAATAGCGGAAATGGTCAATCGCCAGCGGCACGTCGGCGGCGGTAGTTTCGCGGATAGGTTTGCCGTTATCCCAGGTTTCCGCCGTCGCTAAGAGTTCAATATTTTGTTCCATGCGGTCGGCAATTTTGAGCAGAATGGCGGCCCGATCCTGAACCGAAGTTTGCCCCCATTTGTCTTTAATTTTGTGCGCCGCATCCAGCGCCAGATCGATGTCTCGCGGCCCGGATGACGCCACTTCACATAGCAACTGCCCTGTGACCGGCGTCAGGTTTTTGTAATATTCACCCTCCGCCGGCGCGACCCAGTTGCCGCCGATAAAGTTGTCGTAACGCGCTTTGAGCTTGAGGGGAAAACCATATACGCCGGGCTGGATACCCGTGGAGGGAGGATTGTTGGTCATTACCGTCTCCTTGCAGTGAGGTGTCCTGTAAGGGTAGACGCGGCTGGCGATTTCTTCGCCAGCCGTTTAACGCTTTACGAGCGCGGTCACGGATTGCTGTTTTCAGGCTCCGGGAACAGCATCGCATCACGCAGCAGATGGTCATTACCGCGACGGCGAGTGAAGCCAATGCGGTCGAAATACTCGAGAATTTGGATAGCGAGTTTTCGCCCGACGTTGAGGCTGTCGCGGAAATCGGCGGCACAGGTTGAGCCTACCGCCTGATCCAGTTCGCGGATCAACCCTGCGAACTGCACAATCCGGTCGTTGCGGTAATAACGGTCTTTGACAATCGCGGTGATCATGCCCTGCTGCGCCGCTTGACGCAGCGTCATGCGCATAACCTGTTCATCTGCGCCCGTCTGCTGCGCGAGGTCGCGCACCCACCACGGTTCATCGCCAAACTGCGGTTCCACTTTTTGCCACAGCACGCGCTGCTCGTCAGTGAATCCGGCTTTGTGTTCCGGCAGATGCAGCCAGCCGTGATGGCTGTGAATAACGCCCGAGGCGCGCATTTGCTCCAGCAGCGCGAGCACCAGCGCGTCGTCTTCCAATGGCAGGGCGATCCGGCGCAGACGTTCGCGCCCTGGGCCAGGCTCGTCGCGGTGCTGATCGTGATACACCGCCAACGCATCAAGTAGCTTTTGCTGCCAGCGCGCCGCAAGGCTGGCGCTGAGAAGATTATCAGCCGCCGTCAGCAGGTCGCGTTGGCAACTCAGTTCGGCCACGCCCACATCGTTGAGCTGTCGCGCCCAGCCAAATTCGCTCAGGCTTACCGCATCGCGCTGCAAATGGATATCGAGTGCCTGTCCGTTATTTTCCGCCGCGGCGAGCTGCGCCAGCCAGGCCAGATAGTCTGGTTTACGCTTGCCGCGACGCGGGGGATTGAGCGTGACCACCCGCGCACCGGCCAGCGTGACGCGGGCAGAAATATCGCGCAGCACCAGCCGGTCGTTATCCGCCAGATACAGCGGTGTATCGAAAACCAGTTCCGCCAGATTGTTTTCCAGTAGTGAGACGCGCCCGGTGATGTGGCTCGCGGCATGATGAATATGCAGCGGCTGCCATTGGGTCAGCGGTGTGAGGCTGTGGAGTTCGACAATCGCCCTTTCCGATGGCACCGGAGGCTGCTGCGCTAACAGCCAGTCGCCACGGTTGAGTTGCTCTTTTTGCGCATCGCCGCTGATATTCAGCGCGATACGCTGCCCGGCGTGGGCCTGCTCGACAGACTGATTTTGCGCGTGCAAACCACGCACGCGCATTGGGGTATTTGCCCCCGTCAGCCACAGCGTGTCGCCGACGTTCACTTCGCCGGAAAGCGCGGTACCCGTGACCACCAGCCCGGCGCCTTTGACGGTGAACGCCCGGTCAATCGCCAGACGAAAACGCTGATGCTCAACGTACTGGCGTTCGGCAAGCTTTAAAAGATGCGTGCGTAGGGCATCGATGCCCTGCATTTGCGTGGCAGCGGTTTCAAACAGAGAAACGTCATCAAAGCCGTAATCACCTAAAACATCAACAACCTGACGGCGAACCTCACTGATTCGCGCGGCATCCACGCGATCGGTTTTGGTCAGCGCTACGGTTAAAGTGGGTTTGCCCGTCAGTTGCAAAATTGCCAGATGCTCACGGGTTTGCGCCATCACGCCATCGTCACAGGCCACCACCAGCAGAGCATGATCGATGCCGCCCACGCCCGCCAGCATATTCGCCAGAAACTTTTCATGGCCCGGTACGTCGATGAACCCAGACACATGCCCGTCGGGCTGTGGCCAGTAGGCGTAGCCCAAATCAATCGTCATTCCGCGCACTTTTTCTTCCGGCAGACGGGAGGCGTTGACGCCGGTTATCGCCTGCAACAGCGTGGTTTTGCCGTGGTCAACGTGCCCGGCGGTGGCAATAATCATTTCAGCACACTCTCCAGAAAGCGTGATTCATCTTCAAGACAA
The DNA here is from genome assembly GCF_024764965.1 of Scandinavium tedordense. Lineage (NCBI taxonomy): Bacteria > Pseudomonadati > Pseudomonadota > Gammaproteobacteria > Enterobacterales > Enterobacteriaceae > Scandinavium > Scandinavium tedordense. The sequence goes on along the minus strand of NZ_JALIGG010000055.1, from coordinate 165,444 downwards.
CGTAAATCGAGCCATAAACGCCCGTCGCCAATCCGCCCTAACACCGGCGTGCCGAGGCGTCGCCAGCGTTCGGCCAGCGCCTCAAGCAAAGTGCCGCGCCCGTCGGTCGGTGTGAACGTCAGCGCCTGTGACGGTAAGCGATCGACCGGCAGCGAGCCACTGCCAATCTGCGATAAACACGGTTCAAGCCGTACATTAAATCCCGGATAATGCGCCTGAAGCGGAGCCAGCAAGCGTTCGCCCTGTGCGCGGATATCATCCTGACTGCGGGTCAGCAGGCGCAGCGTCGGCAACGTTTGGGTGAGTTTTTCCGGATGGAGATAGAGGCGAAGTGTGGCGTCGAGCGCTGCGAGGGTCATTTTATCGGCCCGCAGCGCGCGTTTCAGCGGGTGCTTTTGCAGCTTCGCAATCAGCTCGCGTTTGCCGACGATAATCCCGGCCTGCGGGCCCCCGAGCAGTTTATCGCCAGAGAAACTTACCAGGCTGACGCCGCTGGCAATCAACGTCTGCGGCATCGGCTCTTTCGGTAAGCCGTACTGGCTTAAATCCACCAGCGAACCGCTGCCTAAATCCGCGACCACTGGAATGCCGTGCTCACGACCGATGGCGGCCAGTTCAGCCTCATCGACCGCTTTGGTAAACCCTTCCACGCTGTAGTTACTGGTGTGGACCTTCATCAACAGACCGGTGTTGTCGTTGATGGCTTCACGGTAATCCCGGGCGTGGGTACGGTTCGTGGCGCCCACTTCACGCAGTTCGCAGCCCGCCTGACGCATGACGTCAGGTATGCGAAATGCCCCGCCGATTTCCACCAGCTCGCCGCGTGACACCACCACTTCTTTACCGTTCGCCGTCGCCGCCAGCATCAGCAGCACCGCCGCCGCATTGTTGTTGACGATGCAGGCGTCTTCCGCCCCGGTGAGACGCGTGAGCAATTCCGCAAGCGCGCTATCACGATGCCCGCGCCCGGCGCCGTCGAGGGAATATTCCAGCGTCACCGGCTCACGCATCACCTGCGTGACCACCGCAACGGCAGCTTCCGCCTGAAGCGCACGCCCCAGATTGGTGTGCAGTACGGTGCCAGTGAGGTTAAACACCGCACGCAGCGGGCTTTGCGCTTTGGCGTTCAGCCGCGCGACCACAGTCTGATGCCAGTCCTGACACCATTCGGGCAGCGTGCCGTGAGTGCGGATGGCCTCACGGGCTTCATCCTGCAACTGGCGTAATACATTCACCACCTGGCTGTGCCCGGCGTTATCAATAAGCTCGGAAAATGCCGGGTCGCGCAACAGGCGATCGGTGGCGGGGATTTGACTGAACAGCGAAGGGTTTTCGGTGGTCATGAGTAAGCCTGTGGTATGCCCCCTCCCGACGGGAGAGGGGAATAAACGTGCGGGAATTGTACTGCTAGTGCGAGATAAGCGTCATTGATCGCGCTACGCTTTTGGCGGTTCAGTGCGGGCAAAACTGTCGCGCTGGAACAGCGCTTCCACCAGCTTCACCAGATGCGGGCGCGTGGCGCACCAGCCCGGGGAAACATGGCGGAAATTGAGATAGCCTACTGCGCAGGCCACGGCGATGGTAGCCAAGTTCAGTTCATCGGCTTTTAGTGTGCCGTTGGCAGCGTATTCTTCCAGGGCATCCAGCGAGCGGGTGATTTTTTCACGCTGGCGCAGCAGCTCATCCGGTGACTGCTGGGCCGCCGGGCGCGCCTGCTCGCGCACGGACACTAGTCCCGCATCCATGATGCCGTCGGCCAGGGATTCAAGCTGGCGCATCTGTAGCGCGGCGTTGGCATCTCGCGGCACCATGGCGGGCGCAATATCGAGCAGCTCGATGTACTGGGCGATAATCGGGGAGTCAGACCAGCATTCGCCGTTGTCGGTCACCAACACCGGAACCTTGCCGAGCGGGTTGTACTTCGCCACGCCATTTTCGGCGTTGTACGGCATCTCGTTGATAAACTCGAACGTTATCCCCTTTTCGAGCAGGATAACCGAAATTTTACGCACAAACGGGCTGGTATAACTGCCGATCAGTTTCATCGCCTGCTCCCTGAATATTCCGCAAAAATATCAGTATGGCGCAGGCGGGTTAAAAATTCAGGTTTGAGGTTAATGATCGAGAGACCGGGTGTGCATTTTGTGGTGTTACGCGCTGGCACGCTCAATCAGGTGGCCTTGCATGATGATGCGTTCCGGCGCAGATTCAGGTTGTTCAATTTTTTGCAACACTAGCACGCAGGCTTTGCGGCCAATATCCCGCGAGGGCTGTGCCAGCGTTGTCAGAGGAGGTGTCACCATTTCCGCCAGTTCCGTACCATCGAAGCCCACAACCGAAATATCGTGTGGCACACGTAATCCCGCCGCCTGAATAGCGGCCATTGCACCCGCAGCCAGCGTATCAGAAACAGCAAACACGGCATCAGGATGCGTCTCAGATGCCAGCAAATTCATCATTGCTTCCTTTCCTGCACTGAAACTTAGCTCGCTGGCATAACCAATCGCATGCCACTCTAGTTGATGTTCCGAGAGTTGCTGCAGATACCCCTGCTGGCGCAGGCGGGCATATTTATAACTGAGATCATGATTGATCAACGCAATACGTTTCCGACCTTTATCCACCAGATAGCGCACCACTTCCTGCGAAGCATCGCTGTCGTTAATGCCCACGCAGGAGATCTCCCCGGCATCAGCATATTCGGCGCACTGTACCCACGGTGTATTGGCAATCAAATGGCTCAGCTCGGGTAATTTACTGAAGGCGTCCATGGTGATGATGCCATCAACCATTTTTCCGGAAAGAAGCTGCAGACTGGAACGGGAACGTTCGATATCGGATCCGGAATTACACAGCAGTATGCGGTAACCGTTTTTTTCGGCTTCTTCCTCAATACCTTTCACGACCTCGGCACAGAACGGATTCGAGATGTCGGAGACCATGACTAAAATCATTGAGCTACGGGCGGTCCGTAGCTGGCGCGCCAGAAGGTTGGGTTGATAATTGCTTTCTTTAATCGCCTGCAGCACTTTCTCGCGATTTTTGTCTTTGACCGTGTCGCTGTTATTCAGCACGCGCGATACCGTCGCCACGGAAACGCCTGCCAGACGAGCGATTTTTTGAATGGACATGGCAGCAACTCATACTTAGTCAGATGACACGCAGGCTACCACAAATCAGCGTGAACAATAAGTTAGCCCGACCGGCAAGATGCAGGTCGGGTCAGGCGCTATGCGCTCACGCGAACCCAGCGCTGCTGCTGATGGCTTTGCACAATCGCCTCGACAATCGCCATTACCTGAGCCCCTTCGTGGAAGGTGGCAAAAGTGGCAGACTGCTGAGCTGGCGGTTTACCCTCTGACACGGCCAGATAGAACTGCTGCATCATCGCCCGGAACGCATCCGGCCAGCCCTCAATATGCCCACCGGGGAATCGTGCCCGGTCAGCCACATCTGGATTCATCAGGGAGGGATCATCCGACAACAGCTGATTGGCTTTTTGTCGATGTCCCAGCCACAGCTGTTGCGGTATTTCCTGATCCCAGGCCAAAGCGCCGAGGCTGCCGTTCACCTCCAGATTGAGGCGATTTTTACGTCCAGCAGAAACCTGTGACACGCTGAAACAGCCTTTGCTGCCATCGTCAAAACGGAACAGCACAGAGCCCATGTCTTCCGTCGTAACGTCGCGTGATTGGTATTGTGTTTCGCCTCCCTGCGCGCCAAAGGTGGCTGCACTGCCAAGGCTGGCCTTACGGGTGGGCCAGACTATCGAGAGATCGGCCATCACTTCTACTATTTTGCGTCCGGTGACAAACTGGATGGTATCGCACCAGTGCGAGCCAATATCCGCCATAGCACGCGATGCACCGCCTTTCTCCGCATCGACCCGCCAGTTGTAGTCGGTCTCCTCCAGCATCCAGTCCTGCATATAACTGCCCTGCGCGGAGAACAGTCGCCCCAACTGTTGATGACTTACCATACTGGCAGCCTGCTGTACCATGGCAAACTGCCGATAAACAAAGCTGACGCCGTGTACTACGCCCGCTTGTTCAGCCAGCGCCACCAGCTCCCGGGCTTCATCCATCGTCATACACAATGGTTTCTCTGAGAACACATGCTTACCGGCGCGGATAATCTGCCTGTTAATGGCGGAATGCAGATGGTTCGGCGTGCAGTTATGCACCGCCTGCAGCCCTTCATGCTGCAAAAAAAGGGCAACGTCACTGTACGCATGCGGCACATTCAGCTTTGCCGCACAGGCCTGCGCCGCACTCTGACTGACGTCACAAATAGCGACAACGTTGATATTGCCAAGCCGACGCAGTGCTTCGATGTGTGCCGGTCCAATAAAACCCGAGCCAATAATGCCTACATTGATCATTTGCGGTTCCTTATTCCAGACCGAGCTGTGCGCGCACGCTGGCAACGCTATCGCTCTGCGCCGCGAAATCATCAAATGCGCGATCTGCCACTGGGATAATGTGGCGCTGGATAAATTCGGCACCTTCACGCGCACCGGTCTCACTGTCTTTTAAGCAGCACTCCCACTCCAGTACCGCCCAGCCGTCATAATCATACTGTGCCAGTTTGCTGAAAATGCCGTTGAAATCGATCTGACCATCGCCCGGTGAACGGAACCGTCCGGCACGATCAAGCCAGCGCTGATAACCGCCATACACACCGCTACGACCATTGGTCAGGTATTCGGCGTCTTTAACGTGAAAAGCTTTAATACGCTGATGATAGATATCGATAAACTGCAGATAATCAATGTGCTGCAGCAAAAGATGGCTGGGATCAAACAGAATATTGCAGCGCGGATGGTGGTTCACGCGCGCCAGGAAACGTTCGAAGGTGATCCCGTCATGCAGATCTTCTCCCGGATGAATTTCAAAACAGACGTCAACACCATGGCGATCAAATTCGTCAAGTACCGGCAGCCAACGACGCGCAAGTTCATCAAATGCTTCATCCAGCAATGCAGGATTGTGAGGCGGCCACGGATAGAGATATGGCCAGGCAAGCGAACCGGAAAAGGTGGCATGGGCATTTAACTTCAGCTTTGCTGATGCCGCTGCCGCCTTTTTCACCGTCTCCGTTGCCCAGGCGGTGCGTTTTACGTTATCGCCCCGAACCTGCAGCGGAGCGAATCCATCGAATGCCACATCATGAGCCGGATGAACTGCAATTAATTGCCCTTCAAGATGTGTCGACAACTCGCTAATGACTAACCCATATTTCGCCAGTAATCCGGTGACGTCATCGCAATACGTTTGGCTGGTTGCCGCACGTTCAAGATCGAAAATCGATGGGTGATTACAGGGGATCTGCAATGCCCGGTAACCCAATGCCGATGCCCATTGCGCCAGCCCTTCCAGCGAATTGAAAGGAACTTGCTGCCCGATAAACTGTGACAGAAAAATAGCGGGTCCTTTTAACGTTTTCACGTACACCTCCTGTAAATCAAACTGCTTCATCTTCTCTGTATTTAAAAGTGAAGAGGAAAAGAATGGCGATGACGGCTGCCGCAATGGCTGGGATCCACCAGAACGTTGCCCAGTTTTGTGCAGTGCCTTGACCTGCGACCAGACGGTTATACAGCGCTCCCGAAATTTGCGAGCCGAGCAGCATGCCAATGCCATAAGTGAACATCACCACCATGCTTTGTGCCTGGCCTTTTACTTTCTTGTCTGCGATACGATCGGTATAGATGAATCCCACCACAAAGAAAAAGTCATAGCAGACACCATGCAGCAGAATGCCCAGATAAATCAGGGTACGACCTTCTTCGCCCATACCCATAGCAAACAGCGCATAACGTACAAACCAGGCTGCCATGCCAACCAGCAGCATGTATTTCACCCCAAGGCGGCGGAACAAGAAGGGAATGACCAACATGAAGAAGATTTCAGACATCTGGCCAAATGACATGACAGTACTGACATTGGTCACCCCGGCATCGGCCAACCATGACGCGGTGTAAGCGTAATAAGTACCCAATGGAATGGAGATCAGGGTCGCGCAGAGCGCAAACACAAAAAAGTGACGGATTTTCAGCAATGCAAAAGCATCCGCACAGAACAAATCGCGGATTTTGAAGGGTAATCCCTTAGCCGGTGCTGGCGTATGCGGCAACGTCAGGCTGTAAATTGCCAGTGCGATAGAACAAATAGCGGCGAGCGTGAAGATCGAGGCGCTGGCGGAGATACCGATAACACCAATAAAAATCCCTGCCACTATCCAGCCAATCGTGCCAAATACCCTCACTACCGGGAAACTTTTATCGCTGCTAGACAGACTGTGGAAAGCAATATTATTGGCGAGCGCCAACGTAGGCATGAAGCACAGCGTGTAGCCAAACAGCAGCGCGATGAGCAGTGCACCATTTTCAGCTTCTAAAGCGGAAGGAACAAACCAGAGGATCACGGCCCCCGCCAGATTCATCACCGCCATAACTTTCTGCGACGGGAAGAACCTGTCTACCAGCATTCCCAGCACAAAAGGTGACAGGATGGATGCGATTGGCCCGGCTGAAAATGCATCGCCGATCAGCAATGACATATTGTGCTGTGCCATGACCAATCCGAGCGTAACCGACCAACTCCCCCAAATGAAGAATTGCATAAACATCATCAGTGACAATCGGGGAACCAAAAGCCGGCGGTGCGACAGGACAACTTCAGGACTTTGTGATGTAGACATAAGTAAACCCACCCCTCATAAAAGTAATCGATTACATTTCGACGAATAAAAATGTAATCGATTACAAAAAAGGTAACTTTTAGACTGATCACAAATTTGAAGATTCATTTTGGGTGGGTATCACACCAGGCTGCGGTAAAGGACTCTCCCCCTTCACCGCGGCTTCGCGACTCATTTATCGGGCGGGTTAAAAATTCAGGTTAATGATCGAGATACAGATAGTGCATCCAGCTGGTCATGCGCAGCAGCACTTTGCGCATTACCGCGACATGACTGAAGTGGTCGGAATAGACCGCCACTTGGGCGTAAATACCGTCCGGCAGCGATTCCACCTGCGCATTGGGTTCCAGCTCGATAAGCGCTAATACGCCATCGGTGCCGGGCACTACCGTCAGCGATTGCAGCGTACCCTGCGCCTGATAAGACCCGCCTGGCACCACCGGCAAAATAGTGGTCAGTTTGCCGGTGAATACTTGCCCTGGCAGTGCATTAAACACCACTTCGGCCATGTCCCCCGATTCGAGACGCAGGAGCGAGTTTTGCCTGAACTGTGCGATAATTTGCCGTTTTTGCTCCGGGATAAAAACCATCACCGGACGCAATGGCAGCGCGGCAGCGTAGGTTCCGGGACGAATCAACACCTGTGTGGCGTAGCCGTCGCTGGGCGCCCGGATCACCGTTTGCTCGAGGTTATAACGCGCCTCGGTCAGTTGCGCGCGCAGGCTGACGATTTGTGACTGCTCGCCGTTGACCATGCTGTCGAGTTGGCTCTTGATCTGTGACTGTTCAGCCACCGAGGATTTCACCATCGCATCCTGAGCCAGATAATTTTGCCGGGCATTGTCGATGTCGCTTTCTGAAAACGGATTCACCCGTGCCTGGCTGCCTTTCAAATAGCGCTGATAATCTTTATACAGCCGGTCACGCTCCGCGCTGACACGTTGGGTATTCGCCAGCGCTTCGGTTAATTGCCCTTTCATCGACTCAGTATTGTGGATAGCCGTGACTAAATCGGCCTCCAGGCGGCTGACACGCGCCTGATAGCGCGTAGGATCGAGTTTAAACAGCACGTCGCCTTTTTTAATCAGCGCATTTTGCTTATTGGTGACTTCGCTGACAATGCCCGTCACCTGTGGCGTGATCGGAATGGAGATCACCGCTTTTTGCGCCTGAGCGGTATACGGGTGGTTATAATTCATTAATAAGATAAGCCCGCTAACAATAAAAACGCCTCCCAATGCTGCCGTCGGAACCGTCCATTTATTAATCGGGATTTTGAATATTTTAAATATCGCCCAGGCGAGCGCGACGTAGGTCAGAATAATGAGTAAATCCATGATGATTACTCCGCAGACGACCGTTGTGTTTCCGCAAGTTTCTGCTCAAGCTCCGAGACCCGGCGCTGTAATTGAATCAAAGACTCGTGCTCCGCCTGCATTCCCCAGCCGCGTTCAGGGCGGTACAAGGTGGCCCAGATCCATAAAAATGGCCAGATAACGTGCAGGGTAAACAGACTCACCCAACCCGCGACGTGTATGGCATCGGCGTGAGGGTGATTGCGGGATTTGGCGATAAGATAAGGAATATCATGCAAAATAATGATCCCGTAAAAAATCACCAAAAAGACAAAAATAAGCACACCTAACGCAAAATAATTAAGAAACATAGCCGCCTCGAAATTATGACACGCCCATCGGCACGCGCCCCGTTGCGGAACGCCTGAGAGAAAACTAAAAATTAATCGCCAGTCGGTCATATTGCTATAACACAGAATGAGTAAAGTCGCCGTCCGTTGACCGTGTTACTCCATTACAGCGGCAGTCGCTCGACATTAAGAATATGCGTGCGATCACAGTTGTCCGGACGGAGGCGAAAATTCTTTGTGACTCTAATCACACATCAGTAACAAACAGCACGCTTGAAAATGTGATTAACATCACATTAACAGCCAATGGCAGTTCACTTTTCAATCTCTGTTCTTTTTTTACACAGCCATTTTGTGACGTAGATCTCTTCAATTACGACGCACCACCCTATATTAGAGTGACACAGATCACATAAAGGGGCGTTGACTGGACAGTTGAACGATTCAGTGCCAGATTTCGCATCATCAACAGGGTCCGGCTACTACCTCTGCCGCCAATTAACAATAAACCTCGGGCTTTTAGCCTGCGCGATAGCAAACATAAGAAGGGGTGTTTTTATGTCATCCGATATCAAGATCAGAGTGCAAAGCTTTGGTCGCTTCCTCAGCAACATGGTGATGCCAAACATCGGCGCGTTTATCGCGTGGGGTATTATCACGGCGTTATTTATTCCAACAGGATGGTTGCCAAACGAAACGCTGGCGAAACTTGTCGGGCCAATGATTACCTATCTGCTGCCACTGCTCATCGGTTACACCGGTGGTCGTCTGGTTGGCGGTGACCGCGGCGGCGTGGTCGGTGCAATTACCACCATGGGCGTTATCGTCGGCGCTGATATGCCGATGTTCCTCGGTGCGATGATTGCCGGTCCTCTGGGTGGCTGGGCGATTAAACGCTTCGACGCCTGGGTTGACGGTAAAATCAAATCCGGCTTCGAGATGCTGGTAAACAACTTCTCTGCGGGCATCATCGGGATGATCCTCGCCATTCTGGCGTTCCTCGGCATTGGCCCTGCGGTTGAGATGCTGTCGAAAGTGCTGGCCGCTGGCGTTAACTTCATGGTCGTTCACGACATGCTGCCGCTGGCGTCTATCTTTGTTGAACCGGCGAAAATCCTGTTCCTCAATAACGCCATTAACCACGGTATCTTCTCGCCGTTGGGTATTCAGCAGTCCCATGAACTGGGCAAATCCATCTTCTTCCTGATTGAAGCGAACCCGGGGCCGGGTCTGGGCGTCCTGCTGGCGTACATGTTCTTCGGTCGTGGTAATGCTAAGCAGTCTGCAGGCGGTGCGGCCATCATCCACTTCCTGGGGGGTATCCACGAAATTTACTTCCCGTATGTGCTGATGAACCCACGTCTGATCCTGGCCGTTATCCTCGGCGGTATGACTGGCGTGTTCACCCTGACTCTGCTGAATGGCGGCCTGGTGTCTCCGGCCTCTCCAGGTTCCATCCTGGCAGTGCTGGCGATGACCCCGAAAGGCGCTTACTTCGCAAACATCGCAGCAATTGTTGCGGCAACAGCGGTTTCCTTCATCGTCTCTGCCATCCTGCTGAAAACCAGCAAAGTGAAAGAAGAAGACGATATCGAAGCAGCGAGCCGTCGTATGCAGGAGATGAAATCCGAGTCCAAAGGTGCAGCGAATCCGCTGACTGCGGGCGACGTGACCAACGACCTGAGCCACGTGCGTAAAATCATCGTTGCCTGTGATGCCGGTATGGGTTCCAGCGCAATGGGTGCAGGCGTGCTGCGTAAGAAAGTGGCTGATGCCGGTCTGGGTCATATCTCTGTCACCAACAGTGCTATCAACAATCTGCCGCCGGATGTCGACCTGGTGATTACTCACCGCGATCTGACCGAGCGTGCGATGCGCCAGGTGCCACAGGCCCAGCATATTTCACTGACTAACTTCCTCGACAGCGGCCTGTACTCCAGCCTGACCGAGCGTCTGGTCGCAGCACAGCGTCATGAAGATAACCAAGTGAAAGTGCGCGACAGCCTGAAAGACAGCTTTGATGCTGACGACAGCAACCTGTTCAAACTCAGCGCGGAAAATATCTTCCTCGGCTGCAAAGCGTTCAGCAAAGAAGAAGCCATCCGTTTTGCCGGTGAGCAACTGGTGAAAGGCGGCTACGTTGAGCCAGAATATGTGGAAGCAATGCTGGAACGTGAAAAACTGACCCCGACCTACCTGGGTGAGTCCATCGCGGTACCGCACGGCACCATCGAAGCGAAAGACCGTGTTCTGAAAACCGGCGTGGTATTCTGTCAGTACCCTGACGGTGTGCGCTTCGGCGAAGAGCCGGACGACATTGCCCGCCTGGTGATTGGTATCGCAGCGCGTAATAACGAACATATCCACGTTATCACCAGCCTGACCAACGCGCTGGACGACGAATCCGTCATTGAGCGCCTGGCCACCACCAACAGCGTGGGCGAAGTGCTGGCTCTGATTTCGGGTAACAAAGTCTCTTAAGATTTCCTTCCCTCTCTCGGCAGTTTTCTGCAGGGAGAGGGTTCGGGTGAGGGACCGCGGATGTCCCCTCACCCGAGCCCTCTCGGGTAAAAACATTGATGAAGGTTAACACTATGAAAGCATTACATTTTGGCGCAGGTAATATCGGACGTGGCTTTATCGGCAAATTGTTGGCCGACGCAGGTATCACGCTGACGTTCGCCGATGTGAATCAGGTCGTTCTTGATGCCCTGAATGCCCGTCATAGCTATCAGGTGCATGTGGTTGGCGAGAATGAGCAGGTTGAAACCGTATCCGGCGTGAACGCCGTGAGCAGCATCGGCGACGACGTGGTGGACCTGATTGCTCAGGTAGACCTGGTGACTACCGCCGTCGGCCCTGTGGTTCTGGAGCGCATCGCTCCGGCGATTGCCAAAGGCCTGGCCAAGCGTAAAGCCGCTGGCAACACCACCCCGCTGAACATCATCGCCTGTGAAAACATGGTACGCGGCACCACCCAGCTGAAAGGTCACGTTGACGCAGCGCTGGCCGAAGAAGATAAAACCTGGGTCGCGGAACACGTTGGTTTCGTCGATTCCGCCGTGGACCGCATCGTTCCGCCGTCTGAATCCGCCACCAATGACCCGCTGGAAGTGACCGTGGAAACCTTCAGCGAGTGGATTGTCGACAAGACCCAGTTCAAGGGAACCCTGCCGACGATCCCAGGAATGGAATTAACCGATAACCTGATGGCATTTGTCGAGCGCAAGCTCTTCACCCTGAACACCGGGCATGCTATAACCGCGTACCTCGGTAAGCTGGCGGGTCATCAGACTATCCGTGATGCGATCCTCGATGAGCAGGTCCGTACGGTAGTGAAAGGCGCGATGGATGAAAGTGGGGCGGTGCTAATTAAACGCTACGGTTTTGATGCCGACAAACACGCGGCTTACATCCAGAAAATCCTCGGTCGCTTTGAGAATCCGTATCTGAAAGATGACGTTGAGCGCGTGGGCCGTCAGCCGCTGCGTAAACTGAGCGCGGGCGATCGCCTGGTTAAACCGCTGCTTGGCACGCTGGAATACAGCCTGCCGCACGCCAATCTGGTGAAAGGTATTGCTGCCGCGATGCACTACCGCAGCGAGCAGGATCCACAGGCGCTGGAACTGGCGGCGCTTATCGACGAGAAAGGGCCACAGGTCGCACTCGCGCAGGTCTCCGGCCTGGATGCTGAGAGCGATGTGGTCGCACAAGCGGTTGCGGCGTATAAAGCGAACGCATGATGCAGGACCCGGTGTTGCTCTTGCAGCAGCACCCAAACAAAAGATTGTCAGATATGCAGGCAATAATGGAACAAACACAAGCCTTTGAAAACCGTGTGCTTGAGCGTCTGAATGCTGGCAAAACCGTAAGAAGCTTCCTGATAACCGCCGTCGAATTGTTAACCGAGGCGGTGAATATGCTGGTGCTTCAGGTCTTCCGCAAAGACGATTACGCGGTGAAATACGCAGTGGAACCGTTGCTGGACGGCGAAGGGCCGCTGGGCGATCTGTCTGTGCGCCTGAAGCTCATCTACGGCCTCGGCGTGATTAACCGTGCGGAATACGAAGATGCCGAGCTGCTGATGGCGCTGCGTGAAGAACTCAATCACGACGGTAGCGAATACGCGTTCACTGACGATGAAATTCTAGGCCCGTTTGGCGAACTCCATTGCGTTACCGCGTTACCGCCGCAGCCGATGTTTGATGCCAGCGATGCGGAGCTGTATGCCATGCAAAAGCAGCGCTACCAGCAGGTAGTGCGTTCCACGATGGTCCTTTCCCTCACTGAGCTGATTTCACGGGTCAGCTTGAAAAAAGCCTTTCAGAAATAATTATCCTGCCACTGACATAACATCCTTTTTCATCTGCTTAATGCAAAAAAATGCACTCGGAATTGAAAATCACAAAATATCCTTTATTTTCATAAAATTAGATATGCCATTTACGTATTTTCACTGAGTGTAATGCGTCAAATTTCGATAATTGACTATCAGGAACAGCGCTCAACGCGCATACTATTGAGCATCGATACTCTTTTACTCGCAAAAGCCACAGACCATGAAAGAAGTTGAAAAGAACGAAATCAAACTCCTGAGCGACCGCCTGGATGCTATCCGCCACCTGCAGCCGACCCTCTCTCTGGTAGATGAAGCAGAGAAATTTGCTGAGCTTGAAAAAGAAAAAGCGACTCTGGAAACAGAGATTGCGCGTCTGCGTGTCGTGTATACGCAAAAGCTGAGCAAAGAAGCGCAAAAACTGATGGCCCTGCCGCACCGCCGCGCCATCACCAAGAAAGAGCAGGCCGATATTGGCAAGCTCAAGAAAGCCGTGCGCGGACTGGTGATTGTTCACCCGATGACCGCTCTCGGTCGTGAGATGGAACTGCAAGAGATGACCGGTTTTTCTAAGACTGCGTTTTAATCCCTCTTCCGTTCCCGACCCTCTCCTTCCCGGGAGAGGGTGATTATTTAAACCTCTTTATATTGGCCCTACCAATTCCTGTTGGTTCTGCCTGACGCCTCACATAACCCACATCTCATGCAACATATGAATTGCCTGACAGCAACATATGGTTAACCATTCCTTGGCATTACCCTCACATCACAATATTGGCAGGACCACTTTTACAAAACGTGTGACGCAGAGCTGAGCGTAGACTCGCCCGTGTAGCCGTGGAGTGGTTCTCGGGAGACCTGCATGAACCTCTGGCAACAAAACTACGACCCTGCGGGAAATATCTGGCTCTCAAGCCTGATTGCCGCCCTACCGATCATCTTTTTCTTCTTCGCACTGCTTAAGCTCAAGCTGAAGGGCTACGTGGCCGCGAGCTATACCGTCGCTATCGCCCTCGCGGTGGCACTCCTGTTCTATAAAATGCCGGTCGATCGCGCGCTGGCTTCCGTGGTGTACGGCTTCTTCTACGGCCTGTGGCCAATTGCCTGGATTATTATTGCCGCGGTATTTGTCTACAAAATCTCGGTGAAAACCGGGCAGTTCGACATTATCCGATCATCTATATTGTCAATAACGCCGGACCAGCGTCTGCAAATGCTGATCGTCGGCTTCTCATTTGGCGCTTTTCTGGAAGGGGCAGCAGGCTTCGGCGCGCCGGTCGCGATTACCGCCGCGCTGCTGGTCGGCCTTGGGTTTAACCCGCTGTATGCCGCGGGCCTGTGCCTGATCGTGAACACTGCGCCGGTGGCATTCGGCGCGATGGGTATTCCGATTCTGGTTGCTGGCCAGGTCACCGGTATCGACAGCTTTGCCATCGGCCAAATGGTTGGCCGTCAGTTGCCATTCCTGACCATCATTGTGCTGTTCTGGATCATGGCGATTATGGACGGCTGGCGCGGCGTGAAAGAGACGTGGCCTGCGGTAATGGTCGCGGGTGGTTCGTTTGCGATTGCCCAGTACCTGAGCTCCAACTTTATCGGCCCTGAGCTGCCAGACATTATCTCGTCACTGGTTTCCCTGGTGTGCCTGACGCTTTTCCTGAAACGCTGGCAGCCAGTGCGCATTTTCCGCTTTGCCGACGTGGGCGCGTCTCAGGTCGATATGACCCTGTCGCGCACCCAATACACACCGGGACAGGTGCTCCGCGCCTGGTCGCCTTTCCTGTTCCTCACCGCCACCGTGACGTTATGGAGCGTGCCGCCGTTTAAGGCGCTGTTCGCCCCGGGCGGCGCGCTGTATGACTGGGTGTTTAACGTCTCCGTGCCGTATCTCGACAAACTGGTCGCGCGTATGCCGCCGGTAGTTCACGAAGCCACGCCGTATGCGGCGGTGTATAAATTTGACTGGTTCTCCGCGACCGGCACCGCAATCCTGTTTGCCGCCCTGCTTTCCGTGGTGTGGCTACGCATGAAGCCGAAAGATGCGGTAGTGACGTTCGGCCATACGCTGAAGGATTTGGCGCTACCGATTTACTCCATCGGCATGGTGCTGGCGTTCGCGTTTATCTCTAACTACTCCGGCCTGTCATCGACACTGGCTTTGGCCTTGGCGCATACCGGTGGCGCGTTCCCGTTCTTCTCGCCGTTCCTCGGCTGGTTAGGCGTATTCCTGACCGGTTCTGATACCTCTTCCAACGCGCTGTTTGCCGCGCTGCAGGCCACCGCCGCGCAGCAGATTGGCGTCTCGGACGTGCTACTGGTCGCGGCGAATACCACCGGTGGCGTGACCGGGAAAATGATTTCCCCGCAGTCCATCGCCATTGCCTGTGCGGCAGTGGGGCTGGTCGGTAAAGAGTCGGACCTGTTCCGCTTCACGGTCAAACACAGCCTGATTTTCACCTGCATGGTGGGCGTGATCACCACGCTACAGGCATATGTCTTAACCTGGATGATCCCATGAAAGTGATGCCACGGCGTCTGGCGAACGAGGTTGCGACCCGTGTGCGGACGCTGATTGAAGAACAACAGCTGGAGGCGGGCACGCGTTTGCCCGCCGAGCGCAAGCTGGCCACGCAGCTTGGCGTGTCGCGAAACTCACTGCGCGAAGCGCTGGCGAAACTGGCGAGCGAAGGGCTTCTGGTGAGCCGTCGCGGCGGCGGAACGTTTATCTGCTGGCAGCATGAGCCGTGGTCGGAGCAAAATATAGTGCAGCCACTGAAAAGTCTGCTGGCCGACGATCCGGATTACAGCTTCGATATTCTCGAAGCTCGTCATGCCATTGAGGCCAGCACCGCCTGGCATGCGGCGCTGCGGGCCACTGAAGCCGATAAAGAAAAAATCCGTCTGTGCTTCGACGCCACGCAAAGTGATGACCCGGATTTAGCCTCTCAGGCAGACGTGCGCTTTCACCTCGCCATTGCCGAAGCCTCGCATAACGTTGTGCTGTTGCAGACGATGCGCGGCTTCTTCGACCTGTTGCAATCCTCCGTCAAACAGAGCCGCCAGCGGATGTATCTCGTCCCGCCGGTGTTCGCCAAATTGACCGAGCAGCATCAGGCAGTGCTGGATGCCATCCTCGCCGGAGACGCCGAAGGCGCCCGCCAGGCAATGATGTCGCATCTCGGTTTCGTCCACACCACCATTAAGCAGTTTGATGAAGACAGGGCCCGCCAGGCGCGGATCACTCGCCTTCCCGGCGACCATAACGAGCATTCCAGGGAGAACCATTAATGATTATTTCAGCCGCCAGCGACTATCGGGCCGCGGCCCAACGTATTCTGCCGCCGTTTCTTTTTCACTACATCGACGGCGGCGCTTACAGCGAGCATACTCTGCGTCGTAACGTGGCCGACCTTTCCGAGGTGGCACTGCGCCAGCGGGTACTGAAGAACATGTCAGATCTCAGCCTGGAGACGAACCTGTTTAACGAAACGCTGTCGATGCCGGTGGCGCTGGCTCCGGTTGGGCTGTGTGGCATGTACGCGCGTCGCGGTGAAGTGCAGGCGGCGGGCGCGGCGGATGCCAAAGGCATTCCGTTCACCCTTTCCACGGTTTCCGTATGCCCGATTGAAGAAGTCGCCCCGACGATTAAGCGTCCGATGTGGTTCCAGCTGTACGTCCTGCGCGATCGCGGATTTATGCGCAATGCGCTGGAACGTGCGAAAGCTGCGGGTTGTTCAACGCTGGTGTTTACCGTCGATATGCCAACGCCCGGTGCGCGCTATCGCGATGCACATTCCGGGATGAGCGGCCCAAATGCCGCGCTGCGCCGCTACTGGCAATCTGTAACACATCCACAATGGGCGTGGGACGTGGGCGTAAACGGGCGTCCGCACGACCTGGGCAATATCTCCACCTACCTCGGCAAACCCACGGGTCTGGAAGATTACATTGGCTGGCTGGCGAATAACTTCGATCCATCGATTTCGTGGAAAGACCTCGAGTGGATCCGCGAATTTTGGGACGGACCGATGGTGATCAAAGGGATCCTCGATCCGGAAGATGCGCGCGATGCCGTGCGCTTTGGCGCGGACGGTATTGTGGTGTCGAACCACGGCGGCCGTCAGCTTGACGGTGTGCTGTCATCCGCTCGCGCGCTGCCTGCCATTGCTGATGCGGTGAAGGGCGATATCGCCATTCTTGCTGACAGCGGTATTCGTAACGGTCTGGACGTGGTGCGGATGATTGCGCTGGGCGCAGATAGCGTGCTGCTGGGCCGCGCGTATTTGTATGCCCTGGCGACTCACGGCGGCGCTGGCGTGACCAATCTCCTGAATTTGATAGAGAAAGAGATGAAAGTGGCGATGACGTTGACCGGGGCGAAATCCATTAGCGAAATTTCGCGTGATTCGCTGGTGCAGGAGGCTAAGCATCTGGCGGCGTCGCTGACACCGGTGACGCGTGGAGATGCGGCGTAATCATTTTCTTTCTGCTATTCTGCCCCCGATTAAGGGGGCAGCATGCTTAACATTGTACTATTCGAACCAGAAATCCCACCGAATACCGGCAATATCATTCGCCTGTGCGCAAATACCGGTTTTCGCCTGCACATCATCGAACCTATGGGTTTTACCTGGGACGATAAGCGACTGCGCCGCGCGGGACTTGATTATCATGAGTTCACCGCCGTACAGCGCCATGCCGATTACGCAGCGTTCTTTGAAGCGGAACAACCACAGCGTCTGTTTGCGCTGACCACCAAAGGCACGCCCGCGCACAGTGCTGTTAGCTACAAAGCCGGTGATTATTTGATGTTTGGCCCGGAAACACGAGGTCTGCCCACCAGCATCCTGGATGCGTTGCCGCCTGAGCAAAAAATTCGTATTCCGATGATGCCGGACAGTCGCAGCATGAATCTGTCGAACGCGGTGTCGGTAGTGGTGTATGAGGCCTGGCGCCAGCTGGGTTATGCGGGCGCTATTCTTAGGAAATAATGATTTAAATTTCGGGCGTTATCGGCGCAACCAACTTGAACACGGACTGCGCGCAGTCACCGGAGCGTACACGCAGTACGTGAGGATGACGAGCACAGCCCAAGTTCAAGATAGTGAGTAAGAGAGCCCGTTAAATCCCGTCGCCATATTCAAAGGTATGGTGTATGCCGTTGAAGTGCTGATCCATATCCATTGACGGTTTATCGCTGTCAGGTTTACCGACAATACGCGCCGGTACGCCTGCTGCCGTAGTATGCGGAGGAACGGGTTGCAGCACCACAGAGCCTGCGCCAATCTTCGCGCCGCGCCCGACTTCAATATTACCGAGGATTTTCGCGCCGGCGCCAATCATCACCCCTTCACGAATTTTCGGATGGCGATCGCCGCTGGTTTTGCCGGTTCCGCCGAGGGTTACGGATTGCAGAATCGACACGTCATCTTCGATAACAGCAGTTTCACCCACCACGATACCGGTAGCGTGATCGAGCATGATCCCCCGACCGATTTTCGCCGCCGGGTGAATGTCGACCTGGAATGTCACTGACACCTGATTTTGCAGGAAAATTGCCAGCGCACGACGCCCCTGATGCCACAGCCAGTGGCCGATTCGATAAGCCTGTAGGGCGTGAAAACCTTTGAGGTACAGTAGCGGCGTGGAGTATTTATCAACCGCCGGGTCGCGGGTACGCACGGCCTGAATATCACAGGCGGCAGAAGCGATCATTTCGGGATCAGCGGCGTAGGCTTCTTCTACCACTTCGCGAATAGCAATGGCGGGCATGATAGACGAGGCAAGTTTGTTGGCGAGCATGTAACTCAGCGCGCTGCCAAGGTCTTCGTGCTTAAGGAGCGTAGCGTGGTAGAAACTGGCGAGCATAGGCTCACAGTCAGCCAGCGCGCGGGCTTCGGCTTTGATATTGTTCCAGACGATGTCCAGTTCTTCACACGGCATTGCAAACTCCAGAAACGATGATAATGACCGGTCAGTTCTGCGCTGACCGGGTCATTGAGATGACAACGATTCCCTGCGACTAGTGGTGGCTACGCTCTTCCTTGCTGGCACGACCTAATAGGGTCAATGCTGCCTCGCGAGCATTCTTTCCGCAATACAATACCTGATAAATTTCCTCGGTTATTGGCATTTCGACACCAAATCGGTGGGCAAGTGCCCTGACCTCTTTGGTATTGCGGTAACCTTCAACCACCTGACCAATCGCATCCTGCGCGCCTTGCACATCTTTGCCCTGTCCGAGCATCATGCCAAAGCGGCGGTTACGCGACTGGTTGTCGGTACAGGTCAGCACCAGATCACCCAGTCCCGCCATCCCCATAAAGGTGGTCGGGTCAGCACCCAGTGCCGCGCCGAGACGCGACATTTCAGCAAGCCCACGGGTGATTAACGCGGTTCGGGCGTTAGCACCAAAACCGATGCCGTCAGACATCCCGGCACCAATCGCAATCACGTTTTTCACCGCACCGCCCAGCTGTACCCCGATAAAATCTGGGTTGCTGTAAACGCGGAAGCTTTTGCCGCAGTGCAACAGCTTTTGCAGATCCTCAGCAAATGCCGGTTCGGTCGCCGCAAGCGCAATCGCCGTCGGCATACCAGCCGCCAGTTCTTTAGCGAACGTCGGGCCGGAAATCACCGCCAGTGGAATGTCATCTCCGAGCGCTTCACGCGCGACGTCCTGTAACAGGCGGCCGGTTTCAGCTTCCAGGCCTTTCGTCGCCCAGACCAGCCGCGCATCAGAGCGCAGCAGTGGTTTGAGCTGACGCAGCACGTCACCAAACACGTGGCTTGGCACGACAACCAAAATATCGCGGCTGGCGGCGAGCGCTGTAGCGAGGTCGGCTTCAAGGTGCAGCGTGTCAGGGAAAGGCACATCAGGGAGGAAGGCCGCGTTGCAGCGGTCTTGTTGCAGTATCGCCAGATGTTTGGGGTCGTGACCCCAAAGGACGACATCGTGCCCATTTCTTGCCAGGGTAATGGCAAGAGCGGTGCCGTAAGAACCGGCACCGATCACAGTCATTGCAGCTTTACGTGCGTTCATCAGGCATCCTGATGTTGTTCGGCACCTTCGCCAGCTTGCTGCTGCAGATAGTTCATGAACAGCGCATCGAAGTTTACTGGCGCAAGGTTCAGTTGCGGGAATGTACCGCGAGAAACCAGGCTGGTGATGCATTCACGGGCGTACGGGAACAGAATATTCGGACAGTATGCACCCAGGCAATGCGCCATCTGGTTACCGTCGATGCCTTCGATGGAGAAGATGCCGCCCTGCTGAACTTCGCACAGGAATGCAGTTTCTTCGCCCAGGGATGCGGTAACGGTGACACGCAGAACGACTTCGAATACGCCTTCAGCCAGTTGGGTTGAAGCCGTATCCAGATCAAGTTTAACTTCTGGCTGCCAATCTTTCTGGAAAACATTCGGCGCATTTGGCGCTTCGTAGGAAACGTCTTTGGTGTAAATGCGCTGGATCTGGAAAGTCATTTCTGGATTGTTTTGTTCTGACATCTTATTTGTCCTTAAAAGGGATTATCGCAGCAGGGAATCAAGTCCACCACGTGCATCAAGTGCATACAAGTCGTCACAGCCGCCAATGTGCTGCGCATCAATAAAAATCTGCGGCACCGTGGTGCGGCCACTACGTTCAATCATTTCTTCACGCTTAGCCGCGTCACCGTCGATTGGCAACTCCAGGAAGGAGACACCTTTACTGTTCAACAGTGCTTTCGCACGATGGCAAAACGGACAGGTTGCTTTGGTGTAGATCTCAATATTGGCCATGACGTTACCTCAGAAAATTACTTACCACGGACCAGTGGCAGGTTCTCACCGCTCCAGCCCGCAACGCCTTCTTTCAGAACATATACGCGCTCGAAGCCCGCTTTGTTCAGCGTCGTTGCCGGATCCTGAGCCTGCATACCGGAACCATCTACAACGATGATGGGTTTATCTTTATGTTTTTCAAGCTCGCCGAGGTTATTAGCTTTGATTTCGGCAGGCAGAACGTTAACGGAACCGGCAATGTGGCCTTTACGGAAATCATCACGCTGGCGCAGGTCGACAACCACGGCGTCTTCTTTATTGATAAGGCGCGTGGCTTCACCGCGGGTGATCACTTTGATTTTTGAGGTCAGGCCCTTAAAGGTCGTGAACAGAACGGCAGCCAGTAAGCCAACCCAAGCGATACTCAGTATGGGATGACGGCTAACAAATTGCATAATTTCTTGCATGGAGGGTGATAACTCCCGACTCAGTGATTAAAAAAACAGGGAAGGAGTATACCTGTGCGTGGTGGCAAATACAGCAAGCCAAGCCTAAGCTAATCCAATTTCTGCGGCCCGTTTCGCTAAATTTAGGCCAAAAATAACCAAACTCAGCGTAGGGGTCGCCCGTTCTTTGATCTTCCGAGGCAGATTTATCGATTCAGCTGTAGTAAAATTACGCAAATTTTTTATCTTGTGAGCATGAGGTTGTCGCATATGTCGGTTACTAAAAAACCTATGGTACTGGTGATTCTGGATGGCTACGGCTACCGTGAGGACCAGCAGGATAACGCGATTTTCGATGCGAAAACGCCGGTTATGGATGCCCTGTGGGCCAAACGTCCACACACACTGATTGACGCATCCGGTCTGGAAGTGGGTCTGCCGGACCGTCAGATGGGTAACTCCGAGGTGGGCCACGTCAACCTGGGCGCCGGCCGTATCGTGTATCAGGACCTGACCCGTCTGGACGTTGAAATCAAAGAGCGTACGTTCTTTGAAAACAGCGTGCTGGCAGGCGCGGTTGATAAAGCCGTTGCGGCGGGCAAAGCCGTACACATCATGGGCCTGCTGTCTGCCGGTGGCGTTCACAGCCACGAAGATCACATCCTGGCGATGGTAGAACTGGCCGCTCAGCGTGGCGCAGAGAAAATCTATCTGCACGCCTTCCTTGATGGCCGCGATACTCCACCGCGCAGTGCCAAACCCACTTTGCAGCGTTTCGAAGAAAAATTTGCTGAGCTGGGCAAAGGCCGTGTGGCGTCCATCATTGGCCGTTACTTCGCTATGGACCGCGACAACCGTTGGGATCGTGTTGAACAGGCTTATGACCTTATGACCCTGGCGAAAGGCGAGTTCCAGACTGACTCCGCCGTTGCGGGTCTCGAAGCCGCTTACGCGCGCGGCGAAAACGACGAATTCGTGAAAGCCACCGTTATCCGTGCAGAAGGCCAGGCCGACGCAGCAATGGAAGATGGCGATGCGCTGATTTTCATGAACTTCCGTGCTGACCGTGCCCGTGAAATCACCCGAGCTTTCGTTAACGCTGATTTCGACGGCTTCGCTCGCAAGAAAGTGGTCAATCTCGACTACATCATGCTGACCGAATACGCGGCTGACATTAAAGCCCCTTGCGCATACCCACCAACCTCCCTCGCGAATACCTTCGGCGAGTGGATGGCGAAGAAGGACAAAACCCAGTTGCGTATCTCTGAAACCGAGAAATACGCGCACGTCACCTTCTTCTTCAACGGCGGCGTAGAAGACCCGTTTGTGGGTGAAGAACGAATCCTTATCAACTCCCCGAAAGTCGCGACCTACGATCTGCAGCCAGAAATGAGTTCGGCAGAATTGACTGAAAAATTGGTCGGCGCAATCAAGGGTGGCAAGTACGACACCATCATCTGTAACTACCCGAACGGCGACATGGTTGGCCACACCGGTGTGATGGAGGCGGCAGTGCAGGCAATTGAAGCGCTGGACAACTGCATCGCGGAAGTGACTGCAGCCGTAGAGACCGTTGGAGGTCAGTTACTTATCACTGCTGACCACGGTAACGCTGAACAGATGCGTGACCCGGCTACCGGCCAAGCGCACACCGCACATACCAACCTGCCTGTACCGCTGATTTACGTCGGTGGCAAAGCGGTTAAAGCGGTCAATGGCGGTAAACTTTCCGATATCGCACCAACCATGCTGACCCTGATGGGCATGGAAATCCCGGAAGAGATGACTGGCAAGCCGCTGTTCATCGTGGAATAATCCCTCCCCATGAGGGGAAAGGCGATTTTTTCAAATACATGGATAGCGACGGCAGTCCGATCCATTTGTTACGCCAGCGCAGTTAGCGCTGGCGTATTGCTGTGCGCGACGTATGCTCACGCGGACGATCGCGACCAGCTAAAATCTATTCAGGCTGACATCGCCAGTAAAGAAAAGGCCGTTCGCCAACAGCAGCAACAGCGCTCCGCTTTGCTGGCCCAGCTTAAAACGCAGGAAGAAGCCATTTCCGCCGCCGCCCGCAAACTGCGGGAAACCCAGAATACCCTCGTAGATCTCAATAAGCAGGTCGATGCCATGAACGCATCGATTGCTAAACTTGAAAAACAAAAAGCCGCTCAGGAACGCAGTCTCGCAGCACAGCTTGATGCTGCGTTTCGTCAGGGTGAGCATACGGGTATTCAGCTGATTTTGAGCGGTGAAGAGAGCCAGCGCGGGCAACGTCTGCAGGCCTATTTTGGTTACCTCAATCAAGCGCGTCAGGATACTATCGTCGAACTGAAACAGACGCGCGAAGAAGTGGCCTCGCAAAAAGCCGAGCTGGAAGAGAAACAAAGCCAACAGCAAACGCTGCTGTATGAGCAGAAAGCGCAGCAGGCCAAACTTGAGCAAGCGCGTAACGAACGTAAGAAAACCCTCGCCGGACTTGAGTCCTCGATTCAGGCAGGCCAACAACAGCTTTCCGAAATGCGGGCCAACGAATCACGCATGCGCTCCCGCATTGCACAGGCCGCCGCTGCCGCGCGTGCTCGCGCAGACCGCGAAGCCCGTCAAGCGCAGGCCGTACGCGACCGCCAGCAGGACGCCTCGCGTAAAGGCACCACCTATAAACCGTCCGAAAGTGAACGCTCGCTGATGTCCCGTACTGGCGGCTTGGGTTCACCGCGCGGTCAGGCCTATTGGCCAGTTCGTGGCCCAACGCTGCATCGCTATGGCGAACAGCTTCAGGGTGAACTACGTTGGAAAGGGATGGTTATCGGTGCGTCTGAAGGCACCGAGGTAAAAGCCATTGCCGATGGCCGAGTGATCCTCGCCGACTGGCTGCAGGGCTACGGCCTTGTGGTGGTGGTTGAGCACGGCAAAGGCGACATGAGCCTGTATGGTTATAACCAAAGCGCGCTGGTCAGCGTCGGGACCCAGGTTCGCGCGGGTCAGCCGATTGCCCTTGTGGGCAGCAGTGGTGGTCAGGGCCGACCGTCACTTTACTTCGAAATTCGCCGCCAGGGTCAGGCGGTCAATCCACAGCCGTGGTTGGGAAGATAAGTTTTGCTTCAATTTCGCTCGTTAGCGTTGTCCGTCGCCGCCGTACTGGCGATGGTTTCCCCGGCCCACGCCGGAAAACTCTCGATAGTCATTGATGATTTTGGCTATCGCCCTCAGCAAGAAAATCAAGTGTTGGCCCTGCCCAATACCATCTCCGTTGCCGTGTTACCCAATGCTCCCCACGCCCGCGAAATGGCGACTAAAGCCCATAACGGCGGTCATGAAGTCCTGATCCACCTGCCAATGGCGCCACTCAGCAAGCAGCCGCTGGAGAAAGACACCCTTCGTCCGGACATGAGCAGCGCAGAGATTGATCGTATTATTCGTGATGCGGTCGGCAAAGTGCCGTACGCCGTGGGGCTGAATAATCACATGGGCAGCGCCATGACCTCGAGCCTGTTCGGCATGCAGAAAGTGATGCAGACGCTGAGCCACTACAATTTCTATTTTCTCGACAGCATGACGATTGGCAACAGCCAGTCAATGCGCGCGGCCGCCGGCACAGGTGTGAAGGTCATCAAGCGCAGAGTGTTCCTGGATGACAAGCAAAACGAGGCAGATATTCGGGTACAGTTTAATCGTGCGATTCAGCTTGCGCGCCGAAATGGCTCGGCGATTGCGATTGGCCACCCGCATCCAACGACGGTTCGTGTGCTTCAGCAGATGGTGTACAACTTGCCGCCGGATATCACCCTTGTCCGACCAAGCAGTCTGCTCAACGAACAACAGGTAGACACGTCGACGCCGCAGAATAGCAGTCCGACTCAGCAGCCCACCACATCGCGTAACCCGTTCCGAGGTGTGAAACTGTGTAAACAAAGACAACCTCAGCAGCCAGTGTATGCCAGCCGCTTCTTTACCGTGCTCGGCGACAGCATTACGCACAGTACGCTGGTGCAGTATATGCAGCTGCAGTGGCAGGGATGGGATCAGCCCTGATTCAGACCTGACGGGAGTCCGTGTGTTTTTCCATCACGGCTCCCTGTTTTGTATTGTGAGCATACCAGGCTTTGAAATACTTCAGAAAACTGTAGAGCGTGGCATATAACCCCGTTACAGCCCCCACTTTCCCCTGCCGCCATGCGCCGCTGAAAAGATACCATTTGAAGAAGGCACCAATCGCGCTGATCACCCCCCGGGCAATTGAAGGACGGATGTTCTGATATTTCACCAGTCGGGTGGTGTAGCCATTGAGTTTATTAAAAACCTCATGAAGTGAATAAAATGTATCGTGCCGCACGCGACCTGGTATTTTGGCCGTCTGAAGATTACCTTCAACCTTGTCATCGACCGGACGATCGTTGAAGCGGGCTTGGATACGATTAAACAATCGCACCGGATAATCAGGCGAAGAGACGGGATAAATCGTGCGTACTTCTTCCCCTAACACATGCCAGTAACGAGAAATGCGCCAGGCATGATTTGCTTCCGGTTCACTGCCCGCTTTTAGCGCCAAAATAAATTCAACCGTTTCAGCATCCAAAATTTCATCGCTGTCCATACAAAGCACCCAGTCATAGCTGGATAACTCAGTTGCATGACGCATTTGTGCACCATGCATGGAATAGGGATGGTGATGTATTGTCAGACCATAATCATGACAAATATCTAGCGTCTTATCGGTGCTGCCAGAATCCACCACAATAAACTCATCGGCAACGGTAACCAGCGGAGGCAGGACTTCATGCAGCAGTCGCGCGGAATTGAAGGTCAACAAACAAACGGTGAGTTTGAACATAGGCGTTATAAAGTTAAATGAAACCTCAACAGACTTTATAAACGTGGGGATTAAAAAGCGAAGAAAAGTTAGCGATAATCTTTTTTTGGACAAACTACATGAATTAAATTGCAGAAAAAAGCGCCCGAGGGCGCTTTCTATGGTTAATCCCAGCTCAAAATCACTTTCCCGGACTGGCCGGAACGCATCGCGTCAAAACCTTTCTGGAAGTCATCAATGCCGAAACGGTGGGTAATGATTGGGGAGAGATCCAGACCTGACTGGATCAGCGCCGCCATCTTGTACCAGGTCTCGAACATCTCCCGACCATAGATACCTTTAATGAACAGGCCCTTGAAGATGACTTTGGTCCAGTCGATAGACATATCTGATGGCGGTATCCCCAGCATTGCAATACGCCCGCCGTGATTCATGGTGTCAAGCATGGTACGGAACGCTGGCGGTGCGCCTGACATTTCCAGGCCCACGTCAAACCCTTCGGTCATACCCAGTTCGGCCATGACATCAGTCAGACTTTCTTTGGACACGTTAACCGCGCGAGTCACACCCATTTTACGCGCCAGTTCCAGTCGGTATTCATTCACGTCAGTAATCACGACGTTACGCGCGCCAACGTGTTTCGCGACGGCAGCGGCCATAATCCCGATTGGGCCTGCACCGGACACCAACACGTCTTCACCGACCAAATCAAACGACAGTGCCGTGTGAACCGCATTACCGAACGGGTCGAAGATGGACGCCAGATCATCAGAAATGTTATCCGGGATTTTGAAGGCGTTGAACGCTGGCAGAACCAAGTATTCAGCGAAACAGCCCGGACGGTTTACCCCAACCCCCGTGGTGTTGCGGCAAAGATGTGTGCGGCCCGCGCGACAGTTACGGCAGTGGCCGCAGGTGATGTGCCCTTCACCAGAAACGCGATCGCCGATTTTAAAACCTTTCACTTCCTGGCCAATACCGACGATTTCACCAACATACTCATGACCCACAACCATCGGAACCGGAATGGTTTTCTGCGACCATTCGTCCCAGTTATAGATGTGCACGTCGGTGCCGCAAATAGCGGTTTTGCGAATCTTAATCAGCAGGTCGTTATGACCGACTTCCGGTTCCGGAACGTCGTTCATCCAGATACCTTCTTCGGCCTTCAGTTTCGATAATGCTTTCATCTCACATCCTCAGGCAATCACGCCCAGTTGCTTACCGATGCGGGTAAACGCGTCCACCGCACGTTCAATTTGCTCAGGTGTATGCGCCGCAGACATCTGCGTGCGGATACGCGCCTGACCTTTTGGCACCACCGGATAGAAGAAACCGGTGACGTAAATCCCTTCTTTTTGCAGCTCGCGGGCAAAGTCTTGCGCCACGGTCGCTTCCCCCAGCATCACCGGGATAATGGCGTGATCGGCCCCGGCCAGAGTAAAGCCTGCTGCAGTCATTTTTTCACGGAATAAGCGCGCGTTGGACCACAAGCGGTCACGTAGCTCAGCACCTGACTCCACCATTTCCAGTACTTTGATAGAAGCGGAAACGATGGCCGGAGCCAGTGAGTTGGAGAACAGGTATGGACGGGAACGCTGACGCAGCCACTCGACCACTTCTTTACGCGCCGCGGTGTAGCCGCCGGATGCACCGCCGAGCGCTTTGCCCAGCGTACCGGTGATAATGTCTACACGGTCCAGCACTTCGCAGTATTCGTGCGAGCCACGGCCATTTTCGCCGACAAATCCGACCGCATGGGAGTCATCGACCATCACCAGCGCATCGTATTTGTCTGCCAGGTCACAGACGCCTTTCAGGTTGGCAATCACGCCATCCATTGAGAACACGCCGTCGGTGGCGATCAGTACATGGCGAGCGCCGGTTTCGCGGGCTTCTTTCAGGCGCGCTTCAAGTTCCTGCATATCGTTATTGGCATAACGGAAACGCTTCGCTTTACACAGACGTACGCCATCAATAATGGAAGCGTGATTCAGCGCATCAGAAATAATGGCGTCTTCCGGGCCGAGCAGGGTTTCAAACAGTCCACCATTGGCGTCAAAGCAGGAGGAGTAAAGAATCGCGTCTTCCATACCGAGGAAATCGGCCAGTTTCTTTTCCAGGATCTTGTGACTGTCCTGCGTTCCGCAGATGAAACGCACGGAGGCCATGCCAAATCCGTGGCTGTCCATCCCGGATTTTGCCGCAGCAATCAGCTCTGGATGGTTTGCCAGGCCGAGATAGTTGTTCGCGCAGAAGTTGATGACATGGTGGCCATCGCCGACGGTAATGTCCGCCTGTTGGGCAGAGGTAATGATGCGTTCTTCTTTAAACAACCCTTCCGCACGGGCGGTTTCCAGGTCGCTGGTTAACTGTTTGTAAAAATCACCACGCATTGCAACTCTCCAGATTCGGCAAAATTTGGAACATATTACCCAATGCTATAGGTCTATACGAGATGACGCTGCGTCGGTTAAGCATTTTTGTAGCATAAATCACGTGTATCCTTGCGGGTTGTCGGTGAATGTGAAGACTCTGCGTAGTGATGGTATGATAAGAACCATTAGCGTCCGGGATAGTCCCGGTCACCCACATTCAAAGGTTATCGTTATGATCATCGTTACCGGCGGCGCAGGCTTTATCGGCAGCAACATTATTAAAGCCC
The DNA here is from genome assembly GCF_024764965.1 of Scandinavium tedordense. Taxonomy (NCBI): domain Bacteria; kingdom Pseudomonadati; phylum Pseudomonadota; class Gammaproteobacteria; order Enterobacterales; family Enterobacteriaceae; genus Scandinavium; species Scandinavium tedordense. The sequence continues at coordinate 137,073 of NZ_JALIGG010000055.1, read as the reverse complement.
TGAATGATAAAGGCATCACTGACATCCTGGTGGTGGACAACCTGAAAGACGGCACCAAATTCGTTAACCTGGTCGACCTGAACATCGCCGACTATATGGATAAAGAAGATTTTCTGATCCAGATTATGGCTGGCGAAGAGATGGGCGAAATCGAAGCTGTCTTCCACGAAGGTGCCTGCTCCTCCACCACCGAGTGGGACGGTAAGTACATGATGGATAATAACTATCAGTACTCCAAAGAACTGCTGCACTACTGCCTGGAGCGTGAAATCCCGTTCCTGTACGCGTCTTCCGCAGCCACCTACGGCGGCCGCACGTCTGACTTTATCGAGTCCCGCGAGTATGAAAAGCCGCTGAACGTTTACGGCTACTCCAAATTCCTGTTCGACGAATACGTGCGTCAAATCCTGCCAGAAGTGGATTCTCCGGTTGTCGGCTTCCGTTACTTCAACGTCTATGGACCGCGCGAAGGCCACAAAGGCAGCATGGCGAGCGTGGCTTTCCACCTCAACACCCAGCTAAACAATGGCGAAAGCCCGAAACTGTTCGAAGGCAGCGACAGCTTTAAGCGCGACTTCGTCTACGTCGGCGATGTTGCCGCGGTAAACCTGTGGTTCTGGGAAAACGGCGTGTCCGGCATTTTCAACCTCGGCACTGGCCGCGCAGAATCCTTCCAGGCTGTGGCAGATGCAACGCTTGCGTATCACCAGCAAGGCAGCATCGAGTACATTCCGTTCCCGGAAAAACTCAAAGGCCGCTATCAGGCGTTTACCCAGGCTGACCTGACTAACCTGCGTGCAGCAGGCTACGATAAGCCGTTCAAAACCGTTGCCGAAGGCGTGACGGAATACATGCAATGGCTTAATCGCGACAGCGATACAAATTCACAAAATCATTGAAGCGGTATCAAGGCGGCAACTGAGTGCCCCCAGAGCATAGGATAACGATGTGGCTGGGGTGCATGAAGGCAGCCAACGCAGAGACAGCGTGAAGGATGAAGTGAATGAAGATATTGGTGGTTGGCCCGTCATGGGTGGGCGACATGATGATGTCGCAAAGTCTCTATCGCACGCTCAAGGCGCGCTATCCCCAGGCGATCATTGATGTGATGGCACCCGCGTGGTGCCGTCCGCTTTTATCGCGTATGCCGGAAGTGAATGAAGCCATCCCGATGCCGCTCGGTCACGGTGCACTTGAAATTGGCGAACGCCGTCGGCTCGGGCGCAGTCTGCGTGAAAAACGTTACGATCGCGCTTACGTCCTGCCGAACTCGTTCAAATCGGCGCTGGTCCCGTTCTTTGCGGGCATTTCGCAACGTACCGGCTGGCGTGGCGAAATGCGCTACGGTTTACTGAATGACGCCCGCGTCCTCGACAAAGCGGCCTGGCCACTGATGGTCGAGCGCTATGTCGCGCTGGCGTATAACAAAGGTTTCATACGTTCTGCGAAAGATTTACCGCAGCCGCTGCTCTGGCCACAGCTCCAGGTCAGCGAAAGTGAAAAGTTACAGGTTGCTTCCGCATTTTCGCTTTCCGCTGAACGCCAGATGATTGGCTTCTGCCCTGGTGCGGAATTTGGTCCGGCAAAACGCTGGCCGCACTATCACTATGCAGAACTGGCAAAACAACTGATCGACGAAGGTTACCAGGTGGTTTTATTCGGCTCAGCCAAAGACCACGACGCCGGGAACGAAATTCTGGCCACACTCAGCCAGGAACAGCAGGCCTGGTGCCGCAACCTCGCGGGTGAAACGCAGCTTGAGCAGGCCGTTGTCCTGCTTGCCGCCTGTAAGGCGGTCGTCACCAATGATTCCGGATTAATGCATGTCGCCGCAGCGCTCAACCGGCCATTGGTTGCGCTGTATGGCCCAAGCAGCCCGGATTTCACGCCGCCGCTATCGCACAAAGCCAAGGTTATCCGCCTGATTACCGGCTACCACAAAGTACGAAAAGGCGACGGCGAAGAGGGTTATCATCAGAGCCTGATCGACATTACGCCAGACCGCGTGCTGGAAGAGTTAAACCAGCTGCTGCTGGCCGAGGACGCATAACGGATGCGCGTATTGATCGTTAAAACGTCCTCGATGGGTGATGTGCTGCACACGTTACCTGCGCTGACCGACGCCGTTCAGGCGATTCCAGGCATCCGTTTTGACTGGGTGGTTGAAGAAGGCTTTGCGCAGATTCCCTCCTGGCACGCCGCGGTAGACAACGTTATCCCGGTGGCGATCCGCCGCTGGCGCAAAGCGTGGTTTTCAGCGCCGATAAAAGCCGAACGCCTCGCATTTCGCCAAAAGGTGCAGGCCGAAAAATATGACGCCATCATCGATGCCCAAGGGCTGGTGAAAAGCGCGGCGCTGGTTACGCGCCTCGCACACGGCATCAAGCACGGCATGGACTGGCAAAGTGCCCGCGAACCGCTGGCCAGCCTGTTCTACAACCGTCGCCATCGTATAGAAAAACAACAGCATGCGGTCGAACGTACCCGTGAGCTGTTCGCGAAAAGCCTCGGCTATGCACAGCCCGATCAGCAAGGTGATTATGCGATTGCGCAGCACTTTGTGAACACCAGCTGCGCCACAGCGGCGCCTTACCTCGTATTTCTGCACGCCACCACGCGTGACGACAAACACTGGCCGGAATCGCACTGGCAGGAGCTGATTGCAAAGCTGGCTGGCAGCGGTCTGAACATCAAACTGCTGTGGGGCGCGCCTCATGAAGAAGCCAGGGCGGAACGTTTAGCCGAAGGCCATGATTACGCGGAAGTGTTGCCGCGAATGAGCCTTGAGAAGGTTGCTCACGTTCTCGCAGACGCGTGTGCGGTCGTGTCGGTCGATACCGGACTCAGCCATTTAACGGCTGCGCTGGACCGCCCGAATATCACGCTTTATGGCCCTACGGATCCGGGTCTTATCGGTGGCTACGGAAAAAACCAACACATTTGCCGTCCTGATAGCTCATCACAACTGAGCGACCTGAGTGCGGCGACCGTTTATGAGCGATTAATGTCTTTACTGGCCGCAGAGAGTCATCATGCCTGATTTTTTCTCACCGAATCGTCCACCAAAACGCGTTCTGATCGTTAAACTACGCCATCACGGGGATGTGCTGCTGACATCCCCGGTCTTTACCGTGTTGAAGAAAAACTGGCCAGATGTCGAAGTCGATGCGCTGGTTTACGATGATACACAGGCTATGCTGACCAATCATCCGTCGATTAATCAGGTGCATACCATTGGCCGCAACTGGCGTAAGCAGGGTTTTATCAAACAGCTGACGCTGTATCGGGCGTTGCTCCAAACTCTGAAAGCCCGCGATTACGACGTACTGATCAATCTGACAGAGCACTGGCACGGCGCGCGTCTGGCCCGTCGTCTTAAACCACGTGTATCTGTCGGCTTCAAGCCGGATAAACGCACTGGTCTGGCGCGTCGTCGCTGGGTGAAATCCTTTACCACGCTCTACCCTGCCATTCAGGACAATTCGCGCCATATGGTTGAGGTGAATCTGGATGCACTGCGCCACATCGGCATTCATCCGCAAACGGCTGCTGACAAAAACACGCTGTTCGTTCCGGGTGACGAAGCGGAAGCCTCTATTGTGCAGAAGTTGGCGGATTTCGGTGTTGTTTCAAAATCATATGTGCTGGTACACCCGACCTCTCGCTGGATGTTTAAAGCCTGGTCGCTGGATAAGCTTGCCGTCACCATCGACACCCTTTCCGCACGCGGTCTGCCGATTATTCTTTCTGCGGCACCATCCAAAGAAGAGAGTGAATACATGGACGGGCTGCGGGCACGGCTCACTCAGCCATACCATGATTTGAGCGGAAAACTGAATTTGAAAGAACTGGGCGCATTAATGAAGCATGCCCGGCTCTATTTTGGCGTCGACTCCATGCCGATGCATTTGGCCAGCGCAGTGGGAACGCCCACGGTCGCTATCTTCGGCCCAACCGGCGCGATTAAATGGGCACCGTGGGGCGTGCAATACCGGGTTATTACCGCAGGTTTTACCTGTCAGCCATGTGGTAAAGCGGGCTGCGGAGATAGCCATGTTTCAGATTGCATCACTGCCATCACCTCTCAACAGGTACTGAGTGCGATTGATACACTGCTTCTGGAAAACCCGGCATGAAGCTCGCTATCGTCAGACAAACCTATAATCCTAACGGCGGTGCGGAACGATTCGTCTCCCGCGCACTGAATGTGCTTGCCCGCGATACCGAAATCGATGTCACCCTAATCGCACGAAAATGGGAAAATGCGGCGGGCTGGAATACATTGACTATCGACCCACCGTTTCGCAATCGCCAGGCTCGCGAAGAAGGTTTTGCAGCAGCTGTAGCTGCGCATTTTAAAGATTTTGATCTCGTCCAGAGCCACGAACGCATCCCCGGCGCGTCCATTTTCCGCGCAGGTGACGGCGTTCACGCAGCCTGGCTCGAACAATACAACCGTATTCAGTCGCCTCTGACCCGCTGGGCGCAGTCTTTTAGCCGTTATCACCGATACATTCTCAGCGCTGAACAGCAGATGTTTACCCACCCTGACCTGCGCAAAGTGATCTGTAACTCACGTATGGTACGGGATGATATCGCCCGCCGTTTTGGCGTGAGCGACGATAAACTGACGGTGATTTATAACGGGGTCGATACCCAATATTTTCACCCCGATATGGGCCAGGTTTCAATGCGTGGTCGTCTTGGCATTCCGGATAACGCGCCTGTGCTGGCGTATGTTGGCTCCGGTTTCGCCCGTAAAGGTGTGGCCACGGCGCTAAAAGCAATTCAACCGTACCAGGACGTCTGGCTGTTAATTGCTGGTCATGATAAGCATGCATCAAAATTTGCGAAGCTTGCCAGTACGTTAGGCGTCTCTGATCGCGTGAAATTTCTCGGGCCAGTGTCAGATGTGCGCGAAGTCTATGGCAGCGCAGACGCCCTTATTTTGCCGACGCTGTACGATCCTTTCCCGAACGTCTGTGTTGAAGCCCTGGCCTGCGGTTTACCGCTGTTGACCAGCCACGGCTGCGGCGCAGCGGAGTGGATTGAGGAAGGAAGCAACGGCTGGGTTCGTGACGCACTTGACGTCCGGGGATACCAGCAAGCGATCGCTGCCTGGCTGGACGGGCGCTATCATGGCGTTGATTACGCGACGGCGGCACGCGCCACCGCCGAACCCTATACGCTTGAAAGCATGGCCACCAAACTGCAGAACCTTTATCGCGAACTGCTGGACTGAGCCGCGTCAGCAAAGACCTTCTCCATCGCCGTCAGCATGCATTCACGGGTAAAATGAGAATTAAGATACTCATTTCCCTGGCTTGCCAGTTGGCGGCGCAACACCGGGTCATGATACAGCGTGAGAATGGCATCACGCAGTCCCTCGACGTCCTGCTGTGCAATCAGTAGCCCTGTCTTCCTGTCGATAACCGCATCTGCTGTCCCACCAGCATCCGTAGCGATTGTCGCAATACCTGTCGCCAAAGATTGCAACACACCTTGCGGCACGCCTTCCATATCGTGGGAAGGACTAATGGCAATATCAAATGCCGGGAACCAGCGTTCCGGATCGGGCTGATGACCCGCCAGGACCACACGCGTTAAGAGATTATGCTGAATAACTTCGCTTTCAAGCGCTTCACGATGCGGTCCATCGCCCACGATGGCGACCTTAATTTCCGGGATGTTGATTTGCGCCAGTGCCTTGAGCAGTACGCTATGACCTTTATTCGGTCTTAAATGCGACACCACACCCAGCCAAAAATCACCCTGACTCAGATCGCAGTGATTGCGGGCAGCGTCTTTGTCACCAGGATGAAAACGCGAAGTATCGACTCCGCTAGGCACGGAAGTGGTATTTTCCAGCGGCACACCCAGCGCCACCATTTGCAAACGCAGCGCTTCTCCTGTGGAGACAATATGCTTGCAGGCTTTACGGTAAAGCCAGCGCGTCGTCCAGTTATTGCGAGGTACACCGGATGCATGTCGCGTACGAATGAGCGGAAGTGGGCGAGATAAGAACAGATTTGCCAAGGCAACAAGCCACGTATCCGCCGAGTTATGGCTATTAACGACATCGACGGTGTCGCGATGGCCACTGAGCCAGCGGCGTAACAACAGCAAGTTGCCAAGATTTTTCCTTCTCAGCGGCATGGTCACCACGTTGAGTCCTGCCGAGAGCGCCAACTGATGCAGCGGAGCAGATTCAGGGCAGAGAATAGTCACCTGGTGTCCACGCTGTATCATGCCCAGAGATTCGTTGATGATACGTAGCGGCTGGCCGCCTTTTCCGCCATCTGCTTCGGTGTGGACAATGTGCATAGGGTTCCTGTTCATAATCTCTGTTTAATTTGATCGGCGTAGTATATACGTTGCTCTTATGTAATACATAAAAGACCCCACCGTTACAAATGAGAGAGATTATTCCTGCTTACAAACATTGCCCTTCTGTAGTGGGGGTATCTGTGGTAATTTTCCTCGGTTTTTTTAATTGCACGGCATAACTCGGTGGATTTCAGACAGCACCGTAAACTTGCCGTTAAAGATGCCGAAGTCCGTAACCAGCTAAAAAACTATGACAAAAACTCGAAACATTCTGACAGGTGCGATCATCCTGTCTGTATTGGCTTTATGTTTTATCTGGCCAATTCCAAATGATCAGCTGCCATTTCATCGTAATGGATTGATTTACCCCATTATTGTCGTATCTTTTGGCCTGTTTTTCAGTTCTGTGACAGCAAAGCAAAGTCTACATTTAAGCAAAGTTAAGTTCGTTCTCATAACGCTATGGGTGCTGACCTTTTTCATTTTGATTAACGGCTTTTTTGTCGCACCCGATATCAAAGAAATGGTATCGACCTGGGATGGGCAATGGCTACGCCCGGTATTACTTTTCTGTGCAGGTCTTGTCTTATTGCCCGCAATTCAGAAACAATTCCCCTCACTAACCGCGGCACGCCTGTTTACATTGATTATCCTCTTTTTCTGGGGGGTAGTACTGATACACCTTTTAGACAGCATCTACCTCTACTGGCGTGATGGATATATCCCCTGGGGTAAAACACGTATCGTCTTTAACCGCGTACGTATGAGTTTTCAGATCAATATGATCACCGGCTTTATTCTTGCTGAGCTGCTCGCGCGTGGATTATTGCGCCAACGTTTCTTACGCCTTGGTACGCCCGCGTTATCCCTCATGTTGCTTTGTAATCTGATATGCACTGGCCTGGTGGATACCCGCTGGGGCACTATCGGTTTGGTCGGTAGCCTGTTTTCAACCTTTATCCTGCTGAGCATGCATAACATGCGGCGCAGCCGTTTAATCCTCACGGGAAGTATCCTGCTCGCAATTGTTCTTGCCTCAGTGGTGCTCGGCTATACGTCATGGAAAACAGACCCACGCTGGCAAAATCTTGAAAGAGATGCTGTAACAGGATGGAGTGCCCCATTCACCAGCTTCTGTTACAACAAAACTAACGGTTTGGTTCCGATCAATAACATTGGCGGTAAAATGGACCATTCCAATGGCTGCCGCGCCAGCTTCTTCCATCAGGGCTGGAAACTGGTGGGTGAACACCCTGCCGGGATGGGCCCGCGTAAAGAAGCGTTCCGTTATGTTCTGCGGCGTGACACCCAGGATAATCGAATTAATATCCCACACAGCCATTATGGTCTGATTGAGTTTGGCCTCCAGAATGGGATTGCCGGCATCGCCGGTTGGCTTATTCTGCTCGCGGGATGCTGGTATATTGGCTGGAAAGAGTTCCGTCACGGCAACACAATGGTTGGGATGTTCCTGTTACTCTTCACCGTCGGCTTCTTCTCCAGAACCATGGTCGACCATAACCTGAAAGATCACTATCTGGAGCAGTACATGTTCCTTACAGGGTTGCTTATCGGCATGTGTGCCCTGCGAAATCCGCAAGTCACAGATAAACCCTCCTGAACGCACGTTGATCGCGTCTGAGCCTAAAAGCTCTGGCGCGATCAACGCCTTCAGAACTCTTTAGCCTGACGGCTGTCGAATTGCCATCGCACGATTCAGTTAAATCTTGATAGCCACATCATCGCGTAATAGTACGGAGAAAGCATGTCTGGTACGCCGCAGTTAAGCCTCATTGTCGCCGTTTATAATGGCGAGAAATTTCTGAGCGCTTTCTTTGACAGCATCAAAAAACAGAACCTCAGCAGTCTGGAACTCATTATTGTCAATGATGGTTCAAACGACGGCTCAGCAGAAATCATCCAGCGCTATGCGAATGAATTCAGTGATTTTAAAGTGATTGAGCAGGCTAACGGCGGAGTCTCCGTGGCACGCAATTCAGGGCTTGCCATTGCGAAGGGGGAGTATGTCGCCTTCCCGGATATCGACGATGTTATCTATCCAGGAATGTACCCACGCCTGCTGGAAATCGCTTCTGCTGGTCAGTTGGATGTCGCGACCTGCAACGGGACTTACATTTACGACGATGGGCGTCCGTCGAAAAAGATTTTTCCCTCTGACAAACTCTCTTCAACAGATGTGCTGGATGGCCCGAGCTGGCTACAAATGGCGCTGACATCACGTAAATTCCTGCATGTCACCTGGCTGAATATCTACCGCCATGCCTTTATCAAAGAGCAGGGATTTACCTTCGAACCCGGTCTACGCCATCAGGATATCCCATGGACAACCGAAGTTCTTTTGACGGCGAAACGCGTTCAGTATATTGACGAAGTATTTTACGATTACCTGATTCACTCAGCCTCTGTATCCCATACGCCAGGCACTGACGATACCCGGATGCGATCTTCCCGCCACTATATGAAGATTCTTGAGATGCTGGACGCCATCAATAAACGCCATCCAGAACAGGTGAAGCGCGTACCAGCCTGTCACTGGCAGCTAGCAAAAGAAGGTCTTGGGATCCTGCACAGCATCAACAATATTGAAGATATAGAGAAACAGCGCGAGATAACGCGCGAGCTTTTCGAAAGAGGTATCTGGTCAATGATCTGGCAGAATGCACGTGGTTTTCGCCAGCGGTGGCGTCTGGGGCGTCGATTCTTCCGACTTAAAAAAATTCTCAGCTAACGGATATTATGAGCAAACTAAAACTGCATGTTGTCTCCCGGCCTGATTTTATCACTTCTAATTTTGCGGATTTTCAAGAGTTGATTGACCTGGCAATCAACCCTAATGATATTCCCCATCGTTTTTACTGCGGAGGGCGTGGAGTCTGGACATTCCAGACCATGTTATGTCTGAATTACTATTACAACGGTCAGATAGAATGCACCTGGGGAACTGAGTGTCGCTCGGATGCTATCAACCTGATGCATAACGACCACTACGGTTCACGCGTAAAACCTTGGGTTGGTGTAACAGTTGTTGCCCGGGCAGATCGACCACCGGTAATTGGCGCAGATTATGTTGTCGAACAAAATCCTGAAGTTGCCTCAATTCCTGGCCGCCTCTTCATTCCGAACTGGCCACAACCTGGGGTCAAACCTCGTCAACGTACTGATGAATCGATTGAAACCGTCGCCTTTTTTGGGCGTGTCGATAGTTTCCCGGAAGCGTATCGAGAAGGAACATTCAAGCAGCGCCTGGCAGAGCAAGGCATCAAATTGCGGATCTCGTTTGATAACTGGACTAACTACCAGGATGTGGATGTTTGCATCAGTTTTCGCAAATCACACGATCATAAGTTAGCGCGGAAACCTGCCAGCAAACTCATAAACAACTGGTTGGGCAAAACGGTCATGGTTTGTGATGATGAGCCGTCTTACCGAGCTATTCGCGAAAGCGAGTTGGACTATTTGATAGCGAAAACGCCTGATGAAGCATTTGATGCGATCATGAAACTGAAAAACTCCCCTGAACTCTATCGCCAAATGCGCGAACAGGGCGAGAAACGTCTACAGGTCTATTCTCGCGAAGCTGTTGCTGCCCGCTGGTTCAGCTTGTTTGAAGACATCTGGCGTAAAGGATTGCATAACCGCCCTACGTTTGTTCGCGCTGTTCGCTTTGGCTTTGGTAAAGCCATTCGTCCGCTGACTAAAAAGTTCTAATGAGATTGAGCCTGCCAATGCTGAAAACATCTGCAAAATGGTCGCCCGCACTGCGCACCAACCTGCTGCGAACCGTGTTCCTGACGGTTCTCTTTCTGGTCCTGTTCTCGCTTTCTGAAATCATTATTCTACTAAAAGATCATGTCTATCAGCCAAAAGCGGGTGATATTTCACTTTATCTCATCATTTCTTTGCTTGCTGCCATGAGTTCGCGGTTTTTCATAACACGTGTGCTTCTTGCCGTGACATTTATAGTTCAGATCAGCGAGGCCATTTATTATCAATTTTATGGTCAGTTTTATGGACCCAGCGAAGTCTGGTTGGCGTTCGTTGAAACGAAAGATATTGCCAGTGGTATTACCGATAGCCTGGGCTCATTAGGGGTCTACTTTGCCATAATGATTGTGGCAGTCCTGGTTGCGTTGTTTGTTACTCGTCGCCTGGCACCGAAGTGGCATAAAGGGTTAGCAATGCCATGCCTGCTTGCGATTGTCGTAATGTTTGTGGGCCAGTTCTACAAAGCCATTGACGGGCAAATGTATAAATTCAACCCAGATCTGCGTCACTCGCTGCTGCGAAATGGCTTATCTGCTATGAGCTACAGCGCTATCCGGTTGATACCTGAAGCTATCTCTGGTGAAAATCAAAATATTGCCCATTACGAACCCTATGCCGTGACGCCAGTACCGGATACGCATGCTGGTAAGTATTCGATTATTCTTGCCATCGGTGAAAGCCTGAATCCTCACCATGTGAGCGCACTTGGCTATGAGCGTGATACCACGCCTGAGCTGAAGGCACTGCTCCAACAGTACCAAGGGACAGGCCGTTTAATTATCTCAAATGCCGTATCGACGCGCGTGGCCATCCCGATGCTGGTCAACAACCTCCGCGAACCCGACAACTACGCAGCTTATAAATCCAGAGCCACGAATATCTTTTCCAACGCAAAAAAGCACGGATACCAGACGGCCTTTATTTCTGCGCAAGGACTCGAGGGGCTTAGCAACTGGATTGGTATTCATGACATCGACTTGTGGGAAGACACGCAAATCCGTCCTGCTCCAGAAGTGGGTGCGGATGTGGTTCTCACACCATCAGTCGAAAAATCCAATCTGGACTGGAACAAACCGTTCCTGATGGTATTGAACAGCCGTGCGCCACATATCCCTTATGAGCGAAACATTCCGCCTGGATTTGCTAAATTCTCTACCCCGCGTCTGAGTGATGACGTTGCGCAGAAGAAGAACGAGTACGATGACGCCGTTCGTCTGTACGACAAAGAACTCGCCGCCGCGATTCGCACAGCTATGGCGAAGTCGAAACTGCCTGTCCTGGTATTCATCACTTCCGATCATGGTGAAAGAGTGGGAGACGGTGGCCTCTTTGGACACTCAGTGGTTGAGATGCCAATAGCCCAGACTCCATTCCTGTACTTCAGTAACGATCCGGAATATTCGATGAGCAACATCACCAATCATGTGCCGCTCAACCATTTCCAGCTCGCTACCCTCATCAACAAAATGCTTGGGTTTAACGTGAAAAACCCTAATCAGAAAGATGATTCTTATTTCATCACCGGTGGTGATATTCGGGGTCTCTCTGAGCGCATAACTTACCATCTCAACGCCTTACCTCCGGCAGAGCAATAGTATTGATATGAATGGCGGGGAAGCCTTTCCCTGCCATTTTTTCAACCACTTTGCGCACAAGCTTCAATCATCGGCCTGACTGATGTACCAAAGGGATAGCTTTAAGCACGCTAAATGCTTAGAATTTGCCCGCCGAAGTATAAAAACGGATAACTCGCTTGGAATTTCTGTATACCACCTTGCTCTACCTGATTCAGCCGCTAGTCTGGCTGAGGTTATTGTTGCGCAGCCGAAAGGCTCCCGCGTACCGTAAACGCTGGGCTGAACGCTATGGCTTTTGCAAAAATAAGGTAGTGCCTGATGGCATACTGCTGCACTCCGTCTCCGTAGGCGAGACGCTGGCCGCCATTCCGCTGGTGCGTGCGCTGCGCCATCGTTACCCGTCATTGCCGATAACTGTCACAACCATGACGCCAACCGGTTCTGAGCGGGCAATGTCTGCCTTCGGCAAAGATGTGCAGCATGTCTATCTGCCGTACGATTTACCCGGCGCGATGAACCGCTTCTTCAATACCACGCGTCCGAAGCTGGTTATCGTGATGGAAACCGAGCTGTGGCCAAACATGGTTGCCGCGCTGCATAAGCGCAAAATCCCGCTGGTGATTGCCAATGCACGTCTGTCTGAACGCTCAGCAAAAGGCTACGGCAAGCTCGGAAAATTTATGCGTCGACTACTGAGCCGCATCACCCTGATTGCCGCACAGAACGAAGAGGACGGTAACCGTTTCCTCGCGTTGGGCCTCAAACGTAATCAGCTGACTATTACCGGTAGCCTCAAATTTGATATCTCCGTGACGCCAGAACTGGCAGCACGTGCGGTGACGTTACGTCGTCAGTGGGCGCCGCGTCGTCAGGTGTGGATCGCAACCAGCACCCATGACGGCGAAGAAAAAATCATCCTCGACGCGCATAAAAAGCTGCTGGAAACTTTCCCCGATCTGCTGCTGATTCTGGTGCCACGTCATCCTGAACGCTTTGCTGACGCCCGTGAACTGGTGCAGAAAGCGGGTATGCCGTTTACGCTGCGCAGCACGGGTGAAATCCCTTCCGCTACCACGCAGGTGGTCATTGGCGACACCATGGGTGAGCTGATGCTGCTGTACGGTATTGCTGACCTGGCCTTTGTCGGCGGCAGCCTCGTTGAACGTGGTGGACACAACCCGCTGGAACCGGCCGCGCATGCAATTCCGGTATTGATGGGCCCGCATACCTTCAATTTCAAAGATATCTGCGCCAAACTTCAGCAGGATGACGGACTCATCACGGTCACCGATATGGACACTCTGGTGAAAGAAGTCTCTACGCTGCTGACTGATGAAGATTACCGCCTCTGGTATGGCCGCCATGCCGTCGAAGTGCTTCATCAGAATCAGGGCGCGCTTGCCCGTCTGCTACAGTTACTGCAACCCTATCTGCCTCAGCGGAGCCACTAATGCCAACTCGCCTGTCGGTGGTGATGATCGCCAAAAACGCTGCCGATCTGCTGCCGGATTGCCTGGCATCAGTGCAATGGGCTGACGAGATTGTTCTGCTGGACTCCGGCAGCGATGACAACACAGTTGAACTGGCAAGAAGTCTTGGCGTGCAGGTTCATGCGAACGCCGACTGGCAGGGCTACGGCATTCAGCGTCAGCGCGCGCAAGCGCTCGCCACCGGCGATTATGTGTTAATGATCGACACAGACGAACGCGTCACGCCTGAGCTCGAAAAATCCCTTCGCGACGTCCTTGCGGCCCCAGAACCGGGCGCCGTTTACAGTATCGCCCGCCGTAACTATTTTCTCGGTCGTTTTATGCGTCACAGCGGTTGGTATCCAGACAGAGTTCTGCGTCTTTACGAACGTGAGCGCTGGCAGTACAACGATAATCGAGTGCATGAATCCCTCGACAGTCGCGGTGCAAAAGTTGTTGAGCTAAAGGGCGACCTGAAACATCTGACTTGTCGTGATTTTACTGAGTTCCAGCGTAAACAGCTGGCTTACGCCACGGCATGGGCGCAGGAACGTCATCAGAAAGGCAAGAAAACCTCACTGGCAAGTGTTTTTGGTCACACGTTGGGCGCGTTAATCAAAACGCTTATCCTGCGTGGCGGCGTTCTGGATGGCGCACAGGGCTGGCTGTTGTCGGTCGTGAACGCGCAGTATACGTTTAACAAGTACACCGAGCTGTGGGCGCTGAACCGCGGCTTTAGCAAAAAGGCGTGAGTCATGAGCACAAAAGCCATCTACCCGGGCACGTTTGATCCCATCACCAACGGCCATCTCGATATCGTTACTCGCGCCAGCTGCATGTTCGATAAAGTGCTGCTGGCCATTGCATCCAGCCCAAGTAAAAAACCGATGTTTGACCTGGATGAACGCGTCGCGTTAGCCAGACAAGCGACTTCACACCTGACTAATGTGGAAGTGGTGGGTTTTAGTGACCTGATGGCAAACTTCGCTCGCGCGCAGCAGGCCAACATCTTGATTCGTGGTTTAAGGGCAGTGGCGGATTTCGAATACGAGATGCAGCTGGCGCACATGAATCGCCACCTGATGCCAGAGCTTGAGAGCGTGTTCCTGATGCCGTCGAAAGAGTGGTCGTTTATCTCCTCTTCACTGGTGAAAGAAGTGGCGCGCCACGATGGCGACGTCGCCCACTTTCTGCCGCCTGCTGTCCACCAGGCGCTGATGGACAAGTTGAAATAATCACTTCTGGCAGCGGCGGCAGTAAAATGTTGCCCGCTGCGCATGCTTCGTCGCAATAATCGGCGAGCCACAGACCCGACAAGGTTCATCCTTCCGACCGTAGACCTGCAATTCCTGCGCAAAATAGCCCGGCTTACCGTCGCTTTGCAGGAAATCTTTCAGCGTCGTTCCGCCCTGTTCAATAGAGCGCAGCAGCACCGCCTTGATGACACGCACCAATAACGCGCACTCTTCCGCAGAAAGCGATGATGCGAGCCTGTCAGGGTGAATGCCTGCGGCAAACAGCGACTCGCTGGCATAGATGTTCCCTACCCCGACCACCAACTTGTTATCCATCAACCACGGTTTGATCGGCGTTTTCTTTTTCGCACACTTCTCGCGGAAGTAATCGGTGTTAAATGCCTCACTCAGAGGTTCCGGGCCGAGATGAGCCAACACACTGTGGCCTTCCAGCTCTTTGGTCCACAGCCACGCGCCGAATCGGCGAGGGTCAGTGTAACGCAGCACTTTGCCGTTACTCATCACCAGGTCGACATGATCGTGCTTCTCTGGCGAGCGTTCTTCGGCGAGGATACGCAAACTGCCTGACATCCCGAGGTGGATGATTATCCAGCCGTCAGGCAGCTCAAGCAGCAGATATTTGGCGCGACGCTGAACGCTGAGTACGGGCTTATCGCTGAGGCTATGAATTTCCGCAGATACGGGCCAGCGCAGTCGGCCGTTGCGAACAATCACGTGCAGGATGGTCTCACCGACCAGATGCGGCTCTATACCGCGACGGCTGGTCTCGACCTCGGGTAATTCAGGCATGACGTCTCCAAATACTTTGCAGGATGCGTCCTATTATGGGGGCGAGCAGAAAACAAAAAACCCCGCCGAAGCGGGGTTTTTCTATAAGAGAACTAAAATTATTTAATTTTAGCTTCTTTGTACAGTACGTGCTGACGGACAACTGGATCGAACTTTTTCAGTTCCAGTTTTTCCGGCTTAGTACGCTTGTTCTTCGTGGTGGTATAGAAGTGACCAGTACCAGCAGAAGAAACCAGCTTGATTTTCTCACGAATACCTTTAGCCATGATTTAATTCCTCTTAGTACTTAGTACTTTTCGCCACGGGCACGCAGTTCGGACAGAACTGTATCGATGCCTTTCTTGTCAATAACACGCATACCTTTAGCAGATACACGCAGGGTGACAAAGCGCTTCTCGCTCTCAACCCAGAAACGGTGAGAGTGCAGGTTCGGCAGGAAACGGCGCTTAGTCGCGTTCAGTGCGTGGGAACGGTTGTTACCGGTCACCGGACGCTTGCCAGTTACTTGGCAGACTCGGGACATGTCTATTCTCCAAAAATCAAATTAGCTCGAGCTTCGTATAGGGTATTGGCGCCTCGTCAGGCTGCTACAGCCCGGTCTGACGGTTCTAAGTGAACTCGTATAGCCAGGCCCAAATGCCAAACCCGAGATTCTCAAAGGTGGCGTAGTATACGCTGACTCCGCGGTGTGCTCAAGTCCCGAACAGACAAAGATCCCGGTGGATCGCTAAATCCATCCGTGCTCAGCAAAAGAAATTATCTCTCCTTTGCCGACGATCAAGTGATCGAGGACGCTTATCTCCATGAAGTGGCAGCACTTTATCACTCTTTCAGTGATGATTCTATCCGCTTTACTAGGCTGAGCACTGCCTGAAGGATGATTATGTGCGAGTATCAGCGCCGCCGCATTGACCTTAATGGCCTCGCGGACTATCTCACGAGGGTGAACTTCGACATGGCTCAACGTCCCGCTGAACATTCGGCTATGCTTTAACACCCTGTTTTGACTATCTAAGAAAATCACCATGAAGATCTCACGCTCTTCTTTCGCCAGCTGACTTTGCAGAAATTCACGCGTGGCATGAGGGCTGCTCAGCGGGTCTTCCTGCATCATCAACTGAAGATTAAAAAAACGTCGCGCCAGTTCGGCAATGCCTTTAAGTTGGGCATATTTGGCGATACCAATGCCGTCCATCCTCAGAAGTTCTGACTCTGGTGCCAACAGCAAACCGTGTAACGACCCAAAATGTTTCAGCAAATAATCGGCGAAAGAAAACACATCACGTCGCTGCGTACCTGTTCGTAAAAACAGAGCCAGCAGTTCAACGTCACTGAGTACTTCAATCCCCTCGGTTTGCATTTTTTCACGCGGCAAAATCCGTTCAACGTCTTCCATACGTCTTCTCCTTTTGACGACAGCTATCTTGCCATGCGCCCCATCATGCGCACGACAGCGGATTGCCACACTTGCGTAACGCCTCGCACAGTGGATTTTCCTTTGCAGCACGACAACGGAGGGATTGTGATAAAATGGGCGTATTCCGATGTCTTCCACAGGAAAGAATCATGTTAAGCCTGGCCGGTAAAAAAATCGTTCTTGGTGTCAGCGGAGGTATCGCTGCTTACAAAACGCCGGAACTGGTGCGCCGCTTGCGCGAACGTGGCGCAGAAGTCCGCGTCGCCATGACAGATGCTGCGAAAGCCTTCATCACGCCATTGAGCCTTCAGGCGGTATCCGGTTTCCCGGTGTCCGACAGCCTGCTGGACCCTGCCGCCGAAGCCGCGATGGGTCATATTGAGCTCGGGAAATGGGCTGACCTGGTGATTTTGGCCCCGGCGACTGCCGACCTCATCGCCCGTATTGCCGCAGGCATGGCCAATGATCTGGTCTCCACCATTTGCCTCGCCACCGCGGCCCCAGTCGCCGTCGTACCAGCGATGAATCAGCAAATGTACCGCGCAGCAGCGACCCAGCATAATCTGGACACGCTCGCTTCACGTGGACTGCTGCTCTGGGGCCCAGACAGTGGCAGCCAGGCCTGTGGCGATATCGGCCCAGGCCGTATGCTGGATCCGCTGGTGATTGTCGAGATGGCGGCAACGCATTTTTCGCCTGTCAAAGACCTGCAACATCTCAATATCATGATTACCGCAGGCCCTACCCGCGAACCGTTAGATCCGGTGCGTTACATCACCAACCACAGTTCCGGTAAAATGGGCTTCGCGATTGCGGCGGCAGCAGCACAGCGTGGTGCAAACGTCACGCTGGTCAGCGGCCCTGTTGCAATGGCTACCCCGCCATTCATTCAGCGCATCGATGTAACGACGGCGCTGGAAATGGAAGCTGCTGTCCAGAAAAATGCGCAAAATCAGCACATTTTTATTGGCTGCGCAGCGGTTGCTGACTATCGTGCAGCGGCCATTTCGGACGAGAAGATTAAAAAGCAAGGTGATGAATTAACGATAAAAATGGTTAAAAATCCGGATATCGTTGCTGGTGTTGCCGCGCTCACGACCTCTCGTCCTTATGTCGTAGGGTTTGCCGCAGAAACAAATAATGTGGAAGAATACGCGCAGAAAAAGCGAGCCCGCAAGAACCTTGATCTGATCTGCGCGAACGATGTATCGCAAGAGAATCAAGGATTTAATAGCGATAACAATGCATTACACCTTTTCTGGCAGGATGGAGATAAAGTCTTACCGCTTGCGCGAAAGGAACTCCTGGGCCAACTACTACTGGACGAGATCGTTACCCGTTATGATGAAAAAAATCGACGTTAAGATTATGGACCCGCGTGTTGGCGAGCAATTCCCGCTGCCGACATACGCCACCTCCGGCTCTGCCGGACTTGACCTGCGAGCCTGTCTTGATGAAGCCGTAGAACTGGCTCCTGGCGCAACCACACTGCTGCCAACTGGCTTGGCTATTCATATCGCGGATTCCTCCCTGGCAGCCGTTATTCTGCCGCGTTCCGGTCTCGGCCATAAGCACGGTGTCGTGCTGGGTAATCTGGTCGGCCTTATCGATTCAGATTATCAGGGCCAATTGATGGTTTCCGTCTGGAACCGTGGTCAGCAGAGCTTTACCATCGAGCCGGGTGAACGTATTGCCCAAATGGTATTTGTTCCTGTCGTTCAGGCAGAGTTCAACCTGGTGGAAGAGTTTGACGCCACCGATCGTGGCGAAGGCGGCTTCGGCCATTCAGGACGCAAATAAGCCGTTCTGAAGCAGCATCCACCAGCGCAATAATGCAATAACATCACCGCAAGCACTTGTTTGCGGTCGTTGTGTGGATGCCCGCCTGACGAGTGTTTATTTTCAGGGGTATTTGAAAACATGGCAGAAAAACAAACCGCGAAACGGAATCGTCGCGAAGAAATACTTCAATCTCTGGCGCTTATGCTTGAATCCAGTGATGGTAGTCAACGTATTACTACTGCAAAGCTGGCCGCCTCAGTGGGCGTTTCCGAAGCGGCGTTGTATCGCCATTTCCCAAGCAAAACCCGGATGTTCGACAGCCTGATCGAGTTCATCGAAGACAGCCTGATCACCCGTATCAATCTGATTTTGAAGGATGAAAAAGACACCAACGCCCGTTTGCGTCTGATTGTGCTATTGATTCTCGGCTTCGGTGAACGTAACCCAGGTCTGACACGCATTCTGACCGGTCATGCCCTGATGTTTGAACAGGACAGACTGCAGGGTCGCATCAACCAGCTTTTCGAGCGCATTGAAGCTCAGCTGCGTCAGGTATTACGCGAAAAGAAAATGCGCGAAGGCGAAGGCTACGTTAACGATGAGACACTGCTAGCTGGCCAGATTCTGGCGTTCTGCGAAGGGATGCTTTCCCGCTTTGTGCGCAGTGAATTCAAATACTGCCCAACGGAAGATTTTGATGCCCGCTGGCCGCTGGTTGCAGCACAACTCCAGTAAAAAAACCGGGCGCGATGCCCGGTTTCGTTTTTATACGCCAAACTCTTCGCGATACGCCCGGACTGCCACCAGATGGTCGGCCATCTCCGGCTTTTCTTCCAGGTAAGCAATCAAGTCTTTCAGAGTGATAATAGAAATCACCTGACAGCCGTAGTCGCGCTCAACTTCCTGAATCGCAGAAATTTCCCCGCGCCCGCGCTCCTGGCGGTTCAGCGAAATCAGCACACCCGCAAGCGTTGCGCCATTAGCCTGGATGATTTCCATCGACTCACGGATAGCCGTTCCAGCAGTGATCACATCGTCGACCAGCATGATTCGGCCTTCGAGCGGACTGCCCACCAGGTTGCCGCCTTCACCATGGGTTTTGGCTTCTTTGCGATTAAAGCAGTACGGCACATCGCGATCGTGATGTTCAGCCAGTGCGACCGCAGCAGTCGTGGCAATCGGGATACCTTTATACGCTGGGCCAAACAGCAGGTCGAAATCGATGCCTGAATCCATTAGCGCTTCAGCGTAAAAACGACCTAACAGCGCCAAATCGCGCCCGGTATTAAACAGCCCGGCATTAAAGAAATAGGGGCTTTTGCGCCCGGATTTCAGCGTGAATTCGCCGAACTTCAATACCTGCTTATTAAGCGCAAATTCAATAAACTGGCGCTGATACGGTTTCATGGATTCACTCCTCATCCTGTTTTCTACAGACAAAAAAAGGGCGACTCATCAGTCGCCCTCTAATTAATTTTCTAACGCCGCTTTCTGCGTCGTGACAATAGATTCGATTCCCCCTCGGGCTAAAGCCAACAAGGTAAGAAGTTCCTCATGGGTGAACGGTTCGCCTTCTGCCGTACCCTGCACTTCGATGATGCGACCATCTTCGGTCATCACCACGTTCATGTCAGTTTCTGCGGCGGAATCTTCAACGTATTCCAGGTCGCACAGCGCTTCACCGGCAACGATACCGACGGAAACCGCAGCAACCATGCCTTTCATCGGGTTGGTTTTGAGCTTACCGGCAGCAACCAGTTTGTTCAGGGCATCAGCCAGCGCTACACAGGCACCGGTAATGGATGCGGTACGCGTGCCGCCATCAGCCTGGATGACGTCGCAGTCCAGCGTAATGGTGAATTCACCCAGCGTTTTCAGGTCAACGGCAGCGCGCAGGGCACGAGCGATCAGACGCTGAATTTCCATGGTACGGCCACCCTGCTTGCCTTTCGCCGCTTCACGGGCGTTGCGGGTGTGGGTGGAACGCGGCAGCATGCCGTATTCGGCGGTGATCCAGCCCTGGCCCTGCCCTTTCAGAAAACGCGGGACGCCTTCGTCAATGGATGCAGTGCAAAGCACTTTGGTATCACCGAATTCGACCAGCACAGAGCCTTCAGCGTGTTTGGTGTAGTTACGGGTCAGGGTTACGGGACGCACCTGATGAGCGCTACGGCCTGCTGGACGCATGATGATATCTCCGGCTTAAAACGAATGTGGCTGCGCATTATACGGATTAAACGCGCTTATTCCTATCATGAGAAAGCCCCGCTAGCTATAATCCCCCCATCTCTCCTTTAAAAACAGGAACGTCTATGATCCGCAGTATGACCGCCTACGCCCGTCGTGAAATCAAAGGTGAATGGGGCAGTGCCGCGTGGGAATTGCGCTCGGTAAACCAGCGTTATCTCGAAACTTACTTCCGCATGCCGGAACAGTTCCGGAGCCTGGAGCCGGTTGTCCGTGAGCGTATCCGTGCCCGTCTGACGCGTGGGAAGGTCGAATGTACCCTGCGTTTCGAACAAGATCCGATCGCGACCGGCGAGCTCATTCTCAACGAAAAGCTGGCGAAACAGCTGGTCACCGCGGCCAACTGGGTCAAAATGCAAAGCGACGAGGGCGAAGTTAACCCGGTAGATATTCTGCGTTGGCCGGGAGTTATGGCCGCTCAGGAGCAAGACCTTGATGCAATCAGCGCTGAAATCCTCTCTGCTCTTGATGGCGCACTCGATGACTTCATCGTTGCCCGTGAAACTGAAGGCACTGCGCTGAAAGCACTCATTGAACAACGGCTTGACGGCGTTAGCGCCGAAGTTGTCAAAGTCCGTGCGCATATGCCTGAAATTCTCCAGTGGCAGCGCGAGCGCCTGGTCTCGAAGCTTGAAGACGCACAGGTACAGCTTGAGAACAATCGCCTCGAGCAGGAGTTGGTCATGATGGCCCAGCGTATTGACGTCTCTGAAGAGCTTGATCGTCTCGAAGCCCATGTGAAAGAAACCTGGAACATCCTGAAAAAGAAAGAGGCTGTGGGTCGTCGCCTCGACTTTATGATGCAGGAGTTCAACCGTGAATCGAACACGCTGGCATCTAAATCCATAAACAGTGAAGTCACCACCTCCGCCATCGAGCTGAAAGTGCTGATTGAACAGATGCGCGAGCAGATTCAGAATATCGAATAAGTGAACAGGCCCGGTTCACGCCGGGCTTTTCAACTTCCGAACTTTGATGGGTGTTAAACAGCATACTTTTACTAATCCATAAAAAAAGCAATATCGCCTTAGAATGGCCAATGGATATCATTTCAAATAACAAAAACTAATCCTTTTCAGTTTGCCTTAGAAAATCTCAATCGTGATCAACCGCACAAATCGCTAATCTGCCGCTCTGACTTGCGAGGGCAATTATGCTGCTACATATTCTTTATCTCATTGGGATCACCGCGGAAGCGATGACAGGTGCGCTGGCGGCCGGACGTCGCCGGATGGATACCTTTGGCGTCATCATCATTGCCACTGCTACGGCGCTCGGCGGCGGTTCGGTGCGCGATATCCTGCTCGGCCACTATCCTCTGGGTTGGGTTAAACACCCGGAATACGTGATTATTGTGGCCATCGCCGCAGTGCTGACGACCATCGTTGCCCCCGTAATGCCACATCTGCGTCGCCTGTTCCTCGTGCTTGATGCGCTTGGCCTGGTGGTGTTCTCCATCATCGGCGCTCAGATTGCACTGGACATGGGAGAAGGCCCGGTAATCGCCTGTATCGCAGCAGTGGTAACGGGCGTTTTTGGCGGCGTGTTACGCGATATGTTCTGTAAGCGCATCCCGCTGGTGTTCCAGAAAGAGCTGTACGCTGGGGTCTCGTTTGCGTCTGCGGTGCTGTATATCGCCCTGCAGAACTATGTCAGCAACCATGATGTGGTGGTGATTGCCACGCTGTTGTTCGGCTTTACCATGCGCATGCTGGCGCTCCGTCTAAAACTCGGCCTGCCTGTATTTCATTACAAGCACAATGCGCATTAACCTCTGGCGTCAGCACAGCAAATATTCCTATCGATTTCGAATAATTCATGCTTGAAAGCACTTATTGGCCACACATTAGAATGGAAAATTCCTATACAATAGCAGTATTATTTTAAGACCAATTTACATTAAGTCTCTCATGTCATTCATCAGTGCATCGCTACCGATTATTAAAAAGAATTTGAGCCAATATTTTATATTGGCCTTTCTTTTTTCTATGCTCATCCAGATCTGGCCTGCAGCCTTCACACAGCCGTTAAGGTTTGTGATCCGTATTGCGATTTGTAACGCACTGTTGCTGCTATCAGCCGCGGCAATTTATCGTTATTTTTTGGGGAAGATAGCGTCGGTGCTGCTGACAACGGCGTTGACTCTCAACTTTGCGATTTCATTCTGTACCTGGCGAATTTACCAAAGCGAGTTCAGCAGCGTATTCGCCATGAGTATTTTGACGACCCATATGAGTGAAGCCAGCAGTATGTCGGGGCTCTTTACCTATTACTTCCCGATAATTGCCCTCTATTTCACCATTACGATACTAGCAATCCACTACCTGGCAGGTAATGCTTCAAGCACACTTAAGCATGGTGGTGTCTGCTTGTTAGTCGTGTTTTTTGCCTGGTACGCCTCAGCAAACTGGTTGAAACAGCGCAAAGATTTGGAAGTTTACTACCCACTTTCCTCACGAATTCTTACTAATACACCATTCTACGTGGCATCAGAATTCATTATTGCAGAGCGTGATAACAAACTGGCAGAACACATCTATAAGCACGATACTCAATATCCCGCAGTAAGCGTGAGCGATACTGGAGTTGAAAACTTTGTTGTGATCGTCGGGGAATCGGCACGCCGCAGCAATATGCAACTCTACGGTTTTGACCTGGATACAACGCCCGTCGAATCAGCATTTCGCAATAATGCCCTGGTCTTTGAGCATGCAATTGCGCCAGCATCAGCGACTGTGCTCGCCGTTCCAATGATTCTCAGCAAAGCCGATGCTAACCATTTTACTGTCAACGATCTGGCCGATAATGTCATTCGAGTCGCCAACAAGGCTGGCTTCCATACTGAATGGATAAGCGCACAGGGCAATTCGGGGAAAAGTAATAACTACGTAGTGGCTATTGCCTCTCTCAGCCAAAAAGCGCAATGGATCGACACCAGCTATGACGAAGACCTGTTGCCTGAACTGGATAAAGCCCTGACCGTTGCTGGTCGCAAACTGATCGTTTTGCACATTAATGGTAGCCATGAAATGGCCTGTATTCGCTATCCAGCCTCTGCTGATTATTATCATACTGATGATAAATATGAGGATTGTTATAACAATGCAATTCGTTATACCGACCACGTTATTGGTGAAGTTACTAAGCGTCTCGGTAACAGCGCCTCTGCTCTGCTCTATTTCTCCGATCATGGTTTAGAGAAAAATCCGCAACTCGAATCGCATTATATGCACGGCTCTCGCAACCCAAGCAAAGAGGCCTATGATGTACCCCAGTTTATCTGGTACAGCCCTGCGGCTCTCGCCAGCAAACCGCGTCGACTTGGCAAAGTAGAGGAGCGCTACTCCACCGCCAGCAATTATGAGCTGATACTAAGCCTGATGGGCATCTCAACAGGGATACCTCATTGCAAATCGCCTCTTGAGCCATGCTATCAGCCAGAAACATCATTCTCGGTTATGGACGGAGGTCGGCATATATTCGAGTATGACGATTTGCGTAGCAACTTCAGTTCACCTGACGTGAATGCACGTTACCGAAAAGCGGATAAAGACTCACTTTAAAAACCCTCAATCCTCTGCACTTTCAGCCACTGAGCCAGGGCGCTCACCTGCGAGTCACCCAGCCAGCGTCTCAGCTGGCTGGCTTTGGTTTTTCCGGTCATAGGCAACGTCTGCCACTCTTCTTCTTTCATCTGTTCAAGCTGCTGCCAGGTACGCCCTGCAAGACTCGGTAGAGCCTTTTGATTCAGTGGCATCCCCATCGCCTGTAGCCATTGGATAAAAGGTTGCTGCTTTGCGAAGTCAAATTTGTGCCACACCAGGCGGGCTCTGTCCCTCGAGAACCCCGGAGTTTGCTGGAGCTGTGTTTCACTAAGCGTTAACCAGGAAAAGAGATGCGCGAAGTGGTGAGTCTCATTGAGCTGCCGCCAGAGCGATACCCCCACGCCGTCGAGGTGCAGTTGCTGACTTACCCACACCAGCCGCGCCAAAAACTGCGGCTGGCACTGCTCTGTATTCCAATAGCAGGTTAACGAATCAAAGGTGCCTTGTGGCGGCAATGGCTTGGTCCTGTCGGTTGTTCGCCAGGCCACGCTATCAATTCTTGGGATCCCTTGCCCGGCAAGGCTAATGTTCAACCGATCGCCGGGCGCAATATCCCTCTCCTGCCAGCGCTTTAGCGAGCCAACGCTGACCCGACGAACCTGTTTATCATCGAGCAAAACGGGAGCCAGATGCGCCACGACGGCTATCTTGCCTGTACGACCCACGCTGAACTCAATCGATTTCACTTCGGCGATTTGCGTCGCCGGGGGATATTTCCACGCGATTACCCAGTTGCCCTCTCCGGGCAGCCAATTTCGAGATTCGGGTTCTTTCGCCGCGCGAACCACAACGCCATCGGTGGCAAAAGGCAGCGGCGAGGTAAACCAGTGCTGGCGAAGCGTAGAAACATCCGAAATCGCCTTTACCGGTCGTGAATAATCAGCGGCCAGTGGAAACCCGGCTTCGCGTAGCAACGTCAGCCGTTGAGACATTTGCGCCGGGCCATCCGGCCAGGCCCAGATAAACACAGATAATTCATCGAGCAAGGTTGAACCTGATTTACGCAACATAGCCCCGGACACTTTAGACCGGGCATTCATGCCCCCCATTTGCTGTTGAATATGCCCTTCTTGCCGAAGAAACAGTTCTCCTTGCAGAACACCGTCTGCAAGGCGACCTTGCACCGTTTTTGGAATAGCGGGGATTTGAAGCACTTTTCGGGTCCAGTCTTCACCCGCACGGCCATTGCCCCGGCTGATAGCCTGCACGAGTGCGCCCTTGCGATAAACCAGCGTTATCGCCACGCCATCGACTTTGGGCTGAACCCACAGATCTGTCTTGTTATGCATCCACTGAGATACCGCCAAACTGTCTTTCAGCTTTTTGACGCCTGTATGCGCCACCGGATGTGTAAACTCTCCTTTAAAATCCGGCAGTGCAGGCTCCTCAGCGGGGTTGCCAAAACAGCGCCGCCACTGCTGTAACGCCGCGCTAAGTTGATCGAATTTGTCATCGCTTACCCCGCTGTCACCGGACTGCCAATAAGCATCGTTCCATTCGTCTATCTGTGCTTGCAGACGGTCAA
Organism: Scandinavium tedordense; assembly: GCF_024764965.1. Taxonomy (NCBI): domain Bacteria; kingdom Pseudomonadati; phylum Pseudomonadota; class Gammaproteobacteria; order Enterobacterales; family Enterobacteriaceae; genus Scandinavium; species Scandinavium tedordense. The sequence goes on along the minus strand of NZ_JALIGG010000055.1, from coordinate 111,293 downwards.
TTTCCTGTATCGCTCTGGCATCTGACCACGCCGGACAAACGGCTTGCGCACCTAACGTAAGCATTGTCAGCAGCACCGCTAAAATCCCTCTTATCCCTGTCATTCTTTGTCTCCTGCTCGTTTTCGAAAGGTTGTAGCGCGAGCAAAAACCGATGACGAGACAGGATTTTCGATGTTGCGCGTATGCTTCAGAGGAATTTGTGTTATTGCTGCAACAGACAGAAAAATAAGGAAAGGTGTGTGCAAAAGGGAAGAAACTGACGTAAAAAGTGTGACAAAGGCTACGTCACGCAGCGGCGACGTGTATAATAGGCTCGTATGTAGACTTTCTTTCGACTCACATACACAAGACTCTCATGGCTCAAGGCACGCTTTATATTGTTTCTGCCCCTAGTGGCGCGGGTAAATCCAGCCTGATTCAGGCATTACTGAAAACCCAACCGTTATACGACACCCAGGTTTCTGTTTCACACACCACGCGCACGCCGCGTCCGGGTGAAGTTCACGGTGAGCATTATTTCTTTGTCGATCACGCCGATTTTAAAACGATGATTGGCCGGGACGCGTTTCTTGAGCACGCCGAAGTGTTTGGAAATTATTACGGTACGTCGCGTGAAACCATCGAGCAGGTTCTGAAAACCGGCGTAGATGTGTTTCTTGATATCGACTGGCAAGGCGCACAACAAATCCGCAAAGCCATGCCCGAATCACGCAGTATCTTTATTCTGCCACCGTCGAAAGACGAACTTGACCGCCGACTGCGTGGTCGTGGGCAGGATAGCGAAGACGTTATCGCCAAACGTATGGCGCAGGCTGTAGCGGAAATGAGCCACTACGCCGAATACAACTATCTGATCGTAAACGATGATTTTGATACCGCCTTGGGCGATCTGAAAACCATCATTCGCGCTGAACGTCTGCGTATGAGCCGTCAAAAGCAACGCCACGACGCTTTAATCAGCAAATTATTGGCAGACTGAACACACTTTCAGTATCATGCCCAGTCATTTCGTCATCTGTGGAGCTTTTAAATATGGCACGCGTAACTGTTCAGGACGCTGTAGAGAAAATTGGTAACCGTTTTGACCTGGTGCTGGTCGCCGCGCGTCGCGCTCGTCAGATGCAGACAGGCGGTAAAGATCCGCTGGTACCAGAAGAGAACGACAAAACCACCGTTATCGCATTGCGCGAAATCGAAGATGGTCTGATTAACAACCAGATCCTCGACGTTCGTGATCGCCAGGAACAGCAAGAGCAGGAAGCCGCAGAACTGCAGGCCGTTACCGCCATTGCTGAAGGTCGTCGTTAATTAACCCTGCGGGTCGCCCTTGTATCTGTTTGAGAGCCTGAATCAGCTGATTCAAACTTACCTGCCAGAAGACCAAATTAAGCGTCTTCAGCAGGCTTATCTCGTTGCACGTGATGCTCACGAGGGACAGACACGTTCAAGCGGTGAACCCTATATCACGCACCCGGTAGCCGTTGCCTGCATTCTGGCCGAGATGAAACTCGACTATGAAACGCTGATGGCAGCCCTACTGCATGACGTGATTGAAGATACCCCCGCCACCTACCAGGATATGGAACAGCTGTTTGGCAAAAGCGTTGCTGAACTGGTAGAAGGGGTGTCCAAGCTTGATAAGCTTAAGTTCCGCGATAAGAAAGAGGCGCAGGCCGAAAACTTTCGCAAGATGATTATGGCGATGGTGCAGGATATCCGCGTCATTCTCATCAAACTTGCCGACCGTACCCACAATATGCGCACCCTGGGCTCTCTTCGCCCGGACAAACGCCGCCGCATTGCCCGCGAAACGCTGGAAATCTACAGTCCGCTGGCGCACCGTTTAGGTATTCATCACATTAAAACCGAGCTCGAAGAGCTGGGCTTTGAAGCACTGTATCCTAACCGCTATCGCGTTATCAAAGAGGTAGTAAAAGCGGCACGTGGCAACCGTAAGGAGATGATTCAGAAGATCCTTTCTGAAATCGATGGACGGTTACAGGAAGCGGGAATTCCGTGTCGCGTCAGTGGCCGTGAAAAACATCTCTATTCCATCTACTGCAAAATGGTGCTCAAAGAGCAGCGTTTTCACTCGATTATGGATATCTACGCCTTCCGCGTGATCGTCCATGATTTCGACACCTGCTACCGCGTGTTGGGCCAGATGCACAGCCTTTACAAGCCGCGTCCTGGCCGGGTGAAAGACTACATCGCTATTCCAAAAGCCAACGGATACCAATCGTTGCATACCTCAATGATTGGCCCGCACGGCGTGCCGGTTGAGGTGCAGATTCGTACCGAGGACATGGACGTGATGGCAGAGATGGGTGTCGCCGCACACTGGGCATACAAAGAGAATGGCGAAAGCAGTACTACCGCACAAATCCGCGCCCAGCGCTGGATGCAAAGCCTACTCGAACTGCAGCAGAGTGCCGGTAGCTCGTTTGAATTTATCGAGAGCGTAAAATCTGATCTCTTCCCGGATGAGATTTATGTTTTCACCCCGGAAGGCCGCATTGTCGAACTACCAGCCGGTGCAACACCGGTCGATTTCGCCTATGCAGTCCATACCGATATCGGTCATGCCTGCGTCGGTGCCCGCGTCGACAGACAGCCCTATCCACTTTCGCAGCCGCTCACTAGCGGGCAAACGGTCGAAATTATTACCGCGCCGGGCGCACGCCCAAATGCCGCGTGGCTGAACTTTGTGGTCAGCTCGAAAGCGCGTGCCAGAATCCGTCAACTGCTGAAAAACCTGAAGCGTGATGACTCCGTCAGTCTCGGCCGTCGTCTGCTGAACCATGCACTCGGCGGTAGCCGCAAGCTCGCCGAAATTCCGCAGGAAAATATCCACCGAGAATTAGTCCGCATGAAACTCGCCACGCTTGACGATTTGCTGGCCGAAATCGGTCTGGGCAACGCCATGAGCGTGGTGGTCGCGAAAAACTTACAGCAAGGCGAAGCCGGTGCAGCGCTGCAGCCAACGCCGTCGGGTCACGGTCATCTGCCGATAAAAGGCGCCGATGGCATACTGATAACCTTCGCAAAATGCTGCCGTCCAATTCCAGGCGATCCAATCATTGCCCACGTCAGCCCGGGCAAAGGGCTGGTTATCCACCACGAGTCGTGTCGAAATATTCGCGGTTACCAGAAAGAGCCAGAAAAATTCATGGCCGTGGAGTGGGATAAAGAAACCGAACAGGAATTTATCACCGAAATTAAGGTGGATATGTTCAACCATCAGGGTGCGCTGGCGAACCTTACCGCCGCGATCAACACCGCCTCGTCCAATATTCAGAGCCTGAATACGGAAGAGAAAGATGGTCGCGTCTACAGCGCCTTTATTCGTCTGACGGCACGCGATCGCGTCCATCTGGCCAACATCATGCGCAAAATTCGCGTTATGCCGGATGTGATTAAAGTCACCCGTAACAGAAACTAGTGTTATGAATTCACAGCGTTATGCGCGTATCTGTGAGATGCTCGCCAGGCGTCAGCCTGATCTGACCGTCTGTATGGAGCAGGTCCACAAGCCCCATAATGTCTCGGCAATCATTCGCACTGCCGATGCCGTTGGCGTGCATGAAGTCCACGCCGTCTGGCCAGGGAACCACATGCGCACCATGGTTTCTAGCGCCGCAGGTAGCAACAGTTGGGTGCAGGTCAAAACCCACCCAACCATCGGCGATGCCGTCGCCACGCTGAAAGGCCGTGGCATGCAAATCCTGGCAACTCATCTCTCTGATAAAGCGGTAGATTTTCGCGAAATAGACTACACGCGACCGACCTGTATTTTGATGGGTCAGGAAAAAACCGGTATTACTCAGGAAGCGTTAGACCTCGCCGACCAGGACATCATTATCCCAATGACTGGGATGGTGCAGTCGCTGAACGTTTCGGTCGCCTCAGCCCTTATTCTCTATGAAGCCCAGCGCCAGCGGCAAAACGCAGGCATGTACCTGCGCGAAAACAGTATGCTGCCGGAGGAAGAACAGCAGCGCCTGTTGTTCGAAGGCGGCTACCCGGTGCTGGCACACGTCTCCAGGCGTAAAAATCTGCCTTACCCACACGTCAACGAGCGTGGGGAAATCGAGGCTGATGCGCAGTGGTGGTCTATCATGCAGGCATCAAAAACGACTCAAAATCATTCACGTTGCATCGCGACGGCAAATGAACGAAATCCCGAGAGCATAGAAAACTATGTGATCGGGGTGAGTGAATGCAGCCAACAAAGAGGCAACTTGAAGGATGAAGAGTAAATGAAAGGCCGTCTGTTGGATGCCGTCCCGCTAAGTGCACTAACTGGCGTTGGCGCAGCGCAGACCAGCAAACTGGCTAAAATCGGCCTGCACAACGTGCAGGATTTGCTTCTGCACTTACCGCTGCGTTACGAAGACCGAACCCAACTTTACCCTATAAATGAACTGCTGCCGGGCATCTACGCCACGGTGGAAGGCGAAGTTCTCAACAGCAATATCACTTTCGGCGGTCGCCGAATGATGACCTGCCAGATAAGCGACGGCACCGGCATCCTCACCATGCGCTTTTTCAATTTCAACGCGGCGATGAAAAATAGTCTCGCCACGGGCCGCCGCGTGCTGGCCTACGGTGAAGCAAAGCGTGGGAAATATGGTGCGGAGATGATCCACCCGGAATACCGAGTACAGGGTGATATGAGCGAGCCGGAGCTACAGGAAACGCTGACCCCGGTCTATCCAACCACCGAAGGCGTTCGCCAGGCTACGCTGCGTAAGCTGACCGATCAGGCGCTGGATTTACTTGATACCTGCGCCATCGCCGAACTGCTGCCGCCGGAACTGGTGCAAGGTTTGATGAGCCTGCCGGAAGCATTGCGCACCCTGCACCGCCCACCGCCATCGTTGCAATTGACGGATTTAGAAAGCGGCCAGCATCCGGCGCAGCGCCGTCTGATTATGGAAGAGCTGTTGGCGCATAACCTGAGCATGCTCGCACTTCGTGCGGGCGCACAGCGTTATCACGCCGAACCGCTGGGCCCGAAAGACGATCTAAAAAATGGTCTTCTCGCCGCGCTGCCATTTAAGCCAACCGGGGCTCAGTCCCGCGTGGTGGCTGAAATCGAAAAAGATTTGGCCCAGGATATCCCGATGATGCGCCTCGTTCAGGGGGACGTCGGTTCCGGGAAAACGCTGGTTGCTGCCCTCGCTGCGTTAAGGGCGATCGCCAATGGCAAACAGGTCGGGCTGATGGCGCCGACGGAACTATTAGCCGAGCAGCACGCCACCAACTTTCGTAACTGGTTTGCACCGTTGGGCATTGAAGTGGGCTGGCTGGCGGGCAAACAAAAGGGCAAAGCACGTCAGGTGCAACAGGAAGCCATTGCCAGCGGTCAGGTACAAATGGTGGTCGGCACCCATGCCATTTTCCAGGAGCAGGTTCAGTTTAACGGTCTGGCGCTGGTTATCATCGACGAACAGCACCGCTTCGGCGTTCACCAGCGTCTGGCGCTGTGGGAAAAAGGCCAGCAACAGGGTTTCCATCCACATCAGCTGATCATGACCGCCACGCCTATCCCTCGCACTTTGGCGATGACCGCGTATGCCGATCTCGACACCTCAGTTATCGACGAGATGCCACCGGGCCGTACGCCCGTCACGACGGTTGCCATTGGTGATACCCGTCGCCACGAAATTATCGAACGCGTACGCAATGCCTGTATGCAGGAGAGCCGTCAGGCTTATTGGGTCTGCACGCTGATTGAAGAGTCTGATTTGCTGGAAGCGCAGGCGGCAGAAGCCACCTGGGAAGAGCTAAAAATTGCGCTGCCGGAGCTGAACATCGGTCTCGTCCACGGACGCATGAAGCCTGCTGAAAAGCAGGCGGTGATGCAGGCTTTCAAGCAGGGCGAGCTGCAATTGCTTATCGCCACCACGGTGATTGAAGTCGGGGTGGACGTGCCAAACGCCAGCCTGATGATTATCGAAAACCCGGAGCGTCTGGGCCTGGCACAGCTGCACCAGCTGCGTGGCCGCGTTGGACGCGGAGCGGTCGCCTCTCACTGTGTACTACTCTATAAAGCGCCGCTGTCGAAAACGGCGCAGAAACGCCTGCAGGTATTACGCGACAGCAACGACGGCTTTGTGATTGCGCAAAAAGATCTCGAAATTCGCGGGCCAGGCGAGATGCTCGGCACCCGTCAGACCGGTGCGGCTGAATTCAAAGTCGCCGATTTACTGCGCGATCAGGCAATGATCCCGGACGTTCAACGCATTGCCCGCCATATTCATGACAAATACCCGCAGCAGGCGCTGGCGTTAATTGAGCGCTGGATGCCAGAAACTGAACGTTATTCCAACGCGTAGCCTTTTGGGCTGCGCGCCATTCTTAGCTTCCAAAACGAGTATGTTATGAGACGAGAACTTGCCATCGAATTTTCGCGTGTGACCGAGGCCGCAGCGCTTGCCGGTTACAAATGGCTGGGCCGTGGTGATAAAAATATCGCCGACGGCGCCGCCGTGAATGCCATGCGCATCATGCTCAACAAGGTCAATATCGACGGCACCATCGTGATTGGCGAAGGCGAAATTGACGAAGCCCCGATGTTGTTTATCGGCGAGCAGGTCGGCACTGGCAAAGGTGATGCGGTTGATATCGCCGTGGACCCAATTGAAGGCACCCGCATGACCGCGATGGGTCAGGCGAACGCGCTGGCGGTGCTGGCCGTGGGCGATAAAGGCTGTTTCCTGAACGCTCCAGATATGTACATGGAAAAGCTGATTGTCGGCCCTGGTGCAAAAGGCGCTATCGACCTCAATCTGCCGCTCGAAGAGAATTTGCGCAATGTAGCGAAGGCGCTGAATAAGCCGCTTTCTGAGCTAACCGTCACCATTCTTGCCAAACCGCGCCACGACCAGGTGATTGCCGATTTGCAAAAGCTCGGCGTGCGCGTTTTTGCCATCCCTGACGGTGACGTTGCGGCCTCCATTCTGACCTGTATGCCTGACAGCGAAGTTGATGTGCTGTACGGGATTGGCGGCGCGCCGGAAGGCGTGGTGTCTGCCGCGGTTATCCGCGCACTGGACGGCGATATGCATGGCCGCCTGCTGGCACGCCACGACGTTAAAGGCGACTCGCCGGAAAACCGTCGCATTGGCGAAAACGAACTCGAGCGCTGTGTCGCTATGGGTATCGAAGCCGGGAAAGTGTTGCGCCTCGACGAAATGGCCCGCAGCGACAACGTTATTTTCTCCGCCACCGGCATCACTAAAGGCGACCTGCTGGACGGCATTACCCGCAAGGGCAATATCGCCACCACCGAAACGCTAATGATCCGCGGTAAATCGCGCACCATCCGCCGCATTCAGTCGATTCACTATCTCGACCGCAAAGATCCGGAAATCCAGCTGCACATCCTCTGATTTATTTGATCAATAGAGCTTTCCAGCCTTTCGGGGCTGGAAATCTTTCCTCCTGGTAGCGAAGATAGAACTATCAACGTAGCGAGGAGAAAATCATGGCGGATTGGGTCACAGGTAAAGTTACCAAAGTCGAGAACTGGACAGACGCCCTGTTCAGCCTCACCGTTCATGCCCCCGTTCACCCCTTCACGGCCGGACAATTCACCAAGCTTGGGCTGGAAATTGACGGCGAGCGCGTCCAGCGCGCCTATTCCTACGTCAATGCACCCAATAATCCTGACCTCGAGTTTTATCTGGTGACGGTACCAGAGGGCAAACTCAGTCCGCGTCTGACGGCGCTCAAACCCGGCGATGAAGTGCAAGTGGTCAGCGAAGCGGCAGGTTTCTTTGTTCTGGATGAAGTGCCGGACTGCGACACGCTATGGATGCTGGCGACCGGCACGGCGCTCGGTCCGTATCTGTCGATTCTGCAGGAAGGGAAAAATCTGGAACGTTTTAACAACTTAGTGTTGTTGCACGCGGTACGTTATGCCCACGATTTAAGCTATTTACCGTTGATGCTGGAACTGCAAAAACAGTACCAAGGGAAACTGCGCATCCAAACCGTGGTGAGCCGCGAGGAAGTGCCGGGCTCGTTAACCGGACGCGTACCGGCGCTTATCGAAAGCGGAGCGCTGGAAGAGGCCGTAGGTCTGAAGATGACCACCGAAAACAGTCATGTAATGCTGTGCGGAAACCCGCAGATGGTGCGTGATACCCAGCAGTTGCTGAAAGACGCCCGGCAGATGACCAAACATTTGCGTCGCCGACCGGGCCATATGACGGCCGAACACTACTGGTGATCAGCGGTATTTAACGGCAATCGTGTCTTTTCCGAACTTATTTTCGCCTTGGGTTCCAACGAACGCGCCCAGGTCAATAAGCATCATTACCATAATCAGGGTCGGAATAAAGCGGCCCACACCCCACTGCCAGACGCCCGGCAGCACCGCCCAGTTACCCGCGAGAAGCATCCACGCGAGGATCATCAACAGCGCCCAGATGCCTGATTTACCCCGGTCGTGCAGGCGTTTAACGGTTACTGCCGCCGTCGGCCAGAGCAGGCACACCAGCGCAAACGCCGCAGTTTGCAGATTCAGTAAACCACTGCCTGCGAGGGTGAATAGCACAATCATCGCCAGCACCCAAATACCTATCCAGATCCAAAAATCACGGCGCCCAATACGCCCATTAATCGAAAATAACCACTGCTGTAGGGTCATGGAAAATTCCTTATCATCGTAATGCGCGTAGTTTACCCTGAAGTGGTCTCTTTTTGACAAGCGGGGCGGTTTACCGTTTTAATCATCCCCAGGAAAAAATCTTAGGTGGTGCACATGACGAAATGGCTGGCTTTGTGTTTGATTGGGCTTACAGCGCTGGCTGTCGGCCAAAACGCGCTGTCGGCTGAAACGGGCGAATCCATCACAGCGCCTTACCTGCTCTCGGGTTCGCCGACGTTTGATCTGTCCATTAGCCAATTTCGCGAGAAGTTTAACGCAGATAATCCATCACTCACGCTAAACGAATTCCACTCGATTACTACCAGCCGCGATCAGCTGAGCCTTACCCGTGCCGCCAGCAAAATTAATGAAAATCTGTACGCCTCCACGGCTCTTGAGCGCGGCACGCTGAAAGTTAAATCGATGCAGATAACCTGGCTACCAATTCAGGGGCCGGAGCAAAAAGCCGCCAAAGAGAAAGCACTGGAATATATGGGTGCGGTTTTACGCGTCTTCACTCCGACGATAACTAAAGCGCAAAGTCTGCAAAAACTGCAAAAGCTCCTTTCTGCCGGAAAGAATAAACGCTACTACACGCGCAGTGAAGGTGCGCTTCGCTATGTGGTCGCAGATAACGGCGAAAAGGGGCTGACCTTCGCTGTTGAACCGATTAAGCTGGCCCTTTCTGAGACGCTCGAAAGCAACAATAAATGACAAAAAGCAAAGCCTTTCCAGCGCCGAATCTCTATACTGTTTCACAGACCATGCTGCCCTGAGGGGTGGCCATCTTCCTTAATTCGCTTAAGTAGCGTGGAGAATTCAAATGCGACATCCTTTAGTGATGGGTAACTGGAAACTGAACGGCAGCCGCCACATGGTAAACGAACTGGTTGCTAACCTGCGTACAGAGCTGAGTGGCGTAACCGGTTGTGGCGTTGCTATCGCGCCACCGGAAATGTACCTCGATCTGGCAAACCGCGCCGCTGGCGGCAGCCACATCGTCCTGGGTGCGCAGAACGTTGACCTGAACCTGTCCGGCGCATTCACCGGTGAAACCTCTGCGGAAATGCTGAAAGATATCGGTGCGAAATACATCATCATCGGTCACTCTGAGCGTCGTACTTACCACAAAGAATCTGACGAACTGATCGCCAAGAAATTCGCCGTGCTGAAAGAGCAGGGTCTGGTACCGGTTCTGTGCATCGGTGAAACCGAAGCAGAAAACGAAGCGGGCAAAACTGAAGAAGTTTGTGCACGTCAGATCGACGCGGTCCTGAAAACTCAGGGCGCAGCAGCATTCGAAGGCGTGGTTATCGCTTACGAACCAGTATGGGCAATCGGTACGGGCAAATCTGCAACTCCTGCGCAGGCTCAGGCAGTTCACAAATTCATCCGTGATCACATTGCTAAAGCAGACGCGAAAGTGGCTGAGCAAGTTATCATTCAGTACGGCGGTTCCGTAAACGCATCTAACGCTGCTGAACTGTTCACCCAGCCGGACATCGACGGCGCGCTGGTTGGCGGTGCATCTCTGAAAGCTGACGCTTTCGCAGTCATCGTTAAAGCAGCTGAAGCCGCGAAACAAGCGTAATTAATCACGCTAACGAATCAGGCCCGGTCGCGTTACGCCACCGGGTTTTTTTATATCTTTAGCACGCCTACGACGACAGAAGAAGCAGGTAACCTGCCAAAAATGGTGGGCTTATTTCAGAATTTCGCAGCGATGATCCTGGATTTCCTCGGCAGATGCGCGGTTCAGCGTGAGCACGTCGCGCTCGGTCGCCAGCAGCACAAACGTGCCGTCACTCTGCTGCACCATCGCCAGTGCGAAGCGGCCCATATGATCGCGGGCTTGTGGCACTTCGTCCGCCAGCATCAGGAACGGACTTTTCTGCACCAGCTCATTCTCGGTCACGCGGCGGGCCAGATATTGATGATTGCGCAATCCACCCGGCAGCGGCAGCCAGCGCGTACTGATCGACTCCATGCTGTTATTCAGCTGCTCGCGCACATCAGGCCGCAGGCAGGAGATATGGATATGAAAATGATTCTGCGTGCGCCCGGTACGCGAGTTTATGGTCAGCGACACGGCGGAATCCGGCACCGGAGAACCGTGGCGAATGCTCATGACCTGACGGTTTTGCCAGGCCTGCCAGAAAAAGTTGGGAGTGTGAGGATTCAGCAATAGTGGGCTTTCTGTGCCGTTAATCCGGTACGTCGGCATCAACAGATACTGCAACGGACCGTTGCGGTCCTTGAACAACACATAGCCGCCCTTCAGGTTCACCGAATCGCACGGGGCCGGAGACTGGCTCTCCTGTTGTTGTGGCACGCACTGGTCGATAACGAAATGGCGTAAGGCATCCGGATTGCCGGTATGCAGCCAGTACCAGCCGCCTGCAACTGCTCCGCCCGCCACAATAACCAGCGTCATAATCAGATATTTGATGCGCTTCATTTTTCGATCCCTGTAAAAGCTCTGAAGCGAAAGGGTAGCGCAAAAAGATGATCAAAGAAAAACGGCCCCGCAGGGCCGTTATGCTTATCGTCGTTAACGCTGACTTATTTGGTCAAACGTCCCGCCGTTGGAGAAGTGCTCTTTCTGCGCTTTTGCCCAACCGCCAAATTCCTGGTCGATGGTAAACAGCTTCAGTTTAGGGAATTCGGCTTCGTATTTTTTCGCAACCGCCGGGTCACGGGGACGGTAGTAGTTTTTCGCCACAATATCCTGACCTTCCGGAGAATACAGGTATTTCAGGTACGCTTCGGCAACCGGTCGTGTTCCTTTCTTATCCACCACTTTGTCGACCACGGAAACGGTCGGCTCAGCCAGAATAGATTCACTCGGGGTGATGATTTCGAACTTATCTTTGCCCAGTTCGTTGGTTGCCAACAGCGCTTCGTTTTCCCAGGCGATCAGCACGTCGCCGATCCCACGTTCAACGAAGGTATTGGTCGAACCCCGAGCGCCGGAATCCAGTACTTCTACGTTCTTATACAGCGCTTTCACGAAGTCCTGCGCTTTGGCCTGGTCGTTGTTATTGTGATGCAGAGCGTAGCCCCACGCCGCCAGATAGTTCCAGCGCGCGCCGCCGGAGCTTTTCGGGTTCGGCGTAATCACCGACAGGCCCGGCTTCACCAGGTCATTCCAGTCGTGAATTTGTTTCGGGTTGCCTTTGCGCACCAGGAACACGATGGTCGAGGTGTATGGCGCGGAGTTATCCGGCAGCCGTTTGATCCAGTTTTTGTCGATACGGCCGCGCGCAGCGATGGCGTCCACATCATAGGCCAGCGCCAGGGTCGCCACATCGGCCTCAATACCGTTGATAATTGACGTCGCCTGCTTACCGGAACCGCCATGCGACTGACGAATCACCACATTGTCGCCGGTTTGTTTTTTCCAGTAAGCGCTGAATGCTTTGTTGTAGTTGTCGTACAGCTCGCGTGTTGGATCGTACGATACGTTCAGAAGCTGAACCTCTTTTGCCAGAACGCCAGCAGATGCCAGCAGAAGCGTTAACCCGAGGCCTAATTTGTTCATCGACCGCTCTCATTTGTGGTGGTGTGATGAGCGTAGCCTGCCAGAAACAGAACCGATGATTAAAGAATAAAAAAAGATTGGCTATAACTTGAGGGTATAAAGCGGGGGAAGCAGAACACCCTTCCGAAGAAGGGTGTTGGGGGAATTTAGACTTCTTCCATGCGGCCCAGCAGTGCCTGCAGACGCTCCTGCCAGCCGTGCTGCTGTTCTTTCAGCTGGTTATTTTCGCGCTCCAGATCTTCACGACCATTTTGCGCGTTATGCACTTCCTGCGACAGTGCATTGTTCTTCTCTTTCAGCTCTTCAATTTCCATCTGCAGCAGAGTGATAGTATCAATCGCCTGCTGTACTTTAGATTCCAGTTTCTCAAACACTTCTAATGACATCGTCATACCTCTCCTGAATTTGCAAGGCGTTGAACTCGTCCCGGAACCCCGGCGACGCCTTAACGTAAGTAAGCGCACTGCTATGCATCCGATTGTATGGAGCGCCGCTCTCCCTGTCCAGCGCCAGGGCGCTCAGATCGTGGTTTGCAACACTTTTCAGGCTATACCTGGAGCGTTCGCTGCAAATACCTCTAACTTGTTAATCCATTCGTTAAATAAATGATTCTTGCACCAGGTTGACAAGGGCCATATCGCGCACTTTTTAGCGCGAAAACGCTCATTTTATTGACGCAGCACACAGATTTTGATTTCGATATTTCTCGTTTTTGTTCGTTAACGATAAATTAACACTATGCCTACATGGCAGCGTGGTCGTCTTCGACCTCCATGTTCACAATAATCATCAATGAATCTTCAGGATCCAATCATGAGCCAAACATCAACCTTAAAAGGCCAGTGCATTGCCGAGTTTCTCGGTACCGGGTTGTTGATCTTCTTCGGTGTTGGATGCGTCGCCGCGCTTAAAGTTGCAGGCGCGAGCTTCGGTCAGTGGGAGATCAGTATTATCTGGGGTTTGGGTGTGGCGATGGCCATTTATCTGACCGCGGGTGTTTCCGGCGCACACCTCAATCCGGCGGTGACCATTGCTCTCTGGCTGTTTGCCTGTTTCGACGGGCGTAAAGTAGTCCCCTTTATCTTTTCTCAATTTGCCGGCGCGTTTTGCGCAGCGGCGTTAGTTTACGGACTTTATTACAATCTTTTCTATGACTTCGAACACACGCACAATATGGTGCGCGGCAGTGTTGAAAGTCTTGAGCTGGCAGGCGTTTTCTCGACTTACCCGAACCCACATATCAATTTTGTGCAGGCCTTCGCGGTAGAAATGGTCATTACCGCTATCCTGATGGGTCTGATTCTGGCGCTCACGGATGACGGTAACGGTGTGCCACGTGGTCCGCTGGCCCCGCTGCTGATTGGTCTGCTGATCGCGATTATCGGCGCATCAATGGGACCGCTGACCGGCTTTGCGATGAATCCGGCTCGTGACCTTGGCCCGAAAACCTTTGCATGGCTTGCTGGCTGGGGTGAAATGGCCTTTACCGGCGGCAAAGATATTCCGTATTTCGTGGTGCCGCTGCTCGCACCGATCGTCGGCGCGTCGCTGGGCGCATTCGGCTATCGCAAGCTGATTGGCCGCAATTTACCGTGCGACGTCTGCGAGGTGGAAGAGAACGAAACCACCGCCAGCACCACACAACACAAAGCTTCGCTGTAATCTGACTACGGGACTTAGCATTATGACTGACAAAAAATACATCGTTGCACTCGACCAGGGTACAACCAGCTCCCGCGCCGTTGTCATGGATCACGACGCCAATATCGTCAGCGTTTCGCAGCGCGAATTCGAACAAATTTATCCTAAGCCAGGCTGGGTTGAGCACGACCCGATGGAAATCTGGGCTTCTCAGAGTTCCACCCTGATTGAAGTGCTGGCGAAAGCCGACATCAGTTCCGATGAAGTGGCGGCTATCGGCATCACCAACCAGCGTGAAACCGCCATCGTTTGGGATAAAGAAACCGGTAAGCCGATTTACAACGCCATCGTCTGGCAGTGCCGTCGTACGGCGGATATCTGCGAGCAGCTCAAGCGTGATGGCATGGAAGACTACGTGCGCAGCACAACCGGGCTGGTGATTGACCCGTACTTCTCCGGCACCAAAGTGAAGTGGATCCTCGACCACGTAGAAGGCGCGCGCGAGCGGGCTAAACGTGGTGAACTGCTGTTCGGTACCGTTGACACCTGGCTTATCTGGCGTATGACGCAGGGCCGTGTACACGTTACCGACTACACCAACGCCTCACGCACCATGCTGTTCAATATTCACGAACTGGACTGGGACGACAAAATGCTCGAGGCGCTGGATATCCCGCGCGCGATGCTGCCAGAAGTGCGTAAATCATCCGAAGTGTACGGCCAGACTAACATCGGCGGTAAAGGCGGCACGCGTATTCCTATCGCCGGCATCGCCGGTGACCAGCAGGCGGCACTGTTCGGCCAGCTTTGCGTCAAAGAAGGGATGGCGAAAAACACCTACGGCACCGGCTGCTTTATGCTGATGAACACTGGCGAAACCGCCGTCAAATCAGAACACGGCCTGCTGACCACCATCGCTTGTGGCCCGAGAGGCGAAGTGAATTATGCCCTGGAAGGCGCGGTATTCATGGCGGGCGCATCCATTCAGTGGCTACGTGACGAAATGAAGCTGATTAACGATGCTTTCGATTCCGAATATTTTGCGACCAAGGTGAACGACACCAACGGCGTATACGTGGTTCCGGCATTTACTGGCCTCGGTGCGCCATACTGGGACCCGTATGCCCGTGGCGCAATATTCGGTCTGACGCGCGGCGTGAACTCGAATCACATTATTCGCGCCACGCTCGAATCCATCGCCTATCAGACTCGCGACGTGCTGGAAGCGATGCAGGCCGACTCCGGTATTCGTCTGCACGCCCTGCGCGTGGATGGCGGTGCTGTTGCCAACAATTTCCTGATGCAGTTCCAGTCAGACATTCTCGGCACGCGCGTTGAGCGTCCGGAAGTGCGTGAAGTCACGGCGCTGGGCGCGGCGTATCTTGCCGGTCTGGCGGTGGGCTTCTGGCAGAATCTGGACGAACTGAAAGAAAAAGCAGTGATCGAACGTGAATTCCGTCCGGGGATTGAAACCACCGAGCGTAACTACCGTTACAGCGGCTGGCAGAAAGCGGTGAAACGCGCGATGGCGTGGGAAGATCACGATTAAACCTGACTGTTTGAGCCATAAAAAAGGCCGGGGATAATCCCCGGCCTTTGTGTTTCTGCCCGATGGCACATCGCTATGCAAACATAGGCAACAACAGATACAGCTTGATCACCAACGCATTCACGATATCAATAAAGAATGCGCCGACCATTGGCACCACCAGGAACGCCATGTGCGACGGTCCGAAACGTTCGGTGATGGCCTGCATATTGGCAATCGCCGTTGGCGTTGCCCCCAGACCAAATCCACAGTGTCCCGCAGCCAGCACCGCTGCATCGTAGTTTTTGCCCATCATGCGATAGGTTACGAACACCGCGTACAGCGCCATCGCGACAGTTTGCACCGCCAGAATTGCCAGCATTGGCAGCGCCAGAGAAGCCAGCTCCCACAGTCTCAGGCTCATCAGCGCCATTGCCAGGAACAGCGACAGCGACACGTTCCCGAGCACCGATACGGCGCGTTCAAACACGCGATAGAAGCCCAGTACTGCCAGACCATTGCTGAGGATAACCCCGACAAACAGCACGCAAACGAAGGTTGGCAGCTCAAACGTGGTGCCCACCAGCAATTGCGCAACGATTTTCCCGACGGTAAGACAGATAGCAATCAGCGCAATGGTTTCAATCAGCACTAAAGAAGTGATCATGCGACCCACTTCTGGCTTTTCGAAAGCCGTTGGCACTTCTAAATCGTCTGGTTTACCGTCTGGCGTAGAGGAATGTTTTACCAGATAACGCGCCACCGGGCCGCCAATCAGGCCGCCCAGCACCAAACCAAAGGTCGCACAGGCCATCGCCACTTCGGTGGCATTGGCGAAACCATAACGTTCGACGAACAGCTTACTCCAGGCCGCACCGGTGCCATGACCACCGGAAAGCGTAATCGAACCGGCCAACAGGCCCATCAGCGGATCCAGCCCCAGCATTTTCGCCATACCAATCCCGATGGCGTTCTGCATCAGCAGTAGCCCTACCACCACAATCAGGAAGGTGCCAACCACTTTGCCGCCGGTGCGCAGGCTCGCAAGATTGGCGTTCAGGCCAATGGTGGCAAAGAAGGCCATCATCAACGGATCTTTCAGGCTCATATCGAAATCGATTTCCCAGCCCATGCTCTTTTTCAGCACCAGCAGTGCCAGCGCAGCCAGCAGACCACCTGCTACGGGTTCAGGGATTGTGTATTTTTTGAAGAGTGGGACGGTATGGACAAGTTTGCGTCCTAACAGCAACACCAGCGTTGCCGCAACAAGCGTCGATAACGTATCGAGATGAAACATAAAAGCTCCTTGTTAGCGCATAATCCAATTTTAGCGACGTGAATACCTGTAATGAATGTTCTCATCGTTATTATCAGGAGCCGGATTTTACGCAAAATACAGTGAAAAATGACAGAAAAAAATCTCACCGGCGGTTAAATTTGCGACAAAACGTGCAAAAACAGCATAAAAAACTGCATAGTTATGCTTCCTTAATATATTGAAAGCAACCGTTTGCTTTTGCCTGGCAGTCCGCTAAAATCCCCCCTTTTCCACCACGGGATCGCCTCAGAAATGTCAGTGAACACCCTTGAAGCTGAAAGTGCGCAACCGATTGCGCCAATGCAAAACAGTGAACTAATCTACCGCCTGGAAGACCGTCCACCACTCGCGCAGACCCTGTTCGCCGCCTTCCAGCACTTGCTGGCGATGTTCGTCGCGGTGATCACCCCGGCCCTGCTGATTTGTCAGGCGCTCGGTTTACCGGCAGACGATACGCAACACATTATCAGTATGTCGCTGTTTGCTTCAGGTGTCGCATCCGTCATTCAAATAAAAGCGTGGGGTCCGGTTGGCTCCGGACTGCTGTCGATACAGGGCACCAGCTTTAATTTCGTGGCCCCGTTAATTATGGGCGGTACGGCGCTGAAAAATGGTGGTGCGGATGTTCCAACGATGATGGCGGCGCTGTTTGGCACGTTGATGCTGGCAAGCTTTACCGAAATGGCGCTGTCCCGCGTGCTGCACCTGGCGCGCCGCGTGATTACGCCACTGGTTTCCGGCGTGGTGGTGATGATTATCGGCCTGTCCTTAATACAGGTTGGCCTGACTTCCATCGGCGGGGGCTACGCCGCAATGGCCGACCACACCTTCGGTGCACCGAAAAACCTGCTGCTGGCGGGCATTGTGTTGGCGATCATTATCGTTCTTAACCGTCAGCGTAACCCGTATCTGCGCATTGCCTCGCTGGTGATCGCGATGGCGGCCGGTTACGTCGCAGCCTGGTTTATGGGCATGCTGCCTGAAACCGCACCGACCAACAGCCCGGTAATTATGGTTCCAACCCCACTCTATTACGGTCTTGGCATCGACTGGAACCTGCTGCTGCCGCTGATGCTGGTGTTCATGATTACCTCACTGGAAACTATCGGTGACATTACGGCAACGTCTGATGTCTCCGAACAACCGGTCTCCGGCCCGGTATATATGAAACGCCTGAAAGGTGGCGTGCTGGCGAACGGTCTGAACTCCTGCGTATCAGCGATTTTCAACACCTTCCCGAACTCCTGCTTTGGGCAGAACAACGGCGTTATCCAGCTGACTGGCGTCGCCAGCCGCTACGTCGGTTTTGTGGTGGCGCTGATGCTTATCGTGCTCGGCCTGTTCCCTGCGGTGAGCGGTTTCGTGCAGCATATTCCTGAGCCAGTTCTCGGCGGCGCGACGCTGGTGATGTTCGGTACCATCGCGGCTTCCGGGGTGCGCATTGTCTCTCGCGAACCGCTGAACCGCCGCGCGATCCTGATTATCGCCCTGTCCTTAGCCGTCGGCCTCGGCGTTTCTCAGCAGCCTATGATCCTGCAATTTGCGCCTGACTGGCTGAAGAACTTACTCTCATCCGGTATCGCCGCAGGCGGTATTACCGCGATTGTTCTGAATCTGGTTTTCCCGCCAGAAAAGAGCTGATCCCCATCACGTCGGCCTCTTCTGGGGCCGCCGTGTAACCTTATTAAACGAATCCATCCTTGAGGATTGCGCACAAATCGTGCATAACTCCTTTATGTGCCCTTCACTGGATGGAAGACGATGAAATTTATCGGGAAGCTGTTTCTCTGGCTGCTTATTGCGCTGTTGCTGGTCGTGCTGGCGTTTTACTTTTTGCTGCAAACTCGCTGGGGCGCGCGCGAAGTCAGCGGCTGGATTTCCAGTAACTCGCAATACCACATCGTTTTCGACGCGATGGATCATCGTTTTTCCTCGCCATCTCACATCTTGCTTAAAAATGTCACCTTTGGTCGCGACGGAAAACCCGCCACGCTGGTCGCCAAAACGGTTGATATTGGCCTGAGCAGTCGTCAGCTCACCGACCCGCTGCACGCCGACACCATTACGTTGCAGGACGGAACCCTGAACCTGTCGCCATCCGCCGCGCCGTTCCCGTTCGAAGCCGATACGTTGCAACTCAGCAATATGGCGTTCAACAGCCCGGAAACCAGCTGGAACCTCAGCGCCCAGCGCGTAACTGGCGGCGTGTCGCCGTGGGTGCCGGAAGCGGGCAACGTGCTCGGTAAGCAGGCGCAAATTCAGATGAGCGCGGGCTCAATGACCCTCAATGACCTGCCCGCGACCAACGTCCTGGTGCAGGGCAATATCGATAACGGCGTGGTGACGCTTAGCACCCTGGGGGCTGATATCGCGCGTGGCTCGCTGACGGGTAATGCCAAACGTAACGCCGACGGCAGCTGGTTGGTCGACAGCCTGCGCCTGACCGACATCCGTATGCAGAGCGACAAATCACTGGCCGATTTCTTCGCACCGCTGACCACCGTGCCATCACTCACCATCGGCTCGCTGGAAGTGACCGACGCGCGACTGCAAGGCCCGGACTGGGCGATTGCCGATCTGGACCTCAGCCTGCGCGATCTCACCTTAAGCAACGGAGGCTGGAACAGCGACGGCGGGCGTCTGTCGATGAACGCCGACGAGTTTATTTATGGCTCGCTGCACCTTATCGACCCTATTTTTAACGCCGCGTTTTCCCCGCAGGGCGTGGTGCTACGCCAGTTTACCTCGCGCTGGGAAGGCGGAATGGTGCGTACATCCGGCAACTGGTTACGCAATGGCAACGCGCTGGTGCTCGACGACACGGCCATCGCCGGGCTGGAATACACGCTGCCAGAGAACTGGAAAAAACTGTGGATGGACCCGCTACCGGCCTGGCTGCAAAGCGTGACCCTGAGTAAATTCACCGCCAGTCGTAACCTGGTTATCGACATCGACCCGGCTTTCCCATGGCAAATCACGTCGCTGGACGGTTACGGCGATAACCTTCAGGTGGCGAAAAACGGCATCTGGGGTGTGTGGAGCGGTAATGCGGCGCTGAATGCAGCCGCCGCGACCTTTAATCGCGTGGACGTGCGCCGTCCTTCGCTGAAGCTGGCAGCGAATGGGTCGACGGTGAATATCACTGAACTGAGCGCGTTTACAGAGAAAGGGATAATCGAAGCAAGCGGGGCGGTGTCTCAGCAGCCGCAGCGCCAGACGGCTATCAACCTGAACGGACGCGGCGTGCCGCTGGATATTCTTCAACAGTGGGGCTGGCCGGTATTGCCGATTGGCGGCGACGGTAATTTTCAGCTGCGTGCCAGCGGCAGCGTGCAGGCTAACGCGCCGTTAAAACCGACGGTCAACGCCCAGCTGCATGCGGTAAATATGTCAAAACAGGAAGTGACGCAGACGATGAGCAATGGCGAAGTGAGCATGGTGCAGCCTGTGGTGCCAGCACCGACGGAAGCGGCACCCGCCCCTGTTTCAGCTCCGGCGCAGTAATTTCACCCTCTCCCTCAAGGGAGAGGGGAACGCAGCTATAGTTGCCAAAACGTTAAATGCGTCACAAACAAAATGTTACACTGCGCAAATTTCCCACCCAATATGCGCAGGTTCCCATGAGCGAATGTACTGAAAATCTTTCCCGCAGTGAGGCGTTAACGCGTCCAAACTGGTCTGCGGTTTTTGCCGTGGCGTTTTGCGTTGCCTGCCTGATTACCGTTGAGTTTTTGCCGGTTAGCCTGTTGACGCCGATGGCACAAGAGCTCGGGATTACCGAAGGCGTCGCCGGGCAATCGGTGACCACCACCGCGTTCGTGGCAATGTTCGCCAGCCTGTTTGTCACCCACGTGATTGGTCGCACCGACCGCCGCTACATTGTCATCCTGTTCTCCGTACTGCTGACGCTCTCCTGTTTGCTGGTGTCATTTGCCTCCAGCTTCAGCCTGTTACTGCTTGGCCGCGCCTGCCTGGGACTGGCACTCGGCGGCTTCTGGGCGATGTCTGCGTCGCTCACCATGCGTCTGGTGCCCGCACGACAGGTACCGAAAGCGTTGTCGGTGATTTTTGGCGCGGTCTCCATCGCGTTGGTGATTGCTGCCCCGCTTGGCAGCTTTTTAGGCGGCATTATCGGCTGGCGCAACGTCTTTAACGGCGCGGCGATTATGGGACTGCTGTGCGTGGTGTGGGTCTGGAAGGCGCTGCCTTCGCTGCCGGGTGAAACCGGACAGAAGGCGAATATGTTCGGGCTATTAAAACGCCCTGGCGTGATGGCCGGTATGACCGCGATTTTCATGGCATTTGCCGGGCAGTTCGCGTTCTTTACCTACATTCGTCCGGTATTTATGACCCTCGCGGGTTTTGATGTTGATGGCCTGACGCTGGTGCTGCTGAGCTTCGGGATTGCCAGTTTCGTTGGCACCTCGCTGTCGGCGGTGATCCTCAAGCGTTCGGTGAAAATGGCTCTGGCCTGCGCGCCATTAATCCTCGCGATAAGCGCCGCGGTGCTTATCCTATGGGGAAGTGAGAAAATCGTGACCGCGTCGGTGGCGGTTATCTGGGGCTTTGCCTTTGCGCTGGTGCCGGTCGGCTGGTCAACGTGGATCACCCGCTCGCTGTCTGACCAGGCCGAAAAAGCCGGTTCCATTCAGGTGGCGGTGATCCAGCTGGCCAACACCTGCGGTGCCGCCGTGGGCGGCGTGGCGCTGGACCATTTCGGCCTGCTGTCTCCGCTGATGTTATCCGGCACGCTGATGCTGCTTACTGCGCTGCTGGTCGCGACAAAAGTACGAATGAAGTAATCCTGCCTGCCCGGATCACATGTCCGGGCACTGAATCTGCCCGATGGCATCCCAGTAGTTCTTCTGGTTACTACGC
Source organism: Scandinavium tedordense (assembly GCF_024764965.1). Taxonomy (NCBI): domain Bacteria; kingdom Pseudomonadati; phylum Pseudomonadota; class Gammaproteobacteria; order Enterobacterales; family Enterobacteriaceae; genus Scandinavium; species Scandinavium tedordense. The sequence goes on along the minus strand of NZ_JALIGG010000055.1, from coordinate 89,727 downwards.
TCAAGCGCCAGCGTCGCGTCGCGCACGTGGCGCTTATTGTCTTCGGACGCGAGTATCTTGTCGCCGAACGCGTCATCGCTCATCTTCGCGTCTGGGGTACAGGTTTTTTTGACGTCCTTCATCACCTGCAGCTTTTGCTGCTCAAACTGCAACCCTTTCATCGGGGAGTCGGCATAGGCGGCTGGGACGCTCAGACAGGCCAGTAAACAGAGAATTGGCACAGCTTTCATCGTGGATCCCTTCTGTTGCAAAATTCATTACCTTTAACTATATGTTCAGGCCGCTGATTGCGCAAACCCGGTAGCCGGAAAATATTATTAAATCAGTCAATTATGGATTTTATCGCGCAAAAGCATGATTGACAGCTCGGCATTATCCCAGCCGCGCGTGACGGCGTGCATCGAGCGAAATCAGCACCACCGAGGAGAGGATGAGCAGAGTGCCCAGCCAGTCCGGCAGCGCAAAGCTGACGCCCAACAGCAGCACCGACAACAGCGCGCTACTCAGTGGTTCGGCGCAGCTCAGAATGCTGGCCTTCGGGCCGCCAATCATCTGCGCGCCCTTCAGGTACAGACTGAAGGTCAGCGATGTGCCGATCACCACCAGATAGAAAAACGCCAGCAGCAGATTACCACTGATCACGAAATGTAGCCCTTCTCCAGCGTAGAACGGCAGCAAAAATGCGCCGCCCAGCAGCATGCTCCAGCCGACTATCGGTAGCGTGCCGTAGCGTGCAATCAGCGTGGAAGGATAAGTGGTATAAAACGCGGCGGCGAAGGCCGAGGCAATTCCCCAGAACACTGCCGCAGGCGAGACAGAAAGCGACGTCGGATTACCGTGGGTGACCAGCAAAAAGGTGCCGAACAGCGAGGTCAGAATGGCGGCAAACACCAGCGCCCCGGGCCGCGATTTGCGCACAATGGCAAACCACGCCACGATGATAGTCGGCGACAGGAACTGAAGCACGGTTGCCGTGGCGGCATTCGATTTTTCGATGGTCATCAGGAAGGTGAGCTGCACCGTCAGCGCGCCCACCAGCGAAAACAGAAGCAGACTCAACGCGTCTTTGCGGTTCTTCAGAATGCGGAAGATGTTATCGCCATGCACGAAGGCCAGCATCAGCAGAATGAATCCTGCAAACAGCAGACGCACCATGGTTAAAAACTGCGACGACATCTGGCTCTGCTCCATGATGTACTGCGCGCACACGCCGGAACTTCCCCACAGCACGGCGGCTATCAGTACGTTCAGCATCCCTTTCCTGGTCGAGCCCATCTTTTCCTCAACAACCTGATTTCGTTGCCAGGGATGATAGCACAGGACAAAAAGCAGGCCGACGTTACCCCCTGTTATTAGTGATTGAGAAGTTATTGACCAGACCCAATAATGAGCCGGATTTATGTGAAAAAACGCGGAGACAGGTTATGCAAATTGAAGTTACTGAAAAGGTTACTCAGCAGGATCAGGACGCATTATTTACCGGTTTACGCGCGTATAACAGCCAGTTTATTGATACCCGTGACTGGTTCGAACTGGGCGTCTATGCCCGGGATGAAAACGGCATAATGCTCGGTGGGCTGATTGGCAAACGCAAAGGAGACTGGCTGTGCATCGACTATCTGTGGGTCAGCGACGCCGCACGCGGCAAAGGGCTTGGCAGTGAACTGATTCGTGGAGCCGAAAACCGTATCCGCGAATGGGGCTGCAGCCATATGTTGGTGGATACCGCCAGCTTCCAGGCGCTGCCGTTTTATCAGAAATGCGGGTTTACTCTGCACAGTAGTATCAAGGACTTCCCACATCAGGGAATGCAGCGCCACTACCTGACAAAAGCACTTTAACCGCCAATCCCCTGGCCCATTATCGCCAGCGCGTGACGCACGATAACGTCGGGGGAAACGGTTTTCATTCGTTCATCGGTCCGCAGACGAGAAAACGGCACCAGCACCAGGCTTATCAGCGTCGTTATCAGCAACTCCGGTGCGAGATCCCGGTTGAGCTTGCCCGTTTCCTGCCATTGAGCCACGGTGCTCAGCAGCTTATGGTGTTTATCTTCGCCGAAACGCGCCTGCATGTGCTGACGCAGGACCGGCATTTCGCCAATCATCTCCTGCATCCACAACGGCGCAAACCACGCGTGTTGCTCCGCCAGTTCCGCCAGCACACGCACCATGATGGTTAAGGCCATGACCGGGTTGTCAGAATGTTCAACGAACGCGCTGCTGATGCGATTGCGCAGCGGCATGAAACGCTCCTCGAGGATCTGATCGATAAGCGCCTCGCGGGAAGTGAAATAGTAATGCAGCATCGCCGGGGTCACGCCGGCTTCTTTGGCGATGGCGTTGAGAGACACCCGGGCGATCCCCTGTTGGGCAAACAGCGCCAGCGCGATATCCATCAACTGCTCGCGATTGTCAGCTCCAGCCTGTTTTCCACGAGGACGCCCCGGGCGGCGCGGTTTCTCGGAATTATCTTTGCCATTCTGTGCTTTCATTTACGGGCTATCCCTTGACCTGAACCATAACTTACATAAATATTAATTAGGTATTTAATTAATTTCAAGTGAGCTTTTTATGGAGTCTCAAACGACGACTCAATCGCAGCACGTTCCGGCCACCGGCGTGAAGTCTATCCGCCTGTTGTTCAGCGCGCTGTTGCTGGTGATGTTGCTGTCGGCGCTGGATCAGACCATCGTCTCGACGGCGTTGCCCACCATCGTGGGCGAACTCGGCGGGCTCGATAAGCTGTCGTGGGTGGTCACTGCCTATATTCTGACGTCCACTATCGTGGTGCCGCTGTACGGCAAATTTGGCGACCTGTTTGGCCGCAAACGGGTGCTGCAAATCGCAATCGTGCTGTTCCTCGTCGGCTCCGCACTGTGCGGCCTGGCGCAGAACATGACGCAGCTGGTGCTGATGCGCGCCCTGCAAGGCCTGGGCGGCGGTGGTTTGATGGTAATCAGCATGGCGGCGGTGGCGGACGTTATCCCACCAGCCGACCGTGGACGCTATCAGGGCCTGTTCGGCGGGGTCTTTGGCCTCGCCACGGTGATCGGCCCGCTGATCGGCGGCTTCATCGTGCAGCACACGTCGTGGCGCTGGATTTTCTACATCAACCTGCCGCTGGGGCTGTTCGCCCTGCTGGTGATTGGCACGGTATTCCGCAGCACCAATAAGCGCAGCGCGCATCAGATTGACTGGCTCGGCGCGCTATATCTCAGCATGGCGCTGCTGTGCATCACGCTGTTCACCACCGAAGGCGGTACCGTGCGCGAATGGAGTGACCCGCAACTGTGGTGCATTCTGGCGTTTGGCCTGGTGGGCATTGCCGGATTTATCTATGAAGAACGCTTAGCGTTCGAGCCGATTATTCCGCTGTCGCTGTTCCGCGACCGCAGCTTCCTGTTGTGCAGCCTGATTGGCTTTATCATCGGGATGTCGCTGTTTGGCTCGGTGACCTTCCTGCCGCTCTATTTGCAGGTGGTGAAAAGTGCGACGCCAACCGAGGCCGGGCTACAGCTGATCCCACTGATGGGCGGCCTGCTGGTGACCTCAATTATCAGCGGACGTTTAATCAGCCGCACCGGTAAATACCGCCTGTACCCTATCGTCGGAACACTACTCGGTTTCATCGGAATGCTGCTGCTGACGCGGATCACCATCGATTCGCCAACCTGGCATCTGTATCTGTTTACCGGCGTGCTGGGCATGGGCCTCGGCCTGGTCATGCAGGTGCTGGTGCTGGCCGTGCAGAACTCGGTAGCACCGAATCTGTACGGCGTGGCGACGTCCGGCGTGACGCTGTTCCGCTCAATTGGTGGCTCCATTGGCGTAGCGCTGTTTGGTGCAGTCTTTACCCATGTGCTGCAATCGAATCTGACTCGTTTGCTGCCCGAGGGCGCGGAAATCCCTCGCGGGATGAACCCGGTGGCCATTCACCACTTGCCGGTAGCTGTGCGCACCGATTATCTCGATGCCTTCGGGGCCGCCATTCACGCGGCCTTCATGATGGCGGCGTGCATTATGGTGCTGGCGTTTGCGCTGTCGTGGTTACTGAAAGAATCACCGCTGAAAAAATCTCACCATTGAGTCGATGTTTACCGGGAAAGCAAAACTTCCCGGTTTCGTTCAGACGAATATATGCCAGGATGTGGAAAACCCGATCCCGCAGGAGTGAATGATGAGTGAACAACGCCCCCCGCTACCCCCGTTTACCCTTGAAAGCGCCATCCATAAGGTGCGTTCCGCAGAAGATGGCTGGAACAGTCGCAATCCGGATAAAGTCGCGCTGGCCTACACCCCCGACAGCAGCTGGCGTAACCGCAGCGAGTTTATCGACGGGCGCGAAGCTATCGTCACCTTCCTCGACAACAAGTGGCGCAAAGAGCAGGAATACCGGCTGATCAAGGAGCTGTGGGCCTATACCGACAACCGCATTGCCGTGCGTTTTGCCTACGAATGGCACGACGAGAATGGCAAATGGTTCCGTTCTTACGGTAATGAAAACTGGGAATTTGACGACAACGGTCTGATGAGTAAACGCTTCGCCTGCATCAACGACCTGCCGATCGACGAGGAAGATCGCCTGTTTCACTGGCCTCAGGGCCAGCGTCCTGACGATCATCCTGGCCTCAGCGCATTGGGCCTGTAATCTCGCATTCGGTCATAGCGGGGGTTTTTCCCCCGCACACTGACTGCGCCTGCCGACAACTCTCGCCTAAAGTAGTGCCTGACATCTCATAATTCTAAAGGATGAAAGGTACGATTATGCGCAAGATGAACACTTCTCTCTGTCTCCTCGCACTTTGCCTCAGCGTTTCGCTGCAAGCCAGTGCAGCTCAGGCCGCGAACGACTGCGGCGTGCCGCAGCTCACCACTTGCCCGGCGCCGGTTGATACCAATCTGCCTGACGTGAAAGACATGCTGACCTGGAACCAGCAGCAGCGCGTAATCGGCTTTCGTAACGACTACCGCTCCTACGCCGGGGATGTCTTCGCAGCAGGACACGCGCAGCCAATTCCGGTGATGACGCGTTCACTGAGCGCTGCGACCTACCAGTATCAGGGCCAGCGCTACGGTTTACAGGATTACATCAAGCGCAACGACGTTACTGGGATGATGGTCATCAAGGACGGCAAAATCGCCTACCAGTATTACAGCCACGGTAACACGCCAACCACGCTGTGGACCTCGCGTTCGGTCGGGAAATCAGTGGTGTCGACGCTGGTCGGGATCGCGGTGAAAGAGGGCAAAATCGCCTCGCTGGATGATGAAATCGTCAAGTACAACCCCGACGTAAAAGGCACCGCCTGGGAGCACGTCACGGTGCGCCAGCTGATGCAGCATACTTCCGGCGTGACGTGGAATGAGGACTACACCAATCCGCAGTCTGACTTTGCGAAGCTCACCCAGTGTGAAGCCAACAAAGACACTTATGCCTGTGTAAATGCGCTGGTGAAAGATCCGAAACGTACCGCTTACGCCAAACCGGGCGCAGCCTGGTCTTACTCGTCAGGCGGGGCGTGGCTGCTTGGCGATACGCTGGAGAAGGCGACCGGCAAATCCCTGGCGCAGAACTTACAGGAAAAAATCTGGCAGCCGTACGGCATGGTGCATGACGGCGTATGGCACAGCTATCAGCCGGGCAAACACGACGTTGGCGCACACGGTTTCAACGCCACGCTGGAGGACTGGGGTAAATTCGGCCTGTTTATCATGAACAACGGCGTGCTGCCGGACGGCACGAAAACACTGCCGGACAACTGGGTGAAAGATGCCCGAACCTGGAATACTGCGGAGAAATCCGTATCGACGGCGCATCCGGACGGCATGTACGGCTACCAGTGGTGGAATAACAGCGTGCCGGTAAACGCTAAAGACGTCAGCCCGAAAGAGGGCCTGTCGAGCCAGGATACAATGTGGGCGCTGGGGATTTTTGGCCAGGTTATCGTGGTCAATCCGCAGCAAAAACTGGTGATCGTTCAGTGGTCTGCATGGCCGAAAGCCGAGCCTTCGTTCAGCGCTCAACCGCTGGAAGCATCGCTGATGTATAACGCGATTGCGAATACGCTGGCGAAGTAATATTCAGGCCGTAAATGCCCGCTGGTGCTTGCGCTTGCCGGACCTACGAATTGTATTTTTGTAGGGCCGCTCGGCGTAGCGCCACCGGGCATCAACGGCTTTATCACCTTTTCGTATTGCTCATTCCTTTTCGTTTTTATCCTCGATTCGCCAAACTCGTTATAGTCATTTTCATTCGGGAATACCTTGTCTTTACGACTGTTTAAAAAGGAACTCTGGCGTGAAATTACCTCTTCCTCATCTTGGCGCCCTACTGCTGACCGGCCTTCTTCTGGCGGGCTGTGACCAAAAAAGCGATACCAGCAAACACATAAAAGTGGGCGTAATCAACGGTGCGGAACAAGACGTGGCCGAAGTGGCGAAGAAAGTCGCCAAAGAAAAATACGGCCTCGACGTGGAGCTTGTTGGGTTTAGCGGCTCGCTGCTGCCAAACGATGCCACCAACGCCGGAGAACTCGACGCCAACGTGTTCCAGCATCGTCCGTTCCTGGAGCAGGACAACAAAGCACACAACTTCCACTTAGTGGCCGTCGGCAATACCTTCGTTTTCCCGATGGCCGGTTATTCCCGCAAAATTAAGTCTGTTTCCGAACTGAAAGACGGCGCGACCATCGCGATTCCGAACGATCCGACCAACCTCGGGCGCGCGTTATTGCTGATGCAAAAAGAAAAGCTGATTACCCTCAAACCGGGCAAAGGCCTGCTGCCGACCTCGCTGGATATCAGCGGCAACCCGCATAAGCTCAACATTATGGAGCTGGAAGGGGCGCAACTGCCCCGCGTGCTCGACGACCCGAAGGTCGACGTGGCGATCATCAGCACCACCTATCTGCAACAGACCGGTCTGTCACCGGTGCATGATGGCGTGTTTATCGAAGATAAAAATTCGCCGTATGTGAACATCATCGTCACTCGCGAAGATAACAAAGACGCGGAGAACGTGAAGGAATTTATGCACTCGTATCAGTCACCTGAAGTGGCAAAGGCGGCTGAGAAAATCTTTAACGGCGGGGCCGTACCCGGCTGGGATTGAGTGAGTTACCTGTAGCGAAATGGGCCAGCGGGATGCTGGCCCGATTTATTTTTCGCCCACGATGTCTTATCCCTGCTCTTAATGCATCGCTGAGGAATATAAAAACACCAGGGAACCAACGCAACTCACGTGCGGTCTACTGGCGACAGGAAAGTAAACGCCGACCTCACCGCCAAAGCAGGCGACGACAACAGGATAACAAGATGAAAAAGCACACCGTATTACTGGCGCTCGCCACAACCCTCGCCGTTGGCGGATTAGCAGGCTGCGACCAGAAAAAGGCTTCCGTACCTGAAATTGGCGTCGTGGATATGGGCAAAGTCCTGAAGGAATCGGCCATCGGGAAACAGGAAATTGAGCATGACAAGCAAGTTCAGGCCGTGCTTATCAAGGCCAATGATGAAGCGAAGAAAGGTTATGCCGCCCTGTCAGCGGACGAACAGGAAAAGGCGAGTAACGCCGATGCCCAAGTTCTGAATCGCCAGTGGATGGCAGAACAAAAAGCCGCTCGACAGGCTAGCCTGGCTGCCATTGTGAAAACCGTGGACGCCTATCGGCAGGAAAAAAAGCTGGTGCTGATTGTTGATAATCAGAATGTTATTTCCAGCGATGCAAAATTAGATGTCACCGCCGATATTATTACTCGTCTTGAAAAAACACAGGTGACCTATGGCAATTTACCCACTATCACGGTGAAACCTCCGCAAGCCGCCGGGTCGGATACGCCAGCAGAGACTGAGCCGAAAGCCAATTAATCCTCTCAAACTGGCGACGTGGGGCTCTCAAGGCTCATCCATGAGCAGACCCAATCGCCAGCCTGTTCCTCGAAATATTCGTCGTTATGAGCACATGTAGCGATACGGCCCAGGCGGGCATCGGCGCAGATACGTTTGAATGTCGTTGTTCTTAAACGAATACATCGCACCCGAGAACGGATCGACAATCAGCCAACCAGGGACGCCGAGAAAAATGAGATTTCCGAACAGGTACCAGGGCGTGAGATTGGTGCTCAACGGTACGATTGACGTGTTGTAGCCATCCTCCGCGAGCGTCAGCGTGTAATTGATTTTGCCAAAATAGCTGCCATCCGCTTTCTTCAACGTAACGGTCTGCGGCGTAATCCCACTGGCGACAATCTGGCCGTCGCTGTCAGAAATAGCAAAGCGAACGTGATCGGGTACGCTGTTGATACGTACCTGTTCCTCATTGTCTCCGACAATAGTGGCGCAGCCTGCAAGCAGTAACGGTAAAAGCAATACGAGTAATTTTTTCATCCTGGCGCTCCATCGGTTAATACAATGAACAGCGACCCAGGTGGGGGAAAACTTAAATGGCGTTGAATAACAGAGCGGAAAGCAAAGACGATGCGGGGCTTTTCGGTTATTGAAGTGAAGAAAATGCAGGTTTGAAACTTTCGGTGAGAAAACTGGCGGAAGATCACAGGAGTCGAACCTGCCCGGGGCCGCTGGCGGTCCCATCTGGATTTGAAGTCCAGCCGCCTCACCGGAGACGACGACCTTCCGCGCCTCGATTGCTACATGGAGGCGGTGCGCATTATAGCTACTTTCAGGCAGTTACCCCACTCTTTATCTGATTATTTCCTAATGCCTGTGCAGTAAATCACCATAATTTGCATAAAACCCTACAAAATCCGCGAGTTACATTTTTAAACATTAATCTTCCCAACCCCGATCACAGAAAAGAAGAAACATAATCCGCTAACGAGATATCGGAATTCCATCGGTGCCGACGATGAATTACAACCATGTAACCGGTTACTGATGTTCGATGACGCTGTTGAAGGATAAAAAATGAGTCATGAAGTGTTATCCGTGAAGGAGAAGATTGGCTACGGTATGGGAGATGCCGCCAGCCATATCATTTTTGATAACGTCATGTTGTACATGATGTTTTTTTATACCGATATTTTTGGTATTCCCGCCGGTTTTGTCGGCTCGATGTTTTTGCTCGCCCGCGCGCTTGATGCAATTTCCGACCCGTGTATGGGCCTGCTCGCCGACCGCACCCGCAGCCGCTGGGGTAAATTCCGGCCGTGGATCCTGTTTGGTGCGATTCCCTTTGGTCTCGTGTGCGTACTGGCCTACAGCTCGCCAGACCTCTCCCATAACGGCAAATTGATTTACGCCGCCGTCACCTACACCCTGCTCACCCTGCTGTATACCGTGGTCAACATCCCTTACTGCGCACTGGGCGGCGTGATAACCGACGACCCAACGCAGCGCATCTCCCTGCAGTCCTGGCGCTTCGTACTGGCGACAGCGGGTGGCATGCTCTCTACCGTGCTGATGATGCCGCTGGTGAACCTGATTGGCGGTGACGATAAAGCATTTGGCTTCCAGGGCGGCATCGCTGTGCTATCGGTGGTGGCATTCCTGATGCTGGCGTTCTGCTTCTTTACCACCAAAGAGCGAATTCAGGTCCCGCCGAGCACTTCGTCGGCACGCGAAGACTTGCGCGATATCTGGCGCAACGACCAATGGCGTATCGTCGGCCTGCTGACCATTCTTAACATCCTCGCGGTCTGCGTACGTGGTGGCGCGATGATGTATTACGCGACCTGGATTATGGGCTCTGCCGGGCTGTTTACCGCCTTCCTGTGTACTTACTGTGTCGGCAACCTGATTGGCTCCGCGCTGGCGAAGCCCCTCACCGATTGGAAATGTAAGGTCAGCGTCTTCTGGTGGACCAATGCGGCACTGACCGTGTTGAGCGCGGCGATGTTCTTCGTGCCTGTCCAGGCCAGCGTCCTGATGTTTGTCTTTATCTTCGCGATTGGCGTATTGCATCAACTGGTAACCCCAATCCAGTGGGTCATGATGTCCGACACCGTCGACTATGGCGAATGGAGCAACGGCAAACGCCTTACCGGCATCAGCTTTGCGGGCACGCTGTTTGTATTGAAACTCGGCCTGGCGCTAGGGGGGGCAATGATTGGCTGGATGCTGGCTGCAGGCGGCTATGATGCCGGTGCAAAAACACAAAATGCCGACACCATTAACATCATTATCGCGTTGTTTACCCTGGTTCCGGCGGCTTGCTACCTGCTGAGCGCCATTATTGCCAAACGTTACTACACGCTGAACACCCCGATGCTGCAGAAAATCATGGCGGATATCGCGCAGGGCGCGCGCCGCAATCAGCAAGACTTTGATCAAACTCCGGTCAGCAAAGAATTACCGAACTAAGAGGAATAAGGCATGAAAATCAGTGATGGAAACTGGCTCATTCAACCTGGCCTGAATATTATTCACCCACTGCAGGTGTTCGACGTCGAACAGCAGGGCAACGAAATGGTGGTGTATGCCGCCCCGCGCGACGTGCGTGAGCGCACCTGGCAGCTGGATACCCCGTTGTTTACGCTGCGCTTTTTCTCCCCACAAGAAGGTGTGGTGGGCGTTCGCATTGAGCATTTCCAGGGCGCGCTGGATAACGGCCCACACTACCCGCTGAATGTGCAGCAGGATGTGAACGTTGAGATGCAAAACACTGCCGAATTTGCCGAGCTGAAAAGTGGCAACCTCAGCGTGCGTGTGTCGAAAGGCGAGTTCTGGGCGCTGGATTTCCTGCGCAACGGCGTGCGTATCACCGGCAGCCAGGTGAAAAACAACGGTTACGTGCAGGACACCGGTAGCGATCGTAATTACATGTTCGAACGCCTGGATTTAGGCGTGGGTGAAACCGTCTATGGCCTTGGCGAGCGCTTTACTGCGCTGGTGCGCAACGGTCAGACCATCGACACCTGGAACCGCGATGGTGGCACCAGTACCGAACAATCGTACAAAAACATTCCGTTCTATATCACCAACCGCGGCTATGGCGTGCTGGTCAATCACCCGGAGTGCGTGTCGTTTGAAGTCGGCTCCGAGAAAGTCTCAAAAGTGCAGTTCAGCGTCGAAAGCGAATATCTCGAATATTTTGTGATTGATGGCCCGACCCCGAAAGACGTCCTGAACCGCTATACACAATTTACCGGTCGCCCGGCACTGCCGCCGGCGTGGTCATTCGGCCTGTGGCTTACCACCTCGTTCACCACCAATTACGACGAAGCAACGGTAAACAGCTTTATCGACGGTATGGCCGAACGCAACCTGCCGCTGCACGTGTTTCATTTCGACTGCTTCTGGATGAAAGCGTTCCAGTGGTGTGATTTCGAGTGGGACCCGGTGACGTTCCCGGACCCGGAAGGAATGATCCGCCGCCTGAAAGCCAAAGGGCTGAAAGTCTGCGTGTGGATTAACCCGTACATCGGGCAGAAATCGCCGGTATTTAAAGAACTGAAAGAAAAGGGCTATTTGCTCAAACGCCCAGACGGCTCGATCTGGCAGTGGGATAAATGGCAGCCGGGTCTGGCGATTTACGATTTCAGTAACCCGGAAGCATGCCAGTGGTACGCCGACAAGCTGAAAGGCCTGGTGGATATCGGCGTTGACTGTTTCAAAACCGATTTCGGCGAGCGTATTCCGACTGATGTCGTCTGGCACGACGGTTCTGACCCGCAAAAGATGCACAACCATTACGCGTTTATCTACAACGAACTGGTATGGAACGTGCTGAAAGAGACGCTGGGTGAGCAAGAAGCGGTGCTGTTTGCACGTTCAGCTTCCGTCGGCGCACAGCAGTTCCCGGTTCACTGGGGCGGTGACTGCTACGCCAACTACGAATCGATGGCCGAAAGCCTGCGTGGTGGGCTGTCGATCGGCATGTCCGGCTTTGGTTTCTGGAGCCACGATATCGGCGGCTTCGAAAATACCGCTCCGGCGCACGTCTATAAACGCTGGTGCGCGTTTGGCCTGTTGTCGAGCCACAGCCGCCTGCATGGCAGCAAATCCTACCGTGTGCCGTGGGCGTACGATGATGAATCCTGCGACGTGGTGCGCCATTTCACTGAACTGAAATGTCGGATGATGCCCTATCTTTACCGCCAGGCGGCTATCGCCAATGAAACCGGCACGCCAGTACTGCGTTCGATGATGCTGGAGTTCCCGGAAGATCCAACCTGTGATTATCTGGACCGTCAGTACATGCTCGGTGATTCAGTTCTGGTGGCACCGGTGTTCAGCGAAGCGGGCGATGTGCAGTTCTATCTGCCTGAAGGTCACTGGACACACCTGTGGCACAACGACGAAGTGACGGGCAGCCGCTGGCATAAACAACAGCATGATGCGTTGAGCCTGCCGGTATACGTGCGTGATAACACGCTGCTGGCATTGGGCAACAATACTCAGAAGCCGGACTACGCATGGCATGAGGGCACAGCGTTCCAGCTGTTCGGTCTTGAGGACGGGCGCGAAGCAGTCTGTCAGGTGCCTGCGGCAGATGGTTCAACCCTCTTCACCCTGAAGGCGACACGTTCCGGTAGCACCATCACCGTGGAAGGCACTGGTGACGCCCGTGACTGGACGCTGTGCCTGCGTAATGTGCTGCAGGTCAACGGCGTGCAGGGCGGTTCTCAATCGGGCAGTGAATGGGGCGTAGTGATAGCCGCTAAGGGTAATTCAGTGGTGATTACGATTTAAGATTGAAGGTCGTTCTCCCCTCGCCCCAAAGGGGCGAGGGCTAGGATCACTCAATGCAACCAACTCACCCCATCCTGCGGCATAAACAGCAGGTTATAGCGGTGCTGGAACGCGTTGAACTCTGATACGTCCGGCTCCAGCTCTCGCAAAAATCCCAGCGCCAAACGAATTTGCGCATCGGTCACCGGAGCGGCGAGACGCGCTTTTTGCAACTGACGATGCCAGTAGTGAAGATTGGATTCGCTGGCATCGACCACCGCGACCTGCCAGATAAGCAAAACCTGAGCGGCATTCTGCAAATGCGCTTCATTAGGACGGTGCAAGTAATGCAGGTACTCTTCACCCGCACGCTTTCCCATCTGATCGATCATCGATTCTACATGCATCGGTGTAATGCCAATTCTTTCGCTCAGGCGCTTGATAGCCCGGCGAGAGTCAGAGGTTAATACCCGAAAACCCACCACAAATACCACCACTAAGGTGGCTAACGTCAACCAGATCATGCGTCCTCTCAGCCTTCCTCTGCCCGCACATGATAATGGCATCCATCGTGATGTCGACAGACAAACGCCCCATAAATGTGATTATCACTGAAAGAAAAACAGCCACCGGGCTGTATGCCTCGGTGGCTGCGTTATCCGTCAACGGTCGGGGTTATTCAAAAAACAAACCCAGCTTGTTGAACACACCCGGGTCGCTCTGGTGGCGGGTCACTTGAGTGACGTCTTCGAGCTTATCAATTTGGCTGATCATCTGCTCCAGACGCTGATCGTTGTTCACTAATAACCAGATGCGGCTTTTATCACTGTTCTGGATGGGTAGACAAAGAATGCCTTCCACGTTAAACGCGCGGCGAGCAAACAGGCCGCAGACGTGGGTCATGACGCCGGGGTGGTTGCGTACGGTGAGTTCCAGAATGACGTTGTCATGAATTGCGTTTTGCATGGCTTATTCCCCCACCATTTCAGTATTCGCGGCACCCGGCGGCACCATTGGCCAGACTTTTTGCTCAGGATCGATACGCACATGTATCAGCGCCGGTCCCGGACGGGAAATGATTTCCTGCAACGCGGCCTGTGGATCTTCAACTGTATTCAGGTCGCAGGTTTGCAGGCCAAAGCCCTGTGCAATCTGCATAAAGTTAATCATTCCCGGATAGGTGGCGGCGAAAACACCCTGTTTGTAGAACAGGCTTTGCTGCTGATGCACCAGCCCCAGCGCCTCGTTGTTCATCAGGATAATTTTTACGTCGAGCTGATTTTCTGCCGCAGTCGCCATTTCCTGAATGTTCATCATCAGGCTGCCGTCGCCGGAGAAACACAACACTTTGCGATGCGGATTCGCCAGCGCCGCACCCACTGCCGCAGGCAGGCCAAAGCCCATCGTGCCCAGCCCGCCGGACGTTAGCCACTGACGCGGACGATTGAGCGGATACGCCTGCGCGGTCCACATCTGATGCTGGCCGACGTCGGTGGTGACAATCGCGTCGTCGTCCACACACGCCGCCACGGCGTTAATCAGGCCGTAATGGGTCAGCGGGTCGCCCGCTTGCGGAATGGCTGACGGGAATTCCTGTTGTAAATCCGCCACCAGCTGACGCCACTCGGCGCGCGGCTGGGCTTCCACCAATGGGATCAGCTGGTCCAGAACGTCACCCACATCGGCCTGAATTGCCACGTGCGGCTGTTTGATTTTACCCAGCTCCGCGCGGTCGATATCGACGTGAATGATTTTGGCATTCGGGCAGAACTGTTCGGTTTTCCCAATCGCCCGGTCATCAAAACGTGCACCTAAAACAATCAGTAAATCAGCTTCTTGCAGAACGAAGTTGGTGCTGCGGGCGCCGTGCATCCCGAGCATGCCTAACGACAACGGGTGCGCTTTCGGCAGCATACCCAGCGCCATCAGGGTCATGGTGGTCGGCAGATTGGCTTTTTCCGCCAGTTTGCGGATGTGTTCCGGCACGTTGATAACCCCACCGCCGAGATACAGTACCGGGCGTTTGGCGCTGTTAATCATCGCGGCGGCATCGCGCACGTCTGACAGATTAAACACTGGTGTAGGCGCTTTGCAGCCCGGCATCGGCAGGTCGTCGATATCGATTTCAGCGGTTTGAACATCCTTCGGAATATCCACCCACACCGGGCCTGGACGGCCAGACTGCGCAATGCGAAACGCGTCGCTGATCACCTGCGGCAGTTCGCTGATGTCGCGGACTAAATAGTTGTGTTTGGTGATGGGGATGGAGATGCCGTAGGTGTCCACTTCCTGGAACGCATCGGTACCGATCATCGAAGCAGGAACCTGGCCGGTGATGCACACCAGTGGAATGGAGTCGAGGCGTGCATCGGCAATTGCGGTGACCAGGTTGGTCGCGCCGGGGCCGCTACAGGCCATACAGACAGCCGGTTTGCCCTGCGTACGCGCCATACCCTGGGCGATAAACCCCGCGCCCTGTTCATGACGGGCCAGTACGTGACGGATCTGCTTGCTTTGGCTGAGTGCGTCATACAGCGGTAAAACCGTGCCGCCTGGAATACCCGCCACAATGGTGATGCCCTGACGTTCCAGTAAGTGAACAATCAGCTGTGCGCCGGTAAAACGCTTTGCCTGTGACGTCGTCTGAGATGACGCCGCCTGTGATGACATTGTGCCCGAAGTTGTCATGCTCCAGTCCTTTTCTTGTAGGCCGACTTTCCGGGGGGGCTTAAACGAAAAACCCCGCCGGTTTGCGCCGGCGGGGTTTTGGAATCGTGTGTTCCGGACCCTACGGCGCGTTGCCGACGACCACCACCACACGCACGACGACCACTGCGGCTGGTTGCGCAGTTGGTAGTAGGTTGATTGCGTTCAGGTTGATGTTCATTAGGGACCATGACGTTGTGATGTAGACTGGATTCATACAAGCACAGGCGGCGTTGCACAGCAAGCGCTTTATGATTCACCACAAAAATCTGAGTTGTCGATCACGTTTCCCTGAAAAACCTCAGAAACAAAAAACCCCGCCGGAGCGAGGTTTTGTCAGTGGTTTACGGGTGGTATCCGCGAAGCGCACTGTGTTACGTCAACGGCAAAAGTATACGCGATCGGCGGCGATCGCGCAATTTTGCTCACGGTTTGCCGCATTAATGAGTATGGGACCGCCCTGTGATTTTGCCAACAAAACACCTGTTCATTCATACAGCATTTATCTATACTGAAGCTGTTCGCAGTGAGCCATTTGGGGGCCGCATGTTTGACCGGCGCGCAAAAAGTCCTGGCTGAAACGGGTGGTGCCGTCAGCGCCTTAACCCCCGGGAGAGCACACTGTGTTACGTCAACAAACGGCTGGTGACAGGCAGCGGAAAGGTAAGTCAGCCGGAAGTTCTCCTTACACTACAGGAGAAACGTATGGGTGGAATGGAACTGGCAGTGTTGGTCCTGAAACTCATGGTTGCGTTGCTGCAACTGCTTGATGCAGTCCTGAAAACCTTCCGGTAATCAGGTTCAGGCCGTACCAAAGAGGGGCGGGCAACCGCCCCTCTTTCAACCGCTCACCCTGTCTTGGCGGTTTTTTGCACTGTAGCTGGTTGATCATACAGCAGAATGTTACAGTCATATGACACCTCACGACTGGCTGTGTCATGACTCTTACCGTCTTTTTTGTGTTGCTGTTTGCCGCCCTGCTGCATGCCAGCTGGAATGCTATCGTCAAGGCGGGAAGTGATAAACTCTACTCCGCCATCAGCGTGAGCGGTTCCGCATCGCTGATAGCCTTTGTGCTGCTGCCCTTTTCTCCACAGCCTGCCCTGGCCAGCGCGCCGTGGCTGCTTGCCTCCTGCGGGTTGCAGGTGGTTTACACCGTTCTGGTCGCGAAAACCTACCAGGTCTCAGACATGAGCCAGACCTACCCACTGATGCGCGGCACCGCGCCGTTGCTGGTGGCGACGGTCAGTCTGTTTTTACCGGGCGAGCAACTTTCTTCATTGGCGTGGATGGGTATCGGCGTTATCTGCCTGTCGATTTTGGCGATGGCGCTAAATGGGCGGAGCGGGTCGAGAAAAGGGGTGACGCTGGCGCTGATTAACGCCTGCTTCATTGCCAGTTATACGCTGGTCGATGGCACTGGCGTGCGGCTTTCCGGCTCTGCGCTCGGCTATACCCTGTGGACATTTTTGATGAACGGTTTTTGCCTGCTCGGGTGGGCGATGGTCTCTCGCCGCCTCGAGGTCCCCCGCTACATGCGACTTCACTGGAAGAAGGGCATTTTTGGCGGAATCGGCACCATGGGCTCTTATGGCCTGGCGCTGTGGGCGATGACTCAGGCGCCGCTGGCGGTAGTCGCGGCGCTGCGTGAAACCTCAATTCTGTTCGGGGCGGCCATTGCACTGGTTATCCTCAAAGAGCGAGTGACGTGGTTGCGCCTGGCCGCCGCCTGCGGGATTGCCCTCGGCGCAATCATGCTGCGCCTGTCCTGATCCACGCTGGCAATAATTGTTGCCGAATATCGTTTACAAAACCTGCCTGATGCCGTTTCGTCGATCCTTCCCCGGTGGTTGTTCTGTCATTTTACTGTGGTAGATTCCTCGCGGACTTTGCTGATTTCATAGTCACATATTCTTTCTTTTTAACCCTTCACAAAGTAATCATCGAATGAAAAGGCATAAGAACGTCAATTTGCTGCTGATGCTGGTGCTGCTGGTCGCCGTCGGACAGATGGCGCAAACCATTTATATTCCAGCCATTGCTGACATGGCGCGCGAACTGAACGTGCGTGAAGGTGCGGTCCAGAGTGTCATGGCCGCATATCTACTGACCTACGGCGTGTCGCAATTATTCTACGGTCCGCTTTCAGACCGCGTGGGCCGCCGACCGGTTATCCTCGTCGGCATGACGATTTTTATGCTGGCGACGGTTATTGCCATGACCACGCACAGCCTGACGATACTGATTGCCGCCAGCGCGCTGCAGGGCATGGGCACCGGCGTGGGCGGCGTCATGGCACGCACCCTGCCGCGCGACCTGTATGAAGGCACGCAGCTGCGCCATGCGAACAGTTTGCTGAACATGGGCATTCTGGTCAGCCCGCTACTGGCACCGCTGATTGGCGGGATGCTCGAAACGGTCTGGAGCTGGCGCGCGTGCTACGGTTTCCTGTTGGTGCTGTGTATGGGCGTGACGCTGAGCATGGCGCGCTGGATGCCGGAAACGCGTCCCCAGGATGCGCCGCCAACCCGCTTTACCACGCGTTATAAAACGCTGCTCGGCAACGGACCGTTCACCTGCTACGTGATGATGCTGATTGGCGGCCTGGCAGGAATTGCAGTGTTCGAAGCTTGCTCCGGCGTGCTGCTGGGCGCAGGGCTTGGGCTGAGCAGTATGGTGGTGAGTATTCTGTTTATTCTGCCGATCCCGGCGGCGTTTTTCGGCGCCTGGTTCGCCGGACGCCAGAACAAGCGCTTCTCCAGCATGATGTGGCAGTCGGTCATTAGCTGTCTGCTGGCGGGGCTGATGATGTGGATCCCAGGCCTTCTCGGGGTGATGAACGTCTGGACGCTGTTGGTCCCTGCGGCGCTTTTCTTCTTCGGTGCCGGGATGCTGTTCCCGCTCGCTACCAGCGGCGCGATGGAGCCGTTCCCGTTCCTCGCCGGAACCGCCGGAGCGCTGATCGGCGGTTTGCAGAACATCGGTTCCGGTGCGCTAGCCTGGCTTTCCGCGCTGCTCCCGCAAACCGGACAAAGCAGTCTGGGCCTGCTGATGACGCTGATGGGACTGTTGATATTGCTGTGCTGGCTGCCGTTGGCTTCACGGTTTAATCAGCATCAACAGACGATTTAAAGCGGAGATACGCCCGGTGGAGCACAATTGCCGGGCCTGCTGAGTCATTTTAATATCGTCATAATTTCCATCGGCGAACGTTGATGGCGAATTAAATCGCGCATGACTTTCATGTACGCTGCGGTGTAGCTGAAAAAATCGAGATATCCTTCGCAGAGTGCGCTTTTCCCGCTGGCGTCGCGGTGTTTTGGGCAGTCACCGTTACAAAGACGCAATGCACGGCAGGTGCGGCATTCGTTGCTGATGGTACGCTTTTTGTCGAGGCCAAAATCACGCGCGGCGTCGCTGGCGTTTATGTCACTCAGCGTCTGATGATGGATATTGCCGAGACGGTACGACGGAGAAACGTAGTGATCGCATTGATACACGTCGCCGTTACTTTCCAGCGCAAACGCGTGGCCACAGGTTTCACTCATGGCGCACATTTGTGAGGAAAACCCGTTCCATATGCCGAGCGTTGAATCGAACAGCTGCACAAATACGCGGCCGATATCTTCCCGCACCCACACATCAAACACGCCGCGCAGAAACGCGCCCCATGCATCGGCAGGAACAGAGTGGTCGTCCGGCGTCCGATCGTCGTTCATCTCCAGCAGTGGAATAAATTGTATAAACGGCGTCCCGAGCTCCCGCAAATAGCGGTAAAGCGTCTGCGGCTTCGCACAGTTATGACGGCCCACCACCACCAGCAAGTTAAACTCTACGTCGTGCGCTTTCAGGGTTTCGATGGCGCGCAGCACCTTCTGGTGAGTTGGATTTTCGCTGCGGCTGACGCGCATGGTGTCGTGCATTTCCGCGGGTCCGTCTATCGATACGCCCACCAGCCAGCCGTGCGCTTTAAAAAAGCGGCACCATTCATCGTTCAGCAAAATCCCGTTGGTCTGAAAAGCGTTATAGATGCGCTTTTCACCGGCATACCGCTGCTGTAGCGCCACCACACGGCGGAAAAAATCCACGCCACACAGCGTCGGCTCACCGCCCTGCCACGCAAACTGCACGTCATCCCCCGGCTGCGCCTCAATCTGCTGGCGAATAAACGCCTCGAGTGTGGCATCGTTCATGTCAGCTTGTTGGGGTTTATCGAGGTAAAAGCAGTAGCGGCAGTGAAGGTTACAGCGCGAACTGGCCGGTTTGGCCATGACGTGACAGCCTGTCATGTGACTCCTTTGATAAACAGCACGATTTGCTTAAGATGTGTTACAGCAAACAATATTGCGAGGGAGAGCACTGCGAGGGAGATCATAAATTTGTCACGCACTGCGCGCGGATGTAAAAAATCAGACGTTTCCTCCGCCATTAAATTCCGCTGCCGGGTATAGCGCCAGAGAACCGCTGCCACCAACGCAAGCACCACCAACGATAGCCAGAACGGCGTCCCCGCGCGATGCCAGCTGTGTTTGACAGACAACGCCATCAAGGCACCGTAGCCCAACAGAGTACGCAACCAGGCCAGCGAGGTGCGCTCCGGCTGCAAACCCGGATCGCTTTCGCGACGAGCTTTGCGTTTATCCGGCATAAAACACCAGCAGCATGACTGCCGCCGCTACGGCCAGTAACGAGACGCTGATAATCAGCAGCCCACGGGTGTAGGGCAAATCCCGTTTCAGGCGCATCGCTTTTTCGTTATTCAACCAGCGTAAATAGCCATAAATCGCCAGCACGCCCGCAAACAGGCACAGCAAAAGCGCCAACACTTCACGGATGAGCGGCGTCGCGAAATCGGGTGCCAGCTGATCAAGCCCGACGCCTGCCGCCAGAAAGCCGAGCGCGGTGCGGATCCAGGCCAAAAAGGTGCGCTCATTAGCCAACGAGAAACGGTAATCCGGCGCTTCACCGAGGCGGGATATTTTCATTTATGCTCCTTTACGCCTTCGCCCGCTCCCGTGAGAGAGGGCGAAACCGGTCATCAAAACTTCTGCGTTTTCTCTTCCACCTTAACACCCTGAGTGGGCAGGCCGGTATCGTAGTCACGCACCACCGGCGAGTAGCCATCTTCCGGCCGCGGGCGGAACGCACCCATCCAGCGCGGCTGCGCCTGCGTGCGCCAAGGACGCAAACTCCACTGATAGGTGCGGAATGGATCGCGGATTTTATCCATGTAATCCAACAGGCTGTCGTGCATCGCATCGCGAATACTCACGTAGTCGGCATCTTCAATCAGGTTGCGCAGTTCATCCGGGTCGTTGTGTCTGTCGTACAGCTCATCCGTGGTAAACAGGTTGAGCACCAGTTTCCAGCGATCCGTTACCCAGCAGCGCACCGGAATAAAACCGCCGAAGCTGTCGTGTTCGATTTCATAGCGATTAAATTCCACCATCACCCCACGATCGGCATTGGCGCGCAGGATATTTTCACCGGGCAAAATGTCGGGCTGATGAATGCCCGCCAGCGCCATCATAGTGGGCAGCAAATCAATGTGGCTGACGGGCGTGTTCACCTGCGTCGGTTCCCCGTGCGGAGGCCGTATAATCAGGGGGATGCGGGTGATGTCATCGTACATCGCCGCACCTTTACTGATGAGCTTGTGCGCCCCCATCATTTCGCCGTGATCCGAGGTATAAATCACCCAGGTGTTTTCACGCTGTTCGGCCGTGAGAGCGTTAATCACCCGCCCAATCTGATCGTCGACAAAATCATTGCAGGCAAAATACATCGGATGGTGATAGCAGGCGTCTTCTCCGACGGGCGAAGGCATTGCTTCCGCCCACAGTCGATGATGCAGCGGTTTGCCGTCCAGGCTGTCGTGCGCCTTTTCGCCCAAATCGTAGTAAAAGTCCTGATATTTCTCCAGATACTCCACCGGGCAGGTGAACGGGTGATGCGGCTCGTCGTAGGACACCACCATCAGGAATGGCTCGTCGCTGCGTGTGGGCTGATGCAGAAAATCAACCGCCCGGTTGCTGATGCGATGCGCCCAGGTGAAGGTTTCATCTATCTGATGTGCCTGTAAATCGTCCACGCTGTTCAGCCCGTTGCGCCACAGACTGATCTGCTCCTCGGTCAGTTCTGACAAATAATTCGCGCCATCGAACCAGTACTCCGCGTCCCATTCCGGCGGGCACACGCCGGTGCCGAAATAGTCGTGCCCGTCGAGATGCCATTTGCCGATGAAGCAAGTGTGATAGCCCGCATCCTGGAAATAGCGCCCCATGGTGGAGATGTTTTTCCCCGGCGCGACGTTGTTGGTCCACGGCCCGGACTGATTGGCATAAATTCCGGTGAACAGCCCGGCGCGCGCGGGCGTACAGACCGGGGAGCAGGTATAAGCGGAATTAAAGCGGATACCTTCCGCGGCCAGGCTGTCGATATGTTGCGTATTCAACGGCTTCCCGCTGTAACACCCGACCATGTTGGTGGCCTGGGTGTCGGTCATGATGAACAGGAAATTTGGGCGGCTCATGGCTTCTCCTTAATATCTGAAGCGAAAACGGCAGGCTCAACGCGGCGCGCCTGCCAGCGAGAGAAAATGAGATACACCACCACCGCGGCGGTGATGCCGTAGCTCAGAATGGTCAGCCACTGCACGTGATAGCCACCAAACTGCGCCAGCCCGGAGTACACGCCAATCATCGCGAACAGAATGCCCACTGAGGCAATCTTCGCGTTTTTCCACGGTTGCATATCCACCGCAAAGGCATCGTGAAATTTGAACGGCGTGGCGCGGGGTTTGAGGGCACCAATCACCAGCATAACCACCACATTGATACAGAAGGTGCAGGCCAGCACGTAAAGGAAATGGATATCGAATTTCACCAGGTAGTTGATGGTGATGTAGCTGCAAATACCGAGGAACATCGCCACTTTGGCGGCCAGGGCCGGGATGCGCGGGAAGAAAAAGCCCATGATGATGATGGTCACCAGCGGTACGTTGTAGATACCGTTGAGCTGTTTCATCCAGCTGTAGAGTCCTTCCGGCGCGTTGGCTATCCACGGCGCAACCAGCAGCGACACCACGGCGATGAGCAAACCAAACCGTCGCCCTACGCGCACCAGCTGAGCCGGCTGAGCGTTTTCATTGATGATGCGGCGATAAATCCCCATGCTGAACAGCGTGCTGGCGCTGTTGAGAAAACCATTGAAGGTGCTGATCACTGCGCCAAATAACACCGCACCAAAAAAGCCGACCAGCGGCACGGGCAGCACTTTGCTGACCAGCGCCGGATAGGCCATGTCGGCGCTCGGTAAATCCTGAAACAGATGAAACGCGATAAGCCCCGGCAGCACCAGAATCAGCGGGTCAAGCATCTTTAACACCGCGGTCAGCAGCGCGCCCTTTTGTCCTTCAGCGAGACTTTTCGAGGCCAGCGTGCGCTGGACAATGCCCTGATTGGTGCACCAGTAGAAGGTGTTCACGAGGATAAGCCCGGTGAATGCTGCGCCAATTGGCAGCGGATCATGACTACCACCGATGGAGTTCAGTTTTTCGGCGTGTACGGTGGTGAGCCTTTCCAGACCTTGAAAAAAGCTGCCGCCGCCCATCACTATCAGACCAAAGACTGGCACCATCAGGCCGCCAATCACCAGGCCGATGCCGTTAATCGAATCGGCAATCGCCATTGCGCGCATTCCGCCAACAACCGCGTAGAGAATGCCCGCCACGCCTAACAAAATCACCAGCAGCCAAATGGCCGCGCCCTGAGAAATGCCCAGCGAATCGCCAACGTGAAACAGGCTGTTGAGCGCCAACGCGCCAGAGTAGAGGACGATCGGCAGGAAACAAACGCCGGTGGCGATGAGAAAACAGAAATCGATGATGATGCGGGTAGTTTTGTCGTACCGCTCTTCGAGAAAATCAGGAATGGTGGCGATGCCGCGTTGCAGGTAGCGCGGCAGGAAAATCAGCGCGAGGAAGATAAGTGTCACCGCCGAGGTGACTTCCCAGCCCATCACCGACATGCCGCTGCGATAGGCCTGACCGGAGAGCCCCACCAACTGTTCGGTGGAGAGGTTGGTCAGCATTAACGAGGCGGCAATTATCGGTGCTTTTAACGAACGTCCTGCGAGGAAATATCCTTGTTCTGAACCGGTATCCTGCTTTCGAACTTTCCACCAGGTGATGACGGCAACCAGGAGGGTAAATCCAATAAAGCTCACAATTTGTTGAATATTCATCATACAGCCCTTTAACGTTTTATTATGCCAGGGTTATGATCCCCTTTATGGGTTGGGCTGATAATTGGTCGCCGGCGAAATAAAATGAATGGAAAAACTATTCTTTCAAATGTAAAAAACGAAACCACCTACAATATTCCGTTGGTTCTTGACGAAAATGTGATCTCCAGCGGGATCTCGCTTATCTCACTTTGGCATACGTTGGCAGATGAAAGTTATAAGGTAATATGGCCCAGGGATAAGAAAAAACCGCTAATCCCTAACTCGTGGGTCGCCATCTATACCCTTCAGGGCTGCGGCAAACTGCTGTTACGCGACGGGAGTGAAATAACCCTTAACGGAAATTGTATTATCTTCCTGAATCCGATGGATATTCAGTCTTATCGCTGCGAGGGTTTAGTCTGGGAACAGTACTGGATGGAGTTTATCCCCACAAGCGTGATGGAAATTCCGCTATTACAACCCGGTATAATATATAACGGCGACATGTTTAATCAGGAGTTAGCCGATGTGGCGTTCATGATCACCCAAAAATCACCGCTTAAAAACAATCTGGCAGTCGCATTCCTCACCAAAATAATATACCAGTGGATTTGTCTTATTTCAGAAAATGGTAAAAAAGATGCATTGCTTATTCAGATTGAGAAATTACTCTCAATGCTGCATAGCGACCTGCAAAAAAACTGGAGCGTGAAGGAGATGGCGCAAAAGATGCAGTGCAGCGAGCAATATTTACGGCGTTTGTTTTTACGCTATACCGGTAAAACGCCAAAAGAGTATTACCTCGATGCGCGGCTGGATCTGGCGCATTCATTGCTCAAACAACAGGGGCAGACGGTGGGAAAAGTGGCGGATATGCTTAATTTTTTCGATTCATTTCACTTCAGTAAGGCGTTCAAGCGCCGCTTCAACCTGACGCCTTCAACAGTGATAAAGGCGCAGGCTGAGCATGGGGATCAGTGAAGTTCTGGCCAGTACGCCCTATTGGCTTCAATCAGATCATCGAGAATCGCCTTCGCGACGGACGCGCTTGGCACCGTTTTAGACAGCGTGATCGCCTGCCACAGTTTCTGATAGGAACGCTGTTCCCAGGCATCGACCACCAGCTTTTCAACTGCCACCTGCTGACTCATCAGTCCTTTCTGGAAATGAGGAATATCCCCCACTACCAACGGCTCCGGCCCGTTTTTGCCCACCAGACACGGAATTTCCACCATCGCATCAGCGTCAAAGTTATGGATAGCGCCATTGTTCGCCACAATAAGCAGCATCCGCTCTTGGGTGTTAAAGGCGATAGCCGCTGCTAAATCAACGATATACGATGCATGCTCGTCGATTTCAAGCTCTCCTGCGGACGATTTACCCGCCTGAATAATGGCATTACAGGAACCAAACACGTGTTTCTCGCGATGATCCATGACTTCATTGGCGCGGGTTCTCGCCGGGTTTGAATGCTCAACGACGTAATCCGGGAACAGGTAATATTTCAGATAGGTATTCGGCATTGTGTCCGGATCCAGAGCCTGAACGTCTTTCGCTTTGGCGAATGTATCATTCCAGCTCGCTTCGGTATGGGGATCGTTAGAAGGTGGCACATAGCCGAATTTCGCCACATGTTCGCGCAATTTTGGCATTAAATCATTGCCATCCAGATCTTCGATAGAAGTCCACCAACCAAAGTGATTCAGCCCATAATAGCGCGTGCGCATTTGCTTTCTGTCCTTCAGGCCCACGATTTGCGCCATGCGCCCTTCGATGCCAATCGGCATATCGCAAATGTTGAGGATTTTGGCATTCGGACGCAGTCGACGCGTCGCTTCAGCCACAATCGCCGCCGGGTTGGAGTAATTCAGCATCCATGCGTTTGGCGAATATTTTTCCATGTAATCCACTAGCTCAAGCACGCCGCCGATGGAGCGCATGCCATAGGCAATCCCGCCCGGCCCGCAGGTTTCCTGGCCGAGCACCCCGTGACGCAACGGGATTTTTTCATCCTGTTCACGCATCGGATATTTACCAACGCGAATATGCGCCATCACAAAATCCACATCGGTAAACGCAGCTTTCGGATCGGTGGTATAGCTAAATTTGATGTCCGGTGCCTGCTCCTGAAGCACAATTTTGCAGGCTTCAGCGATAGTCTCCTGACGCGCGCCGTCGTTGTCATAGAATGTCAATGCGCGTAGCGGCAACCGATCCTGGTTGGCCAACAACATCAGGACAATACCGGGGGTAAACGTGCTGCCACCACCGGCTACAACTACAGAGAATTTTTTCATGATACTGCCTCCGTCATGGATTTGGGTTCGGTTAAGGATGTGTCATTCATCAGAGTTTCTAGCTGGTCACGCACCACGGGAACGTTCAGGCCGACAATGACCTGGATAGCATCGCCATGCCGCACAACACCGTGTGCACCCAGCGCTTTGAAAATGTCGTCACTTTGGGTGAGCGCCATGTCGACCAGAGTGATACGCAGCCGAGTAGCGCAGTTGTTTACACTGCGAATATTTCTGGCCCCACCGAGCGCGTCGAGGAAGCCTGCGGCCTGACCGAAGGCCGGAGTCGGTGCGGCCGTGGTTTTACCGCGCGCTGCCTTGTAATCCGCTTTGCTGTAGAGCTTAATTTCGCTCTCTTCGCGGCCTGGCGTTTTCAGGTTGAAATGGAGAATAAGGAAGCGGAAGACGGCGAAATAAATGCCGGTGAAGCACACGCCGATCCCGATTTGTGTCAGCACCATCGAGGCATGATTGTGGAACATCGGGATCCAGTTCTGCGGCAGGAACTGATCCAGCAGACCGCCGCCCATGTTGCCCACCACGCCGCACATGTACATCACCGTGGCCATAGTCGCTGCCAGCACGGCATGCGCCGCAAACAGCAGCGGGGAGATGAACAGGAAAGTGAACTCCAGTGGCTCGGTAATCCCGACCAGCATCGCCGTCAGAGTGGCGGGAATCAGTAATCCGGCCACTCTGACCCGGTTTTCAGGAGAGGCGGTGTAATACAGCGCCAGTGCAATACCCACCGAACCAAAGACTTTTGAGTTGCCATGCAAGGCAAACCCACCCTGCGGGAACAGCGTTTTCAGCGGCTCGGTGCTCTGGCTAAATTCCTGCAAATGCTGCGCCCAGTACATCTGGATGCCGCCTTCTACCGCCGCCGGGCCGAAAATAAACGGACCGTAGACGAAATGGTGGAGACCGGTTGGGATCAGGATGCGTTCCAGGAAGGTATAAATCCACACCCCCAGCGCACCCGCGGTGCGTAAAAACGCCTGCAATGATTCAATACCCATCTGCACTTTTGGCCAGCCGAGCAGAGTCAGCCAGGCGCATGGGATCATCACCATGAAGGCGACAATCACCACGAATGACGTTCCCTGAAATATCCCGAGGAACACCGGCAGCGGTTTGTCGAAGTAGCGATTGTGCAGCGCGGTCACAATCCCGGAGATGGCTATCGCGCCGATGATGCTGGTATCAAGGGTTTTTATCCCAGCCATCATCGTCAGGCCGCTGCCAGGAATAGGGTCGATAGAAAAGTCGACGCCGAAGAAAGTGCCCCAGGTCATCCCCATGGCGTTAATCAGGTAGTTCCAGGTCAGGAAGCTCATCAGCACCGCCAGACACGCCCGGCCCTGCGCCTGTTTCGCCAGGCCAATCGGCAGCCCAACGGCAAAGATTAGCGGCATGTTGCGGAACACGGTCCAGCCGCCCTCTTCAATAATATGAACGATTTGTGCAAACAAACTGTCTGGCGCGGTCAGTGCGGGACCGACGAACAGCGGGTTACTGAGCATAATGGCAATTCCCACCACGATCCCCGCGAAGGGAAACAGTAACACCGGGGTAAACATGGCACCGCCAAAGCGTTGTATTTGACTGAGCATTTTTACATCCTCATAGAACAACCAGTAGGGTAAGTGGCCTTTTTTGAAGGGCTTGTTGGCCTGCATCGAGAATAGGTAGCCGCGTGCCAGACGACATGAAGTGCCGCTGCGTTTCGTGATCACATTCATGGTTTTATTTCACCCATTCAGGTCTACTTTTTGAGTGAAATATGGACATCCATGAGCCCAGAGCTCCCGATTAATAGCGCTAAAGAGGACTATCAGTGATCTACAAATCCATTGCTGAGCGGCTGCGTTTACGACTGAATTCTGCCAACTTCAGTGTCGGAAGCCCGTTACCAGGAGAGAAAAAGCTGGCGCTAGAGTTTGGCGTGGCGCGAATGACCGTTCGAAAGGCAATTGATCTGCTGATTAACTGGGGTCTGGTGGAACGTCGTCATGGCAGCGGCACTTTCGTGACGCGCAAAGACGTGTATCACGAAACCACCAACCTGACCGGGCTAGTAGAGGTATTGCGTCAGCAGGGAAAAGAGGTCAGAAGCGAGGTGCTTATTTTCGAAGTGATGCCCGCCCCACCCGCTATCGCCAGCCAGCTGAGGATTCAGATTAACGAACGCATCTATTTTTCGCGCCGGGTGCGCTACGTCGATGGCAAGCCGCTGATTCTGGAGGACAGTTATATGCCGGTGAAGCTGTTCCGTAATCTGTCGCTTATTCATCTGGAAGGATCAAAGTTTGATTACATCGAGAATGAGTGCGGGATAACCATTACCGGAAACTATGAAAGCCTCTCGCCGGTCCTGGCTGATAAGCAGCTGGCACAGCAGATGAACGTTGTGGAGCAAACACCGCTGCTGCGTATTACTTCGCTTTCTTACAGCGACAGCGGGGAGTTTCTCAACTATTCGGTGATGTACAGAAATGCCAGCGAGTATCAGGTGGACTACCATCTGCGGCGCGTCCACCTGTGAACGGCATTAACCCATGCCCCAGAATAACACCGCCAGCAGTTGCGGGGTGATGATGCGCAGGAACATCACCAGTGGATACACCGTGGCGTATGACAACGCTGCCGCACCGCTGGTGGCGTGCAGATTATTGGCGAAGGCCAGAGCCGGAGGGTCGGTCATCGACCCGGCGAGCATCCCACACAGCGTCAGGTAGTTCATCTTGGCGAGCAACCGCGCCAGAATGCCGACCGTCAGCAACGGTACACCAGTGATGACGATGCCGTAGGCAATCCAACTCAGACCGTCTCCTTCGGTGAGAGTACGCACAAAATCACCACCAGATTTCAGCCCCACCACCGCCAGAAACAGCACAATGCCGAGTTCACGCAGCGCGAGGTTAGCACTCGGTGGCATAAACCAGTACAACTTGCCGATGCTGCCGATACGCCCAAGGATCAGCGCCATAATCAGCGGCCCGCCCGCCAGACCAAGCTTCAACGCCACCGGGAATCCTGGAATAAACAGCGGTACAGAACCAAGCAGTACCCCAAGCCCGATGCCGATAAATACCGGCAGCATTTGCACCTGCTGCAATTTTTGCTGAGCATTGCCGACTTCGGCTGCCACCGCGTCAATCGACGCCGGACGCCCGACCAGATTGAGAATATCGCCAAACTGCAGGCTGGCATTACTGCTGGCGACCAGTTCAACGCCCGCACGATTAAGTCGGGAAATCACGACGTCATAACGCTGTTTAAAGTGAAGATCGCGGATTTTTTTGCCCAAAACCTTCTCGTTAGTGACGACCACACGCTCCACTTTGAGGTCGGTTCCGCGCGTTGAAAGTGAGGTTTCCACTTCTTTACCGATCACCAGCTGCGCATTGTGTAAATCCGCGGGCTGGCCTACCAGATGCAGTAAATCGCCGACCTGAATCAAGGTGCCCGGCGCCGGCACCATTAGCATGTCCTCGCGCTTGAGCCGCGAACAGATAATGTTGTCGCTGTTGAGCACTGGCACATCCTGAATCGCCAGCGCGTTAAGATTTGGGTTTTCGACGCGGATATTTATGGTGTGCAGATTCGCGTAGCCATTGCCGACGCTGGAATCAAACTGCTGCGCTTCCTTTTCGACGTTAATACGAAAGAACAGGCGAACCAGCCACATGGTCAGCAGGATGCCGCAAATCCCAAACGGATAGGCCATCGCGTAGCTCATTCCCATCTGGTCGACGACGTTGAACGGCACGCCGAGATCGCGCAAAATCTGCTGTCCGGCCCCCAGTGCAGGCGTGTTGGTGACGGCGCCGGAGAAAATACCGAGCATCACCGGCAGCGGAATGGCGAAGAGTTTGTGGAGTAAAGCCGTGACCACGCCACCCATCAGCACAATGAGAATAGCGAAGAGATTAAGACGCAGGCCGGAAACCCTTAGCGAGGCGAAAAAGCCCGGACCGACCTGGATACCGATGGTGTAGACGAACAGGATCAGGCCAAACTCCTGAATGAAGTGCAACATTGGACTACTGAGCGTGACGCCTGCCTGCTCGATAAAATGGCCAACGATAATGCCGCCGAACAGCACTCCACCGATACCATACCCGACGCCGCGAATTTTGATATTGCCTATCCACAACCCTACAACCGCGACCAGCGCCAACACACTGATGGTCAATGCTATCTCACTCATCGTATTTTCCCTGTGAATAACATTATTGATTGAAGGGATTCTTACAGAAATCGCGAGGGCTGTATGGATCGTGGCGCACAAAAAAGCCCCGACTGGCGGGGCTTCTGCGGCAATGAACGATTAGCTGTTTAACGCCGGGCGTTCGCTGATAGCGATTCGCTGCGGGGCGATTTCTTCCGGCACGTTGCGAGTCAAATCAATGTGTAGCAGACCGTTGGTGAAGGTCGCACCAGTGACCTCCATATGTTCCGCCAGCGTAAAGCTCAGATTAAACGCTTGCGTCACCAGACCCTGATGCAGATATGAAGGCTCTTTTTCAGGTTTTGTCGGCGTGCCTTTCACCGTCAGGCGCGTGCCCTCAAGCTGTATATCTAATTCGTCCTGACGGAACCCGGCCAGCGCCAGTGTGATGCGATAGTGATTATCGTCGCTCTTTTCGATGTTATATGGCGGGAAGCCCTGGGTTTCACCGGTATTGAGCATCGAGTTGGCTAATTTATCGAAGCCAATCCACTGACGAAGCATTGGGGTTAAATCATAATTACGCATGGTATTTCTCCTTCTAAGAAGCGAGTGTATGCCTGCAAGTTCTGGACTCGCAGTTGCTCCCTTACGGCAAGCATGGGTTCATTGTTGGGCGGCGTATCCCGCCCGTCGGAATTAATTAATTAATTTCGATGCGACGTGGTTTATTAGCTTCTGGCACCACGCGTTCCAAATCGATATACAGCAGGCCATTCACCAGGTTCGCGCCTTTTACGTGAATATTTTCTGCCAGCTGGAATTTGCGCTCGAAGTTACGTTCGGCGATGCCCTGATACAGATAAGAACGTTCTTTTTGTTCATCAGGGTGAGAGCCTTTCACCACCAGCAGATTGTCCTGAGCGGTAATATCCAACTCACTTTCTGCAAAGCCTGCGACGGCAATGGCGATGCGATAATGGTTTTCGTCCACTAATTCAACGTTATACGGAGGGTATCCGCCGTTGCTCTGACTCTGGTTGTTTTCGAGCAGATTAAAAAGACGGTCAAATCCAATCGCAGAACGATACAGCGGGGAAAGATCGAAGTTACGCATAATAAAAAAGCTCCTGAAATCAGCGAGAATTTACAGACCTTCCACAATGGACAGGTCACGCGCCCCGAACACCCCTCAGGCATGTTCGTTATCGGGTCACACTCTTAAGATGGGAACCGGTGAACATTTTTCAAGGTTAAGGGTCTTACTTTTTTTGCACTTTTGGCTGTTAAGCTTAGACTGGGGTACAGTTCAGGTAAGGAAAGTGCGACAAGCGCCACAGAGCGCCGTTTCCGGACTATTTATTTTATCAGCGGGCCGTTATAACCCGATAGAGAGGCACTTCGCGTGCCGACAATGATGATATCGCATGATGAAAAAATTAATTTTGTTACCTGTGTTTTACTCTGGAATGATGGTTCTGACAGGATGCTCCAGCGTGATGTCTCATACTGGTGGCAAAGAAGGGATGTATCCAGGCACGCGTGCCAGTTCAGAGATGCTTGGCGATGACACGACGGGCTGGGGAACCAAATCACTGGTTGCACTGGATATGCCATTCACCGCCGTTGCCGATACGCTGCTGATACCGTGGGACTTATTCCGTAAAGATAACTCTGTCCGATCTCGGGTTGAAAAGAGCGAGCAGCAAACGCAGGCGATGAACTCCGTTATCCCACCTGCGGCGATGCCCGCTCCGTAATTCAGCGGTCCGTTTGCGTAACCCATAGCTGACGATAGCCGTGGGTTTCCTGCATCCAGGCAACCGCCTTTCCGTTCGGGGAAAAGACTACCGCATCGCCTGACGGTGGATTTTCATGATCGGCCGTCAAAAAGCGAATGTCCCCGCTCTGTACATCGCACATCGCAATTCTGTCTTCCAGAACAAACCCTAAGGCCTGGCCTGACGGATGCCAATTAAACGCCGACTGAATTCCGCTGCACTGCGTTAATTGCCGCATTCCACTGCCTTCTGGCGCAATCAGCCACAGTTGCACTACACCTGCATCATCTCGCATCAGAAACGCAATGCTATCGCCCTGCGGATTACAGCGCACCCAGTGACGCGGCACGTTGACCAGGCCGGGATATGCGTGATCGTGAGTAAACGTCAGACGACGCTGAATCACTGCGGCAGGCGCCGCGGGCAGGCTCTTTTCCGTACCACACAGCGGCGCATCGCCCGTTTGTTTCCAGCCCGCTTCGTCCGTGGGCAACGTGACGATAAATAGCTCTGGCACCTTTTCACCGCTCAGCGACAGCGTATCGCCAATAAAGGCTAGCTGCGTATTGCCTACCCACCCCTCTTCATAGGCGCGATTAATCTCATCGCTGCCGGGCTGCCGCGTCAGCGTGGTCTGGCTAATCAGGACCGACCAATGACTGCCGGCATATTCACGCGGATGATGGCCCTGCGGCGTGACCGGCCCATACGGCGCGGCAACCCCGACATTACGCAAATCCAGAGCCGGATCGCGCTCATGCATGACGTGGTCGTTGTAGGTGAAGCTGACCAACTCGCCGTTCGGGCTGTAAACATGGACGTGGCTTCCGCCGCGCAGCGCACCTGGCGTAAATGGCGGGGTAATATCCATCGCATCAAGATTGTGGGTTTTCCCCTGTAACGTCACTACGCCACGGCGGTGATGGAAATCGTACTGCCATGAATCATCAGGGTTTTCAGGGCCATGAATAAACACATAACGTTCATCCTGCGGATGCACCGTTACCACGCCAACATGCGCGCCATCGGGGGCGGTATAAATCACGTCGGTTTCGCCGCTGTGGATATTGACGCGCTCAATGGTTTTTCCGGTAAACGACGCGCCGGATGGACGTACGTCAAATACCAGCCATTCGCTGTCCGCAGTCCAGGTTTGGGTGTTGGTGAGCTGATGATGGCGGGAGGTGAAGGTGATTTGTTTCATGAAGATACCCTGATGCGCGTTGGTAGCATCAGGGTAGCGTAAGGCAGGAATTTAGCCTACTCGTTTCACCTCGCCGACCAGCAGGATATAAGAGAGTGCGCCAATCATCGTGATGACCGATATATAGGTCAATGCGGGAGCAAAGCCGTGCGTCTGTGCCAGGTAACCAATCACCAGCGGCACGGTGATACCACCCAATCCACCGGCAAAGTTGAACACGCCGCCGGTCAGGCCAATCAGACGCATTGGCGCCAGAGACGACACCAGCGACCAGGTAATCGACGCAAAGCCATTACCAAAGAACGCGATGGCCATCAGGGTCATAATCCATACTGGATCGTTGGTATAGTTCGCGCCCATGATGCAGGTGGAAATCAGTAGCCCGCAGATAATCGGCGTTTTACGCGCCACGCCAAGCGAAACCCCTTTTTTCACCATTTTATCCGCCAGCCAGCCGGAAAGCAGCACGCCAACAAACGCCGCCAGGAAAGGCACGGTGGTCATAAAGCCCGCCTGTAGAGCAGTAATACCTTTTTCCTGGGTCAGATAGTTCGGGAACCAGGTCAGGAAGAACCACAGCGTCGAGGCGACGGCAAACTGGCCAATATAGACGCCCACCAGCTTGCGATGGAACACCAGTTTCCAGTCCGCGCGGGTCAATGGACGACGTTCTTTGTTCGTGACCACAATATCGCTATCAACCTGACCACCACCCGCAGAAATGTAGTCCAGCTCGGCCTTGCCCAAGCTTTTCGTCTGGCTCGGTGCACGGTAAACTTTGAACCAGATAAGCGACCAGACAATCCCGATCCCACCGGTGATGATAAACACCCAGTGCCAGCTCAGCATTTCTTGGATCCAGATGAGCAACGGCGTCAGGAAAGCGAGCCCGACAAACTGTCCGGAGGTGTAAAAACCCACCGCCGAGGCGCGTTCATGCTCCGGGAACCAGCTAGTGACCATGCGGTTATTGGTCGGGAAAGCCGGGGCTTCGAAAATCCCGGTGATGGCACGCAGACCAATCAGCGACAGTAATCCGGTCGCAAATCCCTGAAATAGCGTCGCCACGGACCAGCCAAAAATAGCGATGAAATAGGTCATGCGCGACCCCATACGGTCCAGGAACCAGCCGCCAGGGATTTGGCAAAGCGTATACATCCAGGCGAATGCCGAGAAAATATAGCCCATTTGTGTTTTTGAAATGCCGAACTCTTCCTGAATATGCGCGGAAGCCACGGCCAAATTGGCGCGGTCCACATAGCAAATCACTACGGTAATAAAAATCATCAGCAGCGTCAGATAACGGCGACGCCCGGTTTTTACTGTCGTTACAGAAATATCCATTCATCTGTCTCCAGATTTTGGGCATAGCGCTACCTGCCACCATGCCCTGTAAATTACAGAGGGTGTGTTAAAAACGCTTTTTTATCTTTCTATCTGCTAATACGTGAAATATGAAGCGCGTTACCACTCGGCAACGCTACCATCCGCATACCGCCAAAGCGGGTTGCGCCAGTCCGGGGCCTGCTTGCTCATTTCGATGACTTTAGCTTCGTCGATCTCCACGCCCAGACCCGGCTTCATCAACGGTTTGAAGAAACCACCTTCCATGTTGAAGTCTTCTTTATTGGTCACGAAATCAAGCAGTTCCGCGCCTTTATTGTAATGAATGCCCATACTCTGTTCCTGCAATACGGCATTGCGGGAAACGAAGTCAAGGTGCAGACAGGCTGCCAGCGCAATCGGCCCAAGCGGGCAATGCGGGGCCAGTGAAACGTCGTAGGCTTCCGCCATCGCGGCGATTTTGAAGCATTCGGTGATACCGCCCGCGTGAGAGAGATCGGGCTGCAGAATCGCCAGGCCGCCAGCCTGCAGGACGCGCTTAAATTCAAAGCGTGAGAACATACGTTCTCCGGCAGCCAGCGGAATATGCGTTTGCTCCGCGAGCTTCGGATAATATTCCGCCTGCTCTGCCAGCACCGGCTCTTCGATAAACAGCGGGCGATAGGGCTCAAGCTCTTTGATCAGCACTTTCGCCATTGGCGCGCTGACGCGGCCGTGGAAATCGAGACCAAATTCAATGTCATTGCCGAACGTTTCCCGGATTTGCGCCACGGTGTTCACCGCCGCGTCCACACTGCGGGAATCATCAATGATGCCCATCTCTTCGCAGCCGTTAAGCTTGAAGGTGTCGAAACCGATTTTGCGCAGGGTTTTAATGCCGTCGATAACATCCGCCGGACGGTCGCCTCCGACCCAGCTGTACGCTTTAATTTTGTCGCGAACCAGGCCGCCCATCAGCTGCCAGACCGGTGCGCCAAGCACTTTGCCTTTGATATCCCATAACGCCTGGTCGATACCGGCGATGGCGCTCATCATGATTGGGCCGCCGCGATAGAAACCACCGCGGTACATCACCTGCCACAGGTCGTTAATGCGGGCCGGATCTTGGCCAATCAGGTATTCACCGAGCTCATGGACTGCGGCTTCTACGGTCCGAGCTTTGCCTTCGATTACCGGTTCGCCCCAGCCGATAACGCCTTCATCGGTTTCGATTTTCAGGAACATCCAGCGCGGCGGTAAACGGTAAGTCGTCAGTTTGGTAATTTTCATCGAGTGGCCTCCTGATAGGCTTTCACGAAGGCCGCAGCCTGCTGGGATGAACGTTCCACGCGTTGTCCGGCGCGATATAAATCACTGCCCAAACCCGCACCTGTGCAGCCTGCATCCAGCCACACATTAAGATTTTCAGGCGTGACGCCACCCACAGCGAAGACCGGCACGTCTTTTGGCAATACGGCTTTCAGTGCTTTGATGTAATCCGGGCCGAAGGTCGACGACGGGAAAATTTTCAGGATCTGCGCACCCGCATCAAGCGCTGTGAAAGCTTCTGAGGCCGTGGCACAACCAGCGCAGA
The DNA here is from genome assembly GCF_024764965.1 of Scandinavium tedordense. NCBI lineage: Bacteria > Pseudomonadati > Pseudomonadota > Gammaproteobacteria > Enterobacterales > Enterobacteriaceae > Scandinavium > Scandinavium tedordense. Next base: position 53,793 of record NZ_JALIGG010000055.1, on the reverse strand, counting down.
CCGTCATACCGTGCCTCACCGCGCGACGAATCACCTCAGGGTTGGTGTTCGGCGTGACCACCAGCTTACTGCCCATGGCCGCCAGCGTGTCGACCTGCTCTGGCTTCAGCACGGTGCCTGCGCCAATCAACGCTTTATCACCAAATTCGGCGACCATCGCCGCAATACTGGTTTCCCACGCTGGGGAATTAAGAGGGATTTCTACCGCGTCAAATCCGGCCTCAAGAATAGCCGCGACGTGCTCGCGCGCTTCTTCTGGCCTGATGCCACGCAATATTGCGATCAGCGGAAGTTTAGTTTGCCACTGCATGGACGATGCTCCTTATGCCTGCCTGGAATGCCGCGTCGCCGGAAACGTACGTCGAACGGCGACCCACGGCGCTAAACGCCTGCTGGTAGCGGTCGGCGAGGGATTTTCCTGCGACGATGGTGATGTCCTGCTCTCCAGGGAAGCGCTCGCACATGCTGTTCACTTCCGCGCCGATGAGCAGGCCGGATAAAAATTCATTCACCTGTTCGCGCGGTAAATTGCCCAGTACATGGGAGGCGCGAACTTCAAATAGCTGCGGCAGCAGAGCTGAGTCAGACAGCCCTTTTTCCAGCCCGGCGGCGAAAGCCTCTGCCGAATCTTCCTGCTTCGGCAGGCCAGCGCCCACCAGCGAATGGTTCAGCAGAAGATGGTGCAGTTCGCCGGTCATGACGGTCCGGAAATCAAAAACTTGCTGGTTGTCCGCCAGCACCCATTTGCAGTGAGTGCCGGGCATGACGTACAAAGGCGCGGGCGCTAAGTGGCGAGCACCCAGCAGTTGGGTTTCCTCGCCACGCATCACGTTGTGGTTATCGTCACGTGAGACAGACAGCCCCGGAATAATCCAGACATTGTCGGTAACGGACGTTAACTGTTGGCCAATTTCAGAGAAATGGACAGGAACAGGTAAGTAAGGGGCAATTTTCCAGCCGGCGTTACTGCCGACCATACCCGCCATGACCACCGGGGTCGCGTCATCGCGCCAGCCGGCGGTGACCTCCGCTAACACCGCTTCAGGGGAACGTCCATTCAGACGCGTGACGCCTGCTTCTGACTGCCGATTATCCTGGCATTCGTCGCCCTGATAAAACCAGGCGCGCAGGTTGGTCGATCCCCAGTCGATTGCGATGTAGCGTGATGTCATGTGCTTTCCTTTAGCCTTTGTGTTGAGCTGGCGATCATGGTGAGCGCCGCCTGCTCTGCCGCATTGCTGTCCTGATGCCGGATGGCATCGAACAGCGCTTTGTGCTCCTGGAGGGTTTTCGGCATGTTGGCCTCATCACCCATCCAGGTGCGTTCGAAAACGGCTCGCTGTAGCGAACTGATCGCCACGCTGAGCTGCTGTAATACCGGATTGTGTACGGACGCCAGCACCGCTTCGTGATAGCGAATATCCGCTTCGTTAAACGCATCACGGTCCTGGTTGTTGGCGATCATATCGTTGAGCGCTGCCTCAATTTGTGCCAGATCGCTGGAGGTGGCGCGTTCCGCCGCCCAGCGTGCGATGGCGGGCTCCACCAGATTTCGCACTTCACTCATTGCCACAATCAGGCGTGGGTCGTAATCGTTTTCCAGCACCCACTGCAGGATGTCGGTATCGAGGTAATTCCACTGATTGCGCTGAGCGACAAACGCCCCGCGATAACGCTTCATTTCAATCAGCCGTTTCGCCATCAGCGAGCGGAATACCTCGCGAATGATGTTGCGTGACGTCTCAAACTCTTCGCAGAGATCAGCTTCTGCGGGCAGCGCCGCGCCGGGTACGTATTTACCGCTCACAATCTGGCGGCCCAGTGTCACGATGATGCGGTCGGTTTTAGTCAGGTTCATGGAGTGTCCTTTTGATGCCCGAATGTATCCGCCTACTTTACCGCGCGCGCTGGAATAACTCTCACTCTTGCAGTACGAATGTGATGCTGTTCGTCGTTCCATGGAACCTAATGTAGTACAACATAATTACGTAGTACTACAATTTAGATCACAAAAACGACAATCCAGATCGAAAAACCGGTGGGAAAACGTCAGGCAATAAAAAAGCCCGCGCACTGGGCAACGGGCTTCTTTCAGAAAATGATGGGATCAGTTGAGGACAAACTTCTCAATCGCGTAGGCAACACCGTCTTCCAGGTTAGATTTAGTCACGAAGTTGGCCACTTCTTTCACCGATGGAATGGCGTTATCCATTGCCACACCCATCCCGGCATATTCAATCATCGCGATATCATTTTCCTGATCACCAAGAGTCATTATCTCTTCCGGCAGGATACCTAACGTATCGGCCAGCGATTTCACGCCAGTGCCTTTATTGACGCGCTTATCGAGGATTTCGAGGAAGTACGGCGCACTTTTCAGCACGGTGTACTTCTCTTTCACTTCCGCCGGAATGCGGGCGATGGCTTTATCAAGAATGACAGGCTCATCGATCATCATCACTTTCAGCAGCTGAATATCACGCGCCATGTTTTCCGCTTCGCAGAATACCAGTGGGATGGTGGCGACATAGGATTCATGCACGGTGTAGTAGCTGACGTCACGGTTCGCAGTGTACAGCGTGTTGCGGTCGAGCGCGTGGAAGTGAGAACCCACATCGCGGGAAAGCTGTTCCAGGTAGCGATAATCATCATAACTCAGCGCCGTTTGTGCCACCGTGCTGCCATCACTGGCTTTCTGAACCAGCGCACCGTTATAGGTGATGCAGTAATCGCCTTCCTGCTCCATGTGCAGCTCTTTCAGGTAGTTATGAACACCTGCATACGGGCGACCGGTACACAGCACCACCTTCACGCCGCGCTCACGCGCAGCCGCAATGGCCTGTTTAACCGCCGGAGAAATAGTATGGTCGGGCAGCAGCAATGTTCCGTCCATGTCGATTGCAATGAGTTTGATAGCCATAGGATCCCCGATATAAGTGAGTTCTCACTCATGCTAACGCGATTTAGCTCAAAAAACAGCAAAAGAGTCGGGGTAAAAGGGGGATAGAGATCGAGGCGCGAATTCCTCTTTTGCGGCAATAAAAAGCCCAGTGGCGCTAGCGCTCACCGGGCTTATATAATTTGTCGCCCCGGCAAGCGTTAGCGCCACCGGAGAACACGTTACTTAGATATCGATGTTCGCCGCTTTCAGGGCGTTCTCTTCGATAAATGCACGACGCGGCTCAACAGCATCACCCATCAGGGTAGTGAACAGCTGGTCGGCAGCGATTGCATCTTTGACGGTCACGCGCAGCATACGGCGGCTTTCTGGATCCATGGTGGTTTCCCACAGCTGATCCGGGTTCATTTCACCCAAGCCTTTATAACGCTGAATAGACAGACCGCGACGGGACTCTTTCACCAGCCATTCCAGCGCCTGTTCGAAGCTGGTAATCGGCTGACGGCGTTCGCCACGTTCGATGAACGCGTCTTCTTCAATCAGACCGCGCAGCTTCTCGCCGAGCGTGTACAGACGACGGTATTCACCACCGGTTACAAACTCCTGATCCAGCGGGTAATCAGTGTCCACACCGTGAGTACGCACGCGAATGATTGGCTCAAACAGATGCTGCTCAGTGTTTTCACGAACATCGAACTTCCACATGCTGCCGTGCTGCTCATCTTCGTTCAGCTGAGTGACCAGCTGATTTACCCAACGCGTCACTTTCTGCTCGTCGCTGAGATCGGCTTCAACCAGTGTTGGCTGATAAACCAGCTCTTTCAGCAGCGAACGTGGGAAACGACGTTCCATACGGACAATCATTTTCTGTGCAGCGTTGAATTCAGCCACCAGTTTTTCCAGCGCTTCGCCAGCCAGCGCCGGTGCGCTGGCGTTTGCATGCAGCGTTGCACCATCAAGCGCGATAGAAATCTGATACTGATCCATCGCTTCGTCGTCTTTAATGTACTGTTCCTGCTTGCCTTTTTTCACTTTGTACAGCGGCGGCTGGGCGATATACACATGGCCACGCTCTACGATTTCAGGCATTTGACGATAGAAGAAGGTCAACAGCAGCGTACGGATGTGCGAGCCATCGACGTCAGCATCGGTCATGATGATGATGCTGTGATAGCGCAGTTTGTCCGGGTTGTATTCGTCACGACCAATGCCGCAGCCCAACGCAGTGATAAGCGTTGCCACTTCCTGCGAGGAGAGCATTTTGTCGAAGCGGGCTTTCTCAACGTTGAGGATTTTACCCTTCAGCGGCAGAATCGCCTGGTTCTTACGGTTACGACCCTGCTTCGCAGAGCCACCCGCGGAGTCCCCTTCCACGAGGTACAGTTCGGACAGCGCCGGGTCGCGTTCCTGGCAATCCGCCAGTTTGCCCGGCAGGCCAGCTAAGTCCAGCGCACCTTTACGACGGGTCATTTCACGGGCTCTACGTGCCGCTTCTCGGGCACGAGCCGCATCGATAATTTTGCCAACAACGATTTTTGCATCGGACGGATTTTCCAGCAGGTATTCTGCCAGCAATTCGTTCATCTGCTGCTCAACCGCAGTCTTCACTTCTGAAGAAACCAGTTTGTCTTTGGTCTGCGAAGAGAATTTCGGATCGGGCACTTTCACGGAAACAACGGCAATCAGGCCTTCACGGGCATCATCACCGGTGGCGCTGACTTTGGCTTTTTTGCTGTAGCCTTCTTTGTCCATGTAAGCGTTCAGCGTACGGGTCATCGCCGTACGGAAACCGACAAGGTGAGTACCGCCATCGCGCTGTGGGATGTTGTTGGTAAAGCAGTAGATGTTTTCCTGGAAACCATCGTTCCACTGCAGTGCCACTTCAACGCCGATACCGTCTTTTTCGGTGGAGAAATAGAAGATATGCGGGTGAATTGGCGTTTTGTTCTTGTTCAGATACTCAACGAACGCTTTGATACCGCCTTCGTAGTGGAAATGATCTTCTTTACCATCACGCTTGTCGCGCAAGCGAATAGAAACACCGGAGTTCAGGAACGACAGCTCACGCAGACGTTTAGCCAGAATTTCGTATTCAAACTCAATGACGTTAGTGAACGTTTCATAGCTTGGCCAGAAACGGACTTGAGTCCCGGTGACGTCAGTATCGCCAGTTACGGCTAACGGAGCCTGAGGCACACCGTGAACATAGATTTGATGGTGAACTTTGCCTTCGCGGCGAATCACCAGTTCCAGCTTCTGCGACAGGGCGTTTACCACTGAAACGCCTACGCCGTGCAGACCACCGGACACTTTATAAGAGTTGTCATCGAATTTACCGCCAGCGTGCAGAACGGTCATGATGACTTCCGCTGCAGAAACACCCTCTTCCGGGTGAATACCAGTCGGAATACCACGACCATCATCCGTTACGGAAACGGAATTATCGGCGTGGATAGTGACAACGATGTCTTTACAGTGACCCGCGAGCGCTTCGTCGATAGCGTTATCCACAACCTCGAATACCATGTGGTGCAGACCGGTGCCGTCATCCGTGTCACCGATATACATACCCGGGCGCTTACGCACCGCATCCAGCCCTTTCAGGACTTTGATACTGGAGGAGTCATAAGAATTCGACATCAACGTTTCTCGCTCATTTAAACTTGGGTTAATCCGTTATTTTACCTTTTTCCACGCTGAACATCTTCGAATTTTTGTCCGACATGTCCATTACGTGTTCAGCGCTAATGGCGCTGACAAAAACCTGCGACTCAGTCGCTTTGAGCCTGCTTGCCAGCAGACCGCGACGCTCGTCATCAAGTTCCGAGGCAAAATCATCTATGAGGTACAGGCAGCGCCGCCCGCTTTCACGGGTCAGAAACTCACCTTGCGCCAAACGTAAGGCGCACATCAGCAGTTTGAGCTGCCCGCGCGACAGCGTGTCCTCCACCGGTGCGCCATCGGCACGTATGCGGAAATCCGCTTTGTGCGGGCCGTGGGCAGTGTAGGTCAGCATTCGGTCGCGCTCGAAATTCCGTTCAAGCACCTCTGAATAGTCGGTCTCTTTTTCCCAGCCGCGCTGGAAAGAAAAGGTGAGACTGAATTCAGGAAGAAACTGTTTGCAGGTATCCGCCATATCCTCGGCGATACCCGCACTGTATTCCGCTCGCCATTGACTGATTTGCTCGGCTAGCGGGATAAGTTCCATATCCCACGGACGCAGCTGCGCGTAGCGGGTTACCTGACGCAATGCAGCATTACGCTGTTTCAGCAAACGCTTGAGATTGCTCCAGGCGGTAAAGAAACCGGCTTCGTTGTGAAAGCATCCCCAATCAAGGAATGCTCTTCTGTATTTGGGGCCGCCGTTGAGTAAAGTAAACCCTTCGGGGGTGATGAGCTGCATCGGCATCAGCAGCGCCAATTCGGCCACCTTGTGACCGTCGGTGCCGTCGATGCGAACTTTGCTGTCGCCCTGTTTGTCTTTGGTGAGGCCAATCGAGATCTCGCGCCCCTGACCCTGCAGGCGTCCATGTAAGACAAACGATTCCTGCTCGTGGCGAATAACGCGGCCTATTTGTAAACTGCGAAACGCCCGACCGTGGCCGAGCGTGTAGATGGCTTCCAGTACGCTGGTTTTTCCGCTGCCGTTGGCACCTACCAGGAAATTAAAACCAGGGGATAAAGCGAGATCCACGCTTTCAATGTTGCGAAAGTCGCGGATCAACAAGCGGGTTAGCGCCATTACAATCTCATTGGCATAACAACGTAAGCCGCGCTTTGGCTGGCTGCATCTTCAATCTGAACGCTGGATACAGAGTCGGTCAGCAGAATTCGGACGTTTTCGCATTTCAGTGCATTGAGCACATCCAGTACGTAGCTGACGTTGAAGCCGATTTCCATCTCGGTCCCAGCGTAGGTGACGTCCAGAATTTCTTCTGCTTCTTCCTGCTCCGGGTTATTGGCGGTGATTTTCAGCTGATTTTCGCTGACATACAAACGTACGCCGCGGAATTTCTCGTTCGAGAGGATCGCCGCACGGGCAAACGCCTGCTTGAGAATGTCGCAGCCCGCATCGAGATGTTTGTCCGGGTTTTTCGGCAACACGCGACGGTAGTCCGGAAAACGACCATCCACCAGTTTAGAGGTGAAGATGAAATCACCCACGTGGGCGCGGATGTTGTTACTGCCAATCTGCACACGCATTGGGTTGTCGCCGCCGTCGAGCATACGCATCAGCTCGATTACGCCTTTACGCGGTACGATCACCGAATGGTTCGGTAACGTCTCGCCGATAGGCATCGAACAGACCGCCAGTCGGTGGCCATCGGTCGCTACGGTACGCAGTTCTTCACCTTCGGTTTCGAACAGCATGCCGTTTAAGTAGTAGCGAACGTCCTGATGCGCCATGGAAAACTGGGTCGCTTCAATCAGGCGTTTCATCGTCGCCTGAACAACGGTGAATTCCACTTCGCTTTGCCAGTCGTCGAGGTTCGGGAAATCGGCAGCAGGCAGCGTAGAAAGAGAGAAACGGCTACGACCAGAGCGCACCAACATGCGGTCACCCTCAAGCTGTACGGCAATTTCAGCCCCTTCCGGCAAGCCACGGCAAATATCGAAGAACTTGCGCGCTGGCACAGTGGTGGCGCCCGGTTCGTGCGGCTGAAGCAGCGCGACGCGTGCGACCATTTCCATCTCAAGGTCAGTTCCGGTCAATGACAAGGAACCGTCTGCAACCTGCAGCAGTAAATTACCCAAAATCGGCAACGTTGGGCGACCACCTAATGGGCCACTTACTTGCTGCAGCGGTTTTAATAAATGTTCACGTTCAACGGTAAATTTCATAGCGTCACGAAGATAATGTTCTGATTAAGTTGGAGAAATCTTCTTTGATGTCATGGCTTTCTTCACGCAACTGCTCGATCTTGCGGCACGCATGCAGCACGGTCGTGTGGTCGCGGCCACCAAACGCATCGCCAATTTCCGGCAGGCTGTGGTTGGTGAGTTCCTTGGCCAGCGCCATCGCCATCTGGCGCGGACGCGCCACAGAGCGGGAACGACGCTTGGACAGCAAATCTGCCACTTTGATCTTATAGTACTCCGCCACCGTCTTTTGAATATTGTCGATGGTGACCAGTTTTTCCTGCAGCGCCAGCAGATCGCGCAACGCTTCACGCACGAAATCAATGGTAATGGCACGACCGGTAAAATTGGCGTTGGCGATAACGCGGTTCAGTGCGCCTTCAAGCTCACGCACGTTGGAACGCAGGCGCTTGGCAATAAAGAACGCCACTTCGCCCGGCAGACGAATATCGTTCTCGTCAGCCTTTTTCATCAGGATCGCCACGCGCGTTTCAAGCTCCGGCGGTTCGATCGCAACGGTTAATCCCCAGCCAAAACGGGACTTCAGACGATCTTCAACGCCGTTGATCTCTTTAGGATAGCGATCGGACGTAAGGATGATCTGTTGATTCCCTTCCAGCAGGGCATTGAAGGTGTGGAAGAACTCTTCCTGGGATCGTTCTTTATTAGCAAAGAACTGAATGTCATCTATTAGCAGGGCATCAACGGAACGGTAGTAACGTTTGAACTCTTCGATGGCATTGTTCTGCAGGGCTTTGACCATGTCCTGAACAAAACGCTCGGAGTGCATGTACACCACTTTGGCGTTCGGTTTACGGGCAATAATGCCGTTGCCAACAGCGTGTAACAGGTGCGTTTTACCGAGACCCGTACCGCCATAAAGGAACAATGGGTTGTATGCGCCGCCAGGGTTATCAGCCACCTGACGCGCTGCAGCGCGTGCTAACTGGTTCGATTTACCTTCAACGAAGTTATCGAACGTGTGCTTTACGTTTACGTTGGAGCGATAGGACGGTTCTGCCGGAGCGGGGACGTTATCCCAGCCCTGGCGTGCCTGAGGAATGGCACGCGGTGCATATACCTGCTGAGCATGTGCCTGCACGGCAACCTGCGCGGTTTCTCTCGCAACCTGCGTGGCAGGTCTGGCACCCACTTCAAACCGCAGTTGCGGGGCGTCGGTACCGCAGAAATCATTCAACAGTCCGTTGATATTATTGAGGTATTTATCCCTTACCCAATCAAGCACAAAACGATTTGGTGCATACAATGCCAGCGTGTTATCGCTCAGCTCCGCCTGCAATGGGCGGATCCACATGCTGAATTCTGTGGCTGGTAACTCATCCTGCAATCGGGCAAGACACTGCTGCCAAAGCGAAAGTGACACGGCGGACTCCAGTCGAACAAATAAGGGTGAAACAGAATTAATGATTGTTGACACACATCGGACAGCCCACAGGTCGGTGGGGGTGACGTGCGAACCGCTATCAGCGGTTGTTACTCCGGTCAGGATCCAGGATCACGATCGGGACCGCGGATCATAGCCTAAACTGCGCCAGAGATCTCCTGTTTCTCACAGTTTCTTCCCGATTTATCCACAGGGAAGATCGAGACCGGCTAAGTGTAATCGATCCTGGCTAGAGTGAGGGGCGATTTCGCCCGCATATTGGAAAAATTAATGCGCCGCGACAATTTTTTGCATAATCGATCTAATAAAGATCCCGGGCGATCCTTGCGCTTTAATTGGCAGGCTTTATAATCCTCCACCCGGTGCGTGTTACTCGCTAACGCGGACCGTTGCCGGTCATTTTGCACGCGAAATCGTGCGGAAATACGCGGGAAATAAGGTAAAGAGAATTGACTCCGGAGTGTACAATTATTACAATCCGGCCTCTTTAATCACCCACACTGAAGCGGAAGTCGTTCGAAACTCGTTCGGGTACACGCAAAAGTCAGTGAATTTATTCAAGTTTAGGTAGAAATCGCCATGAAACGCACTTTTCAACCGTCTGTACTGAAGCGCAACCGTTCACACGGCTTCCGTGCTCGTATGGCTACTAAAAATGGTCGTCAGGTTCTGGCACGTCGTCGTGCTAAATGCCGTTCTCGTTTGACCGTTTCCAAGTAATAAAGCTAACCCCTGAGTGGTTAAGCTAGCTTTTCCCAGGGAGTTACGCTTGTTAACTCCCAATCATTTCACATTCGTCTTCCAGCAGCCGCAACGGGCTGGCACGCCGCAAATCACCATCCTCGGCCGCCTAAATTCGCTGGGGCATCCCCGCATCGGTCTTACTGTCGCCAAGAAAAACGTTAAACGCGCCCATGAACGCAATCGGATTAAACGTCTGACGCGTGAGAGCTTCCGTTTACGTCAGCATGAACTTCCCGCTATGGATTTCGTGGTGTTAGTTAAGAAAGGGGTTGCAGACCTCGACAACCGGGCAATCACGGAAGCGTTGGAAAAATTATGGCGCCGTCACTGTCGCCTGGCTCACGGGTCCTGATAGCCCTTATCCGGGTCTATCAACGCCTGATTAGTCCGCTACTCGGGCCACACTGCCGTTTCACTCCCACCTGTTCACAATACGGAATTGAGGCATTGCGCAGGTTTGGAGTGTTAAAAGGCAGTTGGTTGACGGTGAAACGCGTATTAAAATGCCACCCTTTACACCCGGGTGGTGACGATCCCGTCCCACCAGGACCAACAAATACCAGAGAACACTAACGATGGATTCGCAACGCAATCTTCTTGTCATCGCTTTGTTGTTCGTGTCTTTCATGATCTGGCAGGCATGGGAGCAGGATAAAAATCCTCAGCCTCAGCAGCAGATTACGCAGACTACGACCACCGCTGCGGGCAGCGCCGCCGACCAGGGCGTTCCGGCCAGTGGCCAGGGAAAACTGATTACGGTGAAAACCGACGTGCTTGAACTCGTTATCAACACCCGTGGTGGTGATGTTGAGCAGGCACTGCTGTTAACTTATCCGAAAACGCAGAATTCTAACGAGCCGTTTAAGTTACTGGACACCTCATCGGACTTTATCTATCAGGCACAGAGCGGTCTGACCGGTCGTGATGGCCCGGATAACCCTGCTAATGGTGCACGTCCACTGTACAACATTGATAAAGATGCGTTTGTTCTGGCTGATGGACAGAATGAACTGACTATTCCGCTGACTTATACCGATAAAGCCGGCAACACCTTCACCAAAACCTTCACCCTGAAACGCGGTGGATATGCGGTGAACGTGGGCTACAACGTGAAGAACACCGGTGAGAAACCACTGGAAGTCTCCACCTTCGGCCAGCTGAAGCAGTCCATCAATCTGCCACCGGCACTCGATACCAAAGGCGGCGGTCTGTCCACCATGCATACATTCCGTGGCGCGGCTTACTCTACGCCAGACGAGAAGTATGAAAAGTATAAGTTCGACAAAATCGCCGATAACGAGAACCTGAACATCAGTTCTAAAGGCGGTTGGGTTGCGATGCTGCAGCAGTACTTTGCTACCGCATGGGTACCGAACAACGACGGTTCGAACAACTTCTACACGACTAACCTCGGTAACGGCATTGCGGCTATTGGGTATAAGTCTCAGCCAGTACTGGTTCAGCCAGGTCAGGCGGCAAACCTTGCCAGCACCCTGTGGGTTGGCCCGGAAATTCAGGACAAAATGGCAGCCGTTGCGCCACACCTGGACTTGAGCGTTGACTATGGTTGGTTGTGGTTCATTTCTCAGCCGCTGTTCAAGTTGCTGAAATTTATCCACAGCTTCCTCGGTAACTGGGGCTTCTCCATCATCGTTATCACCTTCATCGTTCGTGGCATCATGTACCCGCTGACCAAAGCGCAGTACACCTCCATGGCGAAGATGCGTATGCTGCAGCCGAAGATTGCGGCGATGCGTGAGCGTCTGGGCGATGACAAACAGCGTCAGAGCCAGGAAATGATGGCCCTGTATAAAGCAGAGAAAGTAAACCCGCTCGGTGGCTGCTTCCCTCTGGTTATCCAGATGCCAATCTTCCTTGCGCTGTACTACATGCTGATGGGCTCCGTTGAACTGCGTCATGCGCCGTTTGCTCTGTGGATCCATGACTTGTCCGCACAGGACCCGTACTACATCCTGCCGATCCTGATGGGCGTGACGATGTTCTTCATCCAGAAGATGTCTCCAACCACCGTGACCGACCCGATGCAGCAGAAGATCATGACCTTTATGCCGGTCATCTTCACCGTGTTCTTCCTGTGGTTCCCGTCAGGTCTGGTGCTGTACTATATCGTCAGCAACCTGGTGACTATCATCCAGCAGCAGCTGATTTACCGTGGTCTGGAAAAACGTGGCCTGCATAGCCGCGAAAAGAAAAAATCCTGATTCGGTAGGCGTTCGCTAAAATGGAAGGCGGTCTGATGACCGCCTTTTTTATTAGGTATAGAAAGAGACTAACCATGAACCATAACGACACGATTGTTGCCCAGGCCACACCGCCAGGACGCGGCGGCGTGGGTATTCTGCGTATATCTGGCCTGAAGGCACGCGACGTTGCACTGGCGGTATTGGGCAAGCTGCCGAAGCCGCGCTACGCCGATTACTTGCCTTTTCGCGATGTCGAAGGCGCGACGCTGGATCAGGGTATCGCCTTATGGTTCCCAGGGCCGAACTCCTTTACCGGGGAAGACGTTCTGGAGCTTCAGGGACACGGCGGCCCGGTTATCCTCGACCTGCTGCTCAAACGTATTCTGACGCTGCCCGGTGTGCGTATTGCCAATCCGGGTGAATTCTCCGAACGCGCATTCCTCAACGATAAGCTCGACCTGGCTCAGGCCGAAGCAATTGCCGACCTGATCGACGCGAGCTCCGAACAAGCGGCACGTTCCGCGATGAACTCGCTGCAAGGGGCGTTCTCGGCACGTGTGAATCATCTGGTAGAAGCGTTGACCCATCTGCGCATCTACGTCGAAGCGGCGATCGATTTCCCGGATGAAGAAATTGATTTCCTCTCCGATGGCAAAATCGAAGCGCAACTCAACACCGTTATCGGCGATCTCGACGCCGTACGTGCCGAAGCCCGTCAGGGCAGCCTGCTGCGCGAAGGGATGAAAGTGGTCATCGCCGGGCGTCCAAACGCCGGTAAATCGAGCCTGCTGAACGCACTGGCCGGCCGTGAAGCCGCGATTGTTACTGATATCGCGGGCACCACTCGCGACGTATTACGCGAACACATTCATATCGATGGGATGCCGCTGCACATTATCGACACAGCCGGGCTGCGCGATGCCAGCGATGAAGTTGAGCGCATTGGTATTGAGCGTGCCTGGCAGGAAATCGAGCAGGCCGATCGGGTGCTGTTTATGGTCGACAGCACCACCACCAGCGCCGTCGATCCGGCAGAAATCTGGCCTGACTTTATCGCCCGTTTGCCTGCGAACCTGCCGATCACCGTGGTGCGTAACAAAGCGGATATCACCGGCGAAGAGATAGGTCTGAGCGAGGTGAACAGTCATTCGCTGATTCGTCTTTCAGCCCGTCAGGGTGAAGGCGTGGATCTTCTGCGTAATCATCTCAAGCAGAGCATGGGTTTTAACACCAATATGGAAGGTGGATTCCTTGCCCGTCGACGCCATTTGCAAGCACTCGAAGCAGCAGCAGAGCACCTGCAACAGGGCAAGGCCCAGTTGTTGGGTGCCTGGGCAGGTGAACTGTTGGCCGAAGAACTGCGACTGTCACAGCAGGCATTGAGCGAAATCACCGGAGAATTTACCTCCGACGATTTGCTCGGTCGCATCTTCTCGAGCTTCTGCATCGGTAAATAAGCGCCGTCTGGTGAAGAACGACTGATTCAAAACCCACCGCATCTGGTGGGTTTTTCCATTCAGGAAAACACCGTTGTCCAAATGGCAACTCGTGTCCCTCCTCAAAGCCCCGCATTGCGGCGGATCTGTCCGCTACGGAAACCCAACTGCACATCGCGTTTTCAGTCTATTTAGCAGGAATGGCCGCAGCCATGCTGCTGGCCGGGCGTGTTGCGGATAAGGCTGGACGCCAGCCGGTCGCCACCACGCCTTATTACTGCCAGCACTATAACCCGCAGCACGGTTTAAAACTGGTGATGCGCCCGATCCCCTTTGATGACGCGCAACTGCAAAAAGTGGCGGTGCCATTTACGCTGATGTGGCATAAGCGCAACGGTCATAATCCCAAGATAATCTGGCTAAAACCGATGATTAAGCAGCTCTACGGTGATGCGTTTCAATCCGGTTTTCTCAGCGCTTAGGCCCTAATTTTGTGAACTGGCAGACTATTACGTCAAAGGAAATGTAAATATTCTGATGGGCGGCTTTTCATCGACGATATTCCACATTAAAACTTTATCATCGTGGGTGATAATAGCGCCGGATAATCAGCCTCACAGACCATTAATCACGGAGCGACATAATGGCAACGCATTTCGCAAGAGGGATCCTTACCGACGGGCATCTGCACTCAGTGCGGCTTTCTTCGTCCTGTCACAACGCGGCACGACAACTGCCTCAGCATCGCCTGGCTCGTTATTTGGCCTCCCGGGCGCTGCTCGCAGAGCTGCTGTTTATGCTTTATGGTATCAGCGAACTTCCTGAAATGGTTTTGCGCCCCGATGGCAAACCGATGTTTCGCGACAGTAAACAACCGCATTTCTCCATCGCCTATGCCGGAAATATCGTCGGTGTCGCGCTGACCACCGAAGGCGAATGCGGCCTGGACATGGAGCTGCAGCGTACGACCCGCAGTTTTAACCGCCCTAGCGCACCCGAAAATTACCCTTTCAGCAATAACGAATCTCTGTGGGTCAAAAACCAAAACGATCCCAACGAAGCGCGAGCGCAGCTGATGGCCTTGCGCCAGAGCGTTCTCAAACTGATCGGTGAGACCCAACACGATTCGCAGCAGTTGCTTCAGCTCCTGCCGGGTTCTGGCCGCCTGCGTGCCGCCAACATGCTACAAATAGAAGCCATTTGCGATGCAGAAGACGTGCTGGTGTGGTCCATTGCCGCTACGCCTGCGATTGAACGGCTGAAGCTCTGGGAGTTCGATAGTAAATCCGGTTGGCGCGGCCTGCCGGATATGCAAATCCGTGCCAGCGAACCCGCGGCCCGCCTGATGCGTTTTACCAGCCTGCCTGCGGAAAAAGCGCTTATACTGAACTGACTTATCATGATGAAAAATAAAGGAGTAATCATGTCTGATGCATTGAAAGTGGTGACATTACTGGGAAGCCTGCGCAAAAACTCATTTAACGGTATGGTGGCGCGCACCCTGCCAAACATCGCCCCGGCGGGCATGGCGATTTCCGCACTACCGTCGATTGGTGATATTCCGCTGTACGATGCCGACATTCAGCAAGAGGAAGGTTTTCCGCAGAGCGTAGAAGCACTGGCGGCGCAGATTCGTGAGGCTGACGGCGTGGTGATTGTGACGCCCGAGTATAACTACTCCGTGCCTGGCGGCCTGAAAAATGCCATAGATTGGCTGTCACGTCTGCCTGAACAACCGCTGGCCGGGAAACCGGTGCTGATCCAGACCAGCTCAATGGGCGCGATTGGCGGTGCACGTTGCCAGTATCACCTGCGTCAGATTCTGGTATTCCTTGATGCGATGGTGATGAACAAACCGGAGTTTATGGGCGGGGTGATTCAGAACAAGGTCGACCCGCAAACGGGTGAAGTGATTGACCAGAGCACGCTCGACCACCTGACCGGTCAGTTGACCGCATTCGGGGATTATATTCAGCGGGTGAAAAAGTAGGAAGGGTGCGGCCTGATGCCCTCACCCCGACCCTCTCCCACAGGGGCAGACGCAAAAACTAAAAACGGCAACCCTTAGGTTGCCGTTTTACATATACCTGTTAGCGGTTTATCAGTCGATAAACACAATCTTCAGAACGAACAGCACCGCAACAGCGATGACGCACGGGCTGAGGTCGCGGAAACGACCTGTACCGATTTTCATCACGCAGTAAGAGATAAAGCCCAGCGCTATCCCTTCGGTAATCGAGAAGCTGAACGGCATCATCACCGCAGTAATAAATGCGGGAACGGCTTCGGTCAGATCATCCCATTTAACGCGGGCGAGGCTGGACGTCATCAGCACGCCGACATAAATCAGCGCGCCTGCAGCAGCGTACGGCGGTACCATGCCAGCCAGCGGCGACAGGAAAATAACCAATAGGAACAGCAGACCTACAACGACTGCCGTCAGACCGGTACGGCCACCAACGGACACTCCTGATGAAGATTCAATGTATGCCGTAACGGAAGACGTACCGATAAACGCGCCGGCAACAGAAGAAATACTGTCGACGAACAGCGCCTGCTTCATGCGCGGGAATGTACCGTTTTCATCAGTCAGGCCCGCTTTATCGGTCACGCCAATCAGGGTGCCGGAGGAGTCAAACAGGTTAACCAGCATGAAGGAGAAAATGACACCTGCAAGGCCGATGTTAAAGGACCCCGCCAGATCGACATGACCGATAACAGACGTCACATCCGGTGGCGCCGAAACGATACCTGAATAGTGAACATCGCCCAGCGCCCAACCCAACAAGGTGGTCACCACGATGGAAACCAGAACCGCAGCATGGATGTTACGAGAAGCCAGGATCGCAATGATGAAGAAGCCGAGAATGCCCAGCAGCACGCTGTGAGAGGTCAAGTGGCCGATAGACACCAGAGTGTCTTTGTTGGCGATAATCACGCCCGCATTTTTCAGGCCCATCATGCCGATGAACAGGCCGATACCGCTGGTGATCCCCACTCGCAGGCTCATTGGGATATTGGCAATCATCCAGTAGCGTACGCGGAAAATGGTCAGCAACAGCAAACCAATCGCACCCCAGAAAATCGCGCCCATGCCCACTTGCCACGTCAGGCCCATCGCTCCGACCACGACAAACGCGAAGAAGGCATTCAGACCCATCGCGGGTGCCAGCGCAACTGGCAAGTTAGCAAACAGCCCCATCAGGATGCTGCCAAGTGCGGCGATAAGACAGGTGGTAACGAAGACCGCACTGGTATCCATGCCCGCGGCACCCAGAATTTGCGGGTTCACAAAAACGATGTACACCATCGTCAGGAACGTTGTACAACCGGCAATCACTTCTGTGCGTGCCGTCGTCCCATGCTCGCGCAGTTTAAACACGCGCTGAAGCAGACCCAGACCCGACGTCTGGGTGTTTTGTTGTTGGCTCATCTTCTGGTTCCAAACTAAGGAGGGGAAAATTCGTCGCTATCCTATACCAAAATGCGACAATAGGGAGGTACGCGACACAATTTTTTTCATTGATTTTGCTTATACGGCAACGATTGCGTCGGGCAAATTGTATTACGTAAACGTTAAACTTGTGACAACAGGAAACGGCATGTC
Source organism: Scandinavium tedordense (assembly GCF_024764965.1). Lineage (NCBI taxonomy): Bacteria > Pseudomonadati > Pseudomonadota > Gammaproteobacteria > Enterobacterales > Enterobacteriaceae > Scandinavium > Scandinavium tedordense. The sequence continues at coordinate 36,638 of NZ_JALIGG010000055.1, read as the reverse complement.
CAGTATTGAGGCGGTATTTTTCGACTGCGATGGCACGCTCGTCGACAGTGAAGTGATTTGCTCCCGGGCATATGTCCATATGTTCCGGGAATTCGGTATAACTCTTGAGCTTGAAACGATTTTTAAGCGCTTTAAAGGCGTGAAGCTGTACGAGATTATCGATACCATCAACACCGAACACGGTGTGAATCTGGTGAAAGAGACGCTGGAACCGGTTTATCGCGCCGAAGTTGCACGGCTGTTCGACAGCGAGCTGGAAGTCATAGCTGGAGCGAATGATTTGCTGGACGCGATGACAGTGCCGATGTGCATCGTCTCCAACGGTCCGGTGAGCAAAATGCAACATTCTCTGGGGAACACGGGTTTGCTGCATCATTTCCCGGACAAACTGTTCAGCGGGTATGACATCCAGGCCTGGAAGCCCGATCCGGCGTTGATGTACCACGCGGCGAAAGCGATGAATGTGGATCAGGTGAACTGTGTGCTGGTGGATGATTCGAGCGCGGGCGCAATGTCCGGTGTGGCGGCGGGGATGGAGGTCTTTTACTTCTGCGCCGATCCACATAATCAGCCGATCGACCATCCTAAAGTGACGACCTTTACGTCGCTGGATGAATTACCGGGATTGTGGAAAGCGCGGGGTTGGGAGATTACGCGTTAAGTTCCCCTCCCTCACCCCGGCCCTCTCCCCAAAGGGGCGAGAGATAAAAACCCTCTCCACTATGGGGAGAGGGTTAGGCTGAGGGGTTTAAAACTCACTCTTTCGGATCGTGACCCGCCAGCAATTTATCCAACTCGTCGCCACCAACGTGACGGAAATCCTGCCCTTTCACGAAATAGAATATGTATTCGCAAATGTTCTGACAACGATCGCCGATACGCTCGATTGAACGGGCGCAGAACAGCGCGGTCAGCACGCTTGGAATGGTGCGGGAGTCTTCCATCATGTAGGTCATCAACTGACGTACAATGCCTTCGTACTCCTGATCGACTTTTTTATCTTCGCGATAGATACGCACCGCTTCATCCAGGTCCATACGCGCAAACGCATCAAGCACGTCATGCAGCATTTGCACGGTATGGCGACCCAAAGACTCCAGGCTCACCAACAGTGGCTGATGCTGCTGCGAAAACTTCTCCAGCGCGGTGCGGCAAATTTTGTCTGCCACATCACCAATACGTTCCAGTTCGGCGATGGTCTTGATGATAGCCATCACCAGACGCAGATCGCTGGCGGTTGGCTGGCGCTTAGCGATGATGCGCACACAGGCTTCATCAATGGCCACTTCCATCATATTAACCTGTTTGTCGCCGTCAATGACGCGCTTGGCCAGCTCCTGATCCTGATTGTGCATCGCGGTGATGGCGTCAGAAAGTTGCTTTTCCACCAGCCCGCCCATGGTCATCACCTGAGTGCGGATATGCTCCAGCTCTGCGTTGAACTGGCCGGAAATGTGTTTGTTAAGGTTTAGGTTGTCCATTGTTCCTCCAATTGCCCAAAAGAATTCTGGCTGTAGCAAGGCGCCAACTGCACGCATCCCCGGGAGCGTAAATAATTACGTGATCGGGATCAGTAAAGGCAGCCAACGCGGGTACAGCCTGAAAGATAAAGGGCAAATCAACCGTAGCGGCCAGTAATGTAATCTTCAGTTTGTTTCTTCGCAGGCTTGGTAAACAGATCGTCGGTATTGCTGAATTCAATCAGTTCGCCAAGATACATAAACGCTGTGTGGTCGGAACAACGCGCCGCCTGCTGCATGTTATGGGTCACGATAACCACGGTGTAATCCTGCTTCAGTTCGGTGATGAGTTCTTCAATGCGCCCGGTAGAAATCGGGTCCAGCGCTGAACACGGCTCATCGAGCAGCAAGACTTCCGGGCGAATCGCGATACCGCGAGCGATACACAGACGCTGCTGCTGACCACCGGAGAGAGAATATCCGCTCTGGTGCAGCTTATCTTTGGTTTCGTTCCATAATGCGGCCTTGGTCAACGCCCACTGCACGCGCTCGTCCATATCGGCACGCGACAGCTTTTCAAACAGGCGCACGCCGAAGGCGATGTTGTCATAAATCGACATCGGGAACGGCGTCGGCTTCTGGAAAACCATGCCGACTTTTGCGCGCAACAGGGCGATATCCTGGGTATTCGTCAGAATGTTGTCGCCATCCAGCAAAATTTCGCCTTCAGCACGCTGCTCCGGATACAGCTCAAACATTTTGTTGAACGTGCGCAGCAGTGTCGATTTACCACACCCGGACGGGCCGATAAACGCGGTGACCTGGTTCTTGGCAATATCCAGGTTGATGTTCTTCAGGGCATGGAATTTGCCGTAGTAAAAGTTCAAATCGCGAACAGCAATTTTTCCCGGGGCGGTATTCACCATACTCATCTCAATCTCTTCCTCATCCGGTGCCGCATGGGGCCGCACCGCAAAAATTTAACCGTGTTTCTGCTTCGCGAAAATGACGCGCGCCAGAATGTTAAGCAACAATACGCACAGGGTAATAATCAGCACCCCGGCCCAGGCCAGCTGTTGCCATTCGGCAAACGGGCTCATGGCAAATTTGAATATGGTCACTGGCAGGTTGGCAATCGGCTGCATCATGTCGGTGCTCCAGAACTGGTTCGAGAGCGAGGTAAACAGCAGCGGCGCAGTTTCGCCAGCGATACGGGCGACAGCCAGCAGGACGCCAGTCATGATCCCGGAAATCGACGCTTTCAGCGTAATGGCAGAAATCATTTTCCACTTCGGCGTGCCCAGCGCATACGCCGCTTCACGCAGGCTGTCCGGCACCAGTTTCAGCATGTTCTCGGTGGTACGAATGACAATCGGCACCTGCAGCAGCGCCAGCGCAATCACGCCCGCCCAACCGGAGAAGTGCTGCATCTTCGCCACAACGATGGTGTAGACGAACAGGCCAACAACGATAGACGGCGCGGAAAGCAGAATGTCGTTGATGAAGCGAATCACTTCGGCAAGCCAGGATTTGCGGCCATACTCCGCCAGCCAAATTCCCGCCATGATGCCCAGCGGCGTCCCGACCACGGTCGACCACATGATAAGCAGACCGCTACCGGCCAGGGCATTCGCCAGACCACCGCCCGCTGTGTTCGGCGGCGGCGTCATTTCGGTGAACAGCGCCAGCGACATCCCATCAATCCCACGCGTGACCGTCGAGAACAGGATCCACACCAGCCAGAACAGGCCAAACACCATGGTTCCCATCGACAGCGTCAGCGCAATGCGGTTTTTGAATCGACGACGCGCCTGCATTTTGCGGCGAGACTCGATGAGCTCAGGAGTGGTTTGCATTTCTAAAGTCGCCATTAGCGTGCCCCTTCGTTTTTCGCGAGGCGTTTAACCATCAGCTTGGAAATGGCCAGCACGATAAAGGTGATCACAAACAGGATCAGGCCTAGCTCCATCAACGCCGAGACGTGCAGCCCGGATTCCGCTTCAGCGAACTCATTGGCGAGCGCAGAGGTAATGCTGTTGCCCGGCATATACAGCGACGCGCTGTCGAGCTGGTAGGTGTTACCGATGATGAACGTCACCGCCATCGTTTCACCGAGCGCACGACCCAGGCCAAGCATTACCCCACCGATCACACCATTTTTGGTGAACGGCAGAACGATACGCCAGATAACTTCCCAGGTGGTGCAGCCGATGCCGTAGGCCGACTCTTTCATCATCACCGGGGTTTGTTCGAACACATCACGCATAACAGCGGCGATGTAAGGAATAATCATGATGGCGAGGATAACCCCTGCCGCCAGCAGGCCGATACCAAACGCCGGACCAGAGAACAGGGCGCCAACGAATGGAATGGTAGACAGCACGTTGCCGACCGGCTCCTGGAAGTAGGTCGCAAACAGCGGGGCAAAGATAAACAGGCCCCACATGCCGTAAACAATACTCGGGATAGCGGCTAACAGTTCAATCGCGATACCCAGCGGGCGTTTCAGCCAGTTTGGCGCCAGCTCCGTCAGGAACAGGGCGATACCGAAACTCACCGGAACGGCAATCAGTAGGGCGATAACGGATGTCACGATCGTGCCGTAAATAGGCACCAGCGCACCGTAGATATCATTCGGTGCATCCCATTCTTTGGTCCACAGGAAGGAGAAACCAAATTTCTGGATGCTCGGCCAGGAAGAAATGATCAGGGAAACAATAATGCCGCCCAGCATCAATAGCACAATCAGCGCTGCCAGTTTTACCAGCACGCCGAAAATGATGTCACCCTTTTTACCCGGTGGGTTAAATGCAGGCTTGGTTGCAGCCATAAATTACTCTTCAGTTAAAGACGTCTTACGAATATGCCCAGCGGCGCAAGCACTTACCGGGCCTACAGCCTGAACTGTAGGGCGGGTAAGCGAAGTGCCACCCGCCATCTTCGTCAAATATATCCTGTTAGTACAGCGCTTTACCGCTGCTGTCTTTCACGTTGGTTTTCCATGCAGCACGTACCTGCTCAACCACGCTATCCGGCAGTGAAGCGTAATCCAGTGCGTTAGCTTCTTTGGCGCCATTTTTGTAGGCCCAGTCGAAGAACTTCAGCACTTCAACACCCTGCTCTGGTTTCTTCTGCTCTTTGTGAACCACAATGAAGGTAGTAGAGGTGATTGGCCACACGTCATCGCCTTTCTGGTTTGTCAGGTCCTGAGCGAAGGATTTGCTCCAGTCAGCGCCTTTAGCGGCGTTGGCAAAGCTTTCTTCGGTCGGGCTTACGGACTTGCCGTCAGCGGAAATCAGTTTGGTGTACGCGAGGTTGTTCTGCTTAGCGTAAGCGTATTCTACGTAGCCGATTGAGCCTGGCAGACGCTGAACGAAGGCGGCGATGCCATCATTGCCTTTACCGCCCAGACCGGTAGGCCAGTTAACGGTAGAGCCTGCACCGATTTTCGATTTCCACTCGTCGTTCACTTTAGACAAGTAGCTGGTGAACACGTAGGAGGTACCGGAACCGTCAGCCCGACGAACAACCGCGATGTTCTGAGAAGGCAGTTTTTTGCCTGGGTTCAGCTTAGTAATCGCTTCGTCATCCCACTTCTTGATTTTGCCAAGGTAGATGTCGCCGAGGGTTTTACCGTCGAGCACCAGTTCACCGGATTTGAAGCCTGGCAGGTTAACCGCCAGAACAACGCCACCGATAACGGTCGGGAACTGGAACAGGCCTTCCTGAGAGAGTTTTTCATCAGTCAGTGGCGCATCGGAAGCACCGAAATCCACAGTGTTGGCAGTAATCTGCTTCACACCACCGGAGGAACCGATACCCTGATAGTTGACCTTGTTACCGGTCTCTTTCTGGTAGGTATCTGCCCATTTGGCATACACCGGCGCCGGGAAGGTTGCACCCGCACCCGTCAGGCTTGCTGCTGCAAACGCAGAGAAAGCGCTCATCGATAAGGTCGCGGCGACAACAGTTGCGACAGTGGTACGCATAACTTTCATAATGTCTCCTGCAGATTTCGTAAATCGTTGTTTAAGTGGCTACGTTGAGCAAAATAGGACAAACAGGTGACAGTTAAATGTACGAAATATGACAGTTTTATGACGGGGAAAATTTAGCTTAAAAAAATCAGTTTTTTTGATTGATAATCAGATGGTTAGCTTTGTTTGTGACATTAACTTGTCAGTAAAATTTTCTTTTTATGACACTGCAAACGTTAGCTGAGTATGACAGGTTGTCATGTTTATGACGGTGAAATAGAGAAGAAAAAAGCCCTGCGGGAGCAGGGCTTTCGGGTATTACTCGACGGTCACCGATTTTGCCAGGTTACGCGGCTGGTCAACGTCGGTACCTTTGATCAGCGCCACGTGATAGGCCAGCAGCTGCAACGGCACGGTGTAGAAGATTGGCGCGATGACCTCTTCCACATGCGGCATTTCGATGATGTGCATGTTATCGCTGCTGTTGAAACCGGCATCCCGATCGGCGAAGACATACAGCACGCCACCACGGGCGCGTACTTCTTCGATGTTGGATTTCAGTTTTTCCAGCAGTTCGTTATTCGGTGCAATAACGATAACCGGCATATCCGCATCGATCAGCGCCAGCGGACCGTGCTTGAGTTCACCTGCCGCATACGCTTCCGCGTGAATGTAGGAGATCTCTTTCAGCTTCAGCGCGCCTTCGAGGGCAATAGGGTACTGATCGCCACGCCCCAGGAACAACGCGTGATGCTTGTCGGAGAAATCCTCCGCCAGGGCTTCGATGCGTTTGTCCTGTGAGAGCATTTGTTCGATACGGCTCGGCAGCGCCTGCAAACCCTGCACGATATCCTGCTCAATCGCTGCGTCCTGACCTTTCAGATTAGCCATTTTCGCCACCAGCATCAGCAGAACGGTCAGCTGTGTGGTGAACGCTTTGGTGGATGCCACGCCAATTTCAGTACCCGCGTTGGTCATCAGCGCCAGATCGGATTCGCGCACCAGCGATGAGCCCGCCACATTACAAATCGCGAGAGAGCCCAGATAACCCAGTTCTTTTGACAGGCGCAGCGCCGCCAGGGTATCCGCCGTTTCACCGGACTGGGAAAGGGTGATCATCAGGCTGTTGCGGCGTACTGCAGATTTGCGATAGCGAAATTCCGAGGCGATTTCGACATCGCATGGCACGCCGGCCAGCGATTCAAACCAGTAGCGCGACACCATACCTGAGTTGTAAGACGTGCCGCAGGCCACAATCTGAATGTGCTCAACGTTGGCCAGCATTTCGTTGGCGTTCGGTCCCAGCTCGCTGAGATCGATCTGCCCGTGGCTGATACGCCCGGTCAGGGTGCTTTTAATCGCGTTCGGCTGCTCGTAGATCTCTTTTTGCATGTAGTGACGATAAATGCCTTTGTCACCGGCGTCGTACTGCAAATTAGATTCGATGTCCGGGCGTTTTACCTGCTCGCCGGATTTAGCAAACACGGTCACACTGCGACGCGTCACTTCTGCGATATCGCCTTCTTCGAGGAAGATGAATCGACGGGTGACCGGCAACAGTGCCAGCTGGTCGGAGGCAATGAAGTTTTCACCCATGCCCAGACCAATCACCAGTGGGCTACCTGAACGGGCGGCCAGCAAGGTGTGCGGATCGCGGGTATCCATGATCACGGTACCGTAGGCGCCACGCAGTTGCGGGATGGCCCGCAGGACGGCTTCACGCAGCGTTCCACCCTGCTCCAGTTCCCAATGAACGAGGTGAGCAATCACTTCGGTATCGGTTTCTGAAACGAACACATAACCGCGAGACTGTAGCAGCTCGCGCAGCGGTTCGTGGTTTTCGATGATACCGTTATGCACCACGACGATGTGATCGGATACATGAGGATGCGCGTTGCCTTCTGACGGCTCACCATGGGTCGCCCAGCGGGTGTGCGCGATACCCGTGCCGCCATGCAACGGCTGATCTTCCGCCGCCTGAGACAGTATATTTACTTTACCGAGACGACGCAGACGGGTCAGATGCCCCTCGTTGTCGACCACTGCCAGTCCGGCAGAGTCATAACCGCGGTATTCCAGACGACGAAGCCCTTCGAGAAGGATTTCAGCAATATCACGCTGCGCGACTGCGCCAACAATTCCACACATAGTTAGATTTCCTGATATGGCACGATGCCATGCGTTGTCGCTGACCTGTATTTCCGGTTTTTACCGGAGCCCCGAGCCTTGTAGAGAGTGGGGTTATTGTTTTAGTTACTGCTATTGGGCGGAGGATTATGTTATCCCCTCATCCCCTGTCTGCCTGATGACGGCTACGTCTTATCAGGCCTACAAAGTCGTTGGGCGGGTCAGCGAAGCGCCACCCGCCGCTTTCATTACGTCTTCTTCACCGGGCGTTGCCAGCCTTGCTTATGCACCTGCGGCACACGGCTTAATACCAGTTCGTTATCAGCCACGTCGCGGGTCACGGTGGTTCCGGCGGCAATCGTCACGCCTTTACCGATGCTGACCGGGGCCACCAGCTGAGAATCAGAACCGACAAACACATCATCGCCGATGATGGTTTTGAATTTGTTCGCACCATCGTAGTTACAGGTGATGGTGCCTGCGCCAATATTAACGTTATCGCCAATTTCAGCGTCGCCGAGATAGCTCAGGTGGCCGGCTTTGGAGCCTTTACCCAGACGCGCTTTTTTCATTTCTACGAAGTTGCCTACGTGCGCGCCTTCCAGCAGTTCAGCGCCTGGACGTAGACGGGCGAACGGACCAATGGTACAGGCGGCATGCAGTTGAGCATCTTCCACCACGCTGTACGGGCTGATTTCGCAGTCATCGCCGATTACGCTATTTTTAATCACGCAACCTGCGCCAATTTTTACGCGATGACCGAGCGTAACCTTGCCCTCAAGGATAACGTTAGTATCAATTGAAACGTCGCGCCCGTGAGTGACGCTGCCGCGCAGATCAAACCGCTGTGGATCTCGTAACATGACGCCAGCCAGCAGCAACTTTTCAGCCTGCTCGCTTTGGTACACACGTTCCAGACGGGAAAGCTGCAGACGGTTGTTCACGCCTTCCACTTCGCTTAAGCGAGCCGGATGAACGGCAGCAATTTCACGCCCTTCCAGGTACGCCATGGCGATGATATCGGTGATGTAGAACTCGCCCTGGGCGTTGTTGTTATCGAGCTTGCCCAGCCAGCGTTTGAGGTCCGCGCCACCGGCAATCAGGATCCCGGTATTGATCTCCTGAATTTCACGCTGTGCATCGGTCGCATCTTTGTGCTCTACAATCCCAGTCACCTGACCATTTTCACGGGTGATTCGCCCGTAACCGGTTGGGTCATCAAGCTTAACGGTCAGCAGACCAATCCCACCCTGCGGTTTCGCCGCACGCAGACGCTCAAGCGTTTCAACAGAGATAAGCGGCACGTCACCGTACAGCATCATGATGTCTTCATCATCGCCGAAGAACGGCGCAGCCTGCTGCATTGCGTGCCCGGTGCCAAGCTGTTCGGCTTGAAGCACCCAATTCAGGTTGCTTTCGCTGAGGGTTTGTTTCAGCAGTTCACCACCGTGTCCGTAGACCAGATGAACCTGAGATGCGCCTAATTCATCAGCAGCATCAATAACATGCTGAACCATCGGCTTGCCCGCCAGTGTATGCAACACTTTCGGGAGATCGGAATACATGCGAGTTCCTTTGCCAGCGGCAAGGATAACCACGCTCATCGCACTGTTTGACATACGCATCCTGACAGTTGTTTGAGTGAGAAGTTAAACCCTTTCACATTGAAATTTCTACATATTTTTCATCATGAAATGAAGTGCAGAGAAAATAGCCATGTGAAAGCTAAAATGGATTTATGACGCTATTTTCAGCTATCGTAGCGCGCTTTGTCTCGAAAAAAAGACCCAACATCCGAAGATTAGCCGCTATGTTGCTGCTTTGGCTGTTCTTTTGACACCTGAATCAAGAATGCTGTTGTGCTGAAAAACAAAAAGGCCGCCTTTCGGCGACCTTCTTTTATTCTTTTTGTGCAACAAATCAGAGGATTAGAAGCTCAGATTGCTGAACATTGCGATGATTTTATGAAAGCGTTTCATTTTGATTCCTGCATAGCATGCATTGTTATGTGATCTAACTCACAAAACAAAGTCTACGCCGGGTTTTTGAACGATGCAACATTTATGTGACACTTATCACACTTAAGGGTTACATCAGGGTACCACCCAATAAAAAAGCCAGCCTGGAAACCAGACTGGCTTTTATGCTTTCAAGCCGGTGTTACATCGCTTTTTTGGTCAACTCGATAACGCGCAGTTTGGCGATCGCTTTGGCCAGTTCCGCAGACGCCTGAGCGTAGTCCACGTCGCCGTGAGAGCTCTTAATGTGCTCTTCCGCTTTACGTTTCGCTTCCAGAGCTCGCGCTTGGTCGAGATCCTGGCCACGGATGGCGGTGTCAGCCAGTACGGTTACGTTACCTGGCTGCACTTCCAACACACCGCCGGACAAGTAGATAAACTCTTCATGTCCATGCTGCTTCACGATGCGAATCATACCAGGCTTAATGGCGGTGAGCAGCGGGGCGTGACCCGGGTAAATACCCAGCTCACCTTCGCTACCCGTTACCTGGATCTTTTCGACCAGACCGGAGAACATTTGGCTCTCCGCGCTGACGACATCCAGGTGATAAGTCATTGCCATGTCACCCTCCGATTAAGGCGTTAAAGTTTTTTAGCTTTCTCGACAGCTTCGTCGATAGTGCCAACCATGTAGAACGCCTGCTCTGGCAGATGGTCATACTCGCCGTCCATGATGCCTTTAAAGCCACGGATGGTATCTTTCAGCGAGACGAACTTGCCCGGAGCACCGGTGAAGACTTCTGCTACGAAGAATGGCTGAGACAGGAAGCGCTGGATCTTACGCGCACGTGCTACAACCAGTTTATCTTCTTCGGAAAGCTCATCCATACCCAGGATTGCGATGATATCTTTCAATTCCTGGTAACGCTGCAGGATGGACTGAACGCCACGCGCGGTGTCGTAGTGTTCCTGGCCAACAACCAGTGGATCCAGCTGACGGCTGGTGGAATCCAGCGGGTCAACGGCTGGGTAGATACCCAGAGACGCGATCTGACGGCTCAGTACCACGGTTGCATCCAAGTGAGCAAAGGTGGTGGCTGGAGATGGGTCAGTCAAGTCATCCGCAGGTACATATACCGCCTGAACGGAGGTGATAGAACCGGTTTTGGTTGAAGTGATACGTTCCTGAAGAACGCCCATCTCTTCGGCCAGAGTCGGCTGATAACCTACCGCAGAAGGCATACGACCCAGCAGTGCAGATACTTCTGTACCGGCCAGGGTATAACGGTAGATGTTATCGACGAACAGCAGTACGTCACGACCTTCGTCACGGAATTTCTCAGCCATGGTCAGACCGGTCAGAGCAACGCGCAGACGGTTTCCCGGTGGCTCGTTCATCTGGCCGTAAACCAAGGATACTTTATCCAGTACGTTGGAATCGGTCATTTCGTGGTAGAAGTCGTTACCCTCACGAGTACGTTCACCCACGCCCGCAAATACGGAGTAACCGGAGTGTTCGATAGCGATGTTACGGATAAGCTCCATCATGTTTACGGTTTTGCCTACACCGGCACCACCGAACAGACCAACTTTACCACCCTTCGCAAACGGACAAATCAGGTCCATTACTTTGATGCCGGTTTCCAGCAGTTCCTGGGAACTTGACAGCTCTTCATAGGAAGGTGCTGCACGGTGAATCGCCCAACGGTCTTCTTCACCGATATCGCCTTTCATGTCGATAGGCTGGCCCAGTACGTTCATGATACGACCGAGCGTTGCTTTACCTACTGGGACTTCGATTGGGTGCTCGAGGTCTTTAACATCCAGACCACGACGCAGACCGTCGGAAGAACCCATGGCGATGGTACGGACGATACCACCCCCGAGCTGCTGCTGAACTTCCAGCACCAGGCTCTCGTTACCATTCATAACCTCAAGAGCATCGTACACACGCGGTACGGCATCCTGAGGGAATTCGACGTCAACCACGGCGCCGATTACCTGGACAATTTTTCCAGTAGCCATCTTGAATCCTCTACGAATTAACCTGGTTATACCGCGGATGCACCACCGACGATTTCGGTGAGTTCCTGAGTAATGCTGGCCTGACGAGCTTTGTTGTATACCAACTGCAGCTCTTTAATCAGGCTGCCGCCATTGTCGGTCGCGGCTTTCATCGCCACCATACGTGCGGCCTGCTCGCTGGCCAGGTTTTCTACCACGCCCTGATAAACCTGAGACTCGACGTAACGACGCAGCAGGGTGTCCAGCAGCGCTTTCGGATCAGGTTCGTACAGGTAATCCCAGGATTTACGCTTCAGATCCTCGTCTTCTGATGCCGGCAGCGGCAGCAGTTGAGTAATGGTCGGAGCCTGAGACATGGTGTTAATAAATTTGTTGCTGACAACATACAGCTTGTCCAGACGGCCTTCATCGTAGGCCTGCAACATCACTTTTACCGGGCCGATCAGTTCGGACAGGGAAGGGTTATCGCCCATTCCTGTCACCTGAGCAACCACGTTACCGCTAACGGAATTAAAGAAAGACACGCCCTTGGAGCCGATCATCGCGAGTTCGCTCTGAACGCCTTTATCGGACCATGCTTTCATATCTGCCAGCACTTTTTTGAACAGGTTAATGTTCAAACCGCCGCACAGACCACGGTCAGTGGACACCACCAGGTAGCCCACGCGTTTGACTTCGCGTTCTTCCAGGTAAGGGTGCTTATATTCCAGATTACCGGTGGCAAGGTGACCAATCACTTTGCGCATGGTATCAGCATAAGGGCGGCTGGCTGCCATGCGTTCCTGCGATTTACGCATTTTGGACGCGGCGACCATTTCCATCGCTTTAGTGATCTTCTGCGTGTTCTGGACGCTTGCGATCTTACTACGTATCTCTTTTGCGCCGGCCATGAGCTTCTCCTCAATGCCTAACGGCCTGCCCTAGGACAGACCGTCAGACGTTACCAGGACTGGGTTGCTTTGAAGGAATCGAGGATGCCTTTCAGCTTGCCTTCGATTTCGTCGTTATAGCCACCGGTCTGGTTGATTTCTTGCATCAGCGGAGCGTGGTCACGGTCGACGTAAGCCAGCAGAGCGGCTTCGAAGCTACCGATTTTCGCCAGTTCCACATCTTCGAGGTAACCGCGTTCAGCCGCGAACAGAACCAGACCCTGCTGTGCTACAGACATTGGGGCATACTGTTTCTGTTTCAGCAGCTCGGTCACTTTCTGACCGTGGCTCAGCTGTTTACGGGTTGCTTCATCCAGATCGGATGCGAACTGAGAGAACGCAGCCAGTTCACGATACTGTGCCAGAGCGGTACGAATACCACCGGACAGTTTCTTAATGATCTTGGTCTGAGCAGCACCGCCCACACGGGATACGGAGATACCTGGGTTAACTGCCGGACGAATACCGGAGTTAAACAGGTTGGTTTCCAGGAAGATCTGACCATCGGTAATCGAGATTACGTTAGTCGGAACGAACGCAGAAACGTCACCCGCCTGAGTCTCGATGATTGGCAGAGCAGTCAAGGAACCGGTTTGACCTTTAACTTCACCTTTGGTGAAGTTCTCAACGTATTCCGCATTTACGCGGGATGCGCGTTCCAGCAGACGGGAGTGGAGATAGAACACGTCGCCCGGGAATGCTTCACGTCCAGGTGGACGACGGAGCAGCAGGGAAACCTGACGGTAAGCAACAGCCTGTTTGGACAGGTCATCGTAAACGATCAGTGCATCTTCACCGCGGTCACGGAAGTATTCGCCCATTGCGCAACCGGCATATGGCGCCAGGTATTGCAGTGCAGCAGATTCAGACGCGGTCGCAACAACAACGATGGTGTTGGCCAGAGCGTTATGCTCTTCCAGTTTACGAACCACGTTTGAAATGGTGGACGCTTTCTGGCCGATAGCCACGTACACACATTTGATGCCGGAATCGCGCTGGTTGATGATTGCATCGATCGCCATTGCGGTTTTACCGGTCTGACGGTCACCGATGATCAGCTCACGCTGGCCACGGCCGATTGGAATCATCGCATCAACAGATTTATAGCCGGTCTGAACAGGCTGGTCGACAGACTGACGCTCGATTACGCCCGGTGCGATAACTTCGATTGGCGAGAAGCCATCGTTATCAACTGGACCTTTACCGTCAATCGGTGCACCCAGGGTGTTCACCACGCGGCCTAACATGCCACGGCCAACCGGTACTTCAAGAATACGGCCAGTACACTTAACCTTCATGCCTTCGGCGAGGTCAGCATACGGACCCATCACAACAGCACCTACGGAGTCGCGCTCCAGGTTCAGTGCGATAGCGTAACGGTTACCCGGCAGGGAAATCATCTCACCCTGCATACAATCGGCCAGGCCGTGGATGCGGATAACACCGTCGCTTACAGAAACAATAGTACCTTCGTTATGAGCCTCGCTCACAACATTGAACTGAGCAATGCGCTGCTTGATCAGTTCGCTGATTTCGGTGGAATTCAGTTGCATGCTCCAGTCCCCTTAAGACTGCAATACGTCTGCAAGGCGTTCAAGACGGCCGCGTACGCTACCATCAATGACCGTATCACCCGTGCGGATGATAACGCCTGCCATTACAGACTTATCGATTTTGCAATTCAGCTTAACTTTGCGTGACAGACGTTTTTCCATCGCGGCAGAGATTTTCGCGAGCTGTTCGTCACTCAGTGCCGTTGCGGAAGTCACTTCGACTTCTGCTGTCGCTTCACTCAGTGCGCGTAAATGCGCGAACTGCTCGAGAACATCCGGGAGCGCCTTAAGACGACCATTTTCAGCCATTACCCGAATCAGGTTCTGGCCGCTGGCGTCCAGCTGCTCACCGCAGATTGCGATAAACGCGTCTGCGAGCGTTTCCGGCGCAAGAGCGCCAGAAAGTAACTCTGCCATGTGATCGTTTTTCGTGACCTCGGCGGCAAACGACAGCATATCCTGCCAGTTATCTACGCGTTGGTTTTCGACCGCAAAGTCAAAAGCTGCTTTGGCGTAGGGGCGAGCTACCGTTACAAATTCAGACATCAGCCCCTCCCTCCTTACAGTTCAGCGACAAGTTTATCCACGATGTCGCTGTTAGCAGCTTCATCCACGGAACGTTCGATGATCTTCTCGGCACCAGCAACAGCCAGAATCGCGACCTGCTTGCGAAGTTCTTCGCGAGCACGTTTACGCTCGGCATCGATTTCAGCCTGAGCCTGGGCAACGATTTTGCTTCGTTCCTGTTCTGCTTCAACCTTCGCTTCGTCCATGATCTGAGAACGGCGTTTGTTGGCCTGTTCAATGATCACTTGGGCTTCCGCTTTGGCTTTTTTCAGCTGGTCGGTCGCGTTGGCCTGTGCAAGGCCCAAATCTTTCTGAGCACGTTCTGCGGAAGCCAAACCGTCAGAAATTTCTTTCTGACGCTTCTCGATGGCTGCCATTAATGGCGGCCATACATACTTCATGCAGAACCAGACAAAGAGAATAAACGCGATGGCCTGGCCGAGGATTGTTGCGTTCATGTTCACAGCACAATACCTCTTAAAAAGTTAACGGCTACTTACTACGCGACAGCAAACATCACGTACAGACCCAGACCGACAGCGATCATCGGGATAGCATCCACCAGACCCATAACGATAAAGAACTGAGTACGCAGCAGAGGAATCAGATCCGGTTGACGCGCTGCGCCTTCCAGGAATTTACCTCCGAGGATGCCGATACCGATCGCAGCACCGATTGCCGCCAGACCCATCATCACAGCGGCAGCCATGTACAGCAGATCCATATTCAGGTTTTCCATGACAGTCTCCAGTTTGTTTCAGTTAAAACGTAGTAGTGTTGGTAAAGAATCAGTGCTCTTCAGACGCCATCGACAGATAGACGATCGTCAGAACCATGAAGATAAAGGCTTGCAGCGTAATAATCAGGATGTGGAAAATGGCCCAAGGCACATTCAGAATCCACTGTGACCACCACGGCAGAAGGCCCGCGATCAGAATGAAAATCAGCTCACCCGCATACATGTTGCCGAACAGTCGCAGACCGAGAGAAACCGGTTTAGACAGCAGGCTGACGCCTTCCAGGATCAAGTTGACCGGAATAAACGCCCAGTGATTGAACGGCTGCAGGGTAAGCTCTTTAACAAAGCCGCCAACGCCTTTCATTTTGATGCTGTAGAAAATAATCAGGATAAACACGCCCAGCGCCATAGAGAGGGTGATGTTCACGTCCGCAGACGGCACCACGCGCAGAGCTGGCAGGCCAAAAATATGCTCGCCGATGTAAGGAATAAGGTCGATTGGCAGCAAGTCCATCAGGTTCATCAGGAAGACCCAAACGAACACCGTCAGCGCCAGCGGCGCAATCAGCTTGCTCTTGCCATGGTACATGTCCTTCACGCTGCTATGGACAAAACCGATGATCAACTCAATAGCCGTCTGGAATTTCCCTGGTACACCGCTGGTTGCTCTTTTCGCAACACCGCGGAAAATGGCAAGGAACAACAGACCCAGAACCACCGAGAAGAACATGGAGTCAATGTTGAGCGTCCAGAAGGTGGCCGGGGGGTTATGCGGATCCACCAGCGAGAAAGTACGCAGATCAAGCTGAAGGTTATTCAGATGATGACCTATGTATTCCTGCGGCGTCATATTTTCTGAAGCCATGATGCCTTTTACCCTTTGTTGTTGATTACAGCTGGCGCCAGAACTTGTACCACCAGCACCAAAACCCACGTCACTATCAGCGGCAAAAATACCACTTTAACAACCGCCAGCGCCACCGCCAGGAGGGCAAAGGTCAGCAACACCTTGAAGACTTCGCCGAAGGCGAAAGACCAGGCCACTCGGCCTTTGGCTGGTGTATGCGCCTGATGACGCCAGGCAAAAATCATAAACAATGCATTTGGCACGACAACCGCCAAACCTCCACATACTGCGGAGATGCCCCAGAAGGGGTCTTTGAGGCAAAACAGCAATCCACTTGCCGTTACCGCCAGAAGCTGAATGAACAGAAGCTTACGAGCCACGTTTCTACTCAAGAGCGACACAGACATCACGTTTTACTCCTGCTCCCTTCGAGGTATGCCGCGTGTCGTATAAAACGTTCTTTGACGCTCTGAGTCAAGCTTCAAAAAGCGGACAAATTATACGGTGACGCCCCGTTAATTCAAACAATAAGTAGCGAAAAGGTGAATAAATGTTTAAATATTTTTCGACTGCACTGTTTTTCGACTTTTTGCGAAAGTGTGAACAATCAGGCAAAACCGCAAACAACGCGAAAAACGGCACATAAAAGCGTGCATTCGATCACAAAAAAAACATTTTCACGGTTATCGAAAAGACGCATAGAAAAAATTCATAGAATTCATCTTTCTGAATTTAATAACAAAAATAACAGATTATTTTTAAAACAGCCCCATACACCACAAAAACCTTTCATTGACATTTTTAATAAACATTTAACATTCGAATACGGTTCACAATGCCGATTTTTAGCAGGCTGATATTTTCGTGGTTGACTATTTTATCGGGCAAGCAACTACTCAAACGTGAGTGAAATGTAAAAAAACAGTGATCGTTGCGTTAAATGTAACTGAACGTATCACTGCTTTTACCATCACGTTTTAACACTTTGCAGGTCGGTGAAACTTAACATTATTTGATAAAGATTAAACTTTTGTGTGCTTAATTTTGACCAGATGACGCTCACCCTCAAGCTGCGGAACCGTAAGTTCAATCATCTCTTCCACCGTAAATTCCGCAGGAAGTTGAGCAATCTCATCATCAGGCAACAGGCCCTTCAACGCATAGAAACGTCCATGCTCGCCTGGCAGGTGATGACACCAGTTCACCATATCGGTCAGGGACGCAAATGCGCGGCTGATAACACCGTCAAAAGGCGGTTCTGCTGGGAATTCCTCCACGCGGCTTTGCACAGGCGTAACATTATCGAGTTTCAGCTCGTGCTGCACCTGCCTCAGGAAGCGTACGCGCTTGCCGAGACTATCGAGTAGAGTGAATTGCGCTTGCGGCAGGACAATCGCCAGCGGGATCCCCGGTAAACCCGGGCCGGTTCCCACATCAATGAAACGTGTTCCCTGCAAATGAGGCGCAACGATGATGCTGTCGAGAATATGACGCACCAGCATCTCGTTCGGATCGCGTACGGAAGTCAGGTTGTACGCTTTATTCCATTTGTGGAGCAGTTCGACGTAAGCCACCAGCTGTTGCTGCTGGTGATCGGACAACGAAATACCTGCTTCTTCGAGCAGACGAGAGAGTTTGTTAAGCACGGTAAATACCTGTTGGCGATAATTTGCCGGATGGCGGCTTCGCCTTATCCGGCCTACATTGTAGGCCCGGTAAGCGCTGCGCCACCGGGCATTATTCGATAAGTTAAGCGCTGCGGCGCAGCATGCCCTGCTTTTTCAGCCAGACCAGTAAAATGGAAATAGCGGCAGGGGTGACGCCAGAAATGCGTGTGGCCTGACCTATGGAGGATGGTTTGTGATCGTTTAGTTTGGCGATCACTTCGTTAGACAGCCCTGAGACTTGGCGATAATCAAGTGTAGCAGGCAATATCGTGTTTTCATTGCGTTGCTGCTTTTCGATCTCATCCTGCTGACGGGCGATATAACCTTCGTATTTGACCTGGATCTCCACCTGCTCAGCGGCCTGATGATCGCCCAGACCCGGCGCAAACGGCGACAGCTGAACCAGTTGTTCATAAGTCATTTCCGGGCGACGCAGCAGATCTTCTCCGCTGGCTTCACGCGAAAGCGGCGCCGTCAGGTGAGCGTTTACTTCGTCGGCAGATGCCGCAGTTGGGTTAACCCACGTCGTTTTCAGACGCTGACGCTCGCGTTCGATGCATTCCAGCTTCTCGTTGTAACGTGCCCAGCGTTCATCATCTACCAGACCCAGCTCGCGACCCTGTTCGGTCAGGCGCAGATCGGCGTTGTCTTCGCGCAGCATCAGGCGATATTCCGCGCGGGAGGTGAACATGCGGTACGGTTCTTTGGTTCCGAGGGTGCAAAGGTCGTCCACCAGCACGCCGAGGTAAGCCTGATCGCGACGCGGTGACCAACCGTCTTTGTCCGCAGAACAGCGTGCAGCGTTGAGACCGGCCAGCAGGCCCTGTGCTGCAGCTTCTTCGTAACCGGTGGTGCCGTTGATCTGTCCAGCAAAGAACAGACCCTGGATGTATTTGCTTTCCAGCGTCGGCTTCAGGTCACGTGGATCGAAGAAATCATATTCAATGGCATAGCCAGGACGCACGATCTTCGCATTTTCCATACCATGCATGGAACGGACGATCTGAATCTGCACATCGAACGGCAGGCTGGTGGAGATACCATTGGGGTAAATTTCGTTGGAGGTCAGCCCTTCCGGCTCCAGGAAAATCTGATGCTGGTTGCGATCGGCAAAGCGCATCACTTTGTCTTCAATCGATGGGCAATAGCGTGGGCCAATCCCTTCGATGACGCCTGCGTACATTGGGCTACGATCGAGATTATTGCGAATCACGTCATGGGTTTTTTCGTTGGTATGCGTGATGTAACACGGTACCTGACGCGGGTGCTGCGCCGTATTCCCCATGAACGAGAACACTGGCATCGGGTTGTCACCATGCTGTTGAGCCAGAACGCTGAAATCGATGGTACGGGCATCAATGCGCGGCGGCGTACCCGTTTTTAGGCGGCTGACGCGCAGCGGCAATTCACGCAGACGACGAGACAGTGGGATGGATGGCGGATCGCCAGCACGGCCACCGCTGTAGTTATCCAGACCAATGTGAATTTTTCCATCGAGGAATGTCCCGACGGTTAATACCACGGCTTTAGCACGGAACTTTAGGCCCATCTGAGTGACAGCGCCTACAACCCGATCGTTTTCGACGATCAGATCTTCCACCGCCTGCTGAAAGATCATCAGGTTTGGCTGATTCTCCAGCGCGGTGCGAACGGCCTGACGATACAGCACGCGATCGGCCTGAGCACGAGTCGCCCGAACGGCAGGGCCTTTGCTGGCGTTTAGTATCCTAAACTGGATACCCGCATGGTCGATAGCGTTGGCCATCAGCCCGCCGAGTGCATCCACTTCTTTTACCAGGTGTCCTTTCCCAATGCCGCCAATAGCCGGGTTACAGCTCATCTGTCCCAGTGTGTCGATATTGTGTGTCAACAGCAGGGTTTGCTGACCCATACGTGCTGCGGCCATCGCGGCCTCAGTACCTGCATGACCCCCGCCAATGATGATGACGTCAAAAGGATCCTGATAAAACATGGTGGTCTGCCTCGCTTGAAAGCGGTTTGAAAAGTGATTGAAGCCCGGGCCGTGGATTCTACTCAACTTTGGCTGTCGGAGAAAGCACCTGGGATCCTGGGTATTTAATAGAAGATCTTTTATTTAGAGATCTGTTTTATTATGATCTCTTATTAGGATCGTCATTTTCTGTGGATAAGGTGGATCCGCCTTTTGAGATCATAGGCTTAAGAAGGATCACTGCCTGTGAATGATCGGTGATCCTGGTCCGTATAAGCTGGGATCAAAATGAAGGGTTATACACAACTCAAAAACTAACCAAACCTTATGCTTGGGATAACTACCGGTTAATCAGTGCTTTTAACCAGAGTTATACACAAAAAAAACGCCGATCTTTACAAAACTCAGAGCAAATTTATCCAGGATCCGAGCCAAATTTCAGCCGGATCTTCAGGAATGTCATGATCGAGGATGTTTACCTTGAGCGTTTCACCAATCTGTTTGGCTCCGCAGGCGATAAGTTCGTTATCGATTTTGTCGATCGCCCCGCAGAAAGTGTCATATTCACGGCTGCCAATTCCGACCGAACCAAAACGCACAGCGGAGAGGTCAGGTTTCTCTTCCTTTATTGCTTCATATAAAGGAATAAGATTATCCGGGATGTCACCGGCACCGTGTGTAGAGCTGACCAGCAGCCAGATTCCACCTTTATTCAGATCTTCAAGCAGGGGGCCATGCAGCGTTTCAGTGGAATAACCCGCGTCTTCCAGCTTTTCTGCCAGATGTTCCGCAACGTACTCGGCACCGCCAAGCGTACTACCACTGATCAGTGTAATGTCTGCCATGAAGTCCACCCCTTAATTCCTGAGTGGCACATTGTACGCTGTGTGTGAGCTGGGATCTACCTGTGGAAAAATGTGGGATTAAAATGCCCGATCATGGGCGAATGGTCCGCATGATCGGGTTCTGCAGGGAGATCAGTGTCTCGGTGGACTGAATTTCATCGATTGTTTGGATCTTGTTGATAAGTACCTGCTGAAGGGCGTCGATCGAGCGGCACATCACCTTAATAAAGATGCTGTAGTGGCCGGTGGTGTAATACGCCTCGGTGACTTCGTCGAGGCTTTCCAGTCTCGCCAGCGCGGAGGGGTAATCTTTCGCGCTTTTTAGAATAATGCCGATAAAACAGCAGACATCGTAGCCGAGCTGTTTTGGGTTAACGTCTATGCGTGCGCCAGTGATGATCCCCGCCTGCTTCATTTTCTCGACGCGCACATGGATTGTGCCGGGGCTGACGCCAAATTGTTTGGCCAGTTCGGCATAGGCGGTACGCGCATTAGCCATTAATGCTTCGAGGATGCCGCGGTCGAGATTGTCGATCTGATAATTTTCCATTGGATTTTCTTATGATGTTTGATGATTCACTCTATTTTAGCGATTAATTTTGACGAATAAAAACCTGAGGAAGCTTTTTGCTTGTTGATTATTGAATTACCCCCGCATTCTGTTGCTTAATCAATGGCAACAGGACAGGAGTAAACATAATGAAAACCGCTTACATCGCAAAACAACGCCAGATCAGTTTCGTAAAGTCCCATTTTTCCCGTGAGCTCGAAGACAGACTTGGACTCATTGAAGTTCAGGCGCCGATCTTAAGCCGCGTGGGCGATGGCACTCAGGACAACCTTTCTGGCTGCGAAAAAGCGGTACAGGTAAAAGTGAAAAACTTGCCAGACGCCCAGTTCGAGGTGGTTCACTCTCTCGCGAAGTGGAAGCGCCAGACGCTGGGACAACACGACTTCAGCGCGGGCGAAGGGCTCTACACGCACATGAAAGCCCTTCGCCCTGATGAAGACCGCCTCTCAGCTATCCATTCCGTTTACGTTGACCAGTGGGACTGGGAACGCGTAATGGGTGACGGCGAGCGCCACACTGGTACGCTAAAAGCGACGGTTGAAGCGATTTACGCCGGGATCAAAGCCACTGAGGCCGCAGTCAGCAAAGAGTTTGGTTTGGCACCGTTCCTGCCAGAACAGATCCACTTTGTGCACAGCGAAGAATTATTGACCCGCTATCCGGGTCTGGATGCCAAAGGCCGCGAGCGTGCCATCGCCAAAGAGTTCGGCGCGGTGTTCCTGATGGGGATTGGCGGCAAATTGTCGGATGGGGCGCGCCATGACGTGCGTGCGCCGGATTATGATGACTGGAGCACCCAGAGTGAAACGGGCCTGTCTGGCCTCAACGGCGACATTCTGGTGTGGAACCCGATCCTGGAAGATGCGTTTGAGATCTCCTCAATGGGGATCCGCGTGGATGCCGAAGCGCTGACACGTCAGTTAGCACTTACTGGGGATGACGATCGTCTGCAGCTCGAATGGCACCAGGCGCTGCTCAAGGGTGAAATGCCGCAAACTGTCGGCGGCGGCATTGGCCAGTCACGTTTGACCATGCTGCTGTTACAGCTGCCGCATATCGGTCAGGTGCAGTGTGGCGTCTGGCCACAGCAGGTCCGCGATAGCGTTGCCTCTCTGCTGTAATTAGCGTTTCCAGCGGCGCAGCAGTCGGCTGCGCAGCCCGGTATCAAAGCGCCAGATGTGATCGAAGATGCGCATTATCCCGGGTTTCCCGTGCTGCGACATCGCCACCGCATGAAAACGATGCAGATGTTTGCGCTGAAGCTCGCCCACCTTATTCACCACATCGTCCGGCAGCCGCTGGGCGATGAAATCTGAAATAACCACCGCATCGGCATCGGTCCATTCCGGGCCCTGCATCCGCTCTATAATGGCGCGGAAACAGCTGGCGATATCGGTCCCACCGCGAAAGCGTTGGCTTAAAAAGCGGATCGCCTGTTCCAGGCCCTGCGGGCCAGTCAGCTCGTAGCGCACCACTTCACTGGCAAAAAGCATAATGAAACAGCGGCGATTGTCCGCCAGTGCGACGCGCATCAGTGCCAGGCAAAACGCCTTTGCACACTGTTCGTTAAACCCGCCCATCGAACCTGACGTATCCACGCAGACGATAAACGGTCCGCGCGGTTGTTCATCGAAATCCTGATGCACCACCGGGCGTTCGCTGAGTTTTTCCCGCCACGCATCGCCGTGCAGTCGGTAAGTGAGCAGTTGCTTCTCCACCAGCCGGCGGTAAAACTCGTATTCAAGCTCAGTAATGCCGAGCGTCGCCAGCTCCGGCGGGAGCAGGCGCAGAATGTCGTCGCTTTGTTGCAGGCCGTCGACCTGTTCGGGCACCGTGGCCGGTTCACGCACCAGCGTGCGGAAGGTTTCCATCGGTGAATCTTTTTTCGGTACCGATTTGGCCTCGCGTGAGCGCCCGAGTTGCTCAGCCAACCGCATCAGCTCCGGTTGTTCGCTAAGAAAATCGCCATATCTGACAATCAGCTGCCAGTCACCGCGCTTGAGCTGGCCTTCGCTCATGTCCCAGAGTCGTCCGGCGGAATTGTCGTTTTCTACAAGTACCGGTTCCAGCTGACCGCTGAGCGTCATGCGCTCCTGCACTTCGCTCAATAGCTGCTCGCGTTCATCTTCCAGCAACTGCTGGTTCAGCGTGGTGGCTTGCACCACCAGACTCAGTCGCCAGCGCTGTAAAAACAGGGTGTGCAGCGCGACGGTAAAGGTCGCGTTGTTATCCACCAGCTGCTGCGCCTGGGCAGCAAACGGGGAATGGAGTTTCTGCAACAGGGTGAGGATTTGAGGAAGCTGAACGGTAAACTGCGTGGTCGATAGCCTTTGGCTCTGCTGAAAAGCCATTACCTCGTCGCTCAAATCCTGTGAAATCTGCGTCTCTTTCAGCCTGCCTTTTAACGCTTCCCGCCAGCGAGGAATGTCCTGCGCGATTGCATTTTTCAGCCGTGGGAATTTTTCAAAAAACAACGCCAGTTGTGGAGAGGCCAATAGGGCGAGGATCATCTCTTCGATCATCCCTTCCTCGCTGACCGCCAGCATCACATTGAGCGTGTCGAGAGTGAGCATTACTGCCGCGCCTGTTTGATCTGCGCCCCGACGTCCTGCAGGCTGGCTTCAATTTTTCCTAACCAGTCACCGTGAATGAACAGGCATTTCTGCTGCTCGCTAAAGCGGGTGTGCTGCTGATGCCACTCATCGTCGAGCGCATCCAGCTGCTGTTTAATTTCCCCAGGCATGTTCTCTGGCGTAGCGCTGCCCGGTAGTGCCAGACGCGAGCCTTGCAGACTGACATCCCGAACCAGCAAATGCAGGCTGGTATCCACTTCCATATTCAGCACCTGAGCAAAGCCGATGCCGTTGAGTTTGCCGCGAATTTCGCCGCCTTTTTCCAGCCAGTGCACGAGTGCCGGGCGTTCCAGGGTGATGTGAACGACGTTCATGTCATGCAGCTTCAGCGGCTGCAGCAAGAGCAGGGTCAGCGTTGGGATCTGCACCTCGTCCGGCAGTTCGTAATGCGGCTTACGGCTGAACATGCCGCCCAAACGCGTCACTTTCAGCGCGGTTTTGTCACTCTGTTGCTGTTGCAACTGCAGCCGACGCTGAACTATCGAACCCAGTTTGGTGATCATTGCCTGCTGCAGCCAGGCGTGCCCGGTCATCAAAATATCAAGCTGTTGCTGCATCAGATTGCGGCTTTCTGCGTCGTGCCACAGACAGTCTTTGAGCAGGATAAGATCGATAGGCGCAATGGCGTCGCGGCCGCTGAAAAAGGCGCAGGCCTGCAATAAACGAACCGCTTTTTTCCAGCGCCGATCGGAGACATACGGTGCGTTTGGTATCATATCGAGCTGCTGGCGCAGCTGATAAATCAGCTCGAATACGCTGTCTGACAGCTTCACGCCGCCAATATCTACCTGCCACTGCCAGAACTCTTCGTCCGTCACCTGTAGATTTTCTGGCACCGGGTTGACGCTTTCATCGTGCTGGTTGATGAGCAACGAGCGGAAATTGCTTTTTTCCTGCACTTTGTCGAGCCACAGGCGAATCAACATACGGTCATATAAGGCTTCGAGGCTGCTGTCGGCTTCCGGCAGTTCGTTAGACGCAGCCACCAGCAGGCGCATCGGGATTTTCTCTTCATGCGCGCCGTTGCGAAAACTGCGTTCGTTGATGGCGGTCAGTAGGGTATTAAGAATGGCCGGGCCGGCTTTCCATATTTCATCCAGAAACACGATTTCGGCTTCCGGAAGATAGCCTGTGGTTAAACGCTCATAGCGTCCTTCATCTTTTAACGCCTGAATAGACAGCGGCCCAAACACCTCTTCCGGAGTGGAAAAACGGGTCATCAGGTATTCAAAGGCACGGGCGTGTTGGAAGGCAAATTTGAGGCGGCGAGCGATAAGGCTTTTGGCTATCCCCGGTGGACCGAGGAGAAACACGCTTTCGCCACTCAGCGCGGCCAGCAGGCACAAGCGGATAGCGTGACTGCGCTCAAAAAGCCCCTTTTCAAGGCACTGGCTGAGTCGGGAAATTCTTTCTGCTAATAAGTGTGATTGCGCCATAATAGAGTGGTGTCCTTCCGCTATTTATCCAGCTATCAAGCGATTATAGCCGTTTGCAGGCGCTGGGTAATAGTGCGAGAAGCTGTCGGCATTTCTTTGAGCAAGGTTAATGAGGAGTCATTTTGGAGTACGATTCTTCTGTTAATCGTGCATACTGTGCGCCTTTTGTGAGCCAGGGATCCCGGTACACATTTGTCTTATTAAACGAAAGACGAGTCTATGAGCACTGATAATAAGCAATCGTTGCCAGCGATCACCCTTGCTGCAATTGGCGTGGTATACGGTGACATTGGTACCAGCCCTCTTTATACACTGAGAGAATGTCTCTCAGGCCAGTTTGGATTTGGCGTGGAACGGGATGCTGTTTTTGGCTTTTTATCCCTGATTTTCTGGCTGCTGATTTTTACCGTTTCCTTGAAATACATCACCTTCGTGATGCGTGCGGATAACGCCGGAGAAGGCGGGATCCTGACGTTGATGTCTCTTGCCGGGCGCAACACATCGGCGCGAATGACGTCGGTGCTGGTTATCCTCGGGCTTATTGGCGGCAGCTTCTTCTATGGTGAGGTGGTAATAACCCCGGCCATCTCGGTGATGTCGGCCATTGAAGGCCTGGAAATCATCGCCCCGCAGCTTGATAGCTGGATAGTCCCCATCTCTATCGCCGTACTGACCCTGCTGTTTATGATTCAAAAGCACGGTACTGCGCTGGTGGGGAAACTATTCGCGCCTATCATGCTGATTTGGTTCCTGTTGCTGGCGGTGCTCGGTGCACGCAGTATCATCGACAACCCGGACGTGTTACATGCGCTGAACCCGTACTGGGCAGTGCACTTCTTCCTTGAATACAAAACGGTTTCCTTTGTTGCGCTTGGCGCAGTTGTCCTGTCTATCACCGGCGTGGAAGCGCTGTATGCGGACATGGGCCACTTCGGTAAGTTACCTATCCGTATTGCCTGGTTCACTTTGGTTCTGCCTTCGCTGGTATTGAACTACTTCGGCCAAGGGGCGCTGCTACTCAAACACCCGGAAGCGATTAAAAATCCGTTTTTCCTGTTGGCTCCTGAGTGGGCGCTGATCCCGATGCTGATTATCGCGACCTTTGCGACGGTCATCGCTTCCCAGGCGGTAATTTCCGGCGTGTTCTCCCTGACGCGTCAGGCAGTTCGCCTAGGATATCTGTCGCCGATGCGCATTATTCATACCTCCGAAATGGAATCCGGTCAGATTTACATCCCGTTCATTAACTGGCTGCTGTACGTGTCTGTGGTGCTGGTCATTGTCAGCTTCCAGCACTCCAGCAATCTGGCTGCGGCGTACGGGATTGCGGTTACCGGCACCATGGTGCTGACCACGATTCTGGCGACCACCGTGGCGCGTAAAAACTGGCACTGGAACAAGTACTTTGTGTTCGTCATCCTGGTGGTATTCCTGTGTATCGACGTACCGCTGTTCTCGGCGAACCTCGATAAACTGCTCTCTGGCGGTTGGCTGCCGCTGACGCTGGGCCTGGTGATGTTTATGGTGATGACCACCTGGAAAAGTGAACGTTTCCGCCTGCTGCGCCGCATGCACGAGCATGGCAACTCTCTCGAAGCGATGATTGCATCGCTGGAGAAATCGCCGCCGGTGCGCGTGCCAGGTACAGCGGTGTACATGTCCCGCGCGTTGAATGTGATTCCGTTTGCGATGCTGCATAACCTCAAGCACAACAAAGTGCTGCATGAGCGCGTGATCCTGCTGACGCTGCGCACCGAAGATGCGCCGTATGTTCACAACGTGCGTCGCGTGTCTATCGAGCAGTTGTCGCCGTCGTTCTGGCGTGTAGTGGCGAGCTACGGCTGGCGCGAAACGCCAAACGTGGAAGAAGTCTTCCACCGCTGCGGTCTTGAAGGGCTGAGCTGTCGAATGATGGAAACCTCGTTCTTTATGTCACATGAATCGCTGATTATTGGTAACGACCGGCCGTGGTATCTGCGTCTGCGCGGCAAGCTGTACCTGCTGCTGCAACGCAACGCCCTGCGTGCGCCCGACCAGTTTGAAATACCGCCAAATCGGGTTATCGAGCTCGGCACCCAAGTCGAAATATAACTCCGCATTAATAATATGCCCGGCATTCCTGCCGGGTATTTTTTTAGCTGTTCCGCGCAAGCGAAGCGCCACTTGGCAACGCCCTGACATCCTCTTAATTTCATGCAGCGAAACGTTTCGATGCCGATCACACTTCTGCAACCTGATGGTGGTTTTCTGTACGCTGTTAGGATTAGACTTATCTCCAGCGAAACGTTTCGCTAGCGGAGCAGAACGATGAAGAAAGGTACGGTACTCAACGCTGATATTTCCTCGGTCATTTCCCGTCTTGGGCATACCGATACGCTGGTGGTTTGTGACGCAGGCTTGCCTGTCCCACACAGTACACAGCGCATTGATATGGCATTAACCCAAGGTGTGCCTGGATTTATGCAGGTGCTGGAAGTGGTGACGACCGAAATGCAGGTTGAGACGGCAATTCTCGCCGCGGAAATCAAAACGCATAATCCGCAGCTCCACGAAACGTTGCTCAATCATCTCGAGCAGCTACAGCAACACCAGGGAAACACCATTGAAATTCGTTACACCACACATGAGCAGTTCAAATTACAAACCGCAGACAGTCAGGCGGTGATTCGCAGCGGGGAATGCTCCCCGTATGCGAATATCATTCTCTGTGCTGGCGTCACTTTCTGAGGCCGCCATGGACGCATTACTGCAACTCAAAGGGATCGATAAATCTTTCCCGGGCGTGAAAGCCCTTTCCGGCGCATCGCTGAACGTCTACTCCGGCCGCGTAATGGCGCTGGTGGGTGAAAACGGCGCCGGTAAATCGACGATGATGAAAGTGCTTACCGGGATCTACAGTAAAGATGCCGGCTCGCTGCATTGGCTGGGCCAGGAAGCGACCTTTACCGGACCGAAATCATCTCAGGAAGCCGGGATCGGCATCATTCATCAGGAACTGAATCTGATCCCGCAGTTGACCATCGCTGAGAACATTTTTTTAGGCCGCGAGTTCGTCAACCGCTTCGGCAAAATCGACTGGAAAACCATGTACGCCGAAGCAGACAAACTGCTGGCGAAGCTCAACCTGCGCTTTAAAAGCGACAGGCTGGTGGGCGAACTGTCGATTGGTGATCAGCAGATGGTGGAAATCGCTAAAGTGCTGAGCTTCGAGTCGAAGGTCATCATCATGGATGAACCGACGGACGCGCTGACCGATACTGAAACCGAATCGTTATTCCGCGTCATTCGCGAACTGAAATCCCAAGGCCGCGGCATCGTTTATATCTCTCACCGAATGAAAGAGATCTTCGAGATTTGTGATGATGTGACCGTATTCCGTGACGGCCAGTTTATTGCCGAGCGCGAAGTGGCGACGCTCACCGAAGATTCACTGATTGAAATGATGGTCGGTCGCAAACTCGAAGATCAGTATCCGCGCATCGACAAAGTTCCGGGTGACGTGCGTCTGAAGGTCGATAATCTGTGCGGCCCGGGCGTGGAAAATGTCAGCTTCACGCTACGCAAAGGAGAAATCCTCGGCGTGGCGGGCCTGATGGGCGCCGGGCGTACCGAACTGATGAAAGTCCTGTACGGCGCGCTGCCGCGTAGCAGTGGTTACGTTACGCTGGATGGCCATGAAATGGTGACCAAATCCCCGCAGGACGGTCTGGCCAACGGCATCGTTTATATCTCCGAAGACCGTAAGCGTGATGGCCTGGTGCTGGGCATGTCGGTAAAAGAGAACATGTCTCTGACCGCGCTGCGCTATTTCAGCAATGCAGGCGGCGGCCTGAAGCATAAAGATGAACAGCAGGCGGTGAGCGATTTCATCCGTCTGTTCAATGTTAAAACCCCGTCGATGGAGCAAGCGATTGGTTTGCTCTCGGGCGGTAATCAGCAAAAAGTGGCGATTGCTCGCGGGCTGATGACGCGACCGAAAGTGCTTATCCTCGATGAGCCAACACGAGGTGTGGACGTCGGGGCGAAGAAAGAAATTTATCAGCTGATTAACCAGTTTAAAGCCGATGGTCTGAGCATCATTCTCGTCTCTTCGGAGATGCCGGAAGTGCTGGGCATGAGCGACCGCATCATGGTGATGCACGAAGGGCATCTCGGCGGTGAATTCACACGCGAGCAGGCCACCCAAGAAGTATTGATGGCTGCCGCTGTGGGCAAGCTTAATCGTGTGAATCAGGAGTAAGAAAGATGACTACCCAGGCTGTTGCTGGTCGCCGTTATTTCACCAAAGCGTGGCTGTTGGAGCAAAAGTCGCTGATTGCTCTGCTGGTGCTGATAGCCGTTGTCTCGACCATGAGTCCGAACTTTTTTACCGTTAATAACCTGTTCAACATCCTGCAACAGACGTCGGTCAACGCCATTATGGCGGTGGGGATGACGCTGGTTATTCTGACCTCTGGCATCGATTTGTCTGTCGGTTCGTTGCTGGCCCTGACCGGAGCGGTTGCGGCGTCGATTGTCGGTATCGAAGTGAATGCGCTGGTGGCCGTCGCGGCTGCGCTGGCATTAGGCGCGGCGATTGGCGCAGTGACGGGCGTGATTGTGGCGAAAGGCCGCGTGCAGGCATTTATCGCCACTCTGGTGATGATGCTGCTGCTGCGCGGTGTGACGATGGTGTACACCAACGGCAGTCCGGTGAATACAGGCTTTACCGATAATGCCGATGTGTTTGGCTGGTTTGGTATCGGCCGTCCGCTGGGCATTCCGACGCCGGTGTGGATCATGGCGATTGTGTTCCTTGCTGCGTGGTACATGCTGCATCACACCCGTTTGGGTCGTTATATCTACGCGCTGGGCGGCAACGAAGCGGCAACGCGTCTGTCCGGGATCAGCGTCAATAAAGTCAAAATTATCGTGTATTCGCTGTGCGGCATGTTGGCCTCACTGGCAGGCATTATAGAAGTGGCGCGTCTGTCGTCTGCGCAACCGACGGCCGGTACGGGCTATGAGCTCGACGCGATTGCGGCGGTGGTGCTGGGCGGAACCAGTTTGGCAGGCGGCAAAGGTCGTATTGTTGGGACGCTGATCGGCGCATTGATTCTCGGTTTCCTTAATAATGGTTTGAATTTGTTAGGTGTTTCCTCCTATTACCAGATGATCGTCAAAGCGGTGGTGATATTGCTGGCGGTGCTGGTAGACAACAAAAAGCAGTAATAACTGACATAACAGGACATCTCAGATATGAACATGAAAAAACTGGCTACCCTGGTTTCTGCTGTGGCACTGAGCGCCACCGTAAGTGCTAACGCAATGGCGAAAGACACTATTGCGTTGGTTATCTCGACGCTGAACAACCCTTTCTTCGTTTCCCTGAAAGACGGAGCGCAGAAAGAGGCGGATAAACTGGGCTACAACCTGGTGGTACTGGATTCTCAGAACAACCCGGCAAAAGAGCTGGCGAACGTTCAAGACCTGACCGTACGTGGCACCAAAATTCTTCTGATCAATCCAACGGATTCCGATGCCGTGGGTAACGCCGTGAAAATGGCAAACCAAGCGAAGATCCCTGTGATTACGCTAGACCGCCAGGCGTCTAAAGGCGAAGTGGTGAGCCACATTGCGTCTGATAACGTGCTAGGCGGTAAAATTGCAGGCGACTACATCGCGAAGAAAGCCGGTGAAGGCGCGAAGGTTATTGAACTGCAGGGTATTGCAGGGACGTCTGCCGCTCGTGAGCGTGGCGAAGGTTTCCAGCAGGCCGTTGCGGCGCACAAATTTGATGTCCTGGCGAGCCAGCCAGCAGATTTCGACCGTACAAAAGGTCTGAACGTCATGCAGAACCTGCTGACCGCGCATCCTGATGTGAAAGCTGTTTTCGCGCAGAACGATGAAATGGCGCTGGGTGCACTGCGTGCGCTGCAGACTGCCGGTAAATCAGATGTGATGGTTGTCGGTTTTGATGGCACTCCGGATGGCGAAAAAGCCGTAAATGATGGCAAACTGTCTGCGACGATTGCACAGCTGCCAGAGCAAATCGGCGCCCAGGGCGTTGACGTTGCTGCTAAGGTGCTGAAAGGTGAGAAGGTTCAGGCCAAATATCCTGTTGACCTGAAACTGGTCATCAAGCAATAAGTCATCACCGATTCAGGCCAATAAGAGCCTGAGGGGACAATCTAAAAAGAAAAGTGTGGCATGCGCCACCGGAAA
Source organism: Scandinavium tedordense (assembly GCF_024764965.1). Taxonomy (NCBI): domain Bacteria; kingdom Pseudomonadati; phylum Pseudomonadota; class Gammaproteobacteria; order Enterobacterales; family Enterobacteriaceae; genus Scandinavium; species Scandinavium tedordense. The sequence continues at coordinate 5,149 of NZ_JALIGG010000055.1, read as the reverse complement.
TCCCGGTGGCGCTCTTTATCGGACACTCATGATTATGAAAACCGCAGGTAACCTCGTCGTCCTTGGCAGTATCAATGCCGATCACATTCTTAACCTTGAATCTTTCCCGCGACCGGGCGAAACCGTGACTGGCAGCCAGTATCAGGTGGCGTTTGGCGGAAAAGGCGCAAATCAGGCCGTTGCCGCCGGACGCAGCGGCGCGAACATCGCTTTTATTGCTTGTACCGGCGATGACGACACTGGCGAACAAGTGCGTAAGCAACTGGCGAGCGACAATATCGACATTGCGCCGGTGAGCGTTGTGGCGGGCGTTTCCACCGGCGTGGCGCTGATTTTTGTTAATGGTGAAGGTGAGAATGTCATCGGTATTCACGCGGGGGCAAATGCCGCGCTGACAACTGAGCGAGTGGCGGAGCAAAAAGACCGTATTGCCAGCGCCGATGCGCTGCTAATGCAGCTGGAATCGCCACTGGAAAGCGTTCTGGCGGCGGCGAAAATAGCGCACAACAACCAGACGACCGTGGCGCTTAATCCGGCTCCGGCTCGTGAACTGCCGGACGAACTGCTTTCGCTGGTGGATATCATCACCCCTAACGAAACCGAAGCGGAAAAGCTGACGGGCGTGCGGGTCGAAAATGATGAGGATGCCGCAAACGCGGCGCAGGTGCTGCATGATAAAGGCATCGAAACGGTCATTATTACGCTCGGCAGTCGCGGCGTGTGGGCCAGTCAGAAAGGGAACGGTCAGCGCGTACCGGGCTTTAAAGTGCATGCCATCGACACAATTGCTGCAGGCGACACCTTTAACGGCGCGCTGATGACGGCGCTGCTGGAAGGCACTGAATTATCGGAAGCATTGCGTTTTGCCCATGCGGCAGCGGCGATTGCCGTGACCCGCAAAGGCGCGCAGCCCTCTGTTCCATGGCGCAAAGAGATCGATGACTTCTTACGTCAGCAGGGGTAACACGTGACTACCATGAAGGATGTTGCTCGCCTGGCGGGCGTTTCTACTTCGACGGTCTCTCACGTCATTAATAAAGACCGGTTTGTCAGCGAAAGCATCACCGAAAAGGTGAATGCCGCCATTAAAAGCCTTAACTACGCGCCTTCGGCTCTGGCGCGTAGCCTCAAACTCAACCAGACCCATACGATCGGCATGCTGATCACTGCCAGTACCAATCCATTTTACTCGGAACTGGTTCGCGGCGTCGAACGCAGCTGCTTTGAACGCGGCTACAGCCTGGTGCTTTGCAACACCGAAGGCGACGAGCAGCGGATGAACAGTAATCTCGAAACGCTGATGCAAAAGCGCGTAGACGGTTTATTGCTGTTGTGTACCGAAACTCACCAGCCGTCGCCGGAAATCGTCCAGCGTTATCCTTCTATACCGACGGTGATGATGGACTGGGCGCCGTTCGACGGTGACAGCGATATTATTCAGGATAACTCTTTGCTCGGCGGGGACATGGCGACACAGTATCTGATCGACAAAGGTTATCGCCGTATAGCCTGTATTGCCGGTCCGCTGGACAAAACGCCCGCGCGTCTGCGTCTCGAAGGGTATCAGGCGGCGATGGCGCGCAGTGGATTGCCAATTGTCGATGGCTACATTATTACCAGCAATTTTGAATTTGGCGGCGGATTAACGGCGATGCAGGCATTGCTGGCGCTGCCTGAGCCACCGCAGGCGGTGTTCGTGGGCAATGATGCAATGGCGGTCGGGGTTTATCAGGCGTTGTATCAGGTGGGGCTTAATATTCCACGTGATGTGGCGGTAGTGGGTTATGACGATATCGAACTGGCGGCCTATATGACGCCGCCGCTAACGACAATCCATCAGCCCAAAGATGAGCTGGGCGAGCTGGCTATCGACGTATTGATTCACCGAATGGCACAGCCCGGGCAGAAACAGCAGCGTGTGCAGCTGACGCCCGAACTGGTGGTGCGAGGTTCGGCCTAAGCTTTCTTGTGCCGCTCTTTAATCAGATTGCGACCATCTTTCGGTTTTAACAGCATAAATGTTACCGCTGATACTACGGTCAGAGCGCCCATCGTAATAAAGGTATAGTGGAACTGTTCCACGGTGTTGCTGCTGTCGAACCCTTCATAAAAGCGCAGCACTGCGGCGCTGATCGCCACCCCAAGACTAATAGACAGCTGCTGCGTCACGGCCAGCACGCTATTGCCGCTGCTGGCGTTTTCGTCTGTCAGGTCAGCCAGCGTTATAGTGTTCATCGACGTAAACTGCGTCGACATCGCCATTCCCAGTACGAATAAAGGCAGGACCAGCATCCACACCGGCATGGACGGTGACTGCAGCGAGAACTGCGCAATCATCAGGCCGATAAACACTGTTATCCCTACCAGCGTTTTACGATATCCCAGCCAACGTAGCACCTGCGTCACCGTAGATTTCGCCAGAATTGACCCTAACGCCGTAGGCGCCATCATGCAGCCGGCGATCAGCGCCGGATAACCAAACCCAACCTGCAACATCAACGGCATCAGGAACGGAACGCAGCCGGTACCGAGACGGGTGGCGAGGTTGCCGACAATTCCCACGGAGAAGGTGCGCGTTTTAAACATCGGCAGCGCGATGAGTGGGGTGGGATGACGACGAGCGTGGCGAATATAAGCCAGTAATAGAAGAACACTGACCGCAATGATGGCCAGCGCTATCCACGTCGCGACAATTTTCTCACCGAACAGCTCCATCCCGCTGGAAAACAGAACCAAACTCAGGCCGAACAGCAAGAAGCCGGTCATATCAAATCGGCGGCGCGGAGTGGTGAAGTTCGGCATATATTTGCGGGCATACAGCAGGCCGGCGATGCCGATCGGGATGTTAATCAGGAAAATCCAGTGCCAGCTGGCCCAGGTCACCAGTACGCCACCCAGCACCGGTCCCAGAATTGGGCCAACCAGCCCAGGCATGGTCACGAAGTTCAGAACCGGTAAAAGCTCACTGCGCGGATAGGCTCGTAGCAGCGCCAGGCGGGCGACGGGCATCATCATTGCGCCGCCAACCCCCTGAATAACGCGGAAGATGACCAGCTGCGTTAACGAACCTGACAGGGCGCACGCCAGCGAGCCCAAGGTAAACAGACTCACGGCAATCATAAAGATGCGACGCGTACCGAAGCGATCGGCCAGCCAGCCGCTGACCGGGATAAGCATCGCCACCGTCAGGGTGTAACTGATAATGGCCGACTGCATCGCCAGTGGAGAGCGGTTCAGGCTGTGGGCAATCGCGGGGAGCGCAGTGTTCAGGATGGTGGCATCCAGCGCTTGCATAAAGAAGGCCATCGCCGCAATCCACGGCAAACCGGCCATACTGCGTGATTTCTTCTCGGTCATCTATTTAGTAGCCTGGGTGTTTGGGGCCGTTAACAGTGCCTGGCAAGCCTGCCAGGCACGAGGGCCATCGCTTTCCTGAATGGCATCCACAATGGCCTGGTGCAGATCGAGCTTCACCACTTCGTTTTGCGTGATGGCGGCAAAGTAGGTCTGATAGACAGAATGAAACAGTGAAGCAAAGGAGGTCAGAAATGGGTTGGAGCTCATCGCATAGATTTGTTCGTGCCAGGCCATATCCACTTCAATCCAGCGCTGGCGGTCAAAGTGCCGCTTCAGATGGACCATATCTTCCATTAATGTATTCAGTCGGGCTTTTTGTTCCGCACTGCCGAGCGTAGCCGCCAGCATGCAGGCCTGCGGTTCAAGACTGCTGCGCATAACAAGGAAGTGTTCAACGACTTCTTCAAAGTTACTTTCCGTGAGCCACCAGGATATCAGCTCTTTATCAAGAAAGTTCCAGTCGCAACGGGGCATCACTCGGGTGCCAATGCGTGGACGCGGCAAAACCATTCCTTTTGCCGTCAGCGTCTTAACCGCTTCACGAACGGCGGTACGGCTTACGCCAAACTGCTCGCCCAACTCCATCTCTCCGGGGAGGATGCACTCCGGCGGGTATTCGCCGGTTAAAATCTTCTGCGCCAGTTTCTCGGCAAGAACCCAAGAAATGTTCTTTTGTGCCGCTAGCTGTTGCGCGCTCAAGGACATAGATGCCTTTCCTTCATATCGAATTACCTTTCTAGTATGCCATTCAGAGATAACATTCGGCGGTAAAAACAGCAGATAGTGCAATTAATGATGCTTTTATGAGTGGTTTGATGAAAAAAAGCGCGAACGATAAATTAATTCAAATTTCCTCTTGCCGTCTCGTCAGAACTCCCTATAATGCGCCTCCACTGACACGGAACAACGGCACGCTAGCCGCCGGGTCAGAAGGGTTTCTCAGGAAATCCTGACAGAGAAAAGCGAAAATAAACGCTTGACTCTGAATGAGGAAAACGTATTATACGGGACCTCGAGTTAGCAAGCGAAAGCGCGTAACTCACTGCTCTTTAACAATTTATCAGACAATCTGTGTGGGCACTCAAAGTGACATGGATTCTTAAACGTCGAAAGACGCTAAATAGAATACCAAGTCTTATGAGTGAACATACGTAATTCATTACGAAGTTTAATTCATGAGCATCAAACTTAAATTGAAGAGTTTGATCATGGCTCAGATTGAACGCTGGCGGCAGGCCTAACACATGCAAGTCGAGCGGTAACACAGGAGAGCTTGCTCTCTGGGTGACGAGCGGCGGACGGGTGAGTAATGTCTGGGAAACTGCCCGATGGAGGGGGATAACTACTGGAAACGGTAGCTAATACCGCATAACGTCTTCGGACCAAAGAGGGGGACCTTCGGGCCTCTTGCCATCGGATGTGCCCAGATGGGATTAGCTAGTAGGTGGGGTAATGGCTCACCTAGGCGACGATCCCTAGCTGGTCTGAGAGGATGACCAGCCACACTGGAACTGAGACACGGTCCAGACTCCTACGGGAGGCAGCAGTGGGGAATATTGCACAATGGGCGCAAGCCTGATGCAGCCATGCCGCGTGTATGAAGAAGGCCTTCGGGTTGTAAAGTACTTTCAGCGAGGAGGAAGGCGTTGTGGTTAATAACCGCAACGATTGACGTTACTCGCAGAAGAAGCACCGGCTAACTCCGTGCCAGCAGCCGCGGTAATACGGAGGGTGCAAGCGTTAATCGGAATTACTGGGCGTAAAGCGCACGCAGGCGGTCTGTCAAGTCGGA